>CALWDO010000003.1 GCA_944376715.1 uncultured Lachnoclostridium sp. | reverse complement strand
TCGTTGGGATTCAGGAAGGAGAGGGACTGGTTCTCGATCAGAGCGGAGCAGAGAGCTTCGGACTGTTCCTTCCAGGTAAGGCCGTCTTCGGTCATGGTGTATTCTCCGTTTTCAGAAAGAATACTCTTGCTGGTACCGTCTTCCGTTACGGCGTCCCAGGTTACGGCAGTGACCGCACCGTTTTCCACCGTGATGGATACCTGATCCACGTAACCGTTGGAGTCGGGTTCACCGGAAGCAGTGTAGGTTCCGTCGGAAAGGGGCAGGGTTTTTTCCTGCGGCGCGATGCCTGCGGCCTGTTCCAGACACTGCTGTGCCAGATCCATAAACCCGCCCACGGAGATGCTGACTCCGGATACGGCGTCGGTTTTGCCTTCCTCGTTGGGATTCAGGAAGGAGAGGGACTGGTTCTCGATCAGAGCGGAGCAGAGAGCTTCGGACTGTTCCTTCCAGGTGAGGCCGTCTTCGGTCATGGTGTATTCTCCGTTTTCGGAAAGAATACTCTTGCTGGTACCGTCTTCCGTTACGGCGTCCCAGGTTACGGCGGTAATCGCACCGTTCTCCACTGTGATGGATACCTGATCCGTATAACCGTTGGAATCTGGCTGGCCGGAAGCGGTGTAGGTGCCGTCCGCAAGAGAAGCGCCTTCCAGGGCGGCCAGGGATTCCTGTGAAGCAGTTTCTTCAGCTTCAGCCGCTTCGTTTTCTGAGGATCCTGCGTCATTCAGCGTCATGCCCGGCAGATAGACCGGAGCGGTCACGCCTTTAAACTGATCCAGAAATTCCGGCTCCGCGATCCTGGAACCCAGGCTTTCGGTCTCGTTTTGTTCCAGTATTTCTACGGAAGAGATCGTGGAAGCATCCGATTCGAATGCGACGCGCATAACGATATCCGATGCGTACCCGGCCTCGCGGACCGTCACTTCGTAGCCGGATTCTGTCCGGACGGCTTTTTCTATATTTTCTGCTCCGGTTACATCATATTCCTCCAGGGCGGCAGCGGGTTCCCCTGTGTCCGTGCTGCCGGCGATGTCTGTGGACAATGCGCGGGAACCGGCGATGATACCGAATGAGAGCGCGGTCACTACGACCAGCGCAATGATTCCTTTGACTTCTTTATTTTTCATAATCCTTCCTCCATTAGGCTTTCTTGGTTCCATATACATGTTTTTTCTGGAACAGGGACAGCGCGCCTGCCAGACAGTTAGCGGTCAGGATGCCGAAACAGATCCCTTCCGGATAGATACTGAAGATGCGGATGGCCGCGGTGATGACCCCGGCGGTGACCGCATAGAGAATACGTCCTCTTCTGGTGACGAAGGCATAATCGGTAAGCATGTAGCATGCGCCGATGATCAGGCCGCCTCCGAACAGGTTCAGAAGGATGTCGCCGGTGAATAATCCCGCCGGTCCGAAGACAAAAGTCAGGACAAGGACCGTAGCGATATAGCTCAGCGCTGCCTCTGCGTTGACAATGCCCATATAACACATATAGGCAAATCCCACCAGAAGCAAAAGCTTGCTGGTCTCGCCCAGCGCTCCGGGTGTCTCGCCCAGGAACATTTGCAGATAGCTGTATCCTGCCTCGCCGCCGGTCTTCACCGCGCCCAGAACCGTGGCGGAGGAGACTGCGTCGGTGCTCAGTGTCCGGGGCACCACATACTGCATGACGGTTCCCGGCCACACGACCATTGTAAGAAGGCGCCCCATGAGGGCAGGGTTGACGAAATTGTTTCCAATGCCGCCGAACATCTGCTTTACAAATAAAATGCTGAAGACCGCAGTGACGATCATGATCCAAGTGGGTACCGTCACCGGCATATTAAATGCCAGCAGCATTCCGGTGACGACTGCGCTGAAATCTCCGGCGGTCACCTGTTTTTTTGTGAGCTTCTGCCATAAATATTCAGTGAGCACACACACCGCTACGGAAAGTCCCGTCAGATACAGGGCACGGATCCCGAAGAAATAGACAGCGCCCAAAAGAGCAGGAATCAGAGAGATCGATACATGGAGCATGACATTTCTCGTGGTCCGTTCTGTCCGCAAGTGCGGTCCCTGGATGGTTTTGGTCTGGTTCATGCCTTTTTCACCGCCCTTTCTCTCATTCTCTGTTTTACCATATCTCTTGCCATGCGTGTCCGGACGGTCAGTTCCCGTTTCGCGGGACAGATATACGAACAGCAGCCGCAGGCGATACATTCGCTGGCAAACAGTTTTTCACATAAATCGTAGTCTTCCTCCAAAAATGCGAAGTCGATCTGGTACGGAACCAGACCCGCGGGACATACATTTTCGCATCCGCCGCACCGGATACAAGGCTGCTCTTCATAGGCAGAATCAGGAAGAACAAGGATGCCGGAGGTGTTTTTGGTGACATAGAAGAGTTCTTTTTCCCCCTTCCAGTCGGAGGCCACGCAGGGACCGGTCATGGGGCCGCCCGCGATGACGCGGTTCTTTTCCACAGTTACGCCGCCGGCAAGCTGCACCAGTTCTCTGACGGAAGTGCCGATGGGAACCAGATAGTTGCCCGGGTGCTTTACGCTTCCGGTGACGGTGACGATCCGGCGGATCAGCGGCATCTGTCCCAGGATCACGTCGGCTGCCGCGCGGGCCGTTCCTACGTTGGAGACGATCACTCCCACATCTGCGGGAAGGCCGCCCATAGGCACTTCGCGGGAGAGCGCCGCCTGGATGAGCTGACGCTCGCCGCCCTGGGGATATTTCGTGGGAAGCACCTTGACTTCCACGTGTTCATCGGCATCCAGCACGCCGGATTCTCCGGCCTGTTTCAGGATGTTCCGCAAATGCTCAGCTGCCCGGGGTTTATTGTCTTCCAGACAGATATATGCTTTCTGCGCGCCGGAGCCTTTCAGGAGCAGGCGGACTCCGTTGATCAGAGCATGCCCGTTCTCCAGCATCAGACGGTAATCACAGGTCAGAAACGGTTCGCATTCGGCCCCGTTGATCAACAGGGCGTCGATGGGTTTGTCCGTCTCATATTTTTTGTGGGTGGGGAATCCGGCTCCGCCCATGCCGGTGAGGCCTCCGTCCCGAAGCCCTTTTAATATCTCTTCCCTGGAGATATTGTGAATATTTACGGGCTCATGACAATATGCCGCGTCCGGTTCCGCGTGTTTTTCTTCCCGCCGTATGACGCATGCCAGGATGTTCCGGCCCTGGTTTGCGACTTCTTTCACTTCCAGGACGGTTCCGGTCACGCTGGCGTGAAGAGGGGCGGCCATGAATGCGTCAGGTTCGCCGATGAGCTGTCCTTCTTTTACGGAATCTCCGGGATTTACCAATATCCGGCATTTTCCTCCGAAGGACTGTTCGGACAGGATCGTGACTGTCTCCGGCCAATACGGCTGTACAGCGGCCTCCATGGACAGTTCTTTGTCAGATCCGTCCGTGGGATGGATGCCTCCGGGAAATACAGGTCTTTGTTTTATCTGCATATCCTGTTTCTCCTTTTGTTTTGTGTAATAAGGCGGAAGGTACTTCCGCCAGTGTGGGGCGCCCCGCAGAAGCGCCGGGGTAAAGATTGTTAAAAAAATATCACACGTATTTTACCATACTATCTATAGGATTGACAAGACTGTATAGGAAAAATCAAGGGATATCATTTTCCGGAAATTTTTTCCTGATAACGGTCCAGGATGTCCTGGAGCGTGATATGCCGCATTTCTTCTTCTGCGGTTTTCTGGATCTGGTCAAAGTAGTCCTGAAGCGATAGCTGGATATGGACGCCCACTCCGCATTCCGGATTTGTATGGGTGTCCAGATGGAGAAGAGGTTTGTCGCCTTCGACTGCTTTATAGACGTCCAGAAGGGTAGTAGAAGAAGGTTCCTTCGCCAGCGACGGCCGGGGATGTCCTTTTATGCTGGATAAAAGCCCGGCTTTGCGGAGCGCGGACATGAGCTGGCGTACGCATCCGGGATTGGTGTGCATGCTCTTCGCGATACTGTCGCTGGACAGGGAACCGGTAGGATTTAACTGGATAAAAGCCAGGATATGGACGGCGTCGCTGACTTTCGTGGAATATTTCATGGCTGTTTCCTCCTTGGATGGTTACTATTCACAGCTCGCTCCACCTGCATGCGCACTCGCTGCCTGTGAATGGCAACCTTTGATGTTAATTTTATTATAACAACATATTGACAAGCGTGCAACCGGATGTTAAATTAGTGGTGTTAAAATAATATTTACAACAAATGTGAACAGGAGTGGTAAATCGTGACTTTTTATGAAAATCTTGTCATGCAGACACAGATGAATTATTCCAGATATTACGGACTGTATGCGGAAGGGAAAACGCCGTACTCATTATCGGAGAAAACGGCGCTTCCGTATGAAGAACAGATCGGGCGGCTGGTCGGTGAAATAAAAGAGGCAGAGTGTATCCTGGTAGGTGGCGCTTCGGGCCTGTCCGCGGCAGGCGGCGGCGACTTTTATTATGAGGATAATGCCTCTTACCGGAAATATTTTGGAAAATACGCGGAGAAATATCATTTTAAGGGAGCTTTTGACGGTATGATGCGTCAGTGGGACAGCCGGGAGGAGTTCTGGGGTTATCTTGCTACTTTTCTTCACACCACCCAGACTGCCGGGCTCCGGGAACCCTACAGGGATCTGGACCGTCTTCTGCAGGGAAAAGACTTTTTTGTCATCACTACCAATCAGGACACGCAGTTTATAAAGATCTATCCGGAGACTCAGGTGGCGCAGATCCAGGGCGACCACCGGTTTTTCCAGTGTGCCGGCTGTTGTACCGACGATACCTGGGACGCGGTAAAACCGGTGGAAGAGATGGTAAAGGCCATGGGAGAAGGGACTTCCGTGCCTTCGGAACTGATTCCCCGGTGTCCTCACTGCGGAGGAGAAGCGTTCCCATGGGTGCGGGGATACGGGAATTTCCTCCAGGGGAAAAAGTACGAGGAACAGTATGAAAAGGTGTCCCGCTATGTGCTGGAGCATAAGGACCGGAAAATGTTGTTTCTGGAATTGGGCGTCGGGCGGCTGACTCCCATGTTCATTCAGGAGCCTTTCTGGAACCTGACCTTGAGTTTCCCGAATGCCCGGTATATCGCAGTGAATAACCAATATGATTTTCTGCCGAAAGAAATAGAAGACAAAGGAATGGTCATTGTGGGCGATATCGCCGGGGTGCTGAAGGATGCCGTGGAAAGAATGGGGAAAGAGATATGAAGAATACAGCCTTTGAAAACATGAAGCAGGCGGCGCTGCAGCGGCTCTGCGGGAAAGCTCCGGAGGAAATCGGAAGAAATACCGGAATCCGGTTCTCGCCGGAGACATCGGAGTTCTGCCTGTCCTCACTCGGGAAAAGCATCACCGTAAAATATCCGGAATATAGTATGGCCAAAACAGTGAACGAATGGCACCAGCTGGTGATTCTTCACTATATGGATATGGCGGACCGGAGCAGCCTGACAGGGAAGCTGATAAGATTCGGAGAGCTTCCGGGAGGGATGGTAAGAGGAGGGGGCTTTGACAGATTGTGCGAGCAGACGGTCGGCCGTGATCTGGGAAACTGGCCGGAAAAGAAGCTGGGTGCGGTCTGCCGGTCTCTGGGAGGCAAAATGTTTTCCTCCAATGCAGATTTTGCGGCAGAGTTTTCTTTCCTCCCCTTCTATCCTGTAACATTGAAAATATGGTTCGCGGACGAAGAGATGGTCGGAAGCGGGAGAATGTTTCTTGACAGCAGCGCAGGACATTTCCTGTCTGTAGAGGACGCGGTAACGGTAGGAACGCTGCTCCTGGAAGAGATACAGAAAAACGGCGGTCAATATGAGAGGGGGAAAATATTTGAGTGACAGAAAACAGATCATCAGCAGGATCGGGGAGGCAGACGCCATTCTAATCGGTGCCAGCAACGGGCTGTCCATTGCGGAGGGGCTGCATCTGTTTGCGGATAACCAGGCGTTTGAAGAATTGTTTGGAGATTTGAAAAGGAAATACGGGATCAGCTGCATTTTCCAGGGAATGGGAGCCAGGTGGCCGTCCGAAGAGGAAAAATGGAGTTTCTGGAGCCGTCTGGTCCATCGTTACTGCGGGGAATACCGGGAATCCCGGGTGATGTCCGATTTGAAAAAACTTATTGGGGAAAAGGACTATTTTATCATTACTTCCAACGGGGAGTGCCATTTTGAAATGTGCGGATTTGCTCCCGGGAAGATCTATGAGGTGGAAGGGAACTGGCTGACCATGCAGTGTGCCTCCCGGTGCCATGACCGGATCTATTCCTGGGCGGCTCTGGCGGAGAGAATGACTCTGGCGGAGCAGGAAGGAAGAAGTCTGTCGGAACTGATCCCCAGATGCCCGGTCTGCGGCGGATCTATGCAGGTACATATGGAAACCGACAGGAATTTCATTCCGGATATGGAGAGCCGAAAGCGCCTGGAGATATTCCTGGAACGATATCATGGAAAGAAGCTGGTCATCCTGGAATTAGGCATCGGGTGGAGAAATCAGCTGATCAAAGCGCCTTTGATGCGGCTTGCGGCACAGGAACCGCAAGCTGTTTATGTGACGATTAACCTGGGCGAGATTTTTATCCCGGATGAGATCCGGGAAAAGTCTTACGGACTGGACGGGGATCTGACGGAGATTCTTCATGATCTGGCGGCATATTCCGGCGTTCATCTTTGATCAGGAAGCTTTCCAGACCGGATTTTATAAAACGGTCAATCACCTGCTGGATACTCCCCCAGTCTCTGCAGTTGTTCTTCAGCATGCGTTTGTTGATAGCCAGACAGCCGTTCATCTGAAAGTAGAGTAATGCTTCAGCCTGTTCGTAAGAGAGCAGGCTGTTCTGCATGAGCCTGGTAATAAAATCTTCCTTTGAAAGTTCGCAGAGTTTATCCAGCAGCCGGGCAGAAGCGGTCTCGTCGGAAAAAAGAATGCGAAATTCCCGGCTTTCCTGTACTTTCCGGCAGAAAGGGTAAGTGCATCGGTCTTTTTCAGGACACATCACATGGTCGAAGACCTGCGTTGTGTCCTGAATGGTTTTTTCTATGATATCGTCCAGGACGTCATCCAGATCATAATAATGAAGGTAAAAAGTTCCCCGGTTGATCTCCGACAGTTTGCAGATCTCCGTGACCGTAACTTTGGTGAATGGTTTCTGCTGCATCAGGGACAGCAGGGAATCGCGGATGACATTCTGTGTATATCTGGTACGCCGGTCCACGGACTGGCCATTTCTTTTGGAACTCAAAACAGACACCTCTTTCTGTACAATTATACAAAAGTGTTCAGGAATCATACAGCTTCCTGAATCTGACGATTGAAACACGGTACAGTTTTATTATAATAGATTTAACGAAATAATCAACACTATGTTTATAAACATACAAAATGTACAGGAGGACATTATGGGACATATTATCGCAGTATCGGGAAAAGGCGGCGTGGGAAAGACCACGCTGTGCGGCCTGCTGATCCAGTATCTCTGCGAAACCGGGAAAAAACCGGTACTGGCCGTAGATGCGGACGCAAACGCAAATCTTAACGAGGTGCTGGGAGTGGAAACAGGAGTGACGTTGGGAGAGCTCCGGGAAGAAATTGAAAGGGCCGGTGTCGATCCAAGATATAAAATACCCGCCGGTATTACCAAAGCAGCCTATCTGGAAAGCCGGCTCGCCGACGCCCTGACGGAAGAAGACGACTATGATCTGATGGTGATGGGCAGATCTCAGGGGCAGGGATGCTACTGCTTTGTAAATGGGATTGTACAGACGCAGGTTCAGAAGCTGCAGAGCCATTACCCTTATATTGTGGTGGACAATGAGGCGGGTATGGAGCATATCAGCAGA
Source organism: uncultured Lachnoclostridium sp. (assembly GCA_944376715.1). GTDB lineage: Bacteria > Bacillota > Clostridia > Lachnospirales > Lachnospiraceae > Hominiventricola. Next base: position 170,771 of record CALWDO010000003.1, on the reverse strand, counting down.
GGGATTCTTCCGAATATGGAGATCGCGATCCTGGTCAGCGACTGCTCGCGGAGAGGGGTGCAGGCGGCCGGAAGAATCGCGGCGCTGATGAAAGAACTGAATTTTCATCCGAAGAAAGTAGGCCTGATCGTCAACCGGGCGCCGGGCGGAGAACTGGACAAAGGAACGATGGAAGAAATCCAGAAGCAGAATCTGGACCTGCTGGGAGTCGTCCCTCAGGACGATGACGTATACCGCTTCGACTGCGAGGGACGCCCCACGGTGCAGCTTCCGGCGGACTCTCCGGTCAGGGAAGCGCTGAAAGGGATCATAGAAAAACTGGGTATATGAAGCGAGAAGATTTTATAGAAAGCTGGTGAAAAAATGGCTGTATTTGCGGATTGTCAGGATGTTCGGAAAATGGCGGTAATCAAAGAGATTGCCTGCCCTGAATGCGGTGCCGGGGATGGTATCGAGGTGTTTGAAAGAGATGGGCTGACCGTAGGGGACAGTGTATGTTGCCAATGCGGATTTACGATCCCGGAGGGAGTCGCTCTGGAAGACTACCTCAAAAACTACAGAGACAATAAGAAACTATAGGAGATGCTTGTATGAAAGTGACAATATGTGGAAAAGGCGGATGCGGAAAAAGCACAGTCACCAGCCTGCTGGCGAAAGCTCTGGCAAGGCGGGGAAACGAAGTGCTGGTGATCGATTCGGATGAATCTAATTATGGGCTTCACAGACAGCTGGGCATGGAACTTCCCGGGGATTTTACAGGATATTTCGGGGGAAAAGAGAATGTATTGAATGATATGATGTTATCGGAGTTCACTCACCAGTTTTTCCAGGAGACCTGGACAATGAAAGATATTCCGGAAAAATATTACAGCCTGAAGGACGGGGTGAAACTGATGGTCAGCGGGAAAATCCATCAGGCCAATGAGGGCTGCTCCTGCGCAATGGGAACGGTCATGACACAGTTTGTCCAGAACCTGCGGCTTGCCGAAAACCAGTTCGCGCTGCTGGATATGGAAGCCGGAGTGGAACATTTCGGCAGGGGAATTGATAATGGCGTAGATCTGGTGCTTATGATTGTAGATCCTTCTTATGAATCACTGCAGCTTTCTAAGAAGGTCGGGGAACTGGCAGAGAGCATTGGGAAGCCTTTCTATTATGTTTTAAATAAAGTAACCGAAGACAGTCGGGAGATGATGTATGAAAATATATGGAGACCTGAACAGGTTGCGGTCTGCCTCGGAACGGATCCCGCGATCATGAAAGAGGGCCTGACGGGAAAAGAACTGTCTGAAAAACCGGAAACCATTGAACGCCTGGCAGAATTTCTGATTTCTCTCGCATCGAAACAGGAGGGATCACATGTTACAGGAACAGTATGAGAAACACAGCTTGGAAATGCAGCCCTATCATTATTACCTTGCGGAATATCAGAATATGGACCCAAAGGATATCAGTCGGCGCCTGGGAATTCCATATGACGAAAATACCCGGCTTTTTCTCGTGAAATTTATGGAGAAAAATTATACGGTCAGTTATCCGGATCTGGAGATTCACTGCCAGGACGAAGAAGAGGGGCAGGCGGTTCTGTGCGATGATATTCATGCAAAAGTATTGCTGCTCCGCTATTTTACAGAAGGAGATTATATGGATGCCACGGGAAATCTTCTTTCTTACCGGGATCTCCCGTGGGGCGAGGTATATTATCGTCAGTTTTACGGCCGCTGTATAATGAGGCTGGCCAGAATGTTCGGGAACAGGCTGGATGCGTTCAAAAATATCATGGAGAAGCTGAAAGGGGCTTCCCGAAACTACGGGGACGCAGCATACGAATTTCAGTTTCTGGAAAATCTTAAGCTGTGCTTCGTTCTGTGGGCAGGTGATGAAGAATACCCTGCTTCCGCGCAGATCCTTTTTTCGGATAATTTCCCGGCGGCCTATGCGGCGGAGGATGCAGCCTATATCGGAGATGTGGTGTTGGACTATATGAAAGGGCTGCTGATTTGACTTATGGAATCAAAATTGCTCTGTCAATAAATCAGTGATGACGGACAGGCCCGTCTATTTGCATGTGCCTGTATTCCCGCGGCGTACAGTTATAAAAGCGTCTGAACATTTTCGTGAAATTGCTGGGGCTGTCAAACCCGCAGCGGACCGCAGCCTCTGAGATACTGGCCGCCGGATCCTCAAGCAGCATCTTGGCTCCCTGCATGACCCGGTACTTTAATAAATATTGGATCGGGGATATCTGAAGCATTTTCTGAAAGCATCGCAGGCATTCCCGTTCGCTGATATCCGCCGCGGCGGCTATTTCTTTCAGCGATATACTGTGGGCAAAATTTTCGTGCAGGAAATCCAGCATCTTTCGGATGCGGAGATTATCCTGGTCAGGAGGCGGGGATGCAGCGTCCATCCGCGATTCGAATTGTCTGTAGAGATAGAGGCAGATCTGTGAAAGACTTTCCCGGACGACAAATTCATATCCCCATACATCGTTTGCCAGCGCCTCGAACGCGCGGTTGAACCAGCCGGATACCTGCGAAGTATCCGCTTCACTGATCTGGAAACCGGAAAATGAACGGATGGATAAAAGGGGTTGGATATATTTTTTGGCAAATATGGATTCACTGTTTCCAGTGATCAGTAAAGGACTGAAAACCAGAGAATGCAGCGTGCATTCCGGCGCGGCCGCGGCATAATGAAGAATATTAGAATTGATAACCGCGATCTGTCCTTTGCTTAACAAGAATGAAGATGAGGATGTTTTCAGCTTCAGCTGCCCTTCTGCGATCCATATAATTTCCATTTCTTCATGCCAATGCCAGGGAATGGTATCCTCTGTTTTTTCTGTATGATGAGAAGCATAACCCGCGCAGGGAAATTCAAAGCTTCCGTGGGGGTGAAGCTCTTTTGATACCCGGTTCAGATTTAATCCGCATTCCTGCAATGCCATGAAATTTAACTCCTTTTTCTGCTGTTTTGGCGGTTTTGTTATATTATATGACCAAATAGAACTTGTATCAACTCCTGTTTGACGGTATTCTTCTGATAGATAAAATTCAGGAGGAAAACATAATGTTTCAGTTATTATTGGCTGTTATTTATCTGGCTTTTATCAGCCTGGGACTTCCGGATTCCCTGCTGGGTTCCGCATGGCCCGCCATGTATCAGGAACTTTCTGTACCGGTTTCCTACGCGGGCGGAATCTCTATGATTATTGCGGTTGGCACTGTTATTTCCAGCCTGCAGAGCGACAGGCTTACCGGAAGATACGGAACCGGAAAAGTCACGGCATTCAGTGTACTGATGACAGCGGCCGCTTTGTTCGGGTTTTCTGTCAGCCATTCTTACGCGGCGCTGTGTTTGTAGGCAGTTCCTTACGGACTGGGGGCCGGAAGCGTTGACGCGTCATTAAATAACTATGTGGCGCTTCACTACGAGAGCAGACATATGAGCTGGCTGCATTGTATGTGGGGAGTCGGCGCGTCATTGGGACCGTATGTGATGGGATACGCCCTGTCCGGCGGGCAGGGATGGAATATGGGATACCGTTCCATCGCGGTTCTTCAGATCGCCCTGACAGTAATCCTTTTTCTCAGCCTGCCTCTTTGGGACGGCAAACGGAGGCCAAAGGAAGACGCGTCTCAAAATGAGAAAAAAACAAAACCTCTTTCTCTGGGAGAGATCGTCCGTATTCCTGGGGCCAAAGAAGTGATGGCGGCATTTTTCTGTTATTGTGCTTTGGAGCAGACGGCCGGTCTATGGGCCAGCAGTTATCTGGTGCTGTACCATGGATTATCGGCCGATACGGCGGCCGGTTTCGCCGGACTGTTTTTTGTCGGAATCACGGTTGGCAGGGCCTTCAGCGGATTTTTGACATTGCGGCTTCATGATATTCAGATGATCCGTCTGGGACAGGGATTAATCTTATCAGGTATTATATTTCTGGCTTTTCCGTTGGGAAATATGTGTGCTTTGTTGGGCCTTATATTGATCGGTCTGGGATGCGCCCCTGTTTATCCGTCTATCATACATTCCACTCCGGAACATTTTGGTGTCGGAAAATCACAGGCTATGATCGGTGTTCAGATGGCTTCCGCTTATGTGGGGACCTGCCTGATGCCGCCGGTATTCGGCCTGATCGCCGATCACATCAGCGCCGCGCTTTTGCCGCTGTATTTACTGTTGATCCTGGCCCTTATGATATTTATGCATGAAAAAATGCTGAGAAAGGTGTATGAAAGCTGAACGGAAACAGGATGGGTCATCTTGCCGACTGTTTAGTGAGACAGACCCATCCTGCTTTTAGATACTATTTAATTCTGATTTTTCTTGGCTTCCGCCAGCTTCATGGCGCGGACCTTCAGCGGAAGTCCGAACAGAGTGATGAAACCGCTGGCGTCGTGATGGTCGTACATATCTCCGGTGGTGAAGGAAGCCAGAGATTCGTTATACAGGCTGTACGGAGAAGTGGTGCCGGCTTTGATGATGTTGCCCTTGTAGAGCTTGAATTTTACTTCGCCGGTCACATACTCCTGGGTACTGGTCACAAACGCCTGCACAGCTTCGCGGAGCGGAGTGAACCATTTTCCTTCATATACGATCTGAGCCATCTTATTGCCCATGTCTTTTTTCACTTCCATAGTAGCGCGGTCCAGGATCAGCTCTTCCAGCTGCTGATGCGCTTCCATCAGGATCGTTCCGCCCGGAGTCTCGTACACGCCGCGGGATTTCATGCCTACCACGCGGTTTTCTACGATATCTACGATACCGATGCCGTGCTTTCCGCCCAGACGGTTCAGCTCGCGGATAATGTCGGCCACTTTCATCGCTTTTCCGTTGATGGAAGTGGGAATACCTTTTTCAAAGGTCATGGTGACGTACTCGTCTTCATCCGGAGCTTTTTCCGGAGTCACGCCCAGCACCAGCATGTGGTCATAGTTTGGCTCGTTGGCCGGGTCCTCCAGCTCCAGACCTTCATGGCTGATATGCCATAAGTTGCGGTCACGGCTATAGCTGTGGCTGTGGTCAAAGGGAAGGTCGATTCCATGCTTTTTGCAGTATTCGATCTCGTCCTCTCTGGACTGCATGGTCCAGACGTCGGTCATTCTCCAGGGAGCGATGATCTTCAGGTCCGGAGCCAGCGCTTTGATGCTCAGCTCGAAACGGATCTGGTCGTTTCCTTTTCCGGTTGCTCCGTGGCAGATAGCGGAAGCGCCTTCCTTGCGGGCGATCTCCACCAGTTTTTTGGCGATTGCCGGACGCGCCATGGAAGTTCCCAGCAGATATTTGTTCTCATATACGGCGTTCGCCTGCACGCAGGGCATAATATAATTCTCAGCAAAATCGTCGGTGATGTCTTCGATGTATAATTTAGCCGCGCCGGACATTTTTGCTCTTTCGTCCAGTCCGTCCAGCTCGTTGCCCTGGCCGCAGTCTACGCAGCAGCAGATAACTTCGTAGCCGAAGTTCTCTTTCAGCCAGGGGATGATGGCGGTGGTATCCAGTCCGCCGGAATAAGCAAGAACTACTTTTTCTTTCATAAATCAATTCTCCTCTGTAACATTCTCTTAATGGCTTCACTGCCTATTACTATACAACATGTGCAGATGGAATGCAAGTGAAAAAATATGCAACATAAACGATTTTTTATAAAAATATATTGCATAAATTCAATGATAAATGTATAATTATGCGAGTAAAGCGAAAAAACATGCAAAAAAACAGGGCGGAGGTATTTACTTCGGCTTCTGTTTGTTATATGATGGGAATTAGTTTTCAGTACAGATCAGAAAAGAGGAAAAGATTATGATAAAAGTTGGAATCATCGGAGCCACCGGCTATGCCGGAGGGGAACTGGTTCGTCTCCTGCTGGGACATAAGGAGGCCGAGATCAAATGGTACGGCTCCAGGAGTTATGTGGATCAGAAGTACGCAAAAGTATATCAGAATATGTTTCAGCTGGTGGACGACCGGTGTCTGGATGACAATATGGAAGCGATGGCGAAGCAGGTGGATGTGATCTTCACTGCCACGCCCCAGGGCCTGTGCGCGTCGCTGGTGAACGACGATATATTAAATAAGGTAAAGGTGATCGATCTGAGCGCAGACTTCCGCATTAAAGACGCCGGAGTCTATGAGGCATGGTACGGGATCGAGCATAAGGCAAAGCAGTATCTGGATGAAGCGGTATACGGACTCTGCGAGATCAACCGGGAAGCGGTGAAAAAAGCGCGTCTGGTGGCGAACCCTGGATGCTATCCCACCTGCAGTATCCTGTCCGTTTATCCTATGCTGAAAGAAGGGCTGATCGATCCGTCCACCGTGATTATTGACGCCAAATCCGGTACTTCCGGAGCAGGACGGGGCGCAAAGGTAGATAATCTGTTCTGCGAAGTTAATGAGAACATCAAGGCATACGGAGTGGCGACTCACCGTCACACGCCGGAGATCGAACAGGAGCTGTCGCTGGCGGCAGGAGAACCGGTGACGATCAGTTTTACCCCGCATCTGGTACCCATGCAGAGAGGGATTCTTGTGACTGCCTATGCTTCTTTGAAGAAAGAAGTAACCTGGGAAGAAGTAAAAGCAGTCTATGACCGCTACTATGATAAGGAACAGTTTGTCCGCGTGCTGGACCAGGATGTGTGCCCTCAGACCCGGTGGGTGGAAGGCAGCAATTATGTAGATGTGGGATTTAAGATTGATCCCAGGACGAAGCGCATCGTCATGATGGGAGCCATGGACAATCTGGTAAAAGGCGCGGCCGGACAGGCTGTGCAGAATATGAACCTGGTATTTGGGCTGGATGAGGCGGAGGGACTTAGGATGGCTCCGCTGTTCCCGTAAACAGGCAGGGAAGGACAGAGAAAACGATGGATATGGATATACGGGTCATGACGATTGAGGATTATGACAAGGTATACGCGCTGTGGAAGACGATCGGAGGATTCGGACTGCGCAGCATGGATGATTCCAGAGAGGGGATCGCCCGTTTCCTGAAGAGAAATCCTACCACCAGTATGACCGCGTGGGACGGGGATAAGCTGATCGGAGCGATTCTCTGCGGACATGATGGGAGAAGAGGATGTCTCTATCATGTATGCGTGCGGAAAGGATACCGCAGACATGGAGTGGGAAAAGCTATGGTGGTGGCATGCATGAAGGCGCTGCAGGAGGAGCAGATCACCAATGTCAGTCTGATCGCATTTACAAGAAATGATATCGGGAACGCATTCTGGAACCGGATCGGATGGACGGAACGGGAAGATTTGAACTATTATGATTTCATATTAAATAAGGAAAATATCACGGCATTTATCGAGGAGGAGTAGATATGGAGATCATCGCCGGAGGCGTGACGGCTGCCAAAGGGTTTGAAGCGGCGGCTGCAGAAGCGCAGATCAAGTATAAAGACAGAAAGGATATGGCGCTGGTGTACAGCCAGGTTCCCTGCGTCGCTGCGGGGACGTTTACGACGAATGTGGTAAAAGCCGCGCCGGTGAAGTGGGATCAGGAGATCGTTTACCACGGAGAGGAAGCCAGGGCTGTGGTGATCAATTCCGGTATCGCCAATGCCTGTACGGGTGCGGAAGGATACGGTTACTGTAAAGAAACATCCGACGCCGCGGCGAAAGCGCTTGGTGTCCCGGAGGGCTCCGTTCTGGTGGCGTCCACAGGCGTGATCGGCATGCAGCTCCCGATAGACCGCATCGTAAAAGGCATCAGCCTTCTGGCAGAAAGCAAGGCTTCCACAGAGGAAGCAGGGCTGGAAGCGGCGAAGGCGATCATGACCACGGATACAAAGCCCAAATATGCGGCGGCCCGGATCCGGATAGGAGATAAAGATGTGACGGTGGGAGGCATGTGCAAGGGTTCCGGCATGATTCATCCCAATATGTGTACAATGCTTTCTTTTGTGACGACGGACGCGGCGATCACAAAAGAACTGCTCCAGAAGGCGCTGAGCGAAGATGTACAGGATACCTACAACATGGTATCGGTGGACGGAGATACTTCGACTAATGATACCGTGCTGCTGCTGGCCAACGGTATGGCAAAGAATCCGGTTATCGACCGGGAGGATGAGAATTATCAGGCATTTAAGGAAGCGCTTCATTATGTAAATACGGAGCTGGCGAAGAAGATTGCCGGCGACGGGGAAGGAGCAACCTGCCTGTTTGAAGTGAAAGTAGTGGGAGCAGCCAGCAAGGCGGACGCCGTGACTCTGAGCAAGTCCGTGATCACGTCCAGCCTGACGAAGGCGGCAATATACGGACATGACGCCAACTGGGGCCGGATCCTGTGCGCGCTGGGATACTCGGGCGTACAGTTTGATCCGGAAAAGGTGGACCTGTATTTTGAGAGTGCGGCAGGGAAACTGAAGATCATCGAGAATGGCGTGTCCACAGGCTACAGTGAGGAAGAGGCGACGAAGATCCTTTCCGAAGACCATGTGACGGCCATTGCGGATATGAAGATGGGAACCTGCAGCGCTACGGCGTGGGGATGCGACCTGACCCATGAGTATGTCAATATCAATGCAGATTACAGGAGCTAAAGGAGCATGACGAAATGAGAGAAGAGATGGAAACTTATCTGGAGAAGGCCGCCGTACTGGTGGAGGCCCTTCCTTATATACAGAGATTCAACCGCAAGATCATCGTAGTAAAATACGGCGGAAGCGCCATGGTGGACGAAGAACTGAAAAAGAGCGTGATCAGCGATGTGACCCTGCTGAAACTGGTAGGTTTCAAGCCGATCATCGTACATGGCGGAGGAAAAGAGATCAGCAGGTGGGTGAACAAGGTTGGAAAAGAAGCGAAATTCATAAACGGGCTGAGGGTGACCGATGAAGAGACCATGGAGATCGCGGAGATGGTCCTGAACAGGGTGAATAAAAGCCTGGTGTCCATGGTGCAGCAGCTGGGTGTGAAAGCCGTAGGAGTCAGCGGAAAGGACGGCGGCCTGCTGAAGGTGGAGAAAAAATATGCCGACGGGCATGACATCGGCTATGTAGGAGAGATCACGGAAGTAGATCCTAAGATTCTCTACGACCTTCTGGAAAAGGATTTTCTTCCGATCGTCTGTCCGGTAGGCATGGACGGCAGCTTCGACACTTACAATATCAACGCGGACGACGCGGCATGCGCCATCGCCAAAGCGCTGAAGGCGGAGAAGCTGGCGTTCCTGACGGATATCGAAGGCGTTTACCGGGATTTTGACGACAAGGATTCTCTGATTTCGGAGATCCATGTGGGAGAGGCGAAGGAACTGATTCAGAGCGGCACCATCGGCGGCGGAATGCTGCCGAAACTTTCCAACTGTATCGACGCCATCGAGGCAGGCGTTTCAAGAGTGCATATTATGGACGGAAGGATCCGCCACAGTCTTCTGCTGGAGATTTTCTCCAACAAGGGCGTAGGTACGGCGATCCTTGGAGATTCGGAGGAAAAATATTATCATGAGTAAAGAAAAGGAATATATCGAGAAGGCGGAAGAAAATATTCTGCATACTTACAACCGGTATCCGGTGGTCCTGGATCACGGAAAAGGCGTGCGTCTTTATGATGTGGACGGAAAAGAGTATCTGGACTTTGCCGCGGGCATCGGAGTACAGTCTCTGGGATATGGGAATCCGGAGTATACGGAAGCGCTGAAGGCTCAGGTGGATAAGCTGACCCACATTTCCAATCTGTACTATTCTGTTCCCATGATGGAAGCGGCCCAAAAGGTGCGCAGGGCCAGCGGACTGGAAAAAGTATTTTTTACCAACAGCGGTACGGAGGCCATTGAAGGCGCGCTGAAGGCAGCAAGGAAATATTCCTATACAAAATACGGGCCGGAAAGGTATGAGATCATCGCCATGAACCACTCTTTCCACGGACGGAGTATGGGCGCGCTGTCGGTTACCGGAAAGGAAGCTTACCGCACGCCTTTTGAGCCGTTGGTGGGCGGCGTACGTTTTGCGGACTACAATGATCTGGAGAGCGTGAAAGCACAGATTACAGATAAAACCTGCGCGATTATCCTGGAGACCATACAGGGCGAGGGAGGTATCTATGTGGCGTCGGAGGAATTCCTCCGCGGCGTCAGGGCGCTCTGCGACGAACATGATCTTCTGCTGATCCTGGATGAGATCCAGTGCGGCATGGGCCGTACAGGTTATATGTTCGCATGGCAGGAATACGGTGTGGAACCGGATGTGATGACGGTAGCGAAGGCTCTTGGGTGCGGAGTCCCGGTGGGAGCGTTCGTGGTTGGAAAGAAAGCCGCGGAAGCGTCGCTGGTTCCGGGAGATCACGGCACCACTTACGGGGGAAACCCTCTGGTGTGCGCGGCTGTGAGCAAGGTACTGGATATCTATGAGAAAGAGCATATAACAGAGCACGTACAGAAAGTGGGGGCATATCTTACCCGGAAACTGGATGAGCTGGTGGAAAAGTATGATTTTCTGGCGCAGCGTCGTGGAAAAGGCATGATCCAGGGACTGGAAGTGGTCGGCAGACCTGTGGGAGAGATTGTGAATCACGCTCTGGAGCAGGGACTTCTTGTCATCACGGCGGGGACAAATGTACTGCGGTTCCTGCCGCCGCTGGTGATCACGGAAACAGATGTGGATGAAATGGTGGAAAAACTGGAGCGGTCCTTCTGACCGTGTGTATAAGAATCCGATCATAGGGAGAAAATGTTCGTAAAAAGGAGGTTTTCTCTATGATCGGATTTTTTATCGCATTGCTTTCCGGAGCATTGATGAGCCTGCAGGGGGTATTTAATACGGAGGTGACGAAACAGAGCAGCGTGTGGGTGTCCGCCACCTGGGTACAGTTCAGCGCTCTTCTGGCCTGCCTGGCGATCTGGGCGGTATTTGACAGGGAGAGTCTGATGACCATCGGGAGAGTAACGCCGAAATATATGCTTCTGGGAGGTGTTTTCGGCGCTTTCATCACTTATACAGTGATCCAGAGCATGTCCGCTCTGGGGCCCGCCAAGGCGACCATGCTGATCGTGATCGCCCAGCTTACGGTCTCCTGGGCGGTGGAGCTTCTGGGACTGTTTGGCCTGGATAAGGGAATGTTTTCCTGGCGGAAACTGATCGGACTTCTGGTGGCAGTGGGCGGCGTCATATTATTTGAATGGGAAACCTAAGATAGCCCTTGTGTTTCCGGTTCAACTCCGTTACAATAAAAACTGGACACAGAAAGCTTTTCTTCGGAAGGAGAAGAGCATGAAAATAAAGTTCGGAAAAAATGCGCTCTTTGGTATGCTGGCAGGCGCCCTGTGCGTAATCCTGACGGGATGCGGTCTGTCTTTCTGCGGATTTTCGCTGCCGGGTAAAGATGAGATGGTCTTTGCCTGCGCGGAAGACAATGATCTGATGCCGGAATCTTCAGACACATCTGACGCGGATGGAGCCACGCTGCTCCAGGAACAGAAAGGGGGAGATCCCCCTGAAGAAAGTACAAAGATGCAGCCGGAGGAAGCGATTCCGGAGGATGGGCGGATAGATCTTAATACCGCCGGAGCGGAGGAACTGATGACGCTGAACGGGATCGGCGAGACGAGGGCGGCGGCGATCATCGAGTTCCGGGAGCAGAACGGTTCTTTTGTCAGCATTGAAGAGATCATGCTGATCCCCGGTATCAAAGAAGGCATTTTTTCAAAGATACAGGATCAGATCGTAGTTCGTTGAGGTGAAAGATGGCACAGAAAGTATTGGTAGTAGATGATGAGAAATTAATCGTAAAAGGCATCCGGTTCAGTCTGGAGCAGGACGGGATGGAAGTAGACTGCGCGTATGACGGAGAAGAGGCCCTGGAGATGGTGCGCGCGAAAGAGTACGACATTATCCTGCTGGATGTGATGCTGCCCAAGCTGACAGGATTTGAGGTCTGCCAGCAGATCAGGGAGTTTTCCAATGTCCCGGTGGTGATGCTGACGGCAAAAGGGGACGATATGGACAAGATCCTCGGGCTGGAATACGGCGCGGATGATTATATTACAAAGCCGTTCAACATTCTGGAGGTGAAGGCCAGGATCAAGGCCATCATCCGCCGTACCAGGAAAAAAGCTCCGGAAAAAGAGCCCAGCCGTGTGATTGACAAGGGAGACCTGCATATGGACTGCGACAGCCGCCGCCTGACCATCGGAGGGAAGGAGATTAATCTGACGGCGAAGGAGTTCGATCTGCTGGAACTTATGGCGCTGAATCCCAATAAAGTCTACAGCCGGGATCATCTGCTCAATGCGGTATGGGGGTATGACTATCCGGGCGACGTACGGACCGTGGACGTTCATATCCGCCGCCTGCGTGAGAAGATTGAACAGAATCCCAGCGAACCCAAATATGTACATACGAAGTGGGGAGTAGGGTATTATTTCAATGCTTAAGATGAATGTGAAAAAATTTCTCAGGAGCCTGAATTTCAGGATCATGGTTTTTTTGATCCTGATCGGTATCATTCCGGCTCTGATGGTGGCGGGCGGTTTTCTGGCGTCCTACGACCGGCTTTCTATGACCCAGCTGGGGAATGATGTGCGGAATCAGTGCCAGATTCTGGCAACCCAGCTCAGCAGTGCGAATTATTTTGAAAACATGGACAACCAGACCCTGGAAGGGGAGATGACTCAGCTGGCGACCCTCTATGACGGCAGGATCATCATCATAGACGAGGACCTGAAGATTGTGGAGGATACCTATGATCTGGAGTCCGGTAAGACGATCATAGCGGAGAGCGTGATCCGGTGTTTCCGCGGCGAGACTGTGGATTACCGGCAGGGAGGCAGATTTATCGAGTTGACTGTCCCGATCACCACCGGAGGAGAAAATGATCAGACCATCATCGGAGTGATCCTGGTGACGGCGTCTACAGATACGCAGACCGCCAATCTGGAAGCGCTCCGTCAGTCTATGGAGACGTGGCTGGTAGCCATAGGTATCTGTGTATTTGCATTGGCGATTCTCCTTTCCAACTGGCTGGTGAAACCTCTCCGGCATATGAACCAGTCTGTCAGCGGACTGGTGGACGGAGCGCTGGCGGATGATCTGGATATCCATGACTGTACGGAGACGGAGAAGATTTCCGACACATTTAACCTGATGCTGGCAAAACTGCGCCGCATTGAGGAGTCACGTCAGGAATTTGTTTCCAATGTGTCCCACGAACTGAAGACGCCGCTGGCGTCCATGAAGGTGCTGGCAGATTCTCTTCTGGTTCAGGAAGGCGCTCCGGTGGAGCTGTACCAGGAGTTCATGAAAGATATTGCGGAAGAGATAGACCGGGAGAATACGATTATTTCCGACCTGCTGACTCTGGTGAAGATGGACCGGAAGACCACAGAGGTGAATGTGGCGGTTACGGATATCAACGAGTTTCTGGAACAGATTCTGAAAAGGCTTCGTCCTATTGCGGAAAAAGAGAAGGTGGAAGTGGTTTTTGAGAGCAACCGAAGCGTGAGCGCGGAGATCGACGCTACAAAACTGTCCCTCGCCTTTACGAATCTGGTAGAAAACGCCATAAAATATAATAAAGAAAACGGATGGGTGAGGGTGACTCTGGACGCGGACCATAAATATTTTTACGTGAAGGTCAGCGATTCCGGAATCGGTATCCCGCAGGAGTCTCTGGACAATATTTTTGAACGGTTTTACCGCTGTGACAAATCTCATTCCAGAGAAATCGGCGGTACGGGCCTGGGACTTGCCATTACCAAGAACGCGGTGGTTGCCCATGGAGGAGCCATCAAGGTACAGAGCGTAGTGGGAGAAGGAACCACGTTTACCGTCAGGATTCCTCTCCGGTATATCGTATAGACAGAGGTGAAGTAAATACATGAAAAAGTGGGCGCTGTTTCTTTTTGTGCTGAGTCTGGTCTGGGCGCTGGCAGGATGCGCCGGACAGAGCGAGGAGGAAGAGGGAAGCGGCTATCAGATCTGGTATGTGGATCAGGACGAGACAGGCTTGGATTATGAGCGGATTGACGTGGCGGAGACGGACGCGGAAGGCATGGTTGAAGCGTTTCTGGAACTGCTTAAGACGCCTCCTTCTGATGAAACTTTAAAGACTCCTTTTCCGGAGAGCGTCAAAGTGGAAGGCTGGGAGATGGATCAGAATCAGCTTTATCTGGATCTTTCCATGGAATATCTGGAACTTCCCAGGATCTATGAAGCCCTGAGCAGAGCGGCGATCGTGAAGACGCTGTGCCAGGTGCCGGAGGTAGAATGTGTGGGATTCCGTGTAGCCGACCAGCCGCTGCTGAATACTGACGGGAGTGCAGTGGGGCTGATGACGGCGGATCAGTTTATTGAGACTGCCGGGGAACAGCCGGCTGCTTACCAGACGGCAGATCTGACTCTGTATTATGCCAACGAAGCCGGAGATAAGCTGGTTCCCCTGTATGTGACGATGGAGTATGACAGCAATATCACGCTTGAGAAACTGATTGTGGAGCAGCTGATCGCCGGACCGCCTTTTGAAGGCGCGTACCCGACCATACCCGCAGAGACCAAGCTGGTCAGCATCGCGGTAAGGGATGGAATCTGTTATGTGAACCTGGACGACGGTTTCCTGGAAAGCGGTTATAATGTAGCGGAGAGTATCCCTGTATATTCGATTGTAAATTCTCTGATAGAAAATACGACCTGTCAGAAAGTGCAGTTCAGTATCAACGGAGAGACCAATATGGTGTATCGGGAAGGCATCAGTTTCAATACGCCTTTTGAAATGAATGAGGATTTGATTGAATGAGACAACGACCGGTAGCGTGTCTGGCTCTGTTCGTGTTTCTTGTTCTGAGTCTGATTCCTGCGGGGTTCTTTTATGAACCCCGGCAGGTGACAGATAAATGCGAAGCGCAGATCACAGGACAGGTCAGCCGTTATACAGAAAGAGAAGAGGGTATGCAGCTGGAGCTGCAGAACTGTGAAGTCCGGACCGGACAGTCAGATTTCCGGGAAGACTCGTTATTGATATATCTGGACGGAACGGAGGTATATCCTCCGGGAACGTATCTTTCCCTTTCGGGAACTCTTTATCCAACAGAAGAACCAACCAATCCGGGACAGTTTGACGCCAGGCTCCATTATGAGGGCCAGGGGATTTCCTATACGGTATTTGCGGAACATGTGTCCGTCATAGGGAGAAAGGCGCTGCCGGTACAGACATTTTTGCTGTCGGTGAAAAGCCGGATCGGGGGCGTCTATCGGTCAGTGCTTTCGGAACGGGACAGCGGGCTGGTGAGCGCGATGGTACTGGGAGATAAGCAGGGACTGGACACAGAAGTAAAGGAGTTTTATCAGAAAAACGGTATTTCCCATCTGCTGGCCATATCCGGGCTTCACGTATCTCTGATCGGGATGGGAAGCTACCGAATCCTGAAAAGACTGTGCGGTTCCTGCCTCCTGGCCGGAATACCTTCGATTATGTTCCTGTGCGCATACGGCTGGACGACCGGAGGATCCGTATCCGCTCTCCGGGCGGTACTGATGTGCAGCCTGTCTATTCTGGCGGATATGGCGGGCAGGACCTATGACATGCTGACGGCGATCGGTACGGCCGCGCTGATCCTGATGCTGACGGATCCGCTGAATGCCAGGCAGAGCGCCTTTTTGCTCTCTTTTGGAGCTGTTCTGGCGATCGCATTGTTTCAGCCCCTCTGGAAGCTGTACCGCCCCAGGATGAGCGGGCCGACGCAGTCGTTTAGCGTCAGTCTGTCGGTAATGTTTCTGACATTGCCGCTGCTGTTCCATTTTTTCTTTACCTATCCCCTCTATTCAACTTTTTTAAATCTGCTGGTGATCCCGCTTATGAGCGGATTGATGGTCTGCGGTATCTTATGCGGGATCACGGGCCTTTTCTCGCTGCAGGCGGCGGGGATTTTCGGAATTCCCTGCCACCTGATCCTGGAAATCTATGACCGTGCGGGCAGTCTCTGCCTGTCCTTGCCAGGATCGGTCCTGTCGGTGGGAGATCCGGGAACGGGAAAGATGATGCTCTATTATGCGGCGGCAGCCACAGGACTCTGGTTTTTGTATAAAGAGAAGAGGCGAAAGAAATACTGGTTAAAGAAGGAGCCGTTCCGGCCGAAGAAAAGGGTCCTCGTTATCAGCCTGGCAGCTTTCGGGCTCTGCGCGGCGCTGATGTGCGTGAGGATCAGGAGCGGTCTGGAGATTACTATGTTGGACGTGGGGCAGGGAGATTCTTTTGTTGTGCAGAGTCCGGACGGGACTACGTTCTTGCTGGACGGGGGAAGCACCAGCGAGTCGGAGGTGGGAAGCTACCGGATTCTTCCGTTCCTGAAGGCGGGAGGAATCCGGAAAGTGGACTATATGATGGTATCTCATGCGGACCAGGATCATGTGAGCGGCTTAAAAGAACTGGCGCAGGACAGCGGGGAAGCAGGCGGCGTCCGGATCGGCTGCGCCGTGCTGCCTGCAGTTTCCGAGAAAGATGACAATTACCTGGAGCTGGAACGTATCTTTCAGGAGGCAGGGATCCCGCTGCGGTACATGGGAGCGGGAGATCTCCTTTCGGGAGAAAGTGTTTCTCTGACCTGTCTCTGGCCGGAGCAGAATCTGTCTTTGGGAGACCGCAATGAACTGTCCATGGTGCTGCTGTTGGAATATGGGGAATTTCAGATGCTTTTTACCGGAGATATCGGGGAATATGCGGAACGGCGCATCATCCGCAGCGGGACCCTCCAGGATGTGGAGGTTCTGAAGGTGGCGCACCATGGTTCCAGGTACTCGTCCTGCGATGAGTTCCTGCGGTACATTTGCCCGGAGGTGGGGCTGATCTCCTGCAGCGCTTCAAATACATACGGACATCCGGGAGAAGAGACGCTTCAGCGGCTGGCAGATACAGGATGCCGGGTATTTATCACGAAAGATGCCGGAGCGGTGCGGATATGGACGGATGGAGAGACAGTAAGAGTGCGGAAATACAGAAGCGGCCGGACGGCAGATCCGTAAAATCTTTGATTGTTGGACTTTGGAGGACATGATATAATACAGTAATCAAGAATTTTTGGCTGCGAGGAATGGAACCGGATTATGAAAATGCTGATGGAAGACATCAAAAACAGACAGTTTAAGAGAGTGTATCTCCTGACCGGAGAGGAAGCATATCTGCGCAACCAGTACCGGAAACGGCTCCGGGACGCCCTGATCGATCCGGAGGATACGATGAATGTGTCTGTTTACGAGGGAAAAGGGATAAATCCGAAGGAGATTATTGACCTGGCGGAGACGATGCCTTTTTTCGCGGAGCGCAGAGTGATTCTGATAGAGGACAGCGGTTTCGCCAAAAACGCGTGCCCGGAGATGGCGGAGTATATTCCGGATATTCCGGAAAGTACCTGCATCATCTTTTCTGAGACAGAGGTGGACAAGAGAGGCAAAGTTTACAAGGCGATTAAAAATACCGGCCGGGTGGTGGAGTTCAAGAGACAGGATGAACGGACGCTTGCCAGATGGGTACTGGGGATCTTAAAAAAAGAAGGAAAGAATATCACAGAAGAGACCATGCATGCTTTTCTGGGGCGTACCGGTTCTGATATGGAGAATATCGAACGAGAACTGGAAAAGCTTCTCTGCTATACCATGGGACGGGATGTGATCACCACGAAGGATGTGGAGGAGATCTGTACGGAGCAGACGGAGAACCGTATTTTCGAGATGATACAGGCGATCACGGAGAAAAACCAGCAGAAGGCGCTGGATCTGTATGCGGATCTTCTGGCGATGAAAGAGCCTCCCATGCGGATCCTGTTCCTGATCGCCAGACAGTTCAATCAGCTCCTGCAGCTGAAAAGCCTGTCCGGGCAGGGGATGGAAAAAGGGGAAATGGCGAAAAAAGCAGGCGTGCCCCCTTTCGCGCTGGGAAAATATCTGTCCCAATGCAGGAAGTTTACTTCCTCGGTGCTGCGAAAAGCGGTGGAGGACTGTATAGAGACGGAGGAGCTGGTGAAAACGGGAAGGCTGGGAGACCAGATCGGCGTGGAACTCCTGATTATGAAATACAGCGGATGAATCTCCGGCGAGCCAAATAGACATGCAGGTATGTCCATTTGGTTCGCTGACCGCGGAAATAAAAAAACGGCTGGCATGACGGTACCAGCCGTTTTTGTCTATAGTCAGGATTAAGCCATCTCGTTTACAGCTTTCTGCAGACGGGAAATCTTTCTGGAAGTGGTGTTCTTATGGTAAACGCCTTTAGAAGTTGCTTTGTTCATGGTAGAAACAGCAGCTCTCAGAGCAGCTTTTGCAGCTTCCTGATCATTGGAATCGATAGCGGCGTATACTTTTTTCACCATCGTCTTCACTTCAGATTTAATCGCCTTATTGCGGGCAGTTCTGGTCTCGGTAACTAAGATTCTTTTCTTTGCAGACTTAATGTTAGCCAATTTGTGCACCTCCAAATTATATACTCTCTAATTATTATATCAATCACGTGCGTCATGAAAGCGAGACACGGTAAAGCTTTGCATGGAAACACACGAGTATATTCTAGTCGAAAGGATTCCGGGTGTCAATACATAAATTCCATTTTTTTAGGGAAAATGTTAATAGTACAGGACAAAAGGAGAATAGGCACATGGAACGTTTTCGGATAAGGACAGATCTGGCGCTGGAAGCACGGGAGAGCTTTGAAGGAAGCGAAACAGAGGTTCACGGCGTAGAGGTAGAAGAGGAATATGATGAGAAGAGAGATATCCGTCTGACCAGAGTCCGGATACTGACCGAGCGAGGCGCCAAAGAGATGGGAAAGCCCATCGGGACTTACCTGACTCTGGAAGCCCCCGGCATGGCTACGCCGGATGAAGATTATCATCGGGAGATTTCAGAAGTGCTGGCGAAATGTCTGCGGGAACTGATGGGAGCGGAAAAGGAGCGCTCGATCCTGGTGGCCGGTCTGGGGAACCGGGATGTGACGCCGGATGCCCTGGGCCCGGAAGCAGTCTCCAATCTTCTGATTACCAGACATCTGATCCGGGAGTACGGGAAACAGGTCATGGGGACGGAAAGCGTCAACCAGGTGAGCGGGATCGTGCCGGGGGTAATGGCCCAGACCGGCATGGAGACTTCCGAGATTATTCAGGGGATTGTGGCCCAGACGGAGCCGGATCTGCTGATCGTGGTGGACGCACTGGCGGCAAGGAGTACTCGCAGGCTGAGCAGGACGATCCAGCTGACGGATACCGGAATCCAGCCGGGATCCGGTGTGGGGAACCACCGCAGCAGCCTGACCAGAGAGAGTCTGGGAATTCCGGTGATCGCCATCGGGGTACCGACGGTAGTGGAAGCGGCGGCGATCATATACGATGCGAGCGGAAACTGCGAGCAGATGCCCCCGCATCTGAACGGGATGTTTGTAACGCCGAAAAATATTGACGAGACGATCAAGCAGCTGAGCTTTACACTTTCGGAAGCCATGAATATGGCGTTTCAGATGGAGGCCCGGTCATAGAAAGAGGATCTCTTCCATATAATAAAATGGTGGGGATGCTTATATGAATGTTTGGACGAAGTTATTGAACCGGGCGCTCTGGTTTATCTTTTTCTGCCTGGGGTTTTATATTGTATTTGTGGGCGGACAAAGATTCTGGACAGGTGATATGGCCGGTATGATAAAAAACGGAGGGGATACAGTGCGGGAAGCGTTTTTGAAAAACGCTGTCCGATGCCTGTATCCCGGTATGTTTCTGGAGGAAGACCAGGAAGAGGCGGGTACGTGGTATGAGTGGTACATAGAAAGGGTGCTGGCAATGCATCCCCTGTATCGTCTGCAGAACGGCGCGGTGCAGATGGATACGCTGGAGAGCGCGGCCACATATGAGATGCTGGTGACCGGAGGCGTCCATGACGAAAATGAAACCGATGAGAACGGTCAGGCTTATGACGTGGAAGCACTGGCAGAGGCGGAGAACGAGCAGGCAGTGGAAGAAGAGGCGGCAAGACAACAGGAAGAACTGCAGCAGCAGGCGGATCTGGCCAGCCAGGAGACGGAGGCGGCCGCGGCGGAGCCGGTGGCGGCCGGAACCATCTACAACCTGGAAGAACTGGCAGATTTTGACTTTTTATTCAGCCATTTTTACACTATGGAAAGCAATACGACCGTGACGCCGGATCAGCTGAATGCGGAAAAGCTGCTGGGAAAAGATATGAGCATCAATATGGACGTGGACGGCCCCCAGATTCTGATCTACCACACCCATTCCCAGGAAGGGTTCGTAGATTCCGTACCGGGAGACAACAGCACCACGATCGTGGGCGTGGGCGAGTATCTGGCGGAGCTTCTGCGGGAAAAGGGATATGATGTGATGCATGTGACCAGCGTCTATGATCTTGTGGACGGGAAACTGGACCGGAATGAAGCCTACAGTAAGGCGGAGGATGAGATCAGCGCCATCCTGGCGGAGACTCCTTCCGTTCAGGCGGTTATCGATCTCCACCGGGACGGCGTGGCCGAAGGGACGCACCTGGTGACGGAGATAGGTGGAAAACCCACAGCCAAACTGATGTTTTTCAACGGCCTGAGCATGAGTAAGAAAAACGGACCGATTGACTATCTGTACAATCCGTATATAGAAGACAATCTGGCGCTGACTCTTCAGCTGAAATTGTTCTGTGAACAGTATTATCCCGGCTTTACCCGGAACATATACCTGAAAAGTCTCCGTTACAACCTGCACCTGAGTGATAAGGCGCTGCTGATCGAGGCCGGGGCGCAGACGAATACGCTTCAGGAAATGTTAAACGCCATGGAACCGCTGGCGGATGTGCTTGATAAGGTTTTTAATCCGTGATATATTAATATGATGAGTAAGTGTAAGATTGAACGGAGGAGAATAAATGGCGACAATAGACCAGAGTAAGATCCGCAACTTTTGTATCGTTGCGCATATTGACCATGGGAAATCTACCCTGGCCGATCGGATCATTGAGAAAACCGGGCTTCTGACCAGCCGGGAGATGCAGTCCCAGGTTCTGGACAATATGGATCTGGAACGGGAGAGAGGCATCACCATCAAGGCTCAGGCAGTCCGTACCATATATAAAGCGAAGGATGGGGAAGAATATATCTTCAACCTGATCGATACTCCCGGACATGTGGATTTTAACTATGAAGTGTCCAGGAGCCTGGCGGCCTGTGAAGGAGCGATTCTGGTAGTGGACGCGGCTCAGGGTATTGAGGCGCAGACCCTGGCTAATGTGTATCTGGCGCTGGATCATGACCTGGAAGTGATGCCGGTGATCAACAAGATCGACCTGCCAAGCGCGGATCCGGAACGGGTCATCGAGGAGATCGAGGATGTGATCGGTATCGAAGCGCAGGACGCGCCTCGGATCTCGGCGAAGACCGGTGAAAATGTAGATGAAGTATTGGAGCAGATCATCAAAAAGATTCCGGCTCCCCAGGGAGATCCGGAGGCGCCGCTGCAGGCTTTGATCTTTGACTCTCTGTATGACTCTTACAAAGGAGTTATTATTTTCTGCCGTGTTAAGGAGGGCACGGTCCGCAAAGGAACGCCGATCCGCATGATGGCCACCGGCGCGGAGGCAGAAGTAGTGGAAGTGGGATATTTTGGCGCGGGCCAGTTTATTCCCTGCGACGAACTGAGCGCCGGTATGGTAGGATATATCACCGGAAGCATTAAAAATGTGAAAGATACGCGGGTGGGCGATACGGTGACAGACCGGTCCAATCCGTGCGCGGAGCCTTTGCCGGGATATAAGAAAGTACAGTCTATGGTGTACTGCGGCCTGTATCCGGCCGACGGCGCCAAATATCCGGATCTGCGTGACGCGCTGGAAAAACTGCAGCTCAACGACGCGGCGCTGCAGTTTGAGCCGGAGACTTCCGCCGCGCTGGGATTCGGATTCCGCTGCGGCTTCCTGGGACTTTTGCATCTGGAGATTGTACAGGAGCGTCTGGAACGGGAGTACAATCTGGATCTGGTGACGACGGCTCCCGGCGTTATCTACCGCGTGCACAAAACCAACGGAGAGATGATCGAGCTGACCAATCCTTCCAACCTTCCGGATCCGTCAGAGATCGATTATATGGAAGAACCGGTGGTCAGCGCGGAGATCATGGTAACGACGGAATTTATCGGGCCGATCATGGAGCTCTGCCAGGAGCGGCGCGGGGTGTATCTGGGGATGGAATACATTGAAGCGACCCGTGCGCTTCTGAAGTATGATCTGCCTCTGAACGAGATCATTTATGATTTCTTCGACGCGCTGAAGTCCAGATCCAGGGGCTATGCTTCCTTTGACTATGAATTTAAAGGTTATGTCCAGTCTAATCTGGTCAAGCTGGATATTCTGATTAATAAGGAGGAAGTGGACGCGCTCTCGTTTATCGTGCACGGAGATTCCGCGTATGAGAGAGGACGGAAGATGTGCGAGAAACTGAAAGAAGAGATCCCGAGGCATCTGTTTGAGATTCCCATTCAGGCTGCGGTGGGCGGAAAGATCATTGCCCGCGAGACTGTGAAAGCCATGCGCAAGGATGTGCTTGCGAAGTGTTATGGCGGCGATATTACGCGGAAACGGAAACTTCTGGAAAAACAGAAAGAAGGAAAGAAGCGTATGCGCCAGATCGGCAATGTGGAAATCCCGCAGAAAGCGTTTATGAGCGTATTGAAACTGGACGATAAATAAAAGGCAAACAAAATACAAGCCTGCTCTGTACCTGACGGTTGGGGCAGGCTTATCTTCTGCCTCCTTCTTGCGTACTTTCTCCAAATGCTTTATACTTCTTTATATGAAAAGAGAACTGGAAATATACGTTCACATTCCTTTTTGTGTGAAGAAATGTGATTATTGTGATTTTTTATCCGCGCCGGCAAACGAGGATGTGCAGGAGGCATATGTGGAGCGGCTGATTCGGGAGATAGAAGAGGCGTCCGCGCTTGCCGCGGCATATGAGGTGTCCACAGTCTTTTTCGGAGGCGGCACGCCGAGTATTCTGCCGGCGCGCCGGATCCCGCGGATTTTGGAGGAAATCCGGAAAGTCTTTCCCCTGAGGGAAGACGCGGAGATTACGATAGAAGCCAATCCGGGCACGATGGACGGGGAAAAGCTGCATGCCTGGAGAGAGGCGGGCGTAAACCGTCTGAGTATGGGTCTGCAGTCGGCGGACAACCGGGAACTGCGTCTGCTGGGCAGGATTCATACCTGGGAAGAATTCCTGGATAATTACCGCCTTGCGCGGAAAGCAGGGTTCCGGAATATAAATGTGGACCTCATGTCCGCCCTTCCGGGGCAGACCTGTGAAGACTGGGTCAATACTGTGGAAAAGGTGCTGGTACTGCATCCAGAGCACATCTCGGCATACAGCCTGATTATAGAAGAAGGGACGCCTTTTTACGGCCGTTATGAAGGGCATCCGGAGCTGCTGCCCACAGAAGATACAGACCGCCGGATGTACGAAGATACGCGCAGGATCCTCCATGAACATGGATATGAACGGTATGAAATATCCAATTACGCCAGACCCGGATACGAGTGCAGGCACAATCTGGGGTACTGGAACCGGACGGAATATAAAGGATTCGGCCTGGGAGCGGCTTCGCTGCTCGGAAGAGTACGTTCGGTGAATCAAAGTGATCTGAAAGAATATCTGGCGGGGAATTATTCAGGCGAAAGGGAAGATTTGTCGGAGCAGGCGGTCCGTGAGGAATATTTTTTCCTGGGACTGCGCAAGATGGAGGGCGTGGATCCGGGACCATACAGGGCGCACTATAAAGAACTGCTGGAAAAGTTGCAAATGCAACGCTTGATAGAAGAGAAAAATGGTAGAATATGCCTGACGAATCGGGGAATTGATGTGAGCAATTATGTGCTGGCACAGTTTCTGGACGATTGAGAATTACAGGGAAGAGGAGAACGAATGCAGGAAGAATTGCTTTTTTTGGAAGAACAGGAAGTGGATCAGGAACTGATCAGGAAGGTAGAGGATTTCCGGAAAGAATACACGGTATCGGAGGCTGTGAAAGAGCGTGTGACGAAACCGTCTATTCCGTTTTACGGGAAGGAGATCCTGGAGATGGCGATCGCGGCCCTGTTACAGGGGTCCAATCTGCTGCTGTCCGGGGCAAAAGCGACAGGAAAGAATATCCTGGCGGAGAATCTGGCGTGGATGTTTGGAAGGCCGTCTTATAACATATCTTTTAACGTGAATACGGACAGCAGTTCCCTGATTGGGACGGATACGTTCCGGAATAACGAGGTGCAGCTCCGTAAAGGAAGCGTTTACCGCTGCGCGGAAGAAGGCGGATTCGGGATATTCGATGAGATCAATATGGCCAAGAACGACGCGGCCAGCGTGCTGCACGCCACTCTGGATCACCGGAGGATGATCGATGTGCCCGGATATGAACGGATCGAGCTGCATCCGGCGACCCGCTTTATCGGCACGATGAATTACGGATATGCAGGGACAAAGGAACTGAACGAGGCGCTGGTATCCAGGTTCCTGGTCATCGACATGCCGGCTTTGTCGGAAGAAAACCTGGTGAAGATCATCCGCCACGATTATCCGGATATCAGCCAGGAAGCCCTGCAGGCGTTTTCAGGACTGTTCCTGGATCTGCAGCTGAAGGCGCAGAACAGTGAGATCTCCACAAAGGCAGTGGATTTGAGAGGTATTTTGTCGGCGCTCGGGACGGTGCGGATCGGGCTGAAACCCTGGCAGGCCGCGCAGATGGGCGTGACCAATAAAGCATTTGATATCTTTGAAAGAGAGATCGTGTCAGATATGGTGATGACGCGGATTCCTGAAGAGTGGACGAAGGAGCAGGTGTTTGGATGAGCAGGGCAGACGAGACCTATGCAGACGAGGAATACCGGTATGAGTTGGAGAACCGGATGCGGAATCTGCTCTGGACGGTGAGCGGAGATTACGATCTGGATGTCCTGCCGGATGTGGAATCTTTTCGGGATTCTAAGTACATTTCCCTGTACGACGCGGTGAAACAGGGAGCTTTTGCGCGTTTTTTCTCTAAAGATGATTTTGGCATGTATCTGGTGAAAAAGCTGTATCTGGGCGCGGAGGAAGTTCCGCTGGCCACCCTGGCTCAGATGTGCGTGGATGAGGCGGTGGCGGATAAGATCACAGCAGAACGAAAAGGTGTTGCCACTCTGCGCAGAAAAGCTTTTGAAGCCATCCTGGACCGGGATTTTGATACCCTGGTCCGCATGGGGCCGGTGGGGCGTCTGAAAGCCGCTATGCTGCGGGAAGGCATAGACAGTTCCTATAAGGCGGAAAAGCGGGTGCAGGATCAGCTGGACGAACTTTTGACTCTGAGAAACGCGGCAGATACGATGGATGTGATCCGTGAAGTCGACGCCTTATACAACCGGTTGGCCGACCCGGGGTTTGAAAAGGAACACGGTACGCTGGAGCAGGTGATGGCGGTCAGCGCGGAAGATCTGCGGAAATTCAACTGGCAGGATTTTCTCAATGAGGACGCTCTGGAAGCCGCGGCGCAGGTTATGAACCAGGCGGAAAATGCCGTGCATACGGATGAGGACGAGACAGAGCGGAGGAAGGCGGGCAAGATCCTGATCACCGAAGAGGCCGCTCAGAAAATGTACAGTTATATCGAACTGAATTATGGCCGTTCTTACCTGAGCGAAGCGGAGCAGCAGCGCCTGAACCGGAGGATCTGCAGGGGCGTCCATGCGGACTGTAAGTTGTATTTTACGGACGGGATTCTCCACGACTATGTAAAAGAGAACAGCGCCTATGTGATCGCGGGCAGGGTTCTGGAGGCGAATAAGAGATTTTACCGCCAGAACCAGAGAGTTGCAAGACATAATATAGAAGCGCTGGGCAATATTTTGAGACGTTCTCTTCAGGCCCGGAATGAAGAAGAGCGCACAGAGGCGGCCTATGGAGCCATCATTCCCAGAAAACTCTGGAAAGCAGGCCGTACGGAAGACGCCCGCCTGTTCCAGCGAATCATGAAAAAGCAGAATACGGACTTTGTGGTGGATGTGCTCATGGACGCCAGCGGTTCCCAGCGGAACCGGCAGCATCTGATCGCCCTGCAGGGGTACATCCTCTCGGCGGCGCTGTCCAGGGCGGGTATTCCTCACAGGGTCATGGGATTTTGTACGTTCTGGGATTATACGGTGATGCACCGGTTCCGGGAGTACGACGAAGGCAGAGAGGCAGACTGGCGCCTGATGGAGTTCTATTCCTCTTCCAATAACCGGGACGGACTGGCGCTGCGGGCCACGGCGGACGGATTGAAGGACCGGCCGGAAGAAAATAAGATCCTGATCGTGCTCAGCGACGGCAGACCCAACGATCTGGTAGTCAACCGGCCCAATACCAAGAATCCGGCGCTCTATACCGGCGAATATGCAGTTAAGGATACGGCTTCGGAAGTGCGCAGAATCCGCGGGCAGGGCATTTCCGTGTTGGGAGTATTTGCCGGAGAAGAGCAGGACCTGATGGCGGAGAGACGTATATTCGGGAAAGACTTTGCCTATATACGGGATATTTCCACATTTGCTCATGTGGTGGGGAGATACCTGAAAAAACAGGTGGATGAGATGGATTAAAGGAGGAAAATCATGAAAAAGGAATATGAAGTGGTACATGAAATTTTCAACGAATGCGCGAACAACCAGATGAGAGACGTGTTCTTTGAAGAAGCGCAGATCGACGATCTGGAGGAATATGTGCGTTCCAGGCATAAGGATAAGGACGTGGAGCTGAACCGGGAAGACCTGGAAGACGGAACAGTGATTATTCACGTGAATGCCGGCGGACTTTCCCAGCGCTATACTTTTTCAGAAATCTAAAAAGGTTCTCACTTTTGTGAGAACCTTAGAGTTTCGAGGGAGTGGGGGCTTATGGGAGAGCCCCCAAGTGTTATGAATGAAATACGGATATGTCTTCCTTACATTCATTATATTATCAAGTAAATATGTCTAAAATGTGTCACTCTTCTAAAAGAATTCTAAAATAAATAAAGAAACCCTGAAAGAAAACAAAAGAGAATATATGAGAACTGAAAAATGCGGCAGTATCATATATTATATGAGAAGACTGGACGGGGACGGGACAAAGATGGGATGGTGCAGAAGATACGGAAACTGGATAGGCGCGGTCTGTCTTGTACTGCTGGCAGCCGGAGCTTTGGCCGGAACAGAAGATCGGAGGACTCCGGCACTCCCGGCCGGGACGTCTTCCGTGGGAATGACGGAGATTCCGGAAGAAGAGAAAAAGAAAATCGCGCTGACTTTTGACGACGGCCCCCATCCGGTCTATACGGAAGAGGTGCTCCAGGTGCTGTCGGAAGGCCATGTCCCGGCAACTTTTTTCCTGCTTGGGCAGAACGCCGAGGAGCATCAGAATCTGGTAAGAGAGATTGACGCGGAAGGGCATCTGATCGGGAACCATACCTACCATCATGTGCAGGTGACCAGCCTGCCTCTGGATCAGGCATGCGAGGAAATCCAAAAGACCAGCGACCTGATCGAGAGTCTGACCGGGAAAGAAACAGAGTATGTGCGTCCGCCTTTCGGGACATGGAGTGAAGAACTGGAAGACCGCCTGAACCTGATTCCGGTTATGTGGACCATAGATACGCTGGACTGGACCACAGAGAATGTGGATGAGATCGTGCGCCGTGTGACGGAGCATGCGGAGGAAAACGGGATTATTCTCATGCATGACGGTTATGAGAGTACTGTCCGTGCTCTGGAGAGAATCGTTCCTCTCCTGGAAGCAGATAACTATGAATTTGTAACCGTGGATCGGGTTATTATGGATTGAACAGGAAGGAAATAAAGAAATGGATCTGTTTGATTATATGAGAAGCAATACGATGAAATCAGAATCACCGCTGGCGTCACGCATGCGCCCTACGAAACTGGAAGAGATCGTGGGGCAGCAGCATATCCTGGGGAAGGACAAGCTGCTCTACCGGGCAATCCGGGCGGACAAGCTGCGCTCGGTGATTTTCTACGGCCCGCCGGGAACCGGGAAAACGACGATCGCGAAAGTCATCGCTCATACGACCAGCGCGGAGTTTACCCAGATCAATGCCACTGTGGCGGGCAAAAAAGATATGGAAGAAGTAGTGCGTCAGGCGAAGGACGCTCTGGGAATGTACGGGCGGAGAACGATTCTCTTTGTGGATGAGATACACCGATTCAATAAGAGTCAGCAGGACTATCTGCTGCCTTTTGTGGAAGACGGCACCCTGATCCTGATTGGGGCCACCACGGAGAATCCTTACTTTGAGGTAAACGGAGCCCTGATCTCCAGATCAATTATTTTTGAATTGAAAGCGCTGGAAAAAGAAGATATCAAGATCCTGCTCCGGCGCGCTCTGACTGATGTGGAGAAGGGGATGGGAGCCTACGACGCGGAAGCGGACGAAGACGCGCTGGATTTTCTGGCGGATATGGCAGGAGGGGATGCGAGAAACGCGCTAAATGCCCTGGAGCTGGGGATTCTGACCACGGATCGGTCGGAAGATGGGAAGATCCATATTACCCTGGATGTGGCCTCTGAATGTATTCAGAAAAAAGTCGTCCGATATGATAAAGAAGGGGACAATCATTATGACACCATCTCTGCTTTCATCAAAAGCATGCGCGGATCGGACCCGGATGCGGCGGTCTTTTATCTGGCGAAAATGCTTTACGCGGGGGAAGATATCAAGTTTATTGCCCGCAGAATCATGATCTGCGCATCTGAAGACGTGGGAAATGCGGATCCGCAGGCATTATGCGTGGCGGTGGCCGCTGCCCAGGCAGTGGAACGGGTAGGGATGCCGGAAGCCCAGATTATTCTGTCCCAGGCAGTGTGCTATGTGGCGTCAGCGCCGAAGAGCAACGCGGCGTGCAATGCGGTATTTGACGCCATGGAAACGGTGAAAACGACCACCACAACTGTGCCTGTACATTTGCAGGATAAACATTACGGAGGGGCGGAGAAGCTGGGCCATGGAATCGGGTACAAGTATGCCCATGATTATCCGGAACATTATGTACAGCAGCAGTATCTGCCGGATGAGATCAGGGGGAGCCGCTTCTACCGTCCCACACAGATGGGAGAGGAGAAGCGGATCTCGGAATGGCTCGCCCATCTGCATGAACGGGAGCGGGAGTAATCACACGGTCACGATCCAGGTGTTATATCCCAGACGTTTCAATTCCTGTTCCAAAGCTACCGCGTTTTGAAGATTATAGAAGGCTCCCACCTGGACCCGGTATAATGGCCGCTGTCCGCCGGGATTCTGCGGGGAACCGTTACCGGTCTCTCCGGAAACCGCATTCAGAGTCTCCATGATACCGTCCGCAATAGCCTGTGCAGTTTCCTGAAAGCGGGTATCGAAAAGCTGGTTGTCTTTTTCGTTATTCAGAAACCCTACCTCTACCAGCAGGGCGGGCATCTTTGTACGACGGAGTACCGCCAGATTGGGACGGGTTTCCACATTGATGTTGCGGTATCCTACTTCTTCCAGCTGACGGTTGATATTTTCCGCCATAGGAACTTTTATGCCGCTGCGGTCATAAATCAATGTCTGGACCCCCTCGTATTGACCGGGATAAGGAGAACTGTTCCGATGAATGGAAATAAACAGGTCCGCATTCCCGTCATTGGCAAACTGTGCTTTTTGCTGTACGGTCTGATTAGTATTCCCGGTTCGGGTGTATTCCACATCATATCCGTTTTTGGACAGGATATCTCCCACGGCGAGGGCCATATCCAGATTATCGTCGCTTTCTCTCCGGCCATTATAGACGGCGCCGGGGTCTCCGGTGCCGTCATGTCCGGCGTCAATCACTATTTTTTCTGCCATAGAAAATCCCCATGCCTTTTTTAAACAATATATGCAGGATGATTTTACAATGTGAAGTGAAACTGGATTTTTCCTGCAAGATAGAGTATGATGGAAACGACTTACGAGAGGAGAGTGTTTTGATGACGAGCACAAAAGACAGAAAGAGGATGGGAATCCTGATCACACTGCTGGGAGGAACGCTGTGGGGGTTATGCGGAAGCTGCGGGCAGTTTCTGATGCAGTATAAAGGAGTAACTTCCGACTGGCTGGTGCCGTGGAGGCTGACTCTGGCGGGAAGCGTGATCCTGCTTTTCCTGGCGGTTACCCGGAAGACACAGGTGATGGATGTCTGGAAGGAACCCAGAGGAAGAAGGGATATCCTGATTTTTTCCATTTTCGGGATGATGCTCTGCCAGTATTCCTATTTCACCACGATTCAGTATTCTAACGCGGGGACGGCGACGGTGCTCCAATATACCGGACCGGCCATGATACTGGTCTTTCTGTGTCTGAAGAACCGCAGAATGCCCAAACCTTATGAGCTGGCGGCATTGCTCTGTTCCATGGCGGGCACCTTTGTGCTGGCAACCCATGGAAATCCCGCAGAACTGGCGATCCCGGCGCAGGCATTGTTCTGGGGAC
This sequence comes from uncultured Lachnoclostridium sp., assembly GCA_944376715.1. Lineage (GTDB taxonomy): Bacteria > Bacillota > Clostridia > Lachnospirales > Lachnospiraceae > Hominiventricola. The sequence continues at coordinate 140,315 of CALWDO010000003.1, read as the reverse complement.
TGGCGGCGGCTGTGACCGTCGTGATCTATAATCTGCAGCCTGCCTGGCTGATGAGCCGGTATTCCACGCTGCTTACGCTTGGATGGGGGATGCTGATCGGCGGGATTGTGCTGATGGGGCTTCGGCGGCCCTGGAGAATTCATCCGGTGATGGATGCAGAGACCCTGCTTGCCATGTGCTTTATCGTTCTTTTCGGTACCGTCTGCGGCTTCTATTTTTACCTGTCCGGCGTTAAGCTGGTAGGAGCAGGGAATGCCAGCGTGCTGTCCTGCGTGGAACCGTTGGCGGCTACGATTATGTCGGTCGTATGGCTGAAGGTAGTATTTCAGCCGGTGGACCTGATGGGATTCGCTCTGGTGCTTTCAGCTGTGTTGATTATTTCAGTGAATCAGGCCAGAGAAGAACGGCTGATGCAGCCGAAAATAGAAAGGAGGAATACAGATGGATGAACAGACAAAATTTCGGACAGCGCTGGCCGCGCTGAAAGCGGTGGCTGAGACAAAGGATCGAAAACTGTCGGTGCAGGAAGTTCAGGATGCGCTTTCCGGCATGGATCTGGATGAGACGCAGTACCAGATGGTATATGCGTATCTGTCCGGGAAAGGGATTCATGTGGAAGGAGCGGTGCTTCCGGAGACGGAAAAACCCCCGTATACGGACGAAGAACAGGAATTTCTGAAGCAATACCGCAAAGAACTGAAGAGGCTTCAGAAACAATCCGCGGATCAGCTGGAGGATTTGTATGCCAGGGCGGCCGATGGAGAAGCGGAGGCGAAGCGGCTTCTGACAGAGCACTACATGGATTATGTATTGGAACTGGCGGAGGACTATGCGCACGGAAGCCTTCCTATACAGGACCTGGTACAGGAAGGCAGTCTGGGATTGATGGTTGGCATAGACACTCTGGGACTTATGGATGAGGCGCTCACGGTGGAAGCACATCTGGAACACGAGATACGCAGAGCCCTGCAGGAAGCTCTCCAGGAACAGGAAGACGCCCGTGATACAGGCGTTCAGATCACAGACAAGCTGAATAAGCTGGCGGATTCCGTCACGAAGCTGACCGAAGATCTGGGAAGAGAAGTGACGCCGGACGAACTTTCTCTCTATCTGGATATGCCTTTGGAGGAGATTGAAGATCTGCTCCGGATCGCGGGAGAGACAATCGAAACCGCAGAAAAGCCGGAAAATTGAGCATTTTGTGAATCGCGAATTTGCCGCACAGTGCGAGTAAATAATGAAAAAGACAGCCGTGGAATGGGTTATTCCGCGGCTGTCTTTGGGAGGGGCGATTTTATAAATATCAGAGATCACGCAGGAACATGATTGCTTCATAGGGCCGGAGCGTAAGATCTCCTGGCTGGATCTCCTCGTTGTAGTTAGACAGGATGCATCTGCAGTCCGCCGGAATACTCAGGGCAACTTTTGCCTCTTCCGGGAAATAGTTGCAGAAGACATAGAGTTCCTGCGTACTGTTTGTTCTCTTGTATGCAAGGATCCTGTCGTCATCCTCCAGCAGCGCTTCAAAGGTTCCGTCGGCGATGACTGGGACTGTTTTTCTCAGCCGGATCAGCTCCTTGTAGTAATTAAATATGGAATTGTCCGATTCCCGGTCCAGGGTGTTGATCTCCTTATAATTCGGGATCACGGAGATCCAGGGCTGCACATCGGAGAAACCGGCGTTTTCGGAGTCGTCCCACTGCATAGGAGTGCGGGAGTTGTCCCTGGATTTTCTGCGGAGACTTTCGTAGATTTCCTCTTCCGGTTTTCCCTTCCGTCTCATCAGATTATAATAATTCAGAGATTCAATGTCCCGGTACTGGCTGATATCCGTAAATCCCGCGTTGGTCATGCCGATCTCTTCGCCCTGATAGATATAAGGAGTCCCTTTCAGGCCGTGGATGGTGGTTGCCAGCATCTTGGCGGATTCCAGCCGGTATTTCCCTTCGTCTCCGATTCTGGAGACGATGCGGGGCTGATCGTGGTTGTACCAGAACAGCGCATTCCAGCCGCCGCCTTTTTCCATTTCCCGCTGCCATGTGAAGAGATTTTTCTTCAGATCATGGAAACGGAACGGCTGAATCTCCCATTTGTTGCCGGACGGATAGTCGATCCGGAGATGGTGGAAGCTGAAGATCATGGACAGCTCATGGGATGCCGGATTGGAGTAACGGATACTGTTTTCCAGAGTGGTGGAGGACATTTCACCGACGGTGATGATGTCGTCATATCTGCCGAAAGTATTCCGGTTCAGCTCCTGAAGATATTCGTGGATCCTGGGACCGTCCGTATAATATTTTTTCCCGTTTCCGGTCAGGTCGTCTTCATAGACTCCGGTCTTGGATATCAGGTTGATAACGTCAAAACGGAAGCCTTTCACACCCTTATCAATCCAGAAGTTTACGATATCGTAACATGCCTGGCGGACGTTCGGATTGTCCCAGTTCAGGTCCGCCTGCGTCACATGGAAAAGGTGCAGATAATATTCATCTGTTTCCGGAAGATAACTCCAGGCGTCTCCTCCGAAGTTAGACTCCCAGTTGGTAGGAGGAAGGCCGTTTTTCCCTTTTTTGAATATAAAGAAGTCCCGGTAATAAGGATCGCCTTTTAAGGCTTTCTGGAACCATTCATGCCTGGTGGAGCAGTGGTTGAAGACCATGTCCATCATCAGATAAATGTTCCTTTTCGCCGCCTCTTTTACAAGAAGGTCAAAATCTTCCATTGTTCCGTACATGGGATCGATATTGCGGTAATCCGCAATATCGTATCCGTTGTCATTCTGAGGCGACACATAGAAAGGCGTAATCCAGATATAATCTACGCCAAGCTCTTCCAGGTAGTCCAGATGCTTGATAATGCCTTTCAGATCCCCGATGCCGTCGCTGTTGGTGTCCTGGAATGATTTCGGGTAGATCTGATATACTACTTTATTTCCCAGATTCATGATGTTCTCCTCTTTGCTGTCGGTTTATCGATTATTTGGTTCCCATATCTTTTAACTTGGTTCTGGAAAGTATAACGGTGATAAGGAAAGCCAGTATGACGTCAATGACGATGCACAGTATGTACGCCGGTATCTTGTCTCCGCGCATGGAGAGGAAAGCCGGAAGGCCGCCTACGCCCACGCTGTTGGCGATAACGCCGAAGAGTCTGGAGACGATGCCCATGATACCGCTGGTAAGCATGGCCCCCACGAACGGATACAGATATTTCAGGTTGACGCCGAACATGGCAGGCTCCGTAACACCCAGATAGCCGGAGATAAAGGATGGGATGCCGACTTCCCGGGCCTTTGCGTCTTTCCGGTTGATGAATACGAAGGCCATGACTGCGGATGCCTGGGCGATGTTGCTGAGCGCCACTACCGGGAATGTATAGATGCCGCCCATGGTAGCTACCGTCTGCAGGTCTATAGGAAGCATAGAGTGGTGCAGTCCTGTGATGACCAGCAGCGGATAGAGAAGTCCGTAGATACCGCTGAACAGCCATGCAAAGGAAGAATTAAAGCCTGCCATGATGATGCCTGCCAGTCCGTCGCCGATCATACGTCCGAATGGTCCGATAATGGTATGGGCCAGAATGATCGCCGGGATCAGGGAAAAGAACGGAACCACGATCATGGAGATGACTTCCGGTACATGTTTCTTTAAGAATCTGTAAATTACTGCAAATGCGAGCCCAACCAGGATCGCCGGGATAACCTGCGACTGATAGCCCACCATGTTGATATGGAAGGAGCCGAAATCCCAGTATTTGACCGGATCTCCCGCTTCGATGGCAGCCACATAGTCGGATGCGGACATAAGCTGCGGAGATACCAGCGTGATACCCAGTACGATACCCAGCATCTGGTCCACGTTCATCTTTTTGCATACGGACCAGGTAATGCCTACGGGAAGGAATGTGAAGATTGCCTCTCCTGCCAGCCAGAGGAAATTATAGGCGCCCGCCCAGAACGGATAGACTTCCGTAATCGCCTTGGTTCCGTTTTCCAGCAGCTCGATGTCTCCGATCACGTTTCTGAAACCCAGGATCAGACCGCCGACAATGATCGCGGGAATAATCGGCGCGAAGATCTCTGCCAGGTTTGCCACCGCCCGCTGGAGCAGATTCATATTTCCCTTCGCGGCTTTCTTTGCTTCCTGCTTATCCACGCCGTCCATATTGCTGACTGCAGAAAATTCATCGAAGAACTGGGAGACCTTGTTTCCAATGATAACCTGGAACTGCCCGCCCTGTGTGAAACTGCCCTTTACACAGGAAAGTGCTTCGATTCCCTTCACGTCCGCTTTCTTGTCGTCGGCCAGGACAAATCTCATACGTGTTGCGCAGTGTGTGAACGATACAATATTATCTCTTCCGCCCACTAATTCGAGCATCTTTTTTGCGTCGTTTGTAAATTCGGACATTTTATCCACCTCTCACCCTTAACTTATAACATGTACGTACTTGTATGCTGATACAATAACATATACGTATTTGATAGTCAACGGTTTCGGATGAAAAAATTGCGCCGGTCAATAAAACCGGCGCAATGCATAAATTAAAAAGATTATCTTTGTGCAACTCCTACAAAATTAAAGTGATCAGGGCGATGTCTGGATTCTGTGTACTGAAACAAGATACCGTCAGACGTATACGTATAACTTTTGGAAACAATTACAAGATCGTAACGCCCCATGTCTAAATATTTTCGATCCTGCTCCGTGGCGTCGCGGACAAATATTTCTTTGGTAGCATATCCGATCTTCAGTCCCTGTTCCTTCTCCAGATACTCATAGACAGAATCTCTGCAGGCTCTCAGAGGAAGGTTGGGGACGATGCTCCGCTTGAAGTAATCGTGGTCCATGATTACCCGTTCTCCGTCGATCACCCTGACTCTGAGAAGGTCATAGACTTCGGATTCTGCGTGATCTCCGAACAGCTCCTTGATACGGCCTGCGTCCGAAAGAATCTCCAGATTTTCCACTTCGGTTCTGGTCTGCCGGTTCAGATGGGCGTTAAGCTCTTTGAAACTGGCAAGTTTCTCAAAAGGAAAGACATATTCTTTCTTTCCGGCTACGGTGGCGACTTTTCCCCGGGATTTTTGAATATATCCCTGATTTTCCAGGATCCCCAGCGCTTTCCGGATGGTATCTCTGGATACCTGATAGAGTTCCATCAGTTCTCCTTCCGCAGGCAATGCCTGGCCCGTTTTCAGAGCTTCGGATTCAATCATATTTTTCAAGTCGGTATATACTTGTACGTATTTGCTTGCCATATTTCATCCTGCTTTCTTTAAAAATGCTGCGTATACATATAAGTATATCGGATTCCGGTAAAATTACAAGATGTCTTATGAGAGTGAATATTATAAGACTGACATCACCTCTATTTTTCTTTTATGGTTTCTTTGCGATCAAGATAAAAAATAATCTGACACGTAATGATTAAATAAAAGCGAAAATCTGAATCAAGATTTTTCAGACGGATGCCATAAGAGTTTTCTAATTTCTCCAGTCGATAGATCAGTGTATTGCGATGAATATTCAATTCTTTCGATGCGGCAGCAATGCTTCCCCCACAGTTCATAAATGTATAAATGGTCTGAATCATATGAATCCCATTGTCCCTGTCCTGCGTATAGAGATTTAAAATATCAGGATGACAAAAAGAACGGACATCACCTAAAGAATACAACGATTCAATGATCACGTTTTTGTAATCATCCAGAAAATAATATACGCCGCATCCTTCTCTGCCTTGAAGTGCAAGGACAGCTTGTGTATAGGCATAACGGATATTTTTCAAACCGTGCACAAGTGTACTGTATCCGGCAACCATACCCTGTCCGGCAAAATATGAAGTCAGATGAGAGGAATGGGATGGAATTAAGTCTTTAGCGGGATTTCGAAGTACTAAAACTACGGTATCATTGATATAGGTGCCCAGACTGTCCGGAAAAAGAAGCCCAAGCCGGAACAACACGGGCTCCCGTTCATCCTGATTGAATTTCCGTCCATCCGGAAAACGAATACACAACAACTGATAGTGATCTTCCAGTCTCCAGTGCAGTCGTTTCACATATTGTTCGAGAAGCAACGGATCGACGGTTCTTCCGTTGAGAATTGCATCAATATAGTAAGTGTGTTCTGATGAATAATGCGGAATTTTCCCGCTGACAGCAAAAGACATGCTGAGAATATTCGCGATGATTTTGGCAAGCTGAATCTCAGATCGTGTGAATGGCTTATTGATATCTGTCATGCCGAGTCCTGCAAACAGAATTCCGTCATGTAGGAGCGGTACGGAAATATGTTCTTCATGGTTGGGAAAAGGAGAATGATAGAGCAGCATTTTCCCCTGCTGATGCTTTTCACGGATTATTTTGCGGAAATTTGCAGGATATGCCTCATATTGGGAAAAACCGTTTTTCAGGACCGATTCCCATATACTCCCTTCTGTGGAACCATGAAATTCTCCTGCGTACATCAGTGTTCGTGAACTGTTATCGATGATGGCGACAGGATTATCCAATATTTTTACAGCCAGATTCAATACTTCCTGTGGATGGCGCCCGGCCAGCGCAGCAGACAGGACTTCATCATACCAGTTGTTATATCGGATAAATACCTGCTGTACTTCAACGAGAAGACGTAAGGAGTCTGATTCAGTATGTACATAAAGCCCACAGGATGCATCTGGCTCCGGCTCTCCGACAAAGATGCAGATAGAACCTGAATTTGGTTCTCCGAAATGTTCAACCCAAACGCCGGAAAAACGCAAGTCTTCATCTGCCGGAGCAATCCCGGTATAAGAAATCGTATATGTTTCATCAGTAATCATGTCATAGCTTAGTAACATGTTTGCCCCCTTTTCCGTTGCGGATTATCCCATTTGCCTTGCTCTGCGTAGTTGGTTAAAAGTGTAGAAAATAAATAAAAATAATCTGTACAAATAACTATTTTTATACAAAACAAAGAGAATATAATAAATTATACAAGTAAATCATATAAAAAACAATGGAAGAAGGGGAAAAATTATGGAAAACAAAAGATGGGATGGACCACGCAGAGAATTCCTTCCGGTATACTCTGATTCGACACATTGGTTTGACTGTGGTGGTTTCTTATGCTACTGGGATGGAGATCCGTTTTATGAGACAGACAAATCCTGGTTCGAAAGTACCTATATTCATTCGGGGATCAGCGGATATGAACAGACTATTACCGGGCCAGATGCAGCTAAGCTTTTAAGTGACCTGGTGATGAATGACGTGTACAAATGGAGAGCCGGAACCTGCAAGCACCTTGTATTTCTTAATGAAGAAGGATTGATTGATGGTCATGTCCTTTATATGAAGGACTCCGATGACCAGTATCGGACAACTGCCGGAGTGTGCTTTTATCCGCAGGTCAACGCAGCCGGTGGGAAATATGATGTCAAGATCACGCAGAAAAGGGCTTTTGTATTTCAGTTCAGCGGACCAAGATCTTTGACGGTTATTGAAAAAGTTACCCAGACAGATCTGCATGATTTGAAATTTTTGGAGTTTCGTCCGGTCAAAATTCCTGGCTTTGATGGAAATTTTGAAGTATGCCGCATTGGTATGAGTGGAACACTGGCTTATGAAATCCGAGGTGAAGAAGCCTGGGGGCCGGATGTTTATAATGCATGTCTGGTTGCAGGTAAAGAATATGGGATTAAGCGGCTTGGCTGGAGAGATTATACGGTCAACCATACCTTTGGCGGATTCCCGCAGCAGACCGTGCATTGGGAAATGGCGCTGTTTGAAGATCCGGAATTTTTGAAGGTAGCGAGAACTGCGATGCATTGTACCGGCAGTGTGGATCCGGCAAATCATCGCGCCCGCCATCGTACGCCGGTAGAAGTAAATTGGGAGTGGATGGCTAAGTTTAATCATGAATTCAAAGGACGGGAAGCTCTTGAAAAAGAAATGAGCAATCCATCCAGAAAGATTGTAACTCTTGAATTTAACAAGGAAGACATAATCGATGTGTATGCGTCACAGTTTACAGATCATCCGTATAAATTCATGGATATGCCTTGTGCAGAGCCTCAACAGTGCGGCGGGCATCAGGATATTGTTTTGAAGGATGGCATCGAGATTGGCTGGTCAAGCGTTCCTACTTATTCCAGCCATTATCATGTAACGGTTTCTCACTGCACTATGGATATCCATGGCGCTGAGATTGGCGATGAGGTTATTGTAAAATGGGGAGATTTTGGAGGTATTCAGAAGGATTTGCGTGCTATTGTCCGGCCATTTCCGTATATCCGGTATAAAAATGATGTGCAGGATAATCGTGGTTATGATTTAAGCACTGTACCGAATGGTAGCAGACAGGGGGAATCTAAATGAGCGCTGCAAAAAAAACAGCAGCGGGTGCAGGGCTTGTGCTGTTGGCATTATGCCTGAATAACGCAGCACCTAGCTATCTGCAGTATCAGATATCGCCGATTGCTGTTCAAGTGATGGAAAGCTATAACATAGGGATGGAGCAGTTTTCTTCTCTTTTTACTTCGCCTATGATTCCTGCAATCCTGTTTTCTCTGGCGGCAGGCTTGCTTTTTGATAAGCTTGGGCCGGTGAAGGTAATGAGAATTGGAGTTTTAATAGCGGCGATTGGTGGCTTTATCCGGCTCTATACAGGCGGCGGATATATGACATTATTTGTCGGTACTTTGATGACAGGTTTTTCCGCGGCGTTTATCAATGCTGGACAGGCCAAAATTGTAGCTGGATTTTATCCGCCGACGCAGATGCAAAGTAAAATTGGACTCATCAACGCGTCCAGTACAGCGGCTATGATTATTTCGATGGCAACTACAGCATATTTTACCTCTGTAAGTACAGCATTTATGGTTGCTGCGGTATTTATGGCTATTGCAGCAATCAGTTGGTTCCTTTTTGGAAAGAATCCGGAGACCGCCAAAGGGTATACAGAATCCGCACAGAAGTCTTTTGGGGAATTGTTCAGGGCTTCTGCCAGATCCCGTCAGGTTTGGCTTATGGCATTTTCGCTCTTTTGTGTACTTGCAGGTCAGGTGATAATGTCGTCATGGGCGCCTACAGCTCTGCAGTCTATAGGCATGGCCGCTGAAACAGCAGGTTATATGGGTTCACTGTATACCGCAGGAAACTTTATCAGCTGTTTCCTTGGGCCTGCGCTGGTGAAGAAACTGGGCAGCATTCGGAAAGTGGTTTTGATCTTTGGAATTATTGCGGTAGCTGGCTTGATAATCTCATGGCGGGTCTCCAATCCGATTTTATGTGGAATCCTTATGGTATTGACGGGAATTGCAATTGGTGGAAATATACCGCTGGCTATGGGAGATATCATTAATTTTAAAGGAATTGGCTCGGAGTATGTAGGAACTGCCAGCGGCCTTGTTGCGACAATTCAGCTGCTCGGAGCAGTTGTGCTTCCTTCATATGTACTGATTCCGATTGCAGGCGGCAATTTTAACACGCTGTTTATACTTGCAGCTGTTTGTATGGTGATTTCTGCAGTTCTTGGATGCTTGGCTCACTCTAATTGATTTAAGTTTACAAATACATAATACGTTGGAGGTTTTATCATGGCGTTTAATTACAATGCTGAATTGAAAGATGCAACTTTGCTTATTAATTTCGGAGGTGCATTTTTGCAGGCATATGAATTTGAGGGACCGAAAAAGGATATTTCCGGATACCGAACTTCTGCATGGATCAATACATGTCTGACGACATCACCGGTATATGATGTCGTAGGACCAGATGCAGTGAAATTTTTGAATTCTATTTGTGTCAACGACTTTACAAAATTGACTATCAAAGGGATGCGTCATGCCATACTCTGCAATAACAAAGGCCAGATACTGACGGATGGTGTCTGCATCCGGATTGCGGAAGACCGTTACCGTACCTATTGGCTGACACCGGTCATCAACTATTATATGTCTGTTACAGATCTGAATGTTCATGGCGAAGATATGACGGGTAAGGAATATTTTATACAGGTGGATGGTGAAAGATCATTAGAAATTTTGGAAAATGCTTTTCAGCAGGATCTTCATGATATTCGTTTTGCTACCCACCGACAGATAGACGTGGATGGGAAAAAAGTTGAAATCATCCGACTGAGTATGACCGGGGATCTTGGTTATGAACTGCATGGGAATATTTCGGAATTTGATGAGATATATGAAAAAGTCTGGGAAGCAGGACAGAAATTTGGCGCGACTCGTTTAGGCCTTCATAATTATAGCCTAAATAACCATACAGAGTGTGGATTTCCTAATATTAATCTTCACTATCCACTTCCATGGTTTGAGTCTGGAGAAAACATGGCTAATTTCATGCGTGAAAATCCGGCTATCTCATACTATAATCTTTGTAGAGTTCTTCGGGGAAGCGTCGGAGACGATCTGGAAAGCCGCTTTGTTAATCCTTATGAGACTGGCTGCGACAGTGTAATACGTTTTGATCATGAATTCCCGGGCAGAGAAGCACTGCTGAAATTGAAGGATGATCCTGACAGGCGTACTGTTGTTACGCTGGAATGGAATGCGGAAGATGTAGGAGCTGTCTTTGCAACTATGTTTCGTCCGGGAGGTCAGCCAACGGATGATATATCAGGGAGTAATGAAGTTGAGTTTGTGGAAAATGTGAAGAATAACTGTTTTATTTATAAAGCTGATCGAGTGCAGATGGATGGTAAAGATATCGGTATCAGCACAGGGCGTGTGATAAGCTACTATTATAATGCAATGATATCCCTTGGCTTCATAAATAAAAAATATGCAGTCGAGGGGACAGAACTGACGTTGATCTGGGGAACACCAGGAAATCCACAGATGCCAGTCCGTGTAAAAGTTGCAAGATTCCCATATAATAAGGAATTTGTCAGAAATCAGGATGTGGATGTGGATAAGATTCCGCGACTGAAATAACAGAGAGAGCATAAAAATTGATTGAAAAAGAAGGATGCAGATATAATGTATTTTCATTTGTATTTCCATTTCTCGACTCATATTGCAGAGAACAAAAATGAATATTGTAACAAAGATGAACACATGATATAATGCCGTTAGGCAAAACTGAAAGCAATGTCCATGTGGCACCAAATGAAAACCCCGGAGGCTCCATCTCCGGGGTTTTCGTTTGATAGGTGGCACCCCCCCTTTCCGTTGCCGGATTGGGTATGACAACGTATTTATAGGAACATTATGAATATACAGAGTCATTATTGTGGAGAACAAAAAGATGCACAAAAAATACGATTCCTGTGGGAAAAAGTCCCGGCGTCAGCGCCCATATCCTTGATTTTCCAACGAAAATCAGGTATCATTTTCGTAGAAAAGTTCCTCTGAGGACTTGAGTACAGTCGGGGAAACAGTGCTCCGACAGACAGTGGGGTATGAGATGGAAGAGAAAATACAATTTGCGGTGCTGATCGATGCGGAGAATATCAGCTCCAAGTATGCGCAGATCATCTTTGATGAGCTGGAGAAATACGGGTTCGCATCCTGCAGGAGAATCTACGGGAACTGGTCGAAGGAGAATGGATGGAAGGAAGGAACTTTGTTGGAGCATTCCATTACTCCGATTCAGCAGTTTTCCTATACGTCGGGGAAAAACAGCACGGATATGGCTATGGTGATCGACGCCATGGATTTGTTGTACCAGAATAAGGTGGACGGATTCTGTCTGGTTACCAGCGACAGCGATTTTACCAGACTGGCCATGCGTTTAAGAGAAGAGAAGAAGTATGTGCTGGGAATGGGAGAGTCCAAGACTCCTCTGGCCCTGACCAGGGCATGCAACCGGTTTATTCACCTGAATCTGATCGGGGAGTCAAATAAAGAAGACAATACTAATGTGACGGTGCATGCCAGCCAGGATGAAAATGGTATGGACAATGTGACCAGTATTGATAACATCGAGAGCGCGATCCTGCAGCTTTTCAGCGAGACAGGAGAGGACGTACTGGATCTGGGATTCGTGGGGCAGAGACTGAGCATGCGTTTCCCGGATTTTGACGTGCGTAATTACGGATATTCCAAGCTGAGTGTCTTTTTGTCCGAGGAGATGCCGCATTTTCGGATCGTGCGTTCCAATAATCACTATGGGATCAGGAAAGGGCAGGCTGCCCATCGGGGAGAGATAGAGAATGAGATCCTGGGTATTATCCGCAGAAACGGAGGAGTCGTGGACAATCTGGCGGTGATCAATGATGAATTAAAGAACAAATATAATGGTTTTGACCTGAAAGACTATGGGTACAGCCGGATTTCCGGGTTCCTGCGCAGCATCCAGGGGCTGAGCGTGGATGGGAATATGGTGAGGCTGAAAAACCGATGATTGTATTATAGGCACAGAAAAACCGGAAGAAATCCTCGGAATGAGGAAAATTCTTCCGGTTTTTTCAAAGAATTATTCCATGTAATATTCTCTGCTCAGCTTGTATAAAGTCGAAGAGATAACGGGGGTGCTGTTCATAAATGCCGGAATTACACGGTAATTTTTGAACGTGTCAAACCACTTTTCAGCGGCTTTTCTCTGTTCGTCCTCTGTTGCGTCAGGCGCAACGTCTATTCCCTGCATACCGAACGTGATCGGCGGATCTTTATATTTTTCGGCCAGTATTTCAACGTTATTGATAACCTGTGGGCACCAGAGATCCACGCCGGCGGCGATATATGCAGGTACCAGAGCTTCATTCTTGCCGCAGCTGTGCAGTTCAAAATACATCCCCATTTCATGTACTGCATCTGTGATCTTGCGAAGATGAGGAATCAGAAGATTCATAGCCGTGTCCAAAGAAAAGAATGGTCCGTTCTGGTGCCCCCAGTCATCGTGGATCAGTACGCCGTCAATATCACAGTATTTTTTCATGCGGCCAATATAATCAATCAACAGATCGGCATATTGGTCAAAGAAACTGTGAAGCCCCTCTTCCTGGTCTTCATCTATCATGGCCATGGCGGCGCCTTCCATATCCATCAGTGAGATCAGTCGTTCCCAGAAGCCGCTCAAAATCCCCAATTGATTATGCTGGGAAGTGTTTAAGTATTCTTTGTTATTGGCCGCCATGCTTTCCCAGTCCATATCGTCCAGATTCGGCATGGTAAGTATGGATTTCCATTCACTCATGTCTTCGATCATCGGATGCCCTGGTTCTACGGTCGATCCGCCTGCCACAGGCACGTACTTCCATTTCAGGCCGAACCAGCCCTCCATGGTATCTGTCTGGTATTGATAAATTGGCTCGCCGTCAAAAATAAGATGAGCGGCCACATTGTCCGGATGCATACGCGGGCGGAACACGTTGACATCGCACATAACCCAGCCTGCCGTCGGCAGATAATATGGCTTTTTGCCTTCAAACCACAGTTTGAAATTCTCTTTATACTCTCGAAATTGATTTATATTCCGTATTATGCTACTATGTGCAGCAAAAGGAGGAGTGGATCGTGGAGCCCACTTATGAAGAATTTGATTATCTGCTGCAAAGAAAATGTCTGACCAGTCATAACGGATCTCAAAGATCGTCTGAAATTCTTCATCAGGTTCGGATCGGTGAAATTGGTGAGATCAGAGAAAAGAAAGATAAAGATGGAGTTTTGTATCTTATTCCTCACATGGAGGACGGGAGACCACAGATATATGACGCGGACAGCTCCTGAAGACATTGAATTGTATCTTAGAATTGTTTTACGGTCATATGAAATGGCTTCAGGATGTGGAACATGCGGATCTGGCAGAACATGCAATACAGAAGTTGTTGGAGCTGGGGGCAGAGTATCTGGAGGCGGATATTTCTCTGGTGGATAAATCCTATGGGCTGGAGTACAGCCAGGATTATTCTTCGCTCCATGGGTGGGAAGGACAGATAGGGGAAGATCACAGAATGACGATCAGCGCGCTTCAGGATTTGTATATTGACAATCCTGATTTTGACAGAACCTACAGTGAAAAAGGCCTCAGACGTTATCCTTACTACGAAGTCCGCGGCAAATCCCTCTATTATTATAATATTTTTTTCCATGGAGAATACCTGTGCAGAATTCTGATTATGACAGAGGATCAAAAGGAGGCTCCTCCTTTTTTGCATTTTCTTACATATCTGTGTAAACATATAGAAAACTGTTATGTTCATGTTTACCGCCAGCGTACGGAAAATGACCGATATACAGCGCTGAGACTTGTTTTTTCCAGGTTATTAAAAGGAGGGGAAATTTCAGATGGTGAACAAGATAAATTGCTCAGACAAATTGGCTGGAGCGGAAAGTCTGATTATCTGCTGGCGTGTCTGACTGCCAAAGGCTATGGGAATTCAGCGCCGACTCTGGCCTATACCTGTTCACAGCTGGAAGCCGCCCTTCATGAGTGCTGTGCCGTACAGGAAGGAAATCGTATTTTCTTCATACAGAACATTTCCATAGCCGGGTCAAGGGAACATATGGATGAAACGCTGCCTGAATTCCTCAGGGAAAATCTTTTTCAGGCAGGAATCAGCTGTGTATTTCACAGCCTTACAAATCTGAACATGTATGCCCGGGAAGCGCAGTTTGCACTTCTGGAAGGGGCGGAGAAAGCTCCGGACTGCTGGATCCATGACTTCACGGAGTATCGGTTGGATTATATGCTCGAGAGAACCCGTTCAGGAGTTCCCGCGGCTGATCTTTGCCATCCGGCATTTCAGACGCTGAAGGATTACGACCGGAAACATCCGGGGACAGAGCTTTTTCAGACGCTATACCAGTATACAGTGAAGATGTTTCATGCTGCCGACACGGCGAAAACGCTCCTGGTGCACCGGACAACTTTTTTCTACCGTCTGAAAAAGATTCAGGAGCTGACTCCCATAGATTTTGAAAATCCGGATGAGAGACTGCTCCTGGCACTTTCTGTAAAACTTATACCATATGTTTTTCCTGCGGATAAACCAGCCCCCAGTCCTCCCGGAGACCGTCCATGATCCGGAGGACTCTCAGAGTCTCTTCATGGGGCATGGATGGGCATTCTTTCTTTCCTTCTTGGATGCAGCTGATCATTTCCTCTACTTCGTATTCATAACCGGTAATCTGTTCCGGCAGGTCGATGTGGCGCATGACCTGATGGTCAGGCCCGCAGATGTCAATTGCCAGCGGGTTGTTGACATTGTCCACGATCATATATCCTTTGGAACCGTAGAAGACTCCGTGACGGTCGGATTCTCCGTACATGCCTGCAGTCAGGACGGCAAAGCGGCCGTCCGGGTAAGTCAGAGTAATGCATTCCTGACCGTCCACACCGGTTTCCGTCATGAGCACGGTGGAAGAAATGTTCTGGAAATCATTTCCAAAATGCATCAATGCGAAATTCAAAGGATAGATTCCCACGTCTAAAAGGGCGCCTCCCGCCAGCTCCGGCCGGATCAGGCGTTCGTTCTGGCAGATGCGGTAGCAGAGATTGGCGGTCAATGTGCGGACTTCTCCGATAACGCCTTCTGCCAGAAGGTCGTTGATGACCTTTCGGGAAGGCATGTAGCGCGTCCAGATGGCTTCGGTAATCAGGACGCCTTTTTTGTCGGCGAGGGCAAAAAGCTCTTCCGCCTGTCCGGCGTTCATGGTAAATGCTTTCTCGCAGAGCACATGCTTTCCGTGCTCAATACAAAGTCTGGCATGCTCATAATGGTGAGAGTGAGGCGTGGCGATGTAGACGATGTCCACATCGGGATCCTTTACCAGTTCCTCATAGGAGCCATAGGCTTTTTGGAAACCATATTCTTTAGCGAAAGCCGAAGCTTTTTCAAGATCCCGGGAAGCGACGGCATAGCTTACGGCTTCCGGCATGGGGCCGATGGTTCTCGCCATCCAGGCCGCGATGTTTCCTGCTCCGATGATTCCGATGTTCATAGGCATAATACTTTCCTCCTTTTGATGGTATATCGCGCAAGGGATATATTCCCTTGATATCTGATTACAGTTCCGGAAGAGCTATCTTTCCTGCGACTGCGCTGGCCGCGGCAGTGGCGGGAGAAGCCAGGAAGATTTCCACCTTGGAAGTTCCCATCCGTCCCAGGAAATTGCGGTTGTTGGTGGCGATGACCCGTTCGCCGTCGGTCAGGATGCCGCCGGTACGTCCGCAGCAGAGTCCGCAGCCGGGATGAGTGATGATGGCGCCTGCTTCGGCCAGAATGGACATGGTGCCGTCCGCCAGAGCCTGTTCATAGATCTTGCGGCTTGCGGGGGTGACGATCAGTTTTACAAACGGCGCGACTTTTTTTCCTTTCAGGATGGAAGCCGCTGTGTGAAGATCTTCCAGCCGTCCGTTGGTACAGGAACCGATAAACACCTGATCGATGGGGGTGCCGGAAAGTTCGCTGACCGGATGTATATTGTCCACCTGGGAGGGGCAGGCCAGTACCGGGACAAAATCTTCCGCCTGATAACGGATGGTACGGATGTAGCGGGCATCCGCGTCTCCCGTAAGAGAACGTTCTTTATCGGTCAATTCAATCTGGCAGTATTCGGCGGTTTTCTCGTCCGGAGTGAATAAGGCGCATTTTGCGCCGGCTTCGATCGCCATGTTTGCCATGGTCATACGACTGGCAATGGACATCTGCTCCACTGTGCTGCCGCAGAATTCCAGAGCCTGATAGGTGGCTCCGTCAGCACGCAGATCCCCGATCAGCTTCAGGATAATATCTTTGGAAGCTACGCCTTTGGGGAGAGTCCCTTCAATCTCCACTTTGATGGTTTCCGGGACTTTGATCCACATGGTTCCTGTTCCCAGGATACTGGCCATCTCTGTATAGCCGATGCCCGAGGAAAAGGCTCCTACGCATCCGTAGGTGGTGGTGTGGCTGTCGGTACCGAAGACAATATCTCCGGGTTTTACATAGAGGGCCTCGGTCATGAGCTGATGGCAGATACCGTCGCTCCGGTGGATGTTTTTCATGCCGTATTTTTCTGCGAAAGCGTTGCCGATACGGAAATGACGGGTGTCGTCCACCTGGCTGGCCGGTACCAGATGATCATAGATCAATACCACTTTGTCCGGATCCCAGAGCTTTTGAAATCCCATTTCTTCAAATTTTTCCGCCACAAACGGAATGAATATATCATGAATCATGACTCTGTCCACATGAACCGTCACAATATCTCCCGGATGTACGTCGTGCCCCACATTGCGGCTGACAATTTTCTCTATGATAGTCTGTCCCATATCTCAATCCTCCAATCCATTTAAGCGGCGCATGGCCTTTACCAGTCCGCCCGCTTCCAGGATATCCATCAGATTCTGCGGAAGCGAAGCGATCGGATATGTCTTTCCCTGATGGGTAATCTGGCGGTTCATTTCTACTTCGATGGTATCGCCTTCCGATACGACGTCCCTGAGTTCCGCGTTCTCAATCAGCAAAAGTCCGTTGTTGATGGCGTTGCGGAAGAAGATTCTGGCGAAGGATTTCGCGATGACGCACCGGATTCCCAGTGCTTTGATGATCTCCGGAGCCTGTTCGCGGGAAGAACCGCAGCCAAAATTTTTCCCGGCTACAATGATATCGCCTGGCCGGATCTGGGAAGCCAGTTCCGGACGAAGAGGTGAAAAGGCATAGGGAGCCATGTCCTGTACAGTTTTTAACGCGAGGTATTCGGTGGGGATAATGATATCCGTATCGATATCGTCGCCCAGCAGCCATACCCGGCCGGTGAATGTTTCACTCATATCTAAAACTCCTTATAAAGTTAAATTTACAGCATATCGGCTGTGGCGATCTCGCCCTTGACGGCAGATGCGGTAACAGTAGCCGCGCTTGCCAGATAGACAAAGGAATCGCGGTGTCCGGCACGTCCTTTGAAATTGCGGGTTCCGGTGCTGATCAGAGTCTCTCCTTCGCCGATGACGCCCTGACAACTACCCCAGCAGACGCTGCAGTTGGGATTCATGACGATGGCGCCGGCTTCCATGAAAGTCTGGATCAGGCCTTCCCTCACCGCTTCCAGATAAACCGACTGACTGGCCGGTACCACCAGAAAACGTACCAGCGGATGAACTTTCCGTCCCTTTAACAGCGCGGCTCCGACACGGAGATCCTCGATACGGCCGTTGTTGCAGGAACCCAGGAAAGCTTCGTCAATTTTGGTTCCGGCTGCTTCTCTGGCCGGGCATACATTGTCTACAAAATGAGGCTTTGCCACGATCGGCACGATGGATCCCAGGTCTATGTCATAGACCGCGGAGAATACGGCGTCCGGATCGCTGGCGAAACATGCTTTGGGTTCTCTGCCATGCGCGCGCAGATAATCAAGGGCGATGTCGTCCACTTCCATCAGCGCGGTTTTTGCGCCCGCTTCTACACAAAGATTGCAGATAGAGATGCGGTCGCTCATGGAGAGGGTTTTCATTCCCTCACCGACGAATTCCATAGCTTTGTAATTTGCACCGTTCGCTCCGATTTTCCCGATGATGGTCAGGATCAGGTCGCGGGCATAGACCCCCTCCGGAAGTCTGCCGGTCAGATTGAACCGGATCGTTTCCGGCACCAGGACCCAGGATTTCCCTGTGACCATGGCATACAGATAATCCGTGCACCCTACGCCGGTACCGAACGCGCCCAGCGCTCCGTAGGCGCAGGTATGGCTGTCCGCGCCGAAGATCAGTTCGCCGGGACATACATATTTTTCCATCATGATCTGGTGGCAGACGCCCTGGCCCTCGTAAAACGCGATGCCGTGTTCTTTGGCGAAGTCGCGCATTTTCTTCTGGGATGCGGCGGTCTTGGGACTGTCTGACGGAACATTATGGTCCACGATCCAGACCAGTTTATTCACATCGGCAATATGCGGGTGTTTCAGCTGGTTGTTATACATATCGATAGTAAGATGAGTAGTTCCGTCATTGCTCATGAGACGGTCGATTTCTACGGTGTGGATATCTCCGGCTTTCACGGTATCTGCACCGGCCGCGCGGGCGATGATTTTTTCTGCGATAGTCATTCCCATAGTTATGCCTCCTCCTTGTTCAGAGATGCGATCAGTCCGCCCTGGTCCAGGATATTCTGCATGTAGGGCGGAAGCTTGGTGCAGGCAAATTCCCTGCCGCCGCACCGGACGACGCCTTCATTCATGGAGAGTTCCATCTCGTCTCCGTCAGATACGTGATCGTAGAGATCTTTGCATACGATAACGGGAAGCCCGATATTGATGGCGTTGCGGTAGAAGATCCGCGCAAAAGATTTTGCGATCACAGCCTGGATTCCCAGCGCTTTCAATACGCCCGGCGCCTGCTCTCTGGAAGAACCGCAGCCGAAGTTCTCACATGCCACGATAAAATCCCCCGGTTTTACTTTGGACGCAAAATCAGGATCCAGGGATTCGAAGGTATGTACTTTCATTTCATCAATGGTTGGAAAAAGCAGATACTGGGACGCGATGATCTGATCCGTATCCACATCTGTATGGAATTTGAATATTTTTCCCATAGGGAAACCTCCTCTTCTTATATTTCGTGATATATGCCTGTGAAAGCAGGTTTATTGTATGTAAAAAACAGGCGGCCGGAAATTTCCGGCCGCCTGTTTTCTGCTATTTATCTTCCTTTGGAATTTCTTCGGATACCGGTTCCGGCAGATAAATGTGAACCTGGCCGATCCGGTTTTTTTCCATAGAATCCACTGCAAGCCGAATGCCATTTTCCGTCGTGACTTCTTCGCCCACATGGGGAAGATGATCCAGAAGTTCGATAATAATACCTCCCACAGAATCATAATCTTCCGACTCCAGGGCCAGCCCTTTGTCTTCCAGCTCCAGGCTGTCGTTCAGGTCGTCCAGGCTCATGGCTCCGGCCACGATATATTCTGTGTCAGAGATCTGACGAACCAGTTCTTCTTCGTCCTCGTCATACTCATCGCGGATATCGCCGACGATTTCTTCCAGAAGATCTTCTACAGTAACCAGTCCGGAAGTTACGCCATATTCATCCAGAACAATCGCAAGGTTGGTGGAGCTTTTCCGCATCTCAACCAGCAGGTCCGAGGTGCGCTTGTGCTCATGGGTAAAGAGCACGCTCCGGAGAATATTGTGAACATCAAAATGCTCTTTGTCTTCGTAGGTCAGAAGATCTTTTACATTGAGCATGCCGATCACGTTGTCTGTGGATTCTTCATAGACAGGATAGCGGGTATATTTATTTTCATTAAATATATTCAGGATATCCTGATAGGATGAATTTGCTTTTAAAAAGCTGATGTCCACTTTGGGGACCATGATGTCTTTGGCCGTAGCGTCGCCGAAATCAAATACGTTGTTGATCATCTCGCGTTCTTCCTGTTCGATGACGCCGTCTTCATGGCTTACGTCTACGATAGTCCGGATCTCTTCCTCAGTATATGACTCCGGTTTGCTGTCCGGATTTACCCGCAGGAGAAAAAGAATCCCTCTGGAAAGGCTGTTCATGATGAAAATCAGAGGAGTGGCAATCGTCATCCACGCGTATACAAACCTTGCGAAATTCAGCGCAATCTTCTCTGACTGTATTGTGGCGCAGGTCTTAGGCGTGATTTCTCCAAAGATTAATATTACCAGCGTTAACACACCGGTGGCGATGCCGGGACCGATACTCCCGAACCAGTTGGTCGCCATGACAGTGGCCAGGGAGGATGCGGAAAGATTGACGATATTGTTCCCGATCAGAAGAGCGCTGAGCATCTTGCCCTGATCCTCTATGACTTTGGAAAGAATCACGGCACGATTGTCGCCTTCTTCGACCAGATTTCTGACTCGGATTTTGTTGACAGTTACCATAGCGGTCTCCGACGAAGAAAAAAATGCGGAGAGCCCGATCAAGATGAGCAGGATCAGTACCTGTATGGCGTCACTGGAATCCAATGTAGTTCACTCCTTTAATTCTGTTAGGTATAGACAAAAATAACTATACGATATTTTGAGACAAAATGCAAGTACTGCGGCATAAACAAGGCTGGCCGGCATATAAATAGAAGCAGGAGTACATGTGGGGAGGGACTTGTTTATGAATCGACCGGGAATCTCTTTGAATCAGGGAGTACGGATTGTCAAAGCGCTGCTGGTATCTTACCTGTTGACCGGCGGCCTTCTTCTTCTGCTGGCGGGATTATTATACCGTTTCCGCCTGGATGAAGGGAAAATACAGATCGGTATTATATTGATTTATATAGCCTCCTGTTTTGCGGGCGGTTTTCTGGCAGGAAAGATGATGAAAAGCAGAAAATTTCTCTGGGGCGTACTGCTGGGACTGCTGTATTTCCTGGTCATGACCCTGGTGTCGCTGGCTGTCAACCGCGGACTCCAGGACGGAACCACCAGTTATCTTACCACTTTCCTGTTGTGTATGGGAGGAGGTATGCTTGGCGGAATGTGCGCGTGATAAAAAAGTCTTTTCAATTTCCATCTCTTATGATATAGTTATAAATAATCATGTAATTCAGTATATGTTAGGAGGACGATGAGATGAAACATATCAAGACTTTAAATACGCAGACCCTGCAGAATACCATGAAGAAGGGCGGCTGCGGCGAGTGCCAGACTTCCTGCCAGTCTGCATGCAAGACTTCCTGTACGGTAGGAAACCAGAGCTGCGAGAACAATAAATAAGACAGGTTACGCTTGACAGGAAAGCAGCGATTTTGTCGCTGCTTTTTTCGTGTATGAGATAATATGATGCCAGGGGGAGTGCGCAGCACGGAACAATCCGCAGGCATCATGGTTGGGGCTTTTGTCCCCAACCAGCATAATATTAGAGAGGAAAGAGAACATGGTACACCAGTACAAAAACAACGGATACAATATTCTGCTGGATGTAAACAGCGGATCGGTTCATGTGGTAGATGATCTGGTTTATGATATGGTTCCTTATTATAAGGAAAAGGGACTGGAGGAGACGGTTCGTCTGCTGAAAGACAAATATCCGGAGAATGAGATCCGGGAAGCGGCGGAGGATCTGGAAGAATTGATTCAGGCCGGAAAATTGTATACAGAAGACATTTACGAAGAATATATCCAGGAGATCGTGGATGCGAAGAAACCGGTGGTGAAAGCGCTTTGTCTTCATATTGCCCATGACTGCAATCTTGCCTGTCGGTATTGCTTTGCCGAAGAGGGAGAATATCACGGCAGACGCGCCCTGATGAGCTATGAAGTGGGCAAGAAAGCGCTGGATTTCCTGATCGCCAATTCCGGAAACCGAAGGAACCTGGAAGTGGATTTCTTCGGCGGCGAACCGCTGATGAACTGGCAGGTGGTGAAGGACCTGGTGGCATACGGCCGGGAGCAGGAGAAGATTCATAACAAGAATTTCCGCTTTACGCTGACGACGAACGGCGTGCTCCTGAACGATGAAGTCCAGGAATTTGTAAATAAGGAAATGGCCAATGTGGTGCTCAGCATCGACGGAAGAAAGGAAGTCCATGACTACATGCGTCCGTTCCGGGGAGGCAAGGGGAGCTATGACCTGATCCTTCCAAAATTCCAGAAGCTTGCCGAGAGCCGGAATCAGGAAAAGTATTATGTAAGAGGGACATTTACCAGACATAATAAGGATTTCTCCAAGGATGTGCTTCATCTGGCGGATCTGGGATTCAAGCAGATCTCTGTGGAACCGGTGGTTGGTTCAGAGGAGGAAGAATACGCGCTGCGGGAAGAGGATCTGCCGCAGATCATGGAAGAATACGACCGTCTGGCCGCAGAGATGGTGAAACGCCACGGAACAGACCGGGAATTCAATTTCTTCCATTTTATGCTGGACCTGACGGGAGGTCCATGTGTGGCGAAGCGGCTGTCCGGGTGCGGCTCCGGAACGGAATATCTGGCCGTAACTCCCTGGGGAGATCTGTATCCCTGCCATCAGTTTGTGGGAGATGAGCAGTATCTGATGGGAAATGTGGACGATGGAATCGTGCGTCCGGATATTCGGGAAGAATTTAAACAGTGTAATGTATATTCTAAGGAAAAATGCAGAAACTGCTTTGCAAAATTCTACTGCAGCGGCGGCTGCGCGGCAAATGCCTGGAAATTCCACGGATCGATCAACGAGGCTTATGATATCAGCTGTGAGCTGGAACGCAAGCGTGTGGAATGCGCGATCATGATCAAGGCGGCGGAAGCGGAGATGGACGCCGCGAAAGAAGCCGGAGAATAAAGGACAGCCGCATGTCTAAATGGGTAGAAATCAGAAAAGGCGCGGATTTTCAGAAGATCGGGCAGCAGTTTCATATTACTCCGCTGACAGCGCGCCTGATCCGCAACCGGGAGATCCGCGGAGAAAGAGAGATCCGGAAATATCTGCATGGTACGGTAAAGGATCTGTATCCGGCGTCTTCTATGAAAGGGATGCGGGATACGGTGCAGATCCTGTCGGAGAAAATCAGGCAGGGAAAGAGGATCCGTATTATCGGAGATTATGATATTGACGGGGTCTGTGCCTCTTATATTTTTCTGAAAGGGCTCTCCTCTCTGGGGGCCAGTGTAGATACGGATATTCCGGACCGCATCAAAGACGGTTACGGTCTGAACCAGGAACTGGTAGACCGGGCGCTTCTGGACGGGATCGATACGATACTGACCTGCGACAATGGGATCGCGGCAGTGAATGAGATCGCCTATGCGAAAGAAAAAGGCATGACCGTATTGGTGACAGACCACCATGAGGTCCAGCAGGAGATCCCTCCGGCGGATGTGGTGATCGATCCCAGGCAGGAGGACTGTCCGTATCCTTTTAAAAAATTATGCGGGGCGGCGGTGGCCTGGAAGCTGACAGGGGAACTCTGGAAAGAGTTCCCGTATCGGGACGACGGCTTATACAGAGAGCTGATGATGTTCGCCGCGTTTGCCACGGTAGGGGACGTGATGGACCTGGAAGACGAGAACCGTATCCTGGTGCGGGAAGGTTTGAAACTGCTGCGGGAGACTGCGCATCCGGGCATGTCTGCGCTGATCGAAGTCAATGAATTGCCCCGGGAACGGCTGTCGGCATTTCATATCGGCTTTGTTTTGGGTCCCTGCATCAATGCCGGGGGCAGGCTGGACACTGCAAAACGCGCGCTGGAGCTGTTGGATACGCAGGATTATGAACTGGCCCTTCAGCGCGCGAAGGAGCTAAAAGAGCTGAATGACGAGCGCAAGATGATGACAGAGCAGGGTGTAAAAGCAGGACTGGAACAGATTGAAAACGGTCCTCTGAGAGACGACAAGGTGCTGGTGGTCTATCTCCCGGACTGCCACGAAAGTCTGGCGGGCATCATTGCAGGGCGGATCCGGGAACGTTATTACCGGCCGGTTTTTGTGCTGACCAGAGGAGAAGAGGCAGTAAAAGGTTCCGGACGGTCTATCGAGGCCTACTCTATGTTTGAAGAGATGAGTAAATGCAGAGATCTGTTCTTGAAATACGGAGGTCATCCCATGGCGGCAGGGCTGTCGCTTGCGGAAGAAAATGTAGAAGAATTCCGCAGAAGGATCAACGAATCCTGTACTTTGACGGAAGAAGATCTGACAGAAGTAGAGCGTATCGACATGGTGCTTCCGTTCAGATGGGTGACGGAAAGCCTGATAGAAGAACTGGAGCTTTTGGAACCCTTCGGGAAAGGCAATACACGGCCTGTTTTTGCCGTGCGGAATGTACGGATATGGGAAAGCCGGGTGCTGGGAAAACACCAGAATATGCTCCGGCTCAAGCTGATGGACGAAGAGGGAACCGCCATGGAAGGGATCTTTTTCCGGGAAGATATGCAGCAAGTCCTGTCGGATTTCCAGAAAAAAGACCGTTTACATTTTCTTTATTATCCGGAAATGAATGAGTACAGAGGAAGAAGACAGCTGCAGATACGGATTTTGGATTATTGTTAAAGCAATTGCCTAACCCCTTGTTTTGTGCTATATTAAAATCAGTGTGGGCAAAAAAGCACCCAAAAGTGCAGTAAAGGAGAGCGATACGGATGAAGAAACTGGAAGATTATGTGTTAAGTATTCCGGATTTCCCGGAAAAAGGAGTTATATTCCGCGATGTAACGTCGATTCTGCAGGATGCGGATGGACTGCATCTGGCGATTGAAGAGATCCAGAAATTACTGGAGGATGTGGAATTTGACGTGGTGGGAGGCACGGAGTCCAGGGGCTTTATCTTCGGGATGCCGATTGCTTATAACCTGCATAAATCCTTTGTGCCTGTCCGCAAGGCGGGAAAACTTCCCCGGGAGACGGTTTCCATGGAATATGAGCTGGAGTACGGTACCGCGACGGTGGAAATCCATAAAGATGCGATCAAACCGGGGCAGAAGGTGGTCCTGATCGACGATCTGATCGCAACAGGCGGCACCATGCAGGCTGCGGCGAAACTGGTGGAAGAACTGGGAGGCGAAGTTGTCCGCATCGTATTCCTGATGGAACTGGCGGGACTGCACGGAAGAGAAAAATTGAAAGATTACGATGTGAGAAGCGTAATCTGTTATGATGGGAAGTAAATCAGTCTTTTTTATGAAGCGGTGATCATTTATGACGACGGAAGCACGGGCAAAAGAAGTGGCAGAGGACGACAGAAGCGTCCGGAAAATGGAAGATTTTACGAGCCCGGACGAGCTTTATCAGGAGTTGATCCGGAGCGTGTTGAAATACCATCCGTCCACTGATATTTCCATGATAGAGAAAGCGTATCAGGTGGCCAGTAAGGCCCATGAGGGACAGGTGCGCAAATCGGGTGAACCTTATATTATTCACCCTATTTGTGTTGCCATTATTCTTGCGGATCTGGAGCTGGATAAGGAAAGTATTGTGGCGGGTCTGCTGCACGATGTGGTGGAAGATACCCCCATGACGACAGAGGACGTGGCGAAGCTGTTCGGAGACGAGGTGGCTCTTCTGGTGGACGGAGTTACTAAACTGGGTCAGCTCAGCTATTCGGCGGATAAAGTGGATGAACAGGCGGAAAATCTCCGGAAGATGTTTCTCGCTATGGCCAAAGATATCCGCGTGATCCTGATCAAGCTGGCGGACCGGCTGCACAATATGCGTACGCTGAAGTATATGAAGCCGGAGAAGCAGAAAGAAAAAGCCAGAGAGACTATGGACATCTACGCTCCGATCGCCCAACGTTTGGGTATTTCCAAGGTAAAGATCGAGCTGGATGACCTGGCGCTCAAATATCTGGAGCCGGAGGTCTATTATGATCTGGTGGCGCAGATCGCGGACAAAAAAAGCGTCCGTGAAAAGTTTGTCCGTGAGATCGTGGCAGAAGTGAAGCAGCATATGGAGAATGCCAATATTGAAGCGGACGTCCAGGGACGTGTAAAGCATTTCTTCAGCATTTATAAGAAGATGGTGAATCAGGACAAGACGCTGGACCAGATCTATGATCTGTTCGCTGTGCGGATTCTGGTGGACTCTGTGAAGGACTGTTATGCGGCGCTTGGCGTGATCCACGAGATGTATAAGCCGATTCCGGGACGTTTTAAAGACTATATTGCCATGCCGAAGCCCAATATGTACCAGTCGCTTCACACGACGGTGATCGGCCCGAAAGGACAGCCTTTCGAGATCCAGATCCGGACGTATGAGATGCACAGAACGGCGGAATATGGTATTGCGGCGCACTGGAAATATAAAGAGACCGGCGGAAGTACCCAGCAGAATATTGAAGGAAAAGACAGCGCCGAGGCAAAACTGACCTGGCTGCGTCAGATCCTGGAGTGGCAGAGGGACGAGACGGATAACAGGGAGTTTATGAGTCTTTTAAAGAGCGACCTGGATCTGTTCTCGGAGAGCGTATACTGCTTCACTCCCGGAGGCGATGTGAAGACATTGCCCAATGGATCTAATCCCATTGATTTTGCATACAGCATTCACAGCGCCGTGGGCAACAAGATGATTGGGGCCAGAGTCAACGGCAAGCTGGTGCCCATCGATTATGTGATCAAAAACGGGGACCGGATCGAGATTATCACATCCCAGAACTCCAAAGGTCCCAGCCGCGACTGGCTGAATATCGTCAAGAGCACTCAGGCCAAGAATAAGATCAACCAGTGGTTTAAGACGGAGTTTAAGGAAGATAATATCATAAAAGGCAAGGACATGATCGCCCAGTACTGCAAGATGAAAGGAATCGTGCTGGCGCAGATCATGAAGCCGGAGTACCAGGAAAGCGTCCTGCGAAAGTACGGATTCCGGGATTGGGATTCTGTCCTGGCGGCGGTGGGCCATGGAGGTCTGAAAGAAGGCCAGGTGGTCAACAAGATGGTGGAGGAGTCCGAGAAGGCGAAGAAGAAAAATGTCACGGACGTCAAGATCATGGAGAGTGTGGGCGACGCGAAGGAGCAGAAGATCCGGATCGCCAAAGCAGGAAAAGGGATCGTTGTCAAGGGAATCGACGATGTGGCGGTCCGGTTTTCCAAATGCTGCAATCCGGTGCCTGGAGACGAGATCGTGGGATTCGTCACCAGAGGCCGCGGCGTGACCATCCACCGCACGGATTGCGTAAACGTACTTCATCTGGCGGAATCAGAGCGGGAACGGCTGATCGACGCGGAATGGCAGAGCGGTGCGCAGACGTCTGCGGGAGAGAAATATACTACGGAGATCAAGATCTACGGAAATAACCGTACAGGCCTTCTGGTAGATATTTCAAAGATTCTGACAGAACGGGGCATCGATGTGACGTCCATGAACGTGCGTACCAGCAAACAGGGAACAGCGACAATCACCATGAGTTTTGATATTTCCAGTGTGGATGAGCTGAACAAGATCATCGACCGGCTGCGGCAGGTGGAAAGCGTACTGGATATCGAGAGGTCGGCAAGTTAGGAGAGAACTATGGCAAGATTAAGTGTTTCTTCCATGACGGTGGGAGAACTGGCGGCAAACTGCTGGTTTCTGACAAATGAAGAGACGAAAGAGACGCTGGTTTTTGATCCGGGAGATGAAGCGGAACGGATCCGGGCATACACAGAAAAGATGGGATGGACTGTGAAGGCCCTGATTCTTACGCATGGACATCTGGATCATATGGGAGCGGCAGAAGAACTGAGAAAGTGGACGGGGGCGCCTGTCTATGCCATGAAAGCAGAGGAACCGCTGCTTTTGGACGCCAAAAAGAATCTGTCGGTTTTTATCGCCCATAAAGTGGTAACGTTGAAAGCGGACCGGCTGCTGGAAGACGGAGAGGAACTTAAGATCTCCGATATCTGTCTGAAAGCGTATCTGACGCCGGGGCATACGCCGGGAGGAGCTTCGTTTTATTGTCAGGAAGCGGGCTGTGTGTTCACCGGAGACACGCTGTTTTGCGGTTCTGTGGGACGGAGTGATTTCCCGGGAGGAAGCATGTCCGCACTGGTACAGTCAGTCAAAGAAAAACTGTTTCTTCTTCCCGATGAGACACGGGTATATCCGGGGCATGGACAGGAAACCACGATCCGGTATGAAAAACAGTATAATCCGTTTGTGAAATAGAGCAGAGGCACGCGGCATGAGGATTTTTGCATGCCGCGTCTTGTGTGTCCGGCAAAAGAATCTCGCCGCGACAGGGCTAAAAGGAGATATATGATAGAAGTTATTGTAAACAGACCCAGTTTTGAATATGATATTCATTCCCTGGTGAAAGCGTTTTTCCCCAGAGAAGATGTATCCGTGCGGGTACAGGAGGCCTTCACAGAGGAGACAAAGATCCGCATCAGCCTGCATTTTACAGATGATAAAATCCATATCGCGCTTCTGGAGCATGGCGGGGAAAAACAGGCCGGGGCCGATGACATTTGTTACAGAGACCGGAAAGAGACCAAGGACCGTATGAAGCGGCTGTTATACCGTATCCTGCAGGCGTATACGGGACAGTCTCTGCCCTGGGGAACCTTGACGGGGATCCGTCCTACGCGGCTTGCCATGCTGATGCTGGAGGAAGGCATGAGTAATGTGGAAGCGGCGAAAAATATGCGTGAGAAGTATTATGCCAGTAAGGAAAAAGCGGCTTTGAGCGTCATGATTGCCAACCGGGAGCGGTATGTGCTGAGAGACATTGATTATCAGCACGGATACAGCCTGTATGTGGGCATTCCGTTCTGCCCCAGCACCTGTCTGTATTGCTCTTTTACTTCCTATCCGCTTTCCAAATGGGAAAAAAGGATGGATGAATATATGGACGCGCTGTGCAAGGAGCTGGACTATCTGGCGCACCGGTTCCGGAAGAAGAAGCTGAATACAGTCTATATTGGCGGAGGCACGCCTACGACCTTGAGCCCGGAGAGAATGGACCGGCTGCTTACCAAGATCCAGGGTAGCTTCGACACTTCTTATCTGCAGGAATTTACCGTAGAGGCAGGCCGCCCGGACAGTATCACCAGAGAGAAACTTCAGGTTCTGCTGGACCATCATATCGACCGTATCTCCATCAATCCCCAGACCATGAATGACGAGACGCTGAAGGTGATCGGACGGCACCATACGGTGCAGCAGGTAAAAGACGCGTTCCATCTGGCGCGGGAAATGGGATTTTGCCATATTAATATGGACCTGATCGTAGGGCTGCCCGGTGAAGGGTATGACGACGTGGCTCATACGATGGAAGAGATCCGGGCCCTGGACCCGGACAGCGTGACTGTTCATTCCCTGGCCATCAAACGGGCGGCCAGACTGAATCTCTTCAAAGAAAAATATGAAGAGATGGGTATGGAGAATAACATGCAGATCATGGACCTGACGGCCAGATGCTGCGCGGAGATGGGATTATCCCCGTATTATCTGTACCGTCAGAAGAATATGGCCGGGAATTTTGAAAATGTGGGCTACGCAAAGGTTGACAAAGCCGGGATTTACAATATACTGATTATGGAAGAAAAACAGACGATTCTGGCGGCCGGCGCGGGAGCCATGACAAAATTCGTGTCGCCCGGCAGGCCGGGAGACTTCGGCGGCGTAAAGATCGAGCGTGTGGAGAACGTCAAGGATGTGGGGCAGTATATCAGCCGCATCGACGAGATGATCGAGCGCAAGGAACGTTTCTTTACGGAACACATGGGATCCGAAGGCACGGATACAGTCTGACAGAATAAAAGAAAGAGAGAGAATCTATGGCATTGAAGAAGAAGCCGGTGACCGGCATGAAAGATATTCTTCCTGCGGAAATGCAGATGAGGGATTATGTGACCGGACTGATTAAAGAGACGTATAAGAGTTTTGGTTTTTCACCGATTGAAACGCCCTGTGTGGAGCATATTGAGAATCTGTGCAGCAAACAGGGCGGCGATAATGAAAAACTGATCTTTAAGATCATGAAACGGGGAGAAAAACTGAATCTGGAACAGGCGAAAGAAGAGGCGGACCTGACCGACAGCGGACTTCGCTACGATCTGACGGTTCCGCTGTCCAGATTTTACGCGAACAATGCAAATGATCTGCCGACCCCGTTCAAGGCGCTGCAGATCGGCAGCGTATGGCGCGCGGACCGGCCTCAGAGAGGACGTTTCCGTCAGTTTGTCCAGTGCGATATTGATATCCTGGGAGAAGCAAGCTGTCTGGCAGAGATCGAGTTGATTCTGGCCACCACCACGCTTCTGGGGAAACTGAATTTCAAAGATTTTAAAGTACGGATCAATGAGCGCCGGATCCTGAAGGCGATGGCGGCATACAGCGGATTTACGGAGGACCAGTATGATCAGGTCTTCATTATCCTGGATAAAATGGACAAGATCGGCTGGGACGGCGTGAAGGCGGAGCTTCTGGAAGCAGGCTATCCGGAGAAGAATGTGGAGACGTATGTATCCATGTTCGGAGAGATGGAGAATGCAGAAGACAGCCTGGTATATCTGGAAGAAAAACTTTCCGGAGTCCTGGAGGACGGCGTGATCGACAATCTGCGTATGATCCGGGAAAGCGTGGAAGCGACAGCGGCCGCACAGTTCCGGCTGGTATTTGATCCTACGCTGGTTCGCGGCATGTCTTATTATACCGGTACTATTTTTGAAATTGAGATGGCAGAGTTTGGAAGTTCTGTGGCTGGCGGCGGACGTTATGACAAGATGATCGGAAAATTCACCGGGAAAGACACTCCGGCGTGCGGATTTTCCATCGGATTTGAGAGAATCGTCACGATTTTGATGGAACAGGGATTCCAGATTCCGGGCGCGGCGGTAAAGAAGGCGTTCCTGGTAGAGAAGAACATGCCCGCGGAGAAGTTGTGCGGGGTGCTGAAAGAAGCGAAAGCAGAGAGAGAGACCGGCGCGCAGGTACTGGTGGCGCTGATGAATAAAAATAAAAAATTCCAGAAAGAGCAGCTGGCAAAGGAAGGATATACCGAGTTCAAGGAATATTTCAACCGTTGACCGGCAGGAGGAGTGAGTTTATGGCAGAATCAATGAAAGGGCTTCACAGGAGCCATAGATGTACAGAAGTAAGCACCGCCAATATCGGCGAAACCGTCACCGTCATGGGCTGGGTGCAGAAAAGCAGAAACAAAGGCGGTATCATCTTTGTAGATTTGAGAGACCGTTCCGGTCTTCTGCAGCTTATCTTTGAGGAGGCAGACTGCGGATCGGAGAATTTTGCAAAGGCCGAGAAGTTAAGAAGTGAATTTGTTATCGCAGCCGTGGGTAAAGTGGAAGCACGTTCCGGCGCAGTGAATGAGAATCTGGCCACCGGAGCCATCGAGATCCGCGTGAAGGAGCTCCGTATCCTTTCCGAGGCCCAGACGCCGCCCTTCCCGGTGGAGGCTGATTCCAAGACCAAGGAAGAGATCCGTTTGAAATATCGTTTTCTGGATCTGAGAAGGCCCGATATCCAGAGCAAGCTGATGCTCAGAAGCCAGGTGGCAGCGAAGGTTCGGTCTGTTCTCGCGGAGGAAGGCTTTTTGGAGATCGAAACTCCGATCCTGATCAAGAGCACACCGGAAGGAGCCAGAGACTATCTGGTGCCCAGCCGTGTACACCAGGGTAAGTTCTATGCGCTGCCCCAGTCTCCGCAGCTGTTTAAGCAGCTGCTAATGTGTTCCGGTTATGACCGTTATTATCAGATCGCAAAATGCTTCCGTGATGAGGATCTGCGCGCAGACCGTCAGCCGGAGTTCACCCAGATCGACATGGAGATGTCCTTTGTGGATGTGGACGATGTGATTGCAGTCAATGAAAAGTTGATCGCAAAAGTATTCAAGGATGCCATTGATGTGGATGTGCCGCTTCCGATCCCGCGTATGACCTGGCGGGAAGCCATGGATCGTTTCGGTTCTGATAAGCCGGATACCCGCTTTGGCATGGAACTGAAGGATGTATCGGAGATCGTGAAGGACTGCGGATTCGGCGTATTTACCGGCGCACTGGAAAATGGCGGAAGCGTGCGCGGTATCAATGCCGAGGGACAGGGACATATGCCCCGGAAAAAGATCGACGCTCTGGTAGAGTTTGCCAAGGGATTTGGCGCCAAAGGCCTGGCATATCTGTCCATCAATGAAGACGGCACCTATAAATCTTCGTTTGCCAAATTTATGACGGAAGATCAGCTGAAGGCTCTGGTGGATGCCATGGGCGGAAAGCCGGGAGACCTGCTTCTCTTTGCGGCGGATAAGAACAAAGTAGTATGGGATGTACTGGGCAATCTCCGTCTGGAACTGGCGAGAAACCTGGGACTGATGGACAAAAACCAGTTCAATTTCCTCTGGGTAACGGAGTTCCCGCTTCTGGAATGGTCGGAGGAACAGAACCGTTTCGTGGCTATGCATCATCCGTTTACCATGCCTATGGACGAGGATCTGGACAAGATCGATACGGATCCGGGCGCGGTCCGTGCGAAAGCCTATGATATCGTGCTCAACGGTACGGAGCTGGGCGGCGGAAGCGTGCGTATTCATCAGGCGGATATCCAGGAGAAGATGTTTGAGGTTCTGGGATTCACGAAAGAACAGGCCCAGGAACGTTTCGGATTCCTGCTGGATGCTTTCAAATACGGTGTGCCGCCTCACGCAGGGCTGGCATACGGCTTTGACCGTATGATGATGCTGATGACCGGAGCGGACAGCATCCGTGAGGTAATCGCGTTCCCGAAAGTAAAGGACGCTTCGGATCTTATGACCAACGCTCCCGATGTGGTGGATCCGGTACAGCTGGAAGAACTGGGGATTGCTGTGGTGAAGACAGAGGAAGAGACAACGGAAGAAGCATAAGTAGAGTGAAGAGGGCTGCCTTGAAAGGCGGCCCTTTTGTCTGGAGAAATTCTTAAGATAACTTAAGAAACTTTTTTGGGGGTAATATGATATACTGTTTCTATAAATATGTACATTTTTACATTGGACCCCAGACAGGTATTTTAGAGAAAATATCTGAAGATATTATGTATGCGGGGGAGAAGAAAAATGAGGGAGGACTTTGATGGATAAGGCAAGAGAGCCAGTCATTCAGGTAAAAAACCTCTATAAAATATTTCGCGTGGGAAGCTCGAAAGTGCGCGCGCTGAACGGCGTAGATCTGACTATTTACCGGGGAGAATTCTGCGCGATTGTAGGTACCTCCGGTTCGGGAAAATCAACCATGTTGAATATGCTCGCGGGGTTGGAAAAACCCACGAAGGGCGAGGTAATAGTAGCAGGGGAACATCTGGAAAATATGTCCGAGAACCAGCTTGTAAAATTTCGGCGGGAAAAAGTAGGATTTATTTTCCAGTCCTTCAACTTGTTGGGAACTATGAACGCTGTGGAGAATGTGGCGCTGCCGTTAATGTTCCGCGGAATAGATAAAAAGACCAGAGAAGAAAAGGCGTCGAAGATGCTGGATCTGGTAGGACTTTCCAAACATAAGAAGCATCGGCCTAATGAGATGTCCGGAGGGCAGCAGCAGAGAGTCGGTGTTGCCAGAGCGTTGGTATTGGATCCGGAGATTATCTTCGCGGATGAGCCTACCGGAAATCTGGATTCTCATACTTCCGAAGAAGTGTTAAAACTGATGCGGAAAGTGGTACAGGAAAAGAATCAGACGTTGGTTATGGTGACTCATGATAATCATCTGGCGGGATTTGCGGATCGAATATTCCATATTATAGACGGTAAGATAGTAAAGATAGAAGACCGAAAGGACTATAAGGAGGAGGAACAATGAAAAAGCGTGTGGTGAGTGGATTGCTGGCGGTGATATGTGCCGCGATGATTCTGGGAACAGGGGTGTCGATGGCTCCGATGCAGGAGGTGCAGGCGGCACAAGAGGACAGTAATGATCAGTCTCAAAACGGGACAGATAGTGGCAATACAGGTGCAACGAATCCGGAACAGGAGCTTGAAAATGCAAAAAACAGTGCCATGGGAACGCTGCAGGATTACCAGCGTTTGATTGATCCGGACGGGAAAAAATCCACGCAGCTGAACGATGTGATTACGAAGGCAATGAGTCAAATCAATGCTATGACGACGGTTACTGGTGTAAATGATTATATTGCAAAGGCAAAAGGTCAGATGGACAATATTGTAAATCCTCCTTCTGACAACACCGACGATGAGGAAGAGGAAGAATCCGTTCCGGTCAACGCGGACCATTTCCTCATGGTAGGAGGCAACTGGGTGACTCCGGTGGCGAATGCGGGAGAAACAGTGAGCATCGTGCTTCCGGTAGTCAATATGGGAAAGACCATGGTGACCGATGCGGTGGTGACGCCCGTGCTGAGCACGGATACGTCCGTGTGGCCGTTTGAGATTACCAGTTCCAGTTATTCCCAGACGATTTCGGATCTGCCGGGGACAGATACAGGTGCGTCAGATATGGATCGGCGCAGGGAACTGACATGGAACCTGCAGACCAGAACAGATGTAGGTACCGGATATCAGAAAATCTCTTTTGACGTGCGTTACCGCGATTCCCAGGGAAACAGCCAGAGTACGACGCTGGATACTTATATTCAGGTGAACGGAACCGCCGGTGTGGGCGCGGATGGACAGGCCTCCGTACCCAGGGTCATTGTGACAGGATTTGACACAAGTCCGGAAGAAGTACATGCGGGAGAAAGCTTTACGCTGACGCTTCACCTGAAGAATACTTCCACAGCGACCAGCGTTAATAATATGATTTGCGAGATCGTGGCGGCAGTGGAAGGAAAAGACGAGGATACTACTTACGCGGCATTTCTGCCCACAGCAGGATCCAGTACGATTTTCGTGGATAAGATCGAGAAAAACGGAACAAAAGACATCTCTCTGGAGTTGGAAGCGAAAGCCGATCTGTCACAGAAACCGTACGCGGTGGATGTGAATATGAGTTACGAGGATGAAAAGGTCAATTCTTATACCAATAAGACCAGCGTTTCAATCCCGGTGAAGCAGGAAGCCCGTGTGGAGGTGAGCGAACCGGAGGTGATGCCTTCCAGCATAGAAGTGGGCGGCGAATCCAATGTAATGTTCAATATCTACAACATGGGAAAAACCAAGCTTTATAATGTGCAGGTAAAAACGGTGAGCGATTTTCTCAGCGGCGGCGACGCTTTTATCGGGAACCTGGATTCCGGAGCTACGGGCGCAGTGGATATTTACCTGACGGGACAGGCGGCGACAACGGACGACGGTACGGTTACATTACAGATTTCTTATGAAGATGAGACGGGAGAAGCGACGACAATAGAACGGGAGATCAGTCTGTTTGTAACGGAGCCCTATTATGACGATATGATGATTGACGACGGCATGATGACTGATGACATGGCCCAGGGACAGGGCGGCGGAACGATGCGGACGGTTCTGGTCGCAGCAGGGATCATTCTGCTGATTGTGATTGTGGCTGTGATTATCGTTCTGCGCCGTAGAAAGAAAAAGGAGCAGAAGATCCTGGAGGACGATATCCTGGACCTGGATCAGGAGGAAGAAGGGGAGGACGATGAGATTTCTTGATTTGCTCCGAATGAGCAGCACGAATCTGTTGAGGAGAAAGCTGCGTACAGTCCTGACAGTTCTGGGCGTGGTGATCGGTACAGCTTCTATCGTAGTCATGGTCTCGCTGGGACTGGGCCTGAGGAAGACGACGATGGACCAGATTGAGCAGTCCGGAGGCCTGACAACGGTCAATGTATATTATTATGAATACGCGGTCAGCAGTTCAGGCAGCTCCGAGGAGCAGACACAGCGGATTAATGATGAAGTTGTGGAGCAGATGGCGCAGATTCCGCATGTGGAAGTGGCTTCTCCGGTTCTGAGCACGTATGTGCTCGTGAAACAGGGAGCGTATGAAGCAAATTTTTCCATACGCGGCATGACATATGAAGCGCTCCAGAGTCTGGATATCGATGTGGGGGAGGGACAGCTTCCCCCTGACGACGGTACGCTGCAGTTTTTTTACGGAAATCAGACACTCACAAATTTCTATAATGCCAGAACAAATCAGTATTACTGGGATACCATGGAAGCGCCGGATGTGGATCTGATGAACGATCCGGTATTTGTTATTTTCGATATGGATGCTTATTCTCAGTCCCAGTATGGCGGGACAGATGAGAATGGACAAAGGATTGCTCCGCCGAAGAAATACATTATTCCTACTGCAGGTATCATGGCGGGTACGCTGGATGATTACAGCGATAACAGTTATAATGTGCTGGCCGAAATCAACGCGCTGAAAGCCCAGCTGAAAAAGGTATTTAAAAATAAGGCGATTCCCGGACAGCCAACCAACAGCGCAGGAAAGCCTTATAAAGAATTTTATTATGATGAAGTCTATATTCGTGTGGACAGTATGGATCATGTAAGCGAGGTACAGCAGGCGATCCGGGATATGGGGTATGAGACGTACAGCAATGCGGAGTGGATGGAACAGACGCAGAACCAGATGGCGACGATTCAGCTGGTGCTGGGCGGTATCGGTGCGGTGTCATTGTTTGTGGCTGCTATTGGTATTGCCAATACTATGATGATGTCTATCTATGAACGGACAAAAGAGATCGGAATCATAAAAGTATTAGGCTGCGATCTGGGAGATATCAGGACCATGTTTTTGATGGAAGCCGGTTTTATTGGGTTTTTCGGCGGACTGATTGGATTGATTCTCAGCTTTATTATTTCCGGGGTTATAAACTTGGTGGCCGGGGAATACTATCGGGGAATTTCTTACATTCCCATTTGGTTAGTCCTGGTTTCCATGGTGTTTGCGGTTTTAGTAGGTATGGTGGCAGGCTTCTTCCCCGCGCTGCGCGCCATGAAGTTAAGCCCGCTTGCGGCGATTCGGAATGAATAACGGACAAAAGGGTATGTATCGCGAAAAGATGCATACCCTTTTTGCAGGTGGTGCGATTACAATCCTCGCTGCTTCAGGTCTGCAACGAGCTGCACATAGAATTCCCGAACATCGAATCCGGGGATGTTTTCCCGGTTCAGATCTACCATATCGCCGTGGGATATCCCTCTTTTTCCGTCTGTGGTCAGAAACTGATAACGTTCGCCCCAGTGAAAAGAAGGCTCTGCTACCAGTCCATCGTTTGGACCGTCGAAATATTTCACCAGGTGGTAGGTGAAATTTAAAGGGAACTTCCCATTGGAGGCATGATTCAGGCGGGACCCTACACTTTGGCAGAAGATATTCCCGCGGGAAGCCGCATCCATTTCCTGACAGATCTCTTTGCAGCGGCTTGCGGTCAAGTCCCTGACGGCGGCCATGAAATTCGGATGCTCATCCCCCAGTTTGTGAAGGGCAGTATTATAGGCGGAGGCAATCTTTTCCTGTGCGGCAGAAGGGATTTTTTCTAACAAGTAGTCGGCAAATCCGCATCCACGATGAGGCGTATTAATAGTGGTGACAGAGGCGACCAGCGGAGCAGCGTTTCCAACGGAAACTGCATAGCGGCAGTCCAGTCCGCCTTTAGAATGCGCGATAATATTTACTTTTTCGCAGCCTGTTTCTCTCACGATTTGCCGGATCCTGGCGCTTAGTTCCGCTGCGCTGTCGGGAATTGATGCGGCTGACTGGTGGTTGCCGTAGTATATAACAGCCCCGTTGCGTTCCAGCTCGGCAGGGATACGCCCCCAGTAATTAATCAGGCCTGAATCCCGGAAAAATACTCCGTGTACGAGAAGGAGCGGATATCTGGTCCGGCAGATCTGCAGGGCTGCCCGCTCCCGATTAATACGGTCTTTTTTGGTTTCAAACTCCACTTCGTCGGATACCGTATGGATGATGGAACGCAGGACAAGCAGATTGATGACAGGAATCATACCGCAGATCATGCCGACTGCACGATTTCTGATACCCAGTTGGACTGACGCGGCATACACCCGCAAAATGCCGTCCCAGAACAACATTGCCTCCATGATGAAGCAGAAGAAAGCACTTCCGCACCACAACTGCCAGTGGGCAGTCATGAGTTCGGACCACAGCCAGATATGGAACAAAATCGAGATGGCCGAAGTCGCTAAAAATACCTTCAGGCAGATTACACCCCGGTAACAGATGCACAGCCGTTTCCCGTGAACACCAGGTTTTGGAATTCCCGGAAACAGATGGACGAGTATATAGCCTGCCAGGAGGAGAAGAAACCCCCACAGAGGCATTCCTCCATATTCCGGCTGGACGAATGCCGTGCCGCAGCAGAACATACTCACGACTACGGTATCCAGCAGAAAAAAGACGGTCTCGCCAAGCTTTTGTAACGCTGCCTTCATAGAATCAGAATCCCAGATCTTCATTAACCAGAATGATTTTAATACGGCCGGGAATGCCGCTGCGTCTGGTGATTACAATCTGGCTGCAGATGCAGTCTGGAGAATAGCAGTCGCCGCATATGCCGGTTTTGGCACAGGGGGTATTCTTGTTCAAGCGTACTGTGTTGGGCGGGGCGGCTTTGGTACGGATGCGGTCAATACCGTCCTGCACGGTACGGACGACCTTATTCATCCCTGCGATGACGATGACATGCTCGGGACCGGCGCAAAGACAGGCAACCCGATTACAGAATCCGTCGATGTTGACCAGCTCGCCTTCCATAGTGATAGCGTTGGTACTCATAAGGTAGTAATCTGCCATAACAGTTTTGGCATAGATTTCTCTTTTTTCCTGGGGAGTCCTGGCTTTTGCCCGGTCGATCAAGGTGTAATTGCCGTCCTGGATCGCATCCATTAATCCGCATTCGCTGATGCTCATGGAACCGCCCCATGAGATAACAGAGCCCTCCGGCATCAGGCTGATTGCCATTTTCACCGCTTCTTCGGAGGTTTCGCAGAAATAACCTTCCATGTTTCGTTTCTGCAGCCGGCTGATAATGGTGGCGGCTGCGTTTGCATTTGATTGTTTGACAAATGACATAGATTATCCTCCTTTGCTGAATCTTTCTTTCAGTATAGCAGAGAAAATAAGAAAACACTACATTGACTTCTGGAAAGTATGCGTTAAAATAAGGTAGAAATGAGGGAAAAAATATGACTGATCAAAAAGTAATAAGACGTGAAGAAGCGGATCCGGCTTATACCTGGGCCGTAGAAGATTTATATAAAAAGGAAGAAGACTGGGAGGCGGATTATGCTCTTTTAAGTTCCAGAATCCCTGAGATGGACAGCTTTCGCGGACGTCTTGACGAAGATGCCCGGACATTGCTTAATATGCAGAAAACATCGGATTATCTGAATATGCTTGCAGAAAAAGTGTATGTATATGCGAATCAAAGGCTTCATGAGAACACAGACAACGGTCATTTCCAGAATCTGGCGAACAGAGCGCAGGGACTTCTGGTACGGTTGGGGGAAGCATGCTCTTATGTGGAACCGGAGCTTCTGGCACTGCCGGAAGGGACTTTGGAGCGTTTCCTGGAGGAAAAACCGGAACTGCAGGTATACCGTCACTATTTTGAAAATATTATAAGACAGAGAGACCATGTCCTGAGTCCGGAGATGGAATCGTTGATGGCAGCCGTCAGCGAAGTGGCAGAAGGCCCGAAAGATATCTTCTCTATGTTTAATAATGCGGATCTTCGTTTCCCCGGGATCAAGGGAGAAAACGGAGAGGATGTGGAGGTGACGCACGGGCGTTTTATCGCGCTTCTGCAGAGTCAGGACAGACGGGTGCGCCGGGATGCTTTTGAGTCTTTATATGGAATGTATAATCAGTATCGCAATACTTTGGCGGCGGTTTACCGCGCCAACGTAAAGCAGGAAGTATTTCAGGCACGTGCCAGAAAATATGATTCTGATCTGGAAGCTGCGCTGGATGGCAGTCATATTCCTGTATCAGTTTATGAGAACCTGATTGAAGCGGTACATGAAGCCCTGCCGTTGATGCATCGCTATGTGCAGCTGCGCCGCCGACTTTTAAAGGTGGACGAATTGCATATGTATGATCTCTATGTACCAATGATATCAGATGCGGGAGAAAATATTTCATTTGAGCAGGCAAAAGAAATGGTTTTAGATGGGCTTCGCCCCATGGGAGAAGAATATATTTCGCTTTTGAAGGAAGGCTTTGAACATCGATGGATTGACGTCTATGAGAACCAAGGAAAACGCAGCGGAGCGTATTCCTGGGGCGCATACGGGACGCATCCTTATGTGCTTATGAACTATCAGGAAGATCTGAACAGCGTATTTACGCTGGCGCATGAGATGGGGCATGCGCTTCATTCCTGGTACTCGGATAAAAATCAGCCATATATCTATGCGGGTTACCGTATATTTGTAGCTGAAGTGGCTTCCACCTGCAATGAAGCATTGTTGATCCACAGCCTGTTGGAAAAGACAGATGACCGCCGCAAGAAAGCCTATCTGATTAACTATTTTTTGGAACAGTTCCGGACGACGCTCTACCGGCAGACCATGTTTGCAGAGTTTGAAAAAATTACCCACGGCATGGAAGAACGGGGAGAAACTTTGACGGCAGACCGCCTTTGCCAGGTTTATTATGAACTGAATCGGGAATACTTTGGAGAAGATATTTGCATTGACCGGGAGATTGAAATAGAATGGGCGCGTATCCCGCATTTCTATACGCCGTTTTATGTATACCAATATGCTACCGGATTTTCTGCTGCGATTGCGCTGTCCAAAAAGATTCTGGAAGACGGTGAAACTGCGGTAGAAAATTATAAAAAGTTTTTAAAGGGAGGAAGCTCTGCCTACCCGCTGGATCTGCTTCGTGCGGCGGGGGTAGATATGGAACAAAAGCAGCCGGTGGCCGATGCGCTGCAG
This sequence comes from uncultured Lachnoclostridium sp., assembly GCA_944376715.1. GTDB lineage: Bacteria > Bacillota > Clostridia > Lachnospirales > Lachnospiraceae > Hominiventricola. The sequence continues at coordinate 99,214 of CALWDO010000003.1, read as the reverse complement.
GTATTTGGCCAGTATTTAGATGAGATGGAGAGGTTGATGGAAGATGACGCGCTATGAGGCAATTTTCAGAAGAAAATCTGTTCGAAAATATAGATGGGAAGAGCTGGACCCCCATATTCTGGAGACTATCGAGCACTTTGGCGGTGATGAAGACTGCATTTGCCCGGACATATGTGTGAAATGGAAGATATTCCGGGACACTGACCGGAATATTAAAGGGTTATTCCAGGTGAAAGCTCCCTATTATGTAGTGCTGTATTCGGAAATAAAAGATGATTATCTGGTGAATGCCGGCTGCCTGATGGAACAGTTAAGCCTATATCTTCACACCAAAGGAATTGGCAGCTGTTATCAGGGAGGGGCGGCATTACGCCATAACGAGGAGACGGATTTAACGCCGGTGATGATTATGGCGTTTGGCCGTCCCGCAGAACCGCTGGAAAGGAACCGGGAAGATTTCCGCCGGATGGAGCTGAAAAAGCTGATTCGTCTTCATGGTACATTTGGAAAAGTTCAAAGGAAACTGCTGGAAGCTGCCAGATTGGCGCCGTCTGCGATGAACCTGCAGCCGTGGCGTTTTGTGGTTACGGAAAACAGGGTTCATTTGTTCGTGAGTAAGCCGGTACGGATCGGATATCAGTTCCAAAAAAATCTGAAATTATTTGATGCAGGCATTGTGCTGGCGCATATGATGGTTACAGCCGAGGAATTGTGGTTCGATGTGGAATACCAAAAGCTGGACCGTATCCTGGAGAAGGATTTTCAGAATTATTTTTATGTGGGAAGTCTTTTGATTCTGGATGAAAGTGAAAAAATTTAAATTACCGGTTGACAAAAGCTGCGATCTCTTGTATTATATTTATGTCTCTGATACAGAGACGCATATGCACGAGTGGCTCAGTGGTGGAGTATCGCCTTGCCAAGGCGAGGGTCGCGGGTTCGAATCCCGTCTCGTGCTTTTTTGATAAAAAGAAATTGCTTAATATACTTAACAAGACAGCCAGAGTGAATATATCTCATATGATCTGGTGAAAATATTTAACTAAAAGGGGTAGTTTTCATCCGTTTTTCTAAGAGCAGGATGGCTACCTTTTATTTTTTTGTGTTTAGAATTGCTATGATCAGCATGGCCGTACTTATGATGATCTGGAATTTTTCATATGTACTCATAAGTCTCACCCTTTCTGTAGGATTCAGATCAGATGAAAAGTACATTCTCTGGCTGCCTGGTTAAGGATATTTATGACGCGTAGAAAAGACGCTCGCCTATTCCTTGGAATGAATTGGAGAGCGCCTATTTTTTAATTATGATTCACTGGATATTCTATGCGGTTTCGTTGAGATTTTTTTGATCTCGCCGACTTCATATTCCAGATGGTTCAGCCGGATCAGGATTAATTCCCGTTCTTCTTTTCCCTTTAATGCCTCATCGAGTTTCCGGCTCAGGTCAATATGGCCTTCGGCGATGATTTTGATATCACGAATCACTTCATTTTCCAATCTAAGCTGGATGCTGTCTGTTTTTTCTGCTATCTGTCCTACTTTGGAGTCCATATGATCCATTCTGGATTCTATACGATCCATTCTGGAATTCATTTGCTGCATTTTGGAGTCCATATGGTCCACTCTGGATTCTATACGATCCATTCTGGAATCCATTTTCTGCATTCTGGAATCCATTTTCTGCATTCTGGAATCCATTTGTTCCATTCTGGAATCCATTTGCTGTATTTTGGAATCCATTTGTTCCATTTTGGAACCCATCTGTTCCATCTTGGAATCCATTTGCTGTATTTTGGAATCCATTTGTTCCATTTTGGAACCCACCTGCTCCATTTTGGAATTCATTTGCTCCAGTTGTGCCAGGATGTTTTTTAATTCTTCAGACACTATGTAACCCCTCCGTTCTTTTGATGGCTTAAAATTGTAAAGAAGCCTGTTCCGGCAATGGTTATCATTTGTAAAAGTAATTACATCATAGCATACTTTTCTTTTTCCGCAAGGGGGAAAAATATGTTTATGGTATATTTTTTGGAGGCCTATTCAGGCGTTTTGAAGATCCCCAGAGAAGGGGGCGAATAGGTGAATGCCATAAAGCAGATGGCTATTAAAACCACGGCGGGCAGGATCCACATGGTCCTGATTCCTGAAGGGCAGGAGCGTGCTTTCCGATAAGCGATACAGAAGCCGGCAAGCACGCTTAAGGAAAAAGTCAGCAGATCCAGCAGCAGCGTATGGTACCCGATGACGCCGGTATATGTGTAAAAAATAACAGGAATCAAAAAAGTCCCGGCAAGTGTGCCGGTAAGCATGGAGGAAAGAATACAATCATCCGCATTGCCGTATCTGAGTTTCAGATAAAATGAATAAAATAGCATGGGGAAAAAACAGAGTTTCATATGTTCCCAGGTGGACTCGTTCACCGGGAAGAAAAACCCGGCTGCCGTACTGTATCCAGACCACTCGTAGACAAAGTGGGAAAGGGAACCGGCAGCCAGGACAAAGAATATACCTTTAAGTACATCGCGTTTTAATGTGTTCATGATATCACCATGAACAGCATATGCAGAAAATCTACTGTTTATTCAGAAGAAGCCGTATCTTGGACTGAACCACATCGAAAGCCACATCGTTCATACCGCTGTTGATGACGATGTCTGCCAGCGCGCGGGTGGGTTCTACATACAGGTAGTGCATGGGTTTTACGGTAGTCAGATACTGTTCTACGATATTGTCCAGATCACGCCCCCGTTCTTTCACATCCCGGACGATCCGGCGCAGGATGCGTTCGTCTGCGTCTGCTTCCACATAGATCTTAATATCGATCATGTTCCGGATGCGGGGATCAGAGAGCAGCAGGATGCCTTCTGCCAGAATAATCTTTTTCGGTTCGATGTGAAGAATTTTGTCAGAACGGTTATGCTGGGAATAATCATAGACGGGACAGTCAATGGCATGCCCGGATTTTAACAGTTCCAGATGTTGGAGCATCAGATCGGTCTCCAGAGAATCAGGATGGTCGTAATTTACCTTCTTACGGTCTTCAAAGGGGACGTCGTCCTGTCGTTTGTAATAATTGTCGTGATAGATAACTGCCACGTCATCTTTGAAAGCTTCTTTCAGTCGGTTGGTAAAGGTTGATTTTCCGGAACCCGTGCCGCCTGCGATGCCGATAATTATAGAATTCATGGATACTCCTTCTTTTGTCGTCAAATTTTTCTTTTATTTTACACTTTTTTCATATGGATTTCTACTGAATTTTGCAAAAGAGAAAAGAAATTTGCAGAAAGATTATCGGACATGCCGACGAGCGGCCGGGGCCCTCCGGGAAACCCGGTCAGGCCCTGCCTCCTTCGTCGTCTGCCAGATGACTCATGGCATAACGGCAACACTGGATAACCAATTGATTGAAGGGAATACCCTTCTGCCGACTTAAGTGATCCATCTCGGAAAACAATCCGGATGGAACACGAATGGTCTTGCTCACATACTCGTTCTTCTCTACCCTGAATTTTTCCATGGGCTCCTCCCAAATATAAACTATGTTTATTTTACCATAGCTGTCAGCTTTAAGCAAGAAGAAACAGGGAGATCAGTGATGATCAGGTGTCGCTGTCCTCTAGATTGTTCAGAGAGTAGCGGCAGCACTGGATGACCAACTGATTTAGAGAGACATTTTTCTGTTGGGCAAGTACGCTCAGCTCGGTAACCAGGTCTTTGGGCAGCCGAAATGTTTTGTTCACATATTCTGTTTTTTCTACCCGAAACTGTTCCACTGTACATCACCTCTCGGAAGTATTATAATTGTAATTAGATTAAGAAAATATACACCAAAATTACATTAAATATATGCACCTAAAATATAGAGTGCTATATAAGGAAAAGGAATAATAATGAATGATAAAGAATTAAAAGAACACATCTGTAAAGAACTTATGGAAATGGCGGATGAGTGGGAATCCGGGTTGGCCAGATGGGCCATGGAGCATCCGGAAGAAGACCGGATACTGCGCCAGACAGGGAGAAAGGATTTCGAAGGCACAGGGGTAGCGAAGCGGGAAAATATGTGTTATGATAAATGCAGTCAGAAAAGTTCAAAGGAGGAACCTACGATGTATGCGGAATTTGATGAAAGCCTGGTAACAGGGAACGAGATGATTGACGGACAGCATAAGGAACTGATCGAGAAGATCAATAAACTGGTGGCCTGTTGCGAGCAGGGAGGCGGCAAGCTGGAAGCGATCAAGATGCTTGACTACCTGTCTGATTATACGGAATTCCATTTTAGCGCGGAAGAAAAACTTCAGGAGGATATATCATATCCGGGTATTGAAGAGCATAAGAAACAGCATGCGGATTTTAAACAGGCTGTTTCTGAACTTCATGAGATGCTGGAGGAAGAGGAAGGACCGTCCGACGCGTTTGTGGCGGCTGTAAATAAGAATGTAATTGACTGGCTGTATCGGCATATCAAAGGATTTGACCGTTCTGTGGCAGAATATAAAAATATGAAGTCACAGGCCGACAGGCTGTAATTCCATAAGAGATTTGAAAGAGACGCTTTACCTGTTAATGTTAGGGCGTCTTTTTCTGTGCTAATAAAACCAGTAAGGTAATAAGTTATTTTAATAAAATAAATTATATATATTAAATTTACTTATTATATAAAATATGATATGATAATTCAAAAGTAAGGAGGTAAGCAGCATGGTAAGACGCGTCTTTGTTGAAAAAAAAGAGGCTTATGCAGTTAAGGCGAAAGAACTGCAGGAAGAGATTCAGAGCTATCTGGGTATCCAGACCGTGACGGGGGTGCGGGTACTGATCCGTTATGATGTGGAGAATATTTCTGACGATACATTTGAAAAAGCCTGCCATACCGTATTCAGTGAACCGCCGGTAGATATCCTGTATCTGGAAGAATTTCCGGTAAAAGAAACGGATGCAGTGTTTGGGGTGGAGTATCTGCCGGGACAGTTCGATCAGAGGGCGGATTCCGCAGTACAGTGCGTGCAGTTCCTGAATTCTTCGGAAGAGCCGGTGATTCGCACGGCGACAGTATATGTGGTGGAAGGCGATGTGACGGAAGAGGAATTGGCTGCCATCAAAGCATTCTGTATTAATCCGGTGGATTCCAGGGAGACGGATATGGAGAAGCCGGAAACTCTGGTGACAGTTTTTGAAGAACCCGCGGACGTGAAGATCTTTGACGGATTCTGTGAAATGGACGAAGATGCGCTGAAGGAATTATATGGTTCCCTGAATCTTGCCATGACGTTCAAGGATTTTCTGCATATTCAGAATTATTTCCGGGGCGAAGAGAAACGGGATCCGTCCATGACAGAGATCCGTGTGCTGGATACGTACTGGTCGGATCATTGCCGCCATACGACTTTCTCCACAGAACTGACAGATGTGGCGTTTGGAGACGGATATTACCGTAAGCCGATAGAAGAGACCTATCACCAGTATCTGGAGGCCAGAGAAGAGGTCTACCAGGGAAGAAAGGATAAATTCCCGTGTCTGATGGACCTGGCCCTGATGGCGATGAAGAAACTGAAAAAGGAAGGAAAACTTCAGGACCAGGAAGAGTCAGATGAGATCAATGCCTGCTCTATTGTGGTGCCGGTAGAGATTGACGGAAAAGTGGAAGAATGGCTTGTGAATTTTAAAAATGAGACCCACAACCATCCTACGGAGATCGAACCGTTCGGTGGGGCAGCCACCTGTCTGGGAGGAGCTATCCGTGATCCTTTATCCGGACGTACCTACGTCTATCAGGCAATGCGCGTAACCGGAGCGGCAGATCCTACCGTACCGGTATCCGAGACTTTGAAGGGAAAACTGCCCCAGAAAAAACTGGTGCGCAGCGCAGCCAGCGGCTACAGCTCTTACGGCAACCAGATCGGTCTTGCGACCGGCTATGTAAAAGAGATTTATCATCCTGCTTATGTGGCGAAGCGTATGGAGATCGGAGCGGTTATGGGCGCCGCCCCGAGAAAAGACGTGATCCGCGAGACTTCCGATCCGGGCAATATTATTATTCTTTTGGGCGGACGCACGGGACGCGACGGCTGCGGCGGCGCCACCGGTTCCTCTAAAGTACATACGGAGGCTTCTATCGAAACCTGCGGGGCTGAAGTACAGAAAGGAAACGCGCCTACAGAACGTAAGATCCAGAGACTGTTCCGCCGTCCGGAAGTGACACGCCTGATCCGTAAATGTAACGATTTTGGCGCAGGCGGCGTATCTGTAGCCATTGGCGAGCTGGCAGACGGGCTGGTAGTGGACCTGGATAAAGTGCCGAAAAAATATGCGGGTCTTGACGGTACGGAGATCGCTATTTCTGAGTCTCAGGAGCGTATGGCGGTGGTTGTGGACGCCGGAGATGTGGACGAATTTATGAAATATGCCGCTGAGGAGAATCTGGAAGCTGTATGTGTGGCGGAAGTGACAGAGTCTCCCAGACTGGTACTGAAATGGAGAGGCAAAGAGATCGTCAATATTTCCCGCGCTTTCCTGAATACCAACGGCGCGCATCAGGAGACGGCGGTCGCGGTGGACATGCCTTCCGAGACAGAGAAATACTTTGAGAGAAAAGAAGTCGGCGATGTAAGAGAAGCATGGCTGAATACGCTGAAAGACCTGAATGTGTGCTCCCAGAAAGGTCTGGTGGAGATGTTTGACGGCTCCATCGGCGCAGGAAGCGTGTTTATGCCTTATGGCGGCAAGTATCAGCTTACGGAAACACAGGCCATGGTAGCCAAGCTTCCGGTATTGAAAGGCAAGACGGATACTGTGACCATGATGAGCTATGGATTTGATCCGTATCTGTCCAGTTGGTCTCCTTATCATGGCGCTGTCTATGCAGTGCTGGAATCTGTGGCCAGGATCGTGGCTTCCGGCGGAGATTACAGAAAGATCCGGTTTACTTTCCAGGAGTATTTCCGCAGGATGACGGAAGATCCGCATCGCTGGAGCCAGCCGTTTGCAGCTCTTCTTGGCGCGTACAGCGCGCAGATAGGATTCGGGCTGCCTTCGATCGGAGGGAAGGACAGTATGTCCGGTACATTCAATGATATTGACGTGCCTCCGACGCTGGTTTCCTTTGCGGTGGATATTGCCAGCGACAAAACGATCATTACGCCTGAGTTAAAGAAGGCGGGCAATAAGCTGATTCTTCTGAAGATTGACAGAGATGCATATGATCTGCCGGATTATGGACAGGTGATGGATCTGTACGGCAAATTTTTTGAAGATATCAAGGCAGGCCGGATCATATCTGCCTATGCGTTGGATGGCAAGGGTATTGTCGCGGCAGTCAGCAAGATGGCGTTCGGCAACAAGCTGGGCGTGAAGCTGGAACACAATCTGGATCCCAGAGACGCATTTGCGCCGGGATTTGGATGCATCGTGGCAGAGGTGCCGGACGGAAAAGTAGGAGAGCTTTCTATTACATATACTTTGATCGGAGAGGTAACTGAGAGCGGCTTCTCTTATGGAAATGTGTCGATCAGTATGGATGAGGCGCTGGAGGCGTGGACAGGCACTCTGGAGAAAGTATTCCCTACTGTGGCGGTCAAAGGAAAAGAGAAACTGGATACGCCGGTCTATAAAGCGGACAGTATCTATGTGTGCAAACATAAAGTGGCGAAACCCACAGTATTTATCCCGGTATTTCCGGGCACTAACTGTGAGTATGACAGTGCAAAGGCATTCGAGCGCGCAGGAGCAGATGTGGTAACGAAGATTTTCCGAAATCTGAGCGAAAGCGATATCCGGGAATCTGTGGATGAATTTGCGGAAACAATCGATCAGGCACAGATCATCATGTTCCCGGGAGGATTCTCTGCCGGTGATGAACCGGATGGATCCGCCAAGTTCTTTGCTACGGCGTTCCAGAATGAGAAGATCCGCGAGGCAGTAATGAAGCTCTTAAATGAGCGGGACGGACTTGCTCTGGGTATCTGCAACGGATTCCAGGCGCTGATTAAGCTGGGATTAGTGCCTTATGGAGAAATCGTGGGTCAGAAAGAGGATTCTCCGACCCTGACTTTCAATACTATTGGCCGACATATATCCCGTATGGTATATACCAAAGTCGTGACCAATAAGTCTCCATGGCTGGCAGGAGCGCAGCTGGGCGGCGTCTATACAAATCCGGCATCCCATGGAGAGGGGCGTTTTGTGGCTCCGAAAGAATGGATCGACCGTCTTTTTGCCAATGGACAGGTGGCGACTCAGTACGTGGACCTGGACGGCAATCCGACCATGGATGAAGAGTGGAACGTGAACGGTTCCTACGCGTCCATCGAAGGTATTACAAGTCCGGACGGCCGTGTTCTGGGCAAGATGGCGCATTCTGAACGCCGGGGCGATTCTGTTGCAATCAATATTTATGGGGAACAGGATATGAAAATATTCGAGTCCGGCGTAGCATATTTTAAATAATATTTTTGAACTGGAAAAATATGGTTTTCGAAAACGCAGCGGTATAATTTCTTTGTGAAATCCGGATACTATCTATGTAAAACCGGAAGGAGGAAGAAATTATGACAAAATTAGATTGTTCTGTTGTGAACTGTACCTTCAATAAGGAAAATTCCTGCTGCAAGGACAATATCCATGTGGGAGGACAGGGGGCAAAAGTTACAGATCAGACTTGCTGCGAAAGTTTTCAGGAGCGCAAAAATGACGGGATGACCAGCAGCTGCGGTACGCCGCATAAACCCACGGAGGTTTCCTGCGACGCGACGACCTGTACCTACAATCAGTCCTGCAAATGCCATGCGGATCAGATCCAGGTGAGCGGCGCGAATGCCTGTCATTGCGAGCAGACAGAATGCTCCACATTTAACTGTAAATAGGACAAAAAAAGAGCCGGGGTTTTTAACGATCCCGGCTCTTCCTATGTGACTCCATGAAGTTTTACCTGCCTAGCAGCAGATACTGTCCGTTATCGGCCAGAATCCGGTACTCTGCCAGCTTTGGATAGTTCTGGAGGAATGGAATGGAGAGAATCAGAAGACAGTCTTCGTCGTCGCCAAGAAATGCCTCCGCTCCTCCGTTCTGGCATCTGAGGTCTCCTTCCAGCATGGCGAGCAGCCGGTTGTTCTGCTCCCATTCCGTCGTATTGGCATAGAGGAAGGGATCATAGGCGTCCAGATAAACGGTGGATCCGGTATACTGCCCGTCCCTGGAGAACTGTTCGATAATAAAGGTCTGCAGCGCGTTGGAGTGGGCGCCGCGCACGTTGTCCAGATAATTCCCCCGGATGAAATACGCGCTCCCGCCCAGGATCAGCAGGGCGAAAGCCGTGAGGAGCCATGCCGGGATACGCGGGGCCTGCAGAAATTCCGCCAGGAATACCGCTGCCAGAAGAAAAAGCGGTATCGTACAGGGATATACATACCACATAAGCTTAGTGGATACCAAAGAAAACCCAAGTAAGGGAATGAAGAGCCACAGCAGGATACCGGTCTGATCCGTCAGGGGCAGAGGGTGGCCTTCTTTTCTCAGCGGACGGAAGAGCAGGTACGCGATGCCCAGCAGCACGATGAGACTCAGCCATCCGTAGATGTAGTCAAAATTCCAGAAGATAGAAGTAACATAATAAAGGAAAGGAGCGCCATGTCCCTCGGTGCCTCCGGCGGCGGTTCTTCCGACAATATCCGCTTCAAACATATTCTGAAAAAAAGTCATGCCATCATATTGATACCTGAGAACCGCCCAGATCATGACGGGCAGCAGAGCTGACGCCAGAAAGCCGATCCAGGTTCTCAGACGCATTTTTTTGAGTTCACCGGTAAGCAGCAGGAAAAGTCCTCCTATGGCGGCGATCATCAGAGCGTGGAAGCTCTTAGTCAGAAATGCCAGGGAAAAACAAAGGCCGCAGACATAGATCCATTGTTGGCGTTCCCGAATCTTGAGCATTGCCAGCATGGCCAGCGTAAAGAGCAGAAGATACAGGCTGTCGGCGTCACCGGCACGTACCAGATGCGCTTTAAAGGGAAAATAATTTGCGGCGCAGAATACCATGACCAGCAAAGACGCCAGTCTGCTGTAACGGCGCGCGAAAAGCCCCGTGCAGACAGACGCCGCCAGATAGGCAAGAGCCGAGAAAAAACGAAGGCCTATTGCGTTGTAACCGAAAACAGCGAAACCGGCAGCAATAGTCAGGAAAGAAAGCGGCGGCTTGACATTCCAGTAGTCGGCCTGTCCCTGGAAGGTATTGATCAGGTAATTGCCGTTCTGCATCATTTCGTAGGCAGATATACCGTGCCGCGCTTCGTCCCAGGAATCGATCTGGGCAATGCCCAGACACCGGAAACATAAAAAGGCTACCATGGCGGTTCCCAGCAAAAAAAATATCCAGTAATATTTATTTATTATTTCAAGGACATGATTGTAGAATCGTCTCATAATTCCTCCGATATAATATATTTTATTTATTTCCTTATCATATCATGGACCGGCTGAAAAATCTATCTTTCTATTAAATGTGAAATTTTCCGGAACCGTAAAAAAGGCTGAAAGCGACCGACTTGTCATAATGCTCCAATAATGATATAATCAACCCAAATGCATGGAAAAGAGGATTATAATATGAAGGGACGGCTCCTGATCCCCTTTGCAGGACTTTGTATCTGCGTACTGGCCTGGACCGCAGATCTGACGGGCGCGGCTGAAAACGGATTTACCCTGGAGCAGTATCACAATGCGGATGCCAAATTCATCGGTGACGGGATTATCACGAGCGTAGACGAAGGGATCCGCATTCTGGATCTGAAAGGCTGTGAAATCCAAAGTTATGACGGATTATCTGCTTCCTGGCTCTACGTACAGGAGGGGGATTCCGGAGAGTGGGATGTGGCATACAGCAACCATGCCAATGAGACGCATATCCTTCGTCTCTCTTCAGAATATGAGATGCTGGAAGACCAGCGTGTACTGGCAACAGATACGCTTGCGATCGATCCGATCCTGGTGCGTGTGGATGACGGATGGCTTCTGACCCATACTACGATTGAAGGAACCATCAACAATCCGGATCCGGACGGGGAAAACGGCGTTTATACAGTGAAGCTGTATCGTTCGGAGGATCTGGATCACTGGGAGTATGTGACAGATGTGATTCGGGGAGACCAGAATCTGGAAGACGGAGACATCCGTTACGTGGATGGTACACTTTATTATTTCTTTGAGATGGAAAATTATGACAAAGGACCGTCTGCAATCTGCGCTATGACGTCGAAAGACGGCGGAAAAACCTGGAGTCAGGTAAAAGAGTTGCTGCCTGCAGTGGCAGATAATGAGATGGCCAATTGTGAACCTACAGATACTGGCTGGAGGCTTTATGTGAGCAGCGATTATGCCTGCGTGGGAGAGAGTTACCAGGGGGCGTCCGTCTATTATGCGGATTATACGCCGGAACTGGATCCGGTGCAGACTTACAAGAGGTCCAGAATGCCGGATAATGAAGCGGTAAGGCTGTATGACGTGAAGGAAACAGACGGGCAGATCTATTTTCTGTTTGCCAGAAATTTCCTGACAGACTGCGATCTGCTGCTTCGGAAAATAGAAGAAGAATAAAAACATAAGGGAGAACATTTTTTATGAAAGGAATTATCTTGGCGGGCGGTTCTGGCACCAGACTGTATCCGCTGACCAAAGCAGTATCAAAACAGATTATGCCTGTATATGACAAGCCTATGATCTATTATCCGCTTTCGATTCTGATGCTGGCGAGTATTCGGGAGGTATTGATTATCTCTACTCCCAGAGATCTGCCGGTATTCAAAGAATTGCTGGGAGACGGCAGCCAGTTGGGAATGCGTTTTGAATATGCGGTGCAGGAACAGCCCCGCGGGCTGGCGGACGCCTTTATTATTGGCGCCGATTTTATCGGCAAGGACAGTGTGGCGTTGATTCTCGGAGATAATATCTTTTACGGCCAGAGCTTCAGTCAGGTGCTGAAACGCGTGGTATCTCACGAGAGCGGAGCCACCATCTTCGGATACTACGTAAGAGATCCGAGAGAATACGGCGTGGTAGAGTTCGATGAGAACGGCATGGCAATCTCCATCGAAGAGAAACCGGAACATCCCAAGTCCAATTACGCGGTGCCGGGACTTTATTTCTATGACAATGATGTGGTGGAAATCGCAAAGAATGTAAAGCCTTCCGCCCGCGGAGAGATCGAGATTACCAGTATCAACAACGAGTATCTGCGCAGAGGCACGCTTCGGGTGGAGACGCTGGGACGCGGGTTCGCATGGCTGGATACCGGCAATCATGACGCGCTTCTGGATGCGGCTGATTTTGTGGCGGCCATGCAGAAACGCCAGGGCCTGTATGTGTCTTGTATAGAAGAGATCGCCTACCGCCGCGGCTTTATTGACCGGGAGCAGCTTTTGAAACTGGCGGAGCCTCTGATGAAGACGGCGTATGGACAGTATCTGGTAGACGTGGCCAACGGCCTGTAAAAATACGAAAAAGAGGAAGAGAAAATGGGAAAGATTACAGTAGAGACCTGTGAAATAGAAGGGCTTAAGATCATCACTCCGACGGTGTTCGGTGATGAACGCGGATATTTTATGGAAACTTATAATTATAAAGATTATGCGGCGGCCGGCATCGATATGGAATTTGTTCAGGACAACCAGTCGGCGTCCAAGAAAGGCGTGCTGCGCGGTCTGCATTTCCAGATTCACTATCCGCAGGACAAGCTGGTGCGTGTGGTCAGCGGCGAGGTGTTTGACGTAGCCGTGGATTTAAGGCCAGGTTCTGAGACATACGGAAAATGGCACGGCGTGATTTTGTCGGCGGAGAACAAAAAGCAGTTTTTCATTCCGAAAAACTTCGCGCATGGTTTCCTGGTATTGTCCGACTATGCGGAATTTGCGTATAAGTGCACGGATTTCTATCATCCTAACGATGAAGGCGGACTGTTCTGGAATGACCCGGATATTGGAGTAAAATGGCCGATCCCGGAGGGGATGGAGCTCACCATTTCTGAGAAGGATCAGAAATGGGGCGGTATCAAAGACTGGAACAGATAAAGGAGAGACCAATGGTCCAAATGATAAAGGAATTTTGGGGGAACCGCAGACTGATCTGGAAATTGGCGAAAAACGATTTCAAGACCCGGTATGCGGGTTCCTATTTTGGTGTGGTCTGGGCGATGGTGCAGCCGGTGGTCATTGTGCTGGTGTACTGGTTTGTGTTTCAGATCGGACTGAACAACGCGACAGCAGAACTGAAAGAAGGGATCAACGTACCGTTCGTCCTATGGCTGGTCAGCGGTATTGTGCCCTGGTTCTATTTTTCGGAGAGCCTGAGCAACGGAACCAATGCGCTGCTGGAATACAATTATCTGGTGAAGAAGGTAGTGTTTAACATCGATATTCTGCCGCTGGTGAAGACCATAGCAGCGCTGTTTATCCACGCCTTCTTCGTGCTGTTTATGCTGCTTTTATTTACACTGTACGGCTACTACCCGGGGCTTCATACTCTATGGGTTGTTTATTTCAGCGCCAGCCTTATGATCTTTGTCACCGGCCTTTGTATGCTGACCAGTTCTTTAGTGGTATTTTTCCGGGACCTGAGTCAGATCATTAATATTTTTCTTCAGGTAGGCATATGGATGACGCCGATTATGTGGTCCCTGGAAGACCTGCTGGCAAAATATCCTGTTCTTGCGGTCCTGAAATTAAATCCGCTTTGCTACATTGTCTATGGTTACCGGGAAGTCCTCTTTGGATCCGGTTCCGTGGGGAGTCTGGGATGGATGCATGTGTATTTCTGGTGTGTGACAGCCGTCGTATGGCTGGTGGGATACCATGTGTTCCGGAAGCTGAAAGTACATTTTGCGGACGTATTGTAGAAGGAGTATTATGGGCGGCGAAGCGATAAAATTAGAGCATATTACCAAAATATATAAATTATATAACCGGAACAGGGACCGTCTGAAGGATTCGCTGGGACTTACCAAAAAAAAATGTTATACAGAACATTATGCGCTGAGGGATGTGAGTATGGAAGTCCGGGAAGGCGAGATGGTAGGAATCATCGGCGTTAATGGATCCGGAAAATCTACGATTCTGAAAATCATTACCGGGGTCTTAAGCCCCAGCGGCGGAACCATGCAGATCAACGGACGTATCTCTGCCCTTCTGGAGCTGGGAGCCGGATTCAATATGGAATATACCGGTCTGGAGAATGTTTACCTGAATGGCACAATGATGGGATTCTCGGAGGAAGAGATCAAGGCCCGGCTGCCGGAAATCCTGGAATTTGCCGATATTGGAGAATTTATCAACCAGCCGGTGAAGACCTATTCCAGCGGAATGTTTGTACGCCTGGCTTTTGCCGTGGCAATCAATATTGATCCGGAGATCCTGATCGTAGACGAGGCCCTGGCTGTGGGAGATGTGTTTTTCCAGGCCAAGTGTTATCACAAATTTGAAGAGTTTAAAAAGATGGGCAAGACGATCCTTTTCGTAAGCCATGACCTGACCAGCATCGCCAAATACTGCGACCGAGTGATTCTGCTGAATAAAGGAGTGAAGCTGGCAGAGGGTTCGCCTAAAGATATGGTCAATATGTATAAGAAGCTTCTGGTGCATCAGCTGGACGAGGAGACTCTGGAGGATGTGAGCGGAAAAAGTTCCATAGGCGAACATACAGAGAACGGAAAGGCATGGAAAGACCATTTTGAAGTAAATCCTACAATTCTGGACTACGGAGAAAAGCAGGCGGAGATTGTGGATTTTGCCATTGTGGACCAGTATGGACAATTTTCCAGTATTATCGAAAAAGGATCTGTCTGCCAGGTGAAGGCAAAAGTTCACTTTCACAGCCGTGTGGCAAATCCGATTTTTACGATTACGATCCGCAATAAACAGGGTACGGACATTACAGGAACCAATACGATGTTTGAACGGGTGGAGACCGGAATCGTAGAGGCAGGAGAAGACCGAATCGTCACATACCGTCAGCGTATTGACCTGCAGGGGGGAGATTATCTGATCTCTCTGGGCTGTACGGGTTATGTGGGAGATGAATTTAAGGTCTATCACCGGTTGTATGATCTGGTTGGAATGACAGTTCTTTCCGATAAGGATACCGTTGGATTTTATGATATGAATTCGGAGATTACGGTGGAAAAGGTGTGACGTTATGCAGGAAAAGATAGGAAACGTGATACTGGCTTATAGAGACGGGGCAGACCGCCTGGAGCAGATTCCTTCCGAGGACGAACAGATCCGGCGTCTGGCAGAGGAAGACTATGACTGCCGGCGGGGCAGCGAACGGAGCTGGCCGGTACTTTATCATTTATCGCATCTGCGCGCCAATCTGACGGAGTGGCTGCCGGTGGGAAAAGAGGATAATCTTCTGGAATTCGGTTCTGACAGTGGACAACTTACCGGAGGTTTCCTGAAAAAAGCAGGACATGTGGTGTGCGTAGATAAAAGCGTCAGCCGGAGCCGCATTTTATCGGAACGTTACCGGAGCGCGGAAAATCTGGAAGTCCATGCAGGAGATCCATGGCAATGCCTGGAAGACCTGGGTGGAAAATACGACTGGGTTATTGCCTGCGGGCTTCTGGCGGAGGCGGAACGTTATTTTGACGGTGACGCGCCGGAACAACAGGCGCTTCAGAGAATTCTGTCTTATGTAAAACCCGGAGGACATCTGGTGCTGGCGGCAGACAACCGTTTCGGACTGAAGTACTGGGCGGGTGCCGCAGAACCTCATACGGGACGGTATTTTGACAGTCTGGAAGGCGCAGGAAATACGTTCTCCAGAAACAGACTGCAGCAGATACTGGAGGCTTCCGGGTGCGGCGAATATCGTTTCTATTATCCGTATCCGGAAAGATGGTTCCCCATGAGTCTTTATTCGGATCGATGGCTTCCGAAACCAGGAGAGCTGAACCAGAATCTGAGAAACTTTGAGGGAGAGCGGCTGGTTCTGTTTCAGGAGGAGAAAGTTTATGACCAGCTGATTGCAGACGGACGTTTTCCTGATTTTTCCAACGCTTTTCTGATTGTTGTGGGACAGGACAGAGAAGACCTTCCGGATTATGTGAAATATTCCAATGACCGGGCGGAACGGTTTATGATCCGGACAGAGATCGTACAGGAGAATGGTTTGCCTCTGGTATACAAAGTTCCGGTGCATCCAAAAGCCGAGGAACATGTGCGGGAGATGAAGCGCTGGGAACAGGAATTAGAACGGCTGTATCAGAAAAACGGCGTGCATGCCAATCGGTGCGAACTGCGCGGCAAAAATGCCTGCTTTGAATTCCTGCGGGGAAAGACCTTGGAGGAAGAACTGGATCTTTTGCGGGCACGAAAAGACTATGCCGGGATTCAGACGGGACTCCAGGAGTATAAAAAACTGCTGACCGACACGCTGAGACCGGATCTGAAGCCCTTTGCCAAAAGCGGACTGTTTGTGGAGATGTTTGGAAATCCTGAATTTACAAAAGCGTACCGGGGAGCGCCGGTGAACAATCTGGACTGGATCTTCGGCAACCTGATGAAAACGGCGGACGGTATCTGGATTATAGATTATGAATGGACTTTCCCGGTACAGGTTCCGGCGGAATATCTGATCTGGAGAGCGGTTTCTCTTTACCAGCATGGAAGGAACGACCTGGAAGCCCTGGGGCTGATGGCCCAGATGGGGATCAGTCCGGAGGAGGAGCGGCAGTTTGAGGAGATGGAACATCATTTTCAGCGCTGGCTTCTGGGCGGGACGGTGACGATCGGAGAACAGTATCTTGCCACGGCAGGCCGGACGCTTCAGCTGGAGACGCTGCTGCAGGCAGACCGTTCAAACAGGATACAGGTTTACACAGATACCGGGAACGGGTTCTCGGAAGCAGACAGTAGGTGGATCCTTACGCAGCCGGATAAGCAGGGCGTGATACGTCTGGAAATCTCACTCCCGGAAGGGACGAAGGCGCTGCGGCTGGATCCGGCGGAAGGGTGTTCCCTGGTAAAGGTTCGCAGGCTGGCAGGAGAACTGGGCGGTTCCTATGAACTGGAATATATCCACAACGGACGGGAACTGGAGACACAGGGAATCCTGTACACGACGGCTGATCCTCAGATAACGGTGACGAATCTGGCAGAGGGCACGCGGCTGCTCCATGCGGAATTGTCGGTAGAGCATATGAACCCGGATACGGCATATGCCTGTATGAACCTTCTGAATCGGATGAGAGCGGCAGAACGGATCAGCCAGAGCGGACCATACCGCGTACTGAAGAAAATCAAACGGGCCCTGGGCAGATAGCGGGTTCCGAATCATAAAATTGAGGTCGGTAAAATGAGTAAAGAAAAGCAGCAGGCAGATCTGCCTGAATACAGAGACAAACGGTTTGACAGATTCCGGGACACCTGGTATTGGAAGGCTTCGAAACCTTTGCGTGTCATAGTACACTTTTTTCAACGTATAAGAAACGCATATGTTCACTATGGCGGGATCAGGGGAATGTACCGCCGCTATAGGCAGAAACGGGGAGAAGCGACGAAACGGGTGGATTTCGGGACAAAAAGTTTTCCTGATGCCGCCCGCAGAAAACTGGAAGAAGAGACGGTGTTTCCGCGAAAGATCAAATTCAGTATTCTGGTACCGCTGTATAATACGCCCGAAAAATTCTTAAGAGAGATGATCGGATCGGTGGAAGCCCAGACGTATGGCAACTGGGAACTCTGCCTGGCGGATGGAAGCGATGAAAAGCATGGGGATGTGGGAAGGATCTGCCGGGAATATGCGGAGAAGGACGGCCGTATCCTCTACAAAAAAATTGAGAAAAATTTAGGTATTTCCGGAAATACGAATGTATGTTTTTCCATGGCGACGGGAGACTATATCGGGCTTTTTGACCATGATGATGTGATGCATCCCAGTCTGTTGTACGAATGCATGAAGACAATCTGCGAAAAGGACGCAGACTATGTGTATACAGATGAGGCTACTTTTACCTCTCCGAACCTGGATGATTTGATTGTGCTTCATTTTAAACCGGATTATTCTCCGGACAATCTGAGGGCCAACAATTATATCTGCCATTTTTCTGTATTTGATGCGAAACTGCTGGAAAAGACGGGACTGTTCCGTCCGGAATATGACGGAAGTCAGGATCATGATATGATACTGCGCCTGACCGAAGTGGCGAAAAACGTACAGCATATTCCGAAGATCCTTTATTACTGGAGATCTCATCCCCAGTCGGTGGCGGCGGATATCGGCGCCAAAACCTACGCGATCGATGCGGCCAAACGCGCGGTACACGACCACATGAGAGACTATTATGGAATCGAGGTGGAGGTGGAAAGCACCCGTGCATTTCCGACAATCTTTCAGATCCGGTATCCGATAGACGGCAATCCGAAGATCAGTATTGTAATTCCTAATAAAGATCATGTGGAAGATCTTCGCAGGTGCATCTCTTCTATTGAGAATAAGTCCACCTGGAAAAATTATGAGATCGTGGTAGTGGAGAATAACAGTACGGAGCAGACTATCTTCGATTATTATAAGGAACTGGAGAAAAAGCCTCAGGTAAAAGTGATCACTTATACAGGCGAATTCAATTATTCCAGAATCAACAATTATGGAGTGACCTTTACTGACGGAGAGTACCTGCTGTTCTTAAACAACGATACGGAGGTGATCTCTCCGGATTGGATGGAACAGATGCTGATGTATGCCCAGAGACAGGATGTGGGCGCGGTAGGCGCCAAGCTCTATTATGGAGATAACACGATTCAGCATGCCGGAGTAGTGATCGGGCTGGGAGCCCATCGGTCCGCCGGACATACACATTATAAGATGCCCCGGGAACACCTGGGATATATGGGCAGGCTGTGCTATGCCCAGGATGTGACGGCGGTGACAGGAGCCTGTCTGATGGTGAAAAGATCCGTCTACGAGGAAGTGGGGGGACTGGACGAGACCTTTACCATTTCTCTGAACGACGTGGATTTTTGCCTGAAGATTCGCGAGAAAGGATATCTGAACATTTTTACGCCCTTTGCGGAACTGTATCATTACGAATCAAAAACCCGGGGAATGGAAGAAGGAGAGAAACTCCGGCGTTATGAAAGAGAATGTGAACATTTCCGGGAAAAATGGAAAGCACAGCTGGAGGCAGGAGATCCCTACTATAATCCGAACTTTTCATTGGATTATTCGGATTTCACCCTGCGTTTTTAGAGGAGAGACATGAAGAGAATCGAACGGGAAAAAGTGATAAGAAACGCCTATCGAACCACGGTTCTGGTGCTGACGGCCTGCTGTATCTTTTTGGGCGTGCTTCTGGTAGTCCATGAGATGGCAAGAGAGGCTGAAGTGAGCAAGCTGGAAAGAGAGCTGGATGCCAAGGGCGTAGTGAGAAATGACGAAGGGTTATACAGCAGCGTAGAACTTTTCCTTCCGGAAAAAATCTATGTGGCCACCGGTGTAACTATTGAAATATACAATAATCAGATATCTTCTCTGGGCGAACGGATGGAAAATTACAATGTAAAATGGACTTGCGCGGTAGGGAAAAATATGCAGCGTAAATTTTCTATTACCGGAACGGAAGAACTGATCGGGACATATCCGTTGATATTTACGATCTTCGATGATAACGGCGCGCAGGTGGCGACAGCTTCCACAGAGCTGAATATAGTACCGGCTCTCCAGGATTCTTTCTCCATGCTGACGATTGGCGACAGCCTTTCCTGCAATACAGCTACTTACGAGAGACTTAATGAGCTGACCGGGGGAGAGATCATTTATATGGGAACCCGAGGAGTCGGAGGTTCTCTGACAGAAGCGCGCAGAGGATTTTCCGCGGCGGATTATCTGACGGCAACCGGTTATGAGATGGAAGAACCGTATGAGGATGTGCAGCCTTTTTATAATGAAGAAACCGGCAGCTTTGACTGGAATTATTATAAAGAAACGACAGGCTTTGATCCGGATATGATACAGCTTTTCCTGGGGACCAACGGCCTGGATGTGGATCCGACCGAGAACGGAGATAATATCATTCAGATTGTAAAAGAAATTCATGAGGATGATCCGGATCTTCCTATTTACCTGGTGCATACGTTATATCCGGCCAATCAGGACGGGATCGGATCCTGGAATAACAACGGATATGCTTTATACGGGGACCGATATAAATATGAAGAAGATCAGAAGGTTTTCCATCTTATGACCTATCTGGAGGCGACGTTGTCCGACGAACCAAATCTTTATTTTGTCCCGGCGGGTATGTGCAACGACAGCGCGAATAATTTTGACACGGTGGAAGTTCCGGTAAATCCACATTCGGTTGAGATGGAAGCGGTGCCTACGGATGCGATCCATCCGGGAAGAGCCGGGTACGAACAGATTGCAGACTGTCTGTACAGCGTGATCTGCGGAACAAAAGCAGAATGGAGCGAATAGAGTATGAAAAAATTGATAGAACAGATGATCAAGTTTGGGTTCGTGGGCTTTTTGTGTTTCTTTATTGACTACGGCATTATGGTTCTTCTGACGGAAGTGGCGGGGATTGTATATCTGGTCTCCAGCGCCTGCTCTTTTACAGTATCTGTAATCGTCAACTATATACTCAGTGTCACGTTCGTATTTGAAACGGACAAAGAGAAAAGCAGAATTAAAGAATTTATCGTGTTCGTTTTTCTGAGCATCATCGGCCTGGGCATTAACCAGCTGTGTATGTGGTTTGGTGTGGAACTGCTGCATATCAGTTATCTGATCGTAAAGATCGGAGCCACGGCGGTGGTTATGGTCTACAATTTTATCAGCCGGAAACTGGTCATCGAAAAAAAAGCGCCCTGACATATGTCAGGGCGTTGCCTGTTCTGCGGTTTTTTGAATCTCGAAAGTATCGTTAAGCTCCCAGGTTTCGGCATTGTAAGTGGAGACAGTCAGGGTGTTCGGAGTAATCTGCACATCGGTGATTTCCGGCGTATCGCATTTTCTGGAGACAGCAGCCTCTGCCTGGTCGGTAAGCCTCCGGTACATGCTTCCGGAGGAAGAACTTAAGGTCAGGTACATGGTTCCTTCCGGATCGACGGCAGGGCTGTCATATTCGATATAACTGCCGTCTGCCTGGATAAAATAGGAGCGCATGTAAGCGTGGTCGTGGCCGCACATGACCAGATCGATATCATATTCGCTGGTAAAATCCAGAAAGTAAGGCCGTATGGTCTGGGCGTTTTCCAGATAATTTTCATAGCCATTATACGGCGAGTAGTGAGAGAATACAATTCTCCACCGGGCATCAGGATTGGCGTCGACTGCAGAAGCGATAAACTCCTTATGCTCATCCAGCTTGGCGGGATCCATCATATCAAGAACCAGGAAGAGGGCGTTCCCTCTGGTAAACCAGTAATCCCCGTCTCCATCGTCGTCGCAGGTGCCATAGGATGACAGATTAGGAAATGTGTAGTGCTCAGAGAACTGAGAGCCGCCGATCTCGTGATTCCCTTTTAAGGGAGCCAGGGACAGGCTGTAAAGCACACCTTGGTTCATGAATGCGTTATACTGTTCCGTATCATTATAATCATTGACCTGGTCTCCTAAAGATACCAGGAAGCTGGTGTCCGGAAAATGGTATTTTATCTTATTTAATACCCGTTTCCAGTTGGTTTTCTGATTGTCTACTTCTTCCACCGGTTTGCCGATCTGGGCGTCGCCCACGGCGGTGAAGCGGAAGGTGTCCGAAAAAGCCGGCGTAGAGTAGCTGTAAGCAGGAGACATTCCTTCTTCGTTGCCCACCTGATAGAGATATTCGCTCTCCGGTGTGAGTCCGGTAACGGTCGCCCGGTTGATATAGTAGCCGGATATGGTCTCTGAAGGAGCAGCCTGGGCAGTAAATACAGAAGCATTTTCGAAACCGGTATCGTCAGGAGAAGTCCAATAGACAGATCCGGCCGATTCCGATGGCGAGAACCAGGTCAGATTCACCTCCTCTTCTGTGGCGCCTACGGTGACGGACAGATAGCGGATGGGGGTGGTACTGATCAGGGTAGAAGAATATTCAGGAGCGGTTCCCCAGGTCTCTTCTCCCGGAGCAGGGGGCGCTTCTTCCGTTGTTTCTGCTGTGTCAGTATTTTCCGATCCTTCCTGACGGTTTCCGCATCCGGGAACGGACGTCAGCAAGAGCAGCAAACTCAGTAAAAACAGATGTTTTTTCATGTTATTTTCTCCTTTTCGAAGCTTTGTGATCCCAGTATACAGGAAAACGGGCAGATTTAATAGAAAAAACGAAAAAATTTATAATAAATTTATGATATAAGCGGATTCTGCACTGGATATTGTTTGCGTATTGGCGGGAAAACTGTTATAATGTAACCTAAATCACGACAGGAGAAACAGAATGAAAAAAAAGATGGCATTGCTGGGCAGCATTTTATTATTCATCGGCTTCTTCTTTTTTTTCGTATTTTATTCCGCGCCGGCATATGAGCCGGAAACGCTGGAGGCCGGGGCGCTGGCAGGCAAAGTGCGCCAGGGACTCAAGCTGCAGGAGACGGCAAGTGGTGAACTGGACACATCCCAGGTTCGGCTTTGTTTTCGGGAACAGGAGCTTGCATGTGACCGGGAGAATCTGACGTGGTACCTTCCGGTGGATATGGATGATGAACGTTGGGAGGCAGGGACTTTTTCGGATGCCGGGGGAGAGATTCAGATCTTTCCTCTTCAGGATTATACTACATTGGACAAGAAGACAACGGTGGCGGACGGGTGTGTCGTCCCGTTTCTTGCGTGGAAGGAATCAGAAAATGCGGGAAGCGTAGTCTATGTAGTCTTCACCGGACTGCCGGTGGTGAGGATCGATACAGACGCGGATCTGGATGTGGACACGGTGTTTGCAGGCGGTATCACATTTTATGAGACCTGCGGACAGGAAGACTGGACGTTATATTCTGCGTTCCAGGCCCATGAGCGGGGACAGACGACCAGAGCTTATCCTAAAAAGGGATACCGGGTGAATCTGATCTCCGTCACCTCTACAGGTGTGATCAATAAGAATGCACAGCCGGTTTTGGGAATGAGAAATTCAGATTCGTGGATTTTTTATGCCATTTACAGCGACGGGACCAAGATACGCGATAAGTTTAATACAGAACTGTGGAATCAGTTCGGGGCGGAAAATACGCCGTATGACGCTCATTTCGGGACACACATGGAATATGCGGAACTGGTGGTTAACGGAGAGTACAGAGGACTTTATGGAATCCTGGAACCGATCGACAGTTCCCAGCTGGATATTTCAGATCAGGAATATCTTTATAAAAGGACTTTTGGAAGAGAACTGACGTCAGAGGCCATGGACAGCGCCGCGCCGGAAGATTATCTGACGGTACTGGGCATGGAGATCAAAGGCAAGGATGGATCCGGGACCAGAGAGGACTGGCAGTGCCTGCGCCGCTTTATAGAAATGTGCGAGGCGGATGACGAAGTATTTGCGGAAGAGGCGGAAGCGCTTCTGGACATGGACAATGTGGCGGATATCTGGATCTATCTGCAGCTTTTGTATGGAGAAGACAATATATATAAGAATATGTTTTTCGCATTCAAGAGGGAAAATAATGGATATCGGTTATATCTGGTACCCTGGGATACGGATCTGACCTGGGGGAATGTCTACGAGAATAATGCGGAAGAATTGTATGTAGTATCAGCTCCGGAGACAGTGCAGGAATATCTGGAATGGCCGTTAGTGGACCGGCTGCTTTCCTTGGACGTGGGCGGATTGAGAGAGAAGATAGCTTCCCGTTGGGAGGAGCTGCGTTCCGGCGTCCTGTCCGAAGAGAATATGAAGGCATGGATGGAGGAATGTACCCACCAGGTACAGGATTCCGGAGCTTTTGCCAGAGACGCATCCAGATGGCCGGACAGCCGTCATGACGGGGATTATGAGGCCATGGAATTGTATATGGAAAAAAGACTGGAATTTTTGGATAAATGGATGCAGGAGTGACACACTAATAAAACAGAATGGAGTGATAAGATGGAGCCGGGTGTATTTGACCCTTCCAGAAAAGAGAATCAATACCGGCATGAATTTAAATACTTGTGTTCTCTGGGACAGTTGAAGATCATCCAGGGAAGACTTACGGGGCTGATTCCTCTGGACCCGCACGCGGGAAAGGACGGCGTCTATAATATACGAAGCCTGTATTTTGATGATTTTGAGGACCGGTATATGATGGAGAATGAGGCCGGGACAGATCCGAGGGAAAAGTTCCGTATCCGGATTTATAATCACAGTTCGGATCGGATTTCACTGGAACTGAAAAAAAAGGTGAGAGGCAAGACGCAGAAAATTTCCTGCGGCATTACGGAAGACCAGTGCAGAACTTTGATGGCAGGAGAGATTCCGGAACTGGGAAAGGACGCCCCGGCAGTATTTCAAAAGCTGTGCCTTCTGATGAAGACCAGACTGCTGATGCCAAAGGTGATCGTGGAATACGACCGCATACCGTATGTTTATCCGTTGGGAAATGTGAGGATCACTCTGGATGAAAATATCCGCGCTTCCGGACACATTGATCTTTTCCTGGACGAAGATGTCCCCTGCAGGCCGATTCTGCCGGCAGGGCAGCATATCCTGGAGGTGAAGTACGATGAATATCTCCCGGATTATATTTACCGGACTGTACAGATAGAGAATCTGAGGCAGACAGCCTTTTCGAAATATTATCTTTGCAGAAAATATAATTTATATTAATTAAAGGAGACTACATAAGATGGGATTTCAAGACGTATTTAAGAATTCGTTCCTGGAAGGGTTCACAAGCATGGATATCACGACCGGGAAGATTATGGCGACGCTGTTCGTCACAGGGCTTTTAGCCCTGTACATCTTTTTTATCTACCGCCTGGTGACGAGAAAGGTGTTCTATTCTAAAAGCTTTAATATTTCTCTGTCAGCTATGGCGCTGATCACCGCCGCTATTATTCTGGCCATGCAGTCCAACCTGGTAATTTCGCTTGGTATGGTCGGCGCGCTGTCTATCATCCGATTCCGTACGGCGGTGAAGGATCCCATGGATCTGGTATTTTTGTTCTGGGCGATCAGTATCGGTATTATCTGCGGAGCCGGGCTTTACGAAGTAGCCCTTGTGACGTCTGTAGCGGTGACGATCTTTATCCTGGTGCTGGATCTTCTGCCGGTGGCAAAGGCTCCTATGATCCTGGTGGTGAACAGTGAAAAGACGGACGGGGAACACGAGATCCTGGATGTGGTCGGGAAATATGCCAAGTCTTATAAGGTGAAATCCAGGAATCTTTCCAAAGGCCGTCTGGATATGGTAGTGGAGCTGCGGGTGAAAGATGAGAGCGGACTGGTATCAGAGGTGGCGTCTATGGAAGGCATGGTATCTGCATCGTTGATTGCACATGACGGAGAAGTTACCTTCTAATTTTACAGAAAGACACGGTCATTTATGAAAAAAGTCAGTTTGGTAAACGCAGGAAACGCGAAACGCGGTTATCAGTATGTGAAAAATTACGGTATGGCAAAATTGTATCTGAAGGCGAAGGAACGCCTGGAGCGAAACCGGATGGAGAGAGGCTATCAGCAGTGGATGTTGAGGAAACGTCCTGCGGACAGTGAAAAGGAACTCCAAAGAGAGCACCATTTTTCGTGGAATCCCCGGATCAGCGTTGTGGTCCCGGTCTATCGTACTCCGGAAGCTTTTTTGCGGGAAATGATAGAGTCCGTATTGTCTCAGACATACAGTAACCTGGAGCTTTGCCTGGCAGATGGAAGCTGCGGGGATGCTGATACAGAGCGGGTCATTCAGGGGTATTTGAAACAGGATTCCAGGATCCGTTATGAAAAACTTCCCGAGAACATGGGAATTTCCGGAAATACCAATGCGGCGGTGGCCCTGGCTTCCGGAGAGTATATCGCGTTTCTGGATCACGATGACATCCTGGAAGAACATGCCTTGTTTGAAGTGGTCAAGTGGCTGCAGGACCATCCGGATGCGGATATGGTTTATACGGACGAGGATAAAGTCAGCCCGGATTCCGGTACTTATTTTCAGCCCCATTTTAAACCGGACTTTAATCCGGAACTGCTGCGCACGAATAATTATATCTGTCATTTTCTGGTGGTGCGCAAAGACCTGGCAAAAGACGCAGGCCTGTATCGTGAAGAGTATGACGGAGCGCAGGATTATGACTTTATTCTCCGGTGCTGTGAGAAAACAGAAAAAATAGGACATATCCCGAAAATACTTTACCATTGGCGCTGCCATCCGTCTTCCACGGCGGTGAATCCTGAGAGTAAACTGTATGCTTATGAAGCCGGGAAAAGGGCTCTGGAGAGTCATCTGAGCCGTATGGGACTTCAGGGGGAAGTGGAAGCATTGTCGGATCCCGGATTTTATCGGATAGACTATGCGCTGGAGTCGGTACCGAAAGTCAGCATCGTCGTAATGGATGTGCCTGCGGTTGCCGGGCTGAAACAGTTTATGAAGGCTCTGTCCAAAAGCCGCACATATACAAATTATGAGATCCTTTTACTGCTGGATAACCCGGAAAAAAATAAAATTATTCTGAATTTTATAAAAGAACATAGACAAACCCCGATAAAAGTAGTATATTGTACTAGTGCCTGTAATAAATTTGTAACATTTTCCAGATTGGCGGAGAAGCTGGACAGTGAATATCTGCTGTTTCTGGAAGGCAGGATGGACCGGATATCCAGGGGATTTCTGGAAACATTTTTAGGGGAGGCACAGCGGTCGGGGACTGGCGCTGTAGGAGGCAGAATCTATGACAGCAGCCATAGATTAAGATGCGGGGCCAGGATCCTGGGTCTGGGAGGCGTGGCCGGAGACGCGTTTGAAGGATTAAAGTTCGGTTATACCGGATATTTCCACAAAGTGGTGCTCCAGCAGAACTGCCATGCGGTATCGTCGAAAGCGATGATGGTGAAGCGGGAACGTTTCCTCCAGGCAGGCGGGTTTTCCCAAGACGTAGAGGACCGTTTGAAAGATGTGGATCTTTGCTTGAAACTGGAGACGCTGGGTTTTCAAAATATTTATGAACCGGGCGTATTTCTGGTGGAGCAGAATTACCGGGGCAGAAAAAAGAAAGGCAGCCGTCCTGCTGCGGTCTTTGAAAAAAAGTGGAAAGACCTGTTGCTGGAGCCGGACCGGTTTTATAACTGTAATCTGTCTTTGGACAGTCCGGATTTCCGGATTCGGGAGACAGAATGAAGAGAGGTCGGCGCATGTGGGACGTGACAGTTGTGATCCCCAATTACAACGGGATCTCGTATCTGGATGCCTGTCTGCGTACGGTATCCGGACAGACGGGGGTGACCCCGGAAATCATAGTAGTAGACAATGGCTCTTCAGACGGCAGCCAGGATTTTATCCGGGATCATTATCCGGAGATAAAGCTGATCTGTCTGGACCGGAATTACGGCTTCTGCCGGGCGGTCAATGAAGGTATTGCCGCGGCAAAGAGCCCTTATGTCATATTGTTAAATAATGATACGGAAGTGAAAACGGATTTTGCCGTACATCTTTTGAGGGCAATCCGGGCGGACCGCAGAAGGTTTTCCTGCGCGGCCAAGATGCTTCAGTATAAGAACCGGGAGCTTTTAGACAACGCGGGTGATTTTTACTGCGCGCTTGGATGGGCGTTTGCCCGGGGAAAAGGGAAGCCTTCGTCCCGTTATACAACGGGAGGGCGTATATTTTCTTCCTGTGCGGGAGCTGCGATTTACCGGAAGGAAGATCTGGAACGCCTGGGAGGCTTTGACGAGGCACATTTTGCCTATCTGGAGGACATGGATCTTTCTTATCGGGCAAGAATCCATGGCTATTATCATTGGTATGCTCCGGAAGCAGAGGTATACCATGTGGGGAGCGCAACCAGCGGTTCCCGCCATAATCATTTTAAAGTGCTTCACTCGGCGGGCAATAACGTTTATCTGATTTATAAGAATATGCCTCTTTTGCAGGCAGTTCTGAATCTGCCGTTTTTGTGCGCCGGATTTCTTGTGAAATATTTGTACTTTGTTAAGAAGGGATTCGGGAAGGACTACAGAGAGGGGCTGAAGCGCGGGATCGCTTTGTGCAGGGAACATCCTGACAGAAAGATAAGATTCCGCATGAAAAACCTTCCTCATTATGTCAGAATCCAGCTGGATCTCTGGAAGAATATGCTGCTTTTAGGGTGAGGATTTTGATTAAGGATAATCAAAAATATTTTAACCGGCTTCATGTGATCATCGATGCGGCAGTGATCTGTATCTCATATCTGCTGGCGTGGGTATGCAAGTTTATCTTGCTGAGAGACCCGCTGGGGCTTACTTTTATTCAGTATTGTTATGCTCTGATCGGGATCGTGCCGCTGTACCTGATGCTGTATCTGGCGTTCAATCTTTATACGCCGAAGAGGGTGCAGGGGCGGCGCCTGGAAGCAAGTAATATCATCAAGGCGAATACATTCGGTCTGCTGCTGATTATGGGCCTGCTCTTCCTGGGCAGGGACCATTACTATGGAAAAGATTATTCCAGAACTATGCTGTTCTACTTCTACGTGATTAACATAATGCTGGAAGTGGAAGTAAGGTGGCTGATCCGTATTATCCTGCGGAAGATGCGCAAAAGCGGATTCAATCTTCGGCATATCATCTTTGTGGGTTACAGCAGTGCGGCGGAAGCCTTTATTGACCGGATTTTTGCCAATCCCCAGTGGGGTTACCGGATACAGGGAATTTTGGATGATAATAAGGAAATCGGCTACAAATATAAAGGCGTTCCGGTACTGGGGACAACCGATGAATTGGAAGAAATCCTGGAGAATAATCGTCTGGATGAAATCGCTCTGACGCTGAGCCTTCAGGAATACTATAAATTGAAGCGGATTGTGGCGATCTGTGAAAAATCAGGCGTGCATACAAAATTCGTTCCGGATTATAATGATATTATACCGACCAGACCCTATACGGAAGACCTGCTGGGGCTTCCGGTGGTCAATATCCGGCATGTTCCATTGACGAACACGTTCAACATGATCTGTAAGCGCACGATGGATATCATCGGCGCTGTTATCGCGATTATCATATTTTCACCGGTTATGCTGGTTACGGCTGTTCTGGTAAAAACTACCTCGAAAGGGCCGTTGATATATAAACAGGAGCGGGTAGGGCTCCATAACCAGATTTTTCAGATGTATAAGTTCCGTTCCATGGAAGTACAGTCTCCAAAGGCTGAGCGGAAGGCGTGGACTGTCCGAAATGATCCCCGTGTAACCAAAGTCGGTAAGATCATTCGGCGTACCAGTATCGACGAGCTTCCTCAGCTGTTTAATATCTTGAAAGGGGATATGAGTCTGGTGGGACCGCGTCCCGAACGTCCCTTCTTTGTGGAAAAGTTCCGGGAGGAGATTCCGCGGTATATGGTGAAGCATCAGGTCCGGCCGGGGCTTACCGGATGGGCGCAGGTGAACGGTTACCGGGGAGATACATCGATAAAAAAACGTATTGAGTACGACCTGTATTATATTGAGAACTGGACTCTGGGCCTGGATTTCAAAATCCTGTTCCTGACGTTCTTCAAAGGCTTTGTAAATAAGAATGCTTATTAACAGGCGTAGAAAGGATGAATTATGGCAAAAGAAACGATGAAAAGACCAAGCTCAAAGAAGAGCGCTTCCAGACGAAGCGAATCAGCGGCTTCCGGAAAAAGGAGAAAGGTTTCCAGGAAGAAGGCGGCTCAGAAGAAAAAGCGGATGATTATTTTTGGCGTGGAGATCGTAGCCCTGCTCGCGCTGCTGATCGGATTTTATGTGGTATGGCAGATGGATAAGCTGCAGGAACCGCAGCAGGCAGAAGGCGGCATAGAGATAAATGAAGGCCTCAGCGAGGAAGCGCAGCAGACCATGTCCGGTTATACTAATATTGCTCTGTTCGGCCTGGATACCAGAGAGGCAGGCCAGCTTGGCAAAGGAAACCGGAGCGACACAATGATTATTGCCAGCATTAATAATGATACGAAAGAAGTAAAGCTGGTCTCCGTATACAGAGATACTTATCTGGACCTGACCAATGGCAGATATAACAAGGCAAACGGCGCGTATTCTGCAGGCGGACCGGATCAGGCCGTCAATATGCTGAACCGTAACCTGGATCTGGATATTCAGTATTATGTAAGCGTTGACTTTGCCGCGCTGACAAAGACGGTAGATCTGCTGGGCGGTGTTATGATTGATGTGGATGAATCCGAAATCGAACATCTGAATAACTACACGGTAGAGACTTCTGAAGTCACCGGTGTGCAGACCAAGAAACTGACGGAGCCGGGATACCAGCTGCTGGATGGAGTACAGGCAACCTCCTACTGCCGTATCCGTTATACCGCAGGCGATGATTTCAAGAGAACAGAACGTCAGAGGGAAGTGATCATGGAGATCGTCAGAAAGGCAAAAGAGGCTGATATTTCGGAGATCAACGATATCATCAACGCAGTCTTCCCGATGGTGGCGACAAATTATACAAATGCCCAGCTTTTGGAGATGGCGCCCCAGCTTCTGGGATATGATATTGTGGACACCACAGGATTCCCCTTTGACCGTGCCACCGGCACCATCAGCGGAAAGGGTTCGTGCGTCATTCCTGTAAATTTGGAGAGCAATGTGATTCAGCTTCATGAATATCTGTTTGGCAACGACGGTTATACGCCGTCTCAGCAGGTACAGGATATTTCTGACCAGATCGTTTCCGATACCGGATACGATGCGGAGGAAGATACGGGTACAGATGCAGGCGGAAGTACCACGGAAGAATAAAAGTGCGGCGAGGGGAATCTCCCCTCGCCTTTTGTAAAAGGAAGAGTTTATGAAATTAGAAGCAGATATACTGATCCCGGTATACCGTCCCGGAGACCGGCTGGAAAAACTTCTGGAACGGCTGCATACCCAGACATATCCTGTCCGGAGGATTATTCTGATGAATACGGAAAAACAGTATTTTCCGACGGGACTGGAAGGAAAATATAAAGATGTAGAAATCCATCATCTGCATAAAGAAGACTTCGACCACGGAGGAACCAGGGACCGGGGGATCCGTCTGTCTCAGGCGGATGTGGTGATCTGCATGACCCAGGACGCATTGCCTGCGGATAACCAGCTGGTTGAGAAACTGCTGGAACCTTTCCGGGATCCACAGGTCTGGGCCGCTTACGGAAGGCAGCTTCCGGCAAAAGACTGTCGGGAAGTAGAACGTTATACCAGAAGCTTTAATTATCCGGAAGAGAGCCGGATAAAAGGCGCCGCCGACCTGAGTGCGCTGGGGATCAAAACCTTCTTCTGCTCCAACGTCTGTGCCGCGTGGCGGAGGGAACGGTATCTGGAACTGGGCGGATTTGAGAAAAAGACAATTTTTAATGAAGATATGATTCTGGCAGGACGTCTGATCCGTGAGGGAGGCCTGATCGCTTATTGCGCGGATGCAAAAGTGATTCATTCCCATAACTACAGCGCTCTGCAGCAGTTTCACCGAAATTTTGATCTGGCGGTATCGCAGACCATGCATCCGGAAGTTTTCGGCGGTATCCGGTCAGAATCGGAAGGAATCCGTCTGGTGAAAATGAGTATTAAGCATTGTGTACAGATAAGGAAACCATGGCTTTGTTTTCAAGTGCTGACTCAGAGCGCAGGAAAATATCTGGGATATAAGATGGGGCAGAAATACCAAAGCCTTCCCCGGAAAATGATTCTATGGTGTACGATGAATCCCACATTCTGGCAGGAGGAAATGAGATGAAAAAAAGATACGCAGCAATTCTGATATGTATATGTGGACTGGGACTCGCCGGATGCGGAAAAAGCCAGGAAGTGACAGAACAACAGATGACGCTTCGGAGTCAGGGAATGGAGCAGGCATTAGCCGGTGATTATGAAAGCGCCATCGCATCTTATAATGAAGCTTTATCTTTGGCTGGTATGCGGGCAGGGGCGCTGGAACTGGATATTGCCTCCTATAAGGCGTCGGCTCAATATCACGCGGGAGATACGCAGGGAGCTGTCGATACCTGTACGGCGGTGCTGGACCTGAAAAAAAGCGCGGAGATGTATCTGACCCGGGGACTGATATACAAAGCGGCAGGTGATACGGAAGCGGCTAATGCGGATTTCCAGACTGCAAAAGATATGACTTCTTCAAAGGATCTGATTACGCTGGGGCGGCTTTCCTATTATATGGAAGACTATAATGGGGCGAAAAATTATCTGGAACAGGCGTATAAGAACGGAAACCAGGAATCGCTTTATTGGCAGGGAGAACTCTACTGGCAAATGGGCAACAAAGATTATGCGGTGACTCTGTATCAGAATTATCTGGAGGAACATACGGATCGTCCGGATATATATGTAAAGGTAGCTTCTTATCAGGCGGACCAGGGAGATTACGAGAGCGCGTTATCCACAATCCAGGATGGAATCGCGCTGGGAGATTCTGACAGTCTGCAGGATCTGCTGGGCTACGAGATCGCTGTATATGAACAGATGGGCGACTTTGAGACGGCAAAGGTAAAGATGGAAAGCTATCTGGAAAGCTACCCGGAGGATGAAGACGCGGCGAGAGAATATATATTTCTGAAAACGAGATAAAATAATTTAAAAAACATCTTGACAAAGCACCCTGCGGGGTGCTATCTTTAATACAGTAAATGTTAGCACTCTTAATTGGCGAGTGCTAACAGTACTGAAGAAGGGGTGAGGACATGGAACTGGATGAGAGAAAGATCAAGATCCTTCAGGCGATCATTCAGAATTATATGGAGACCGGTGAGCCGGTCGGTTCCAGGACCATTTCCAAGTACTCGGACCTGAAGTTGAGTTCGGCTACGATCCGTAACGAGATGTCGGATCTGGAGGAAATGGGATACATTATCCAGCCGCATACTTCAGCTGGGCGTATCCCTTCCGATAAAGGATACCGTCTGTATGTGGATCGGCTGATCCAGGAAAAAGACCGGGAAGTCACCGAGTTCAAGGAGCTGATGATTCAGAGGACAGACCGGATGGAGCAGGTTCTGAAGCAGATCGTGAAAGTGCTTGCCACGAATACGAATTATGCAACGATGATATCCACTCCGCAATATCACCATAACAAGCTGAAATTTATCCAGCTTTCCAGGGTGGATGAGAATCAGATCCTGGCGGTGATTGTGGCGGAAGGGAACGTGATCCGCAACAAACTGCTCCCGGTGGGAGAAGCGCTGGATGAGGAAACCATGCTGAAGCTGAATATCCTTTTAAATACTGTGCTGAATGGAAAGACAGTAGAGGAGATCAATCTTCAGATGATTTCCAGTATGAAGGAGCAGGCTGGTATCCACAGCAATCTGATCAGCGATGTGGTAGACGCTGTGGCGGAAGTGATCCATGCGGATGAAGGTATGGAGATCTACACAGGAGGCGCCACCAATATCTTCCGTTATCCGGAATTGAGCGATAACGGGAAAGCCAGCGAGCTGATAAAAACATTGGAGGAAAAACAGAATCTGGTAGAGCTGGTCAATGAGACATTGAACAGTGACGACAAGGGGATTCATGTATATATAGGAAATGAGACCCCCGTTCAGAGCATGAAAGACTGCAGCGTAGTGACCGCCACATATGAGATCGGTCAGGGGCTGCAGGGAACTGTAGGCATCATCGGACCCAAAAGGATGGATTACGAAAATGTTATGAACGCACTAAAAACCATGATGGAGCAGCTGGATGAGGTGTTCCATAAGTAGAAAGGCGGATAGACGTGGAAGAAAAAGATAAGAAAGAGGAAATGAATCCGGAAGAAACTGCAGAAGATACGGCAGGAGAAAACGTGCCGGAGACCTCTGAGGAGGAGACAGAGCCGGATACGGCAGAAGAAGCACAGACTTCCGATGAAGATGTGCCGGAGTCCGGAAATGAACCGGAG
This sequence comes from uncultured Lachnoclostridium sp., assembly GCA_944376715.1. Lineage (GTDB taxonomy): Bacteria > Bacillota > Clostridia > Lachnospirales > Lachnospiraceae > Hominiventricola. The sequence continues at coordinate 65,235 of CALWDO010000003.1, read as the reverse complement.
AACGGCGGACAGAGCGAGAAAAAAGGATTCTTCAAGAAAAAGGAAAAGAAAGATAAAAAAGATGAACAGATCGCAGAGCTGACCGATAAGCTGAAGCGTCAGCTGGCGGAGTTTGAAAACTTCCGAAACCGCACCGAGCGGGAAAAGACACAGATGTATGCTGTGGGAGCCAGAGATGTGATAGAGAAGATACTTCCGGTGGTAGATAATTTTGAGAGAGGTCTCAAGAGCATCCCGGAGGAAGAAAAAGACGGGCCTGTGGCAAGCGGTATGGATAAGATCTATAAACAGCTTGTGGCAGTATTGACAGATTTGGGCGTAACCCCTATCGAAACGGTAGGCCAGGAATTCGATCCTCAGCTTCATAATGCAGTGATGCACGTGGAGGATGAGGAGACGGGCGAGAATATGATCGTCGAAGAATTCCAGAAGGGTTATAAATATAAAGATGCAGTGCTTCGGCACAGCATGGTAAAAGTGGCAAATTAACGATTCAGATACAGGAGGAGAATGAAATGAGCAAGATTATTGGTATTGACTTAGGAACAACGAACTCGTGTGTGGCTGTTATGGAAGGTGGAAAACCGACGGTTATCACCAATACGGAAGGTGCAAGAACCACACCGTCTATTGTGGCATTTACGAAGACCGGCGAACGTCTTGTGGGTGAGCCCGCAAAACGTCAGGCAGTAACGAATGCTGAAAAGACGATCTCTTCCATCAAGAGACACATGGGAACTGATTATAAAGTGGAGATTGACGGCAAGAAATATTCTCCGCAGGAGATCTCTGCAATGATTCTGCAGAAACTGAAAGCGGATGCAGAAAATTATCTGGGCGAGAAAGTGACGGAGGCGGTTATCACGGTTCCGGCATATTTCAATGACGCGCAGAGACAGGCTACAAAGGATGCAGGAAAGATCGCCGGTCTGGATGTAAAACGTATCATCAACGAGCCGACGGCAGCAGCTCTGGCATACGGCCTGGACAATGAAAAAGAACAGAAAATCATGGTATACGACCTGGGCGGCGGTACTTTCGATGTGTCTATCATTGAGATCGGCGACGGCGTTATCGAAGTTCTGGCAACGGCCGGTGACAACCACCTGGGCGGCGATGACTTCGACCAGAAAGTTACGGATTGGATGATTTCCGAGTTCAAGAAATTGAATGGTGTGGATCTTTCCAATGATAAGATGGCTCTTCAGCGTCTGAAAGAGGCGGCTGAGAAGGCTAAGAAAGAGCTTTCCACAGCTACAAGCACCAATATCAACCTGCCGTTCATCAGCATGAATGCGGATGGACCGCTGCATTTCGATATGAACCTGACAAGAGCAAAATTCGACGAGCTGACTCATGATCTGGTAGAGCGTACAGCAAATCCGGTACAGGCGGCTCTCAGGGATGCAGGCATTACTCCGTCCGAGCTTGGCAAAGTACTTCTGGTAGGCGGATCTACCCGTGTGCCGGCAGTGCAGGAGAAAGTAAAACAGCTGACCGGACATGAACCCAGCAAGACTTTGAACCCGGATGAGTGCGTTGCTATCGGTGCGGCTATCCAGGGCGGTAAGCTGGCAGGAGACGCCGGCGCAGGCGATATCCTTCTGCTGGATGTAACTCCGCTGTCCCTGTCCATCGAGACCATGGGCGGTATCGCAACCCGTCTGATCGAGAGAAATACGACAATCCCGACCAGAAAGAGCCAGATCTTCTCTACTGCGGCTGATAACCAGACAGCGGTGGATATCAATGTGGTACAGGGTGAAAGACAGTTTGCAAAAGACAATAAATCCCTTGGCCAGTTCCGTCTGGACGGTATCCCGCCTGCAAGAAGAGGCGTTCCGCAGATCGAGGTTACTTTTGATATCGATGCCAATGGTATCGTAAATGTATCCGCAAAGGATCTGGGTACCGGTAAAGAGCAGCATATTACAATTACCGCAGGATCCAACATGTCTGAGGCGGATATTGATAAGGCGGTCAAAGAAGCCGCTGAGTACGAGGCACAGGATAAGAAGCGTAAAGAGGCGATTGACGCAAGAAACGATGCAGACGCTATGGTATTCCAGACCGAGAAAGCTTTGGAAGAAGCTGGCGACAAACTGGATCCTACAGAGAAATCTGCAGTGGAAGAAAAACTGAATTCTCTGAAAGCAGTAGTAGAGCGTACGGCTAATCAGACAGACATCTCGGATGCAGATCTGGATGCGCTGAAGTCCGGCAGAGAAGATCTGATGAACGCAGCACAGAAACTGTTCCAGAAGATGTATGAGCAGGCTCAGGGAGCCCAGGGCGGTGCTCAGGGAGCAGGCCCGGATATGGGCGGCGCAGGACAGAGCCAGAGCGGTCCTGCAGACGATGTGGTTGACGGCGACTACAGAGAAGTGTAAAAAAGAGATAGATAGAACTGCAGGAGGCAGGCATGCTCGGCATGCCTGCATTCCTGCGTGAAAGGGTAGAAGATTATGGCAGAGACGAAAAGAGATTATTATGAGGTCCTCGGTGTGGACCGAAACGCCGATGAAGCCGCCATCAAGAGTGCATACAGAAAACTGGCAAAAAAGTATCATCCGGACGTGAATCCGGGAGATAAGGAGGCAGAACAGAAATTTAAAGAGGCTTCGGAAGCTTACGCGGTATTAAGTGATCCGGAAAAAAGACGTAAATACGACCAGTTTGGCCATGCGGCATTTGATCAGGGCGCCGGAGGCGGAGGCTTTGGAGGCTTTGATTTTAACAGCGCGGATATGGGAGATATTTTTGGAGATATCTTTGGAGATATTTTCGGCGGCGGAAGAAGCCGCAGATCGAATAATGGTCCCATGCAGGGAGCAAATCTGCGTGCCAGTGTAAGAATTACGTTTGAAGAGGCGGTGACAGGCTGCGACAAAGAACTGGAACTGGTGCTGAAAGACGAGTGCAATACTTGCCACGGTACCGGAGCAAAGCCGGGAACATCGCCGCAGACTTGTCCGAAGTGCGGCGGAAAAGGCCAGGTGGTTTATACCCAGCAGTCTCTTTTCGGAATGGTTCAGAATGTACGTACTTGCCCGGATTGTAACGGTACAGGAAAGATTATCAAGGATAAGTGTCCTGATTGCTACGGAACAGGGTATGTTTCCAGCAAGAAGAAGATTGCTGTCACGATTCCTGCGGGTATTGATAATGGCCAGAGTATCCGGATCCGCGGAAAAGGAGAGCCGGGTATCAACGGCGGCCCAAGAGGAGATCTTCTGGTAGAAGTTCAGGTTTCCCGTCATCCGATTTTCCAGAGGCAGGATATGGATATTTATTCTACGGTACCCATCAGCTTCCCGGTTGCGGCTTTGGGAGGAACGATCCGGATCAAGACTGTGGATGGAGAAGTGGAATATGATGTGAAAGCCGGTACCCAGACCGACACCCGCGTCCGCCTGAGAGGCAAAGGTATGCCGTCCCTGCGCAACAAGAGCGTAAGGGGTGATCATTATGTTACGTTGGTGGTGGAAGTGCCCACAAATCTGAGCCATGCGGCGAAAGAAGCGCTTAAGAACTATGATATGGCAAATGACAATTCCCTGAACCAGAAAGGCGGGGGAGGAAAGCCGAAGAAAAAAGGCTTCATGGATAAATTAAAAGAGAATCTGGAAGATCTGTAAGGTCCTTTTTGATAAAAAAGAAAATATCAGGCCGATACAAGAGGAAGAAAATATGTTTCCCCCTGTATCGGCCTTTTTATTGTCTGATCAGTCCCGGCTCAGTTTTTTTAATGTAAGATTCGAGAGTATCCCGATCAATCATTGCAGGAGCAACTCCTTCTCGGGAAATACAGAATCCAGCAGCATAGGTCGCGATACGAATGGAATCTTCCAAACTGTAATCTTTGTCGAGGTAGACTGCCAGAGCGCTTATAAATGCGTCGCCGGCGCCTGTATTGTCTACAGCGGTAAAATTAGCCGCTGGAAAGTAAGTTTGTTTCTTTCGTGTTTTTAGACAGCAGCCTTCTTCTCCAAAAGTAGTAATGACAGCTGAAATACCTGCATCGAGAAAATAATCGGTTTGCCCGTCAAAATCATTTTTGGGAGATAATAAAGAAAGTTCCCGAAAATTGGGTACCAGAATATCCACATATTTTAAAAGTTCTGGTTCGAGATAGGAACAGGCAGAAGGTTTGAGTATAGTTGTTACATGATGTTTTCTGGCCAGTTTTCCGGCCTGTATTAGAACATCCTGGGGAACTTCTGTCTGCATCAGGCAAAAACTGCAGTTCTCAAAAGCAGATTCGTTTTTTATTACGTCATCTGGACATAATGAAGCATTTGCGCCAGTCAGCAATGATATGGTGGAAGTTCCATCTGGTTGCAGAAAAATAAATGCTTTTCCGGTTGTAGTGTCTTGACATCTCCGTATTCCCGTGGAATCTACATGATGATGATCCAGAGAAGAAAAGATAAGTTCAGAATCCCTGTCATCTCCAATAGTACCGATTATACATGCTTTTGTTCCCAGACGTGAGACAGCCACCGCATGGTTTACTGCCTTGCCCCCGGCATGAAGCGTGACGTTTGTTGTGACGCTGGTTTTTCCACTGACAGGAAGTTCTCGGACTGCCAGATAATTGTCAATATTAATACTTCCAATAGCAACCATGTGCTTTTTCTGAGAGTCTAAAGGAGGTTGTATGGATATTTTTGAACTTATACGTGCTTTTGTCCGAAATGATCGGATTTCTGAATTTTGTTCCAATGACTGTATTAAGGTTTTTATTATATGTTCCCCGAATGCATGATAAGGAATCGAAATGAAAGAAATAGGCGGGAAAACGGTATCCGCTGAACGGTCATCTTTTAGGGCGATTAGAGAAAGGTCTCTTGGAATTGTATAGTGACGGCGGCGAAGGACTCCATATAATTCTAACGCGTCGGTGTATTCGGAAATGGCGACAGAAGTTACCTGGCCGGAGGCAATCTTGGAAAGCAGAGAATCATTCAGTTCCGTAAAAATTAGCTGCTCTTGCAAAGGAATACCAAAATCGAAAAAAGCTTTTCGATATCCGTCTATAAAAGAAGAACAATAAGCGCTGGAATGGGTCAGACAGGCAATATCCTGATGCCCGGCCTGAAGCAGGGAAGTAACGGCACAGCGTGATAGTTCTTCAAAGTTGATTCCGTAGCTTCCAGATCTTTGGGACGAGGATATAAGGATGCAGGGGATGTTTACTGAGTGAAAGTATTCAAGACAAGAAAGATTCGTCATATCCTTAGGTTCCCAGATGACAGCATCAACACTATGCCTGTAAAAAGCAGCGGCAGCTTTTAATTCGGAATCATCTTCTTCGCCGATTTTGGCAATAATAGCCATATATCCTTGTTCCCGAATTTTATTTAAAATTCCACTAATGATAAATTCTGTTTCCGGGGACGAAAACATAACCCCAATTAAGAAGGATTTTGCATTTCCAGATATAACACCTGCATATGGAGTATAGTTATATTCTTTTGCGATCTGAAGGACCCTGTCTCTGGTCTCCTGACTGATACTGGAATCTTTGTGATTCATTACTTTAGAAACAGTAGATACAGATACGCCGGCCCTCTTGGCAATTTCTTTGATGGTCATAGACATCTCCCGTTTGTTTAACAATTTACATCTTTTTCTGATTATTATATAACCGTAAATAGCGCTAATCAAGGTTAAAATTTTATTGTTTTCCCATTGACAAACAATGACAACGATGGTATCTTTAAGTAAAGGAAAACATTTTAGGAAAATAATTTCCTAAAGAAAAAGGGGTATCGGGATGAAGGTATTGTGCTTTGGGTCATTGAATATTGATTATACCTATAAAGTCGATCATTTCGTGGGGAAGGGAGAGACATTGGCATCGGAGTCCCTTCAAGTATTTGGCGGCGGAAAAGGCTTGAACCAATCAGTTGCACTGGCAAAAGCAGGAGTCGAAATTTATCATGCAGGCGCAATCGGGGAGGATGGGAAGTTTTTGCTGCAAATTATGGAAGCGGCAGGAGTACATACAGAATATGTGATGGAATTAACAAATGTCCGCAGCGGAAATGCGATTATACAGAATGACCGCGAGGGAGACAATTGTATTCTTCTGTATGGCGGAGCGAATCAGTCTATTACGAAAGAACATGTGGACAGGACGTTGTCCCATTTTCAGAGAGAGGATTATATTATCCTGCAAAATGAAATCAATGAATTAAGCTATATAGTGGAAAAGGCACATGAAAAGGGAATGAAAATTGTGCTGAATCCTTCCCCTATGAATGAGAAGATTTTTGATCTGCAGCTGGACTATATAGATTATTTTATACTAAATGAGATAGAAGCAGGACAGATATTGCGGCAGGATATAAAGGATGGCTATAACGGAGCAGAGTTGGCTGAAGCATTGCTTAAGAGATTTCCCTCATCATCCATTGTCCTTACTATGGGAGGAGACGGCTCTGTTTTCATGGACCAGAAAGAGACAGTGCTTCAACCGGTTTATAAAGTGAAAGCGGTAGACACCACGGCGGCGGGAGACACATTTACCGGATTTTTTATATCGGGCATTACAAAAGGGCTGCCGGTTATTCAGGCGATGGATCTGGCATCCAAGGCCGCAGCGATCGCAGTGACCAGGCGGGGCGCGGCTCCATCAATACCATTTTTGGAAGAGGCAGAACGGTTTACCCTCTGATATTTAACAGATCATGTGTTGAGGCATCGGCGGATCCAGGGAAGGTGAAAAGGTTGAACAGACTAAATTAGAGGTCCGCAGATTGCCTGATAACATAAAATAAAAGAAAGGAAGGATGAACACATGAAAACAAAAAAATTAATTGCACTTGGATTGGCAACCGTGATGGTGGCATCTATGGCGGTAGGTTGTGGTAACAGCGGAACAGAAGAAACCACAGCACCTGCGGGTGAAACCACGGATGCAACTGCAGAGGAGGCTGCAGATGCGGCAGATTCCACAGAGACAACAGATTCTGGGGAAGGATATAAAATTGCGGTCGTGCCTAAAATGACAAATATTGGTTGGTTCCAGAGAATGGAAGAGGGCGTTAACGAATACAACGAGACCCATGGAACCGATTATGTGTATCGTGGATCTGCCGAAGGTGCAGATCAGGCTGGTATTGTAGAGCAGATGCTGGCAGAGGATTGGGATGCAATTTGCGTGGTTCCGTTTGACTCAGAATCTTTGGCTCCGGTTCTTGAAAAAGCACGTGAGCAGGGAATCGTTGTAATTACTCATGAGGCTGCTTCTATGGATCCGAAATATTTTGATTATGATGTAGAAGCTTTCGTAAATGCAGATTACGGCACCCACTTTGCTGAAGAAATTTCTGAGTTTACTGGCGGAGAAGGCAAATATATTCAGTTCGTAGGCGATTTGAACAGCGTTTCTCATAATCAGTGGTGTGATGCGGCGGATGAATATTTCGCAGCAAATACAAATATGGAAAAAGTTGGCCGGTATGAGACTGGTGATGATACTACTTCTTCCTACAACCAGACGAAAGAGCTTCTTCAGGCAAACCCGGATATCAATGCAATTCAGGGATCCGCATCTACTGACGTAGTTGGCGCTGCACAGGCAGTGGATGAACTGGGATTGACTGGAAAAGTTGCAGTTATTGGTACCTCTATGACCTCTATTGCACGCAATTATGTAGATAAAGGCACTATCCAGTCCTTCTCTGTATGGGATCCGGCTCTGGCAGGACAGGCTATGATTGAACTTGCTATTGATGTCCTTGAAAATGGTGAGGCTCCGGAAGGTCTTGACGTAGAAGGATATGAGAGCCTGACGGCAGAAGGCACAGTTCTGTATGGTTCTGCTCGTGTAGATGTTACAAAGGATAACATGGATGAGTATGATTTCTAATCTGCGTAATTGATTATGATGAATAGTTGATTTCATTGTGCAGCGAGCCCTCGTACGGCGATAGACGCCGCATGAGGGCTTTTACGCAATAAAAAGTAAAATTAAAGATTCAAAAACTGGGGGTCGAAATATGTCAGAGGAAGTTTTCCTTAAATTGGAGGGCGTTAAAAAGTCATTTGGCGGCGTCCACGCACTGAGAGGTGTCGACCTTGAGATCAGAAAAGGTGAGATCCATTGCCTGGCAGGAGAAAATGGTTGTGGAAAATCGACTTTGATCAAGGCTATATCTGGTGTACATAATCCGGATGAGGGTTCCATCTGGATAGACGGTGAAAAAGTAGAAAATATGAAACCCATGGATGCGATCAATCGTGGAATCCAGGTAATTTACCAGGATTTTGCGGTTTTTCCAAATTTGACGGTAGCGGAAAACATTGCATTAAATGGGGAATTAAAAAATAAGACAAAATTTGTTAACTGGAAGCAAATACATGAAGTTGCTGAAAAAGCTATGGCACAGGTAGGCGCTGATATCGATCCGGATGTAAAACTGGAAAGACTGTCTGTGGCAAACAAACAGATGGTGGCCATCTGTCGTGCCATTATCAATGACGCGAAACTGTTAATATTGGATGAACCAACAACAGCGCTTACAGCCCGCGAAGTAGATAAACTCTGGGATATCATCAGATCTTTGAAGGCTAAAGGAATTGCTATTATGATTGTTAATCATAAACTGGATGAGATCTATCGTATTGCTGACAGGCTTACAATCCTGAGGAATGGAACATATATTTCCAGTGGAGATATTTCAGAATATGATCAGGAACGATTTACCCGTGACATGACTGGAAAAGATATTACAGAAGAAAAGTACATGCCGGAGCCCGGAAGTGAAGAGGTTCTGAGAGTGGAGCATTTGAGCCGAAAAGGAGCTTTTGAAAATGTATCGTTTTCATTGCATAAAGGCGATGTGCTCGGTATCACCGGCCTGCTGGGAAGCGGACGAGGTGAGATTGGCGAGGCTTTATTTGGTCTTTCCCCTGCTGATTCAGGCAAGATTGTTCTGAACGGGAAAGAGATCAGTATCAAAAGTGTCAGTGATGCAATGGCAAATGAGATCGGGTATGTACCAGAAGACCGTTTGACACAGGGACTGTTTATGCAGCGGTCGATTCAGGACAATACCATAGCGGCATCTATTCGTCAGTATATGAAACATGGCAGGCTGGATAAGAAAGGAATGGAGGACACAACGAATTACTGGATTAAAGAACTCGGAATTAAAGCGCCTTCACCTAAGCCGGCAGTGCGTACTCTTTCGGGCGGTAATGCACAGAAAGTTGTTATTGCAAAATGGTTAAACACTCATCCAAAGCTGTTTATCCTGGATGGCCCTACAGTAGGTGTGGACGTGGGCGCCAAGGCTGAAATCCATTCTATTTTGCATGACCTGGCGAAAAAGGGAATCGGTATTATTATCATCTCTGACGATCTTCCGGAACTGGTGCAGAATTGCAACAAAATTCTGGTTATGAAAGAGGGAAAAGTATCTGGAATGATGGATAATAGCATTGATGAGAGAACTCTTGGAAATATGCTTGTCGGCAGCAGTGACAGAGGAGGGGAAAAGGCATGAAAAGAAATAACGATTGGAAGCTGACCCTTACGAGTACTCCAATGATCTTAATTTACGTTATGGCAGTATTCTGTATCATAGCGGCAATCCGCCAGCCGGCATTCTTAAGCCCGGCCACACTGGTAAATCTTTGCCGTGCAGGTATTTTTACCATGTGTTTCGCAATTTGTGAAATGGTGGTCATCATTTCTGGAGGAATTGATGTGTCTTTCCCCGCTATTGGCTGCGTGGCGATGTATGTACCTATGTATATGTACAATAATGGCATGGGTGTGGATAATGTTTTCTTTTTCTTTGGGGTAGCCATGTTGGCCGGCCTGATATTCGGCGTTTTGAACGGCTTTCTGGTATCCTACCTGAAACTCCCGCCGTTGATTGCAACTCTTGCGACCAGCAGCGTGGCATCAGGCGGGTTGATCATGCTTTTGGGAACGCGTGAGTTTACAACTCTTCCGCCTTCCCTGGAGGCTTTGTACAGTATTAACTTATTGACATTTGTGGATCCTAATACGGGATTTAATTATCCTCTTACAATCTTGATTCTGGTCCCCATTATTTTGTGTTTGGTGATGGCTTACGTAATGCGTTATACAATGTTGGGGCGCGGACTCTATGCTATCGGCGGTGACAGTAATGCGGCAAGAATCGCAGGGTTTAATGTCAGAAAATTACAGTTTATTGCATACATCTTCTGCGGCGTTATGGCAAGTGCTACTGCAATGATTTATACGACGTTGATGCACTCCAGTACTACTACAGCTTTGATGGGAGAAGAGATGATTATCATTGCGGCCTGTGTTGTTGGCGGATGTCGCCTGACCGGAGGCCACGGCGGCGTCGGCGGTACAGTCCTGGGTGTTCTTTTAATTACATTAGTAGAGAACAATCTGAATATGCTTGGAATTCCTACAAGCTGGCAGACTTTTGCAGTAGGTCTGGTTCTGCTTCTGGGAGCAGTATTATCCTCAGTACAGGCGAAACGTATATCAAAGATGGGTAAGATTTAAGGAGGTGCGTGTAAATTATGAAAAGCAGAAATTTGCAGGGAAAAGCCGCACCTGATACTCATATGCTTACTATTGTCGGCCTGATGGTGTTGGCGCTGGTTATTATGGCTGTTCTTCAGCCGGGTGATTACTTTACATTAAGAAACGTCAGATCTATGATTTTTCAGTTTCCTGAATACGGGATTCTGGCATTTGGAATGATGGTCTGCATGATTGCAGGGGGAATTGACCTGTCATTGGTCGGTATCATGAATTTCACCGGCGTGTTGGCGGCTATGATTGTGACAAAAATGACAGCCAATGGTTCAGATTTGTCTATGGCAGTTCCGGCAATTATCCTGGCAGTGATTGTTGCACTGGCAGTAGGCGGTTGTTGCGGTGCGTTTAACGGTTTTATTATCGGGTATTTTAATATTCCGGCTATGTTGGTCACCTTGTGTGGATTGCAGCTGTATACGGGATTGGCTTATGGAATTACGGGAGGTCCTGCCATCAATGGAATGTGTGATGCATTTAAAAATATTGCAAACGGTACGGTGGCAGGTATTCCATATGTGTTATTTATTTACATTCTTGCTGTGGCAGTCGTTGCGTTTGTAATGAAAAGCACAGTTTTTGGACATGAGATTTATTTCCTGGGAAGTAATGCAAAAGCGTCGAGATACAGCGGTATTAACACTCTGAAAGTTACGGTTATGACTCACATGTTCAGCGGAATTTTAGGTGGTGTTTCCGGTATTTTGATTACGAGTCACTTAAACAGTGCGAAGAGTTCCAATGGTTCTACATATACATTGTTAACGCTGCTGATTGTAGTTTTGGGCGGCGTTCATCCGGATGGCGGAAAAGGCCGGGTAATGGGAGTGGCGTTAGCTACAATCCTGTTGCAGCTGATTACAAATGCATTCGGTTTGATGCATATGGATGATAACGCGAAAACATTTGTAAACGGATGTCTTCTTGTAGCGGCTCTTCTTCTGGATGCGTATCTGGACAAACGCGCCCTGAAAAAGAAAAGTGAATAAGTAAGCTTATGGAGGTGTTTGGCATGAAATTGATTCAAGTCAGTAAACTGACACAGGAAGCATTTGCTCCTTATGGACAAGTATTAAGCGTGGAAGGACGCGAAGCGGGAGGAAACCCGGCGACTCATTTCTGGTATCCTCAGGCAGTTGTGATCGACGCGCCGACATCAATCAATCTGATGAAAGTGATTCCGCATGAATTCATTCTGAAAGATTTCGAAGCTCATGATTACACTACGGAGAACCTGATTGCTATGGACGGAGATTTGATCGTGGGAGTTGCGGCTGCAGGAGATCTGGAACCGGAAAAAGTACAAGCCTTTTACATACCTTGTGGAGTGGGAATTTCGCTTAATCCATCTGTGTGGCATGCAGTGCCGTTTGCAGTGGGAAAAGAGGTTATGAGCGTTTGTATTTTTAAAAACAACACCAGTCATGATGATATTTATTTTGCATCTGTGCCGGAAGAAATCGGATTGAGACTTTGAGCTGTACATAGAGAGTATTATAACAGGAAGGAGCAGATTGAAATGAAAAAAATAATGAATGCACCGGAGGCATACACCGACGACATGTTGAAAGGAATCTACATGGCACATCCGGAAGAGGTAAAATATGTAAATGACGATTTGCGTTGTTACTGTACTGCAAAAAAGAAAGATGGAAAAGTGGCGATTATTACAGGAGGAGGAACGGGGCATCTTCCTTTGTTCCTTGGATATGTAGGGGAAGGACTCTTGGACGGCTGTGGCGTCGGAGGTGTTTTTCAAAGTCCATCCGCTGAGCAGATTTATAACGTGAGTAAAGAAGTAGAAGCAGGCGCAGGTATTTTATATCTGTATGGAAACTATACCGGAGATATCATGAATTTTGATATGGCCGCTGAACTTTGTGAAATGGATGATATTGAAACCAGGAGCATTGTAGGAGCAGATGATGTAAACAGCAATGCGAATCCAGATACTAGAAGAGGCGTGGCAGGTATTTTCTTTATGTATAAATGTGCAGGTGCGAAAGCGGCTCAGATGGGAAGTCTTGATGAAGTGCTTGCGGCTGCCCAGAAAGCAAAAGATAATACCAGGACCGTGGGATTTGCCCTGACGCCTTGTATTATTCCGGAGGTCGGACATCCTAATTTCACACTTGCTGAGAATGAAATGGCTATGGGAATGGGCATTCATGGTGAACCTGGTGTTTGGAACGGACCAATATTAACTGCTGATGAATTGGCAAAAGAAAGCCTGGATACCTTGCTGGGAGATATGCCGGTAGCAAAGGATGAAGAAATATGTGTGCTGATCAATGGCCTCGGAGCGACCAGCATTGAAGAGTTATATATTCTTTCTGGAAGCGTACGCAGTATTTTGGATGAAAAAGGGATTAAAGTATACCGTACATTCGTGGGAGAGTATGCAACCAGCATGGAAATGGCGGGAGCTTCGATTTCTATCTGTAAAGTTGACGATGAAATGAAGCAGTGGATTGATATGCCAGTAAAAACCCCGTTCTATACGCAGGTATAAAAGAAAGAAGGACGAGAATATGGAAAAATACAGCGTAGAACAGTTACCGCTTTTATTTGAAGGAGTAGCTTCTGTGTTTGCTGAGAAAAAAGATGAACTGTGCGAGATGGACGCGCACATGGGAGACGGAGATCTGGGACTGACAATGGAAAAAGGTTATGGCGCGCTGCCGGATCTTATCCGTCAGAATCTGATCCCGGATGATATAGGAAAAACTCTTGTAAAAGCAGGAATGAAAATGGCAGGGCTTGTCCCCAGTACCATGGGTACACTGATGAGCAGTGGAGTTATGGAAGGTGGAAAGGCTCTAAAAGGCAAGAAAGAGATTGGCGCAGAGGAACTTTCGATTTATCTTACCGCATTTGCAGCAGGGATTCAAAAACGGGGTAAATGTGAACTGGGAGACCGTACTATATTTGATTCGGTAGACGCAGGTGCCAAAAAGGCCGCTGAGGCTGCAGCGGCAGGGGGAGATATGGCGTCTGTGATTGAGGCTGCTTGTGAAGGCGCTGCGGAAGGAGTGGAAGCCACAAAAAATATGACTCCTAAATTCGGAAAAGCGGCAGTATTTGCAGCTAAAGCTGCCGGAGTGCCGGATCAAGGGGCAATTGCAGGCATGTATATGATTCAAGGGCTCAGACGCAGTATTTGTGAATAATTTATAAATTTAATAAAATGAAACGGGGCTGTTGAACTCAAAATTTGAGAGTGGACAGCCCCGTTTGTTGTGCGCTTAGGTATTTTTTATTACGACACTTTCTACTACGCCGGCTACCTGCTCGCAGGCGTCCGCGCAGTGCTCCAGATAGATATAGATCTCGCGCCAGCTGATGATCTCAATCGGATCAGTACAGGTGGTGTGGAGCTGGTGCAGGTTGGTGATGAACAGCTGATCGGCTTCCTCTTCCATGGTATTGACATGGATGATATATTCGCGAAGCGTTTTGGAACGCCGGAAGTTGGGAAATTCTTCGATCAGACGCTGCACTTCTTCGCAGCAGCGGACGATAACGTCCATAACCTGCAGAGCTTCCGGGCGGATATTCTGTACGTTGTTGCAATAGATTCTGAGCAGGACGTCCTCTACCTTATCTACCATATCATCGATGCTTTGACTGAGCAGCAGGATATCTTCCCGGTCAATAGGCGTGATAAAAGCTTTTGCCAATACATTCAGAATTTCATGTTTTTTCTCGTCTGCGCCATGCTCTATCCGGTGCATGTCTTCGAGGCTCTGCTCCAATGCGCCTGGATTGAATTCCCGCATGATTTTTTCCAAGAGATGAGCAGCTTTACAGGCATGCTCCGTACAGGATTTAAAATTTTCAAAATAAAAAGAATCTTGTTTCTTTGACATAGGAATCTCCTTTTCGTATTGTAAATAATTTCTGGTTCGATTATGAAAATCAGAAAATAAACATGAACAATTTAGCCATAAGGAAACTGATCAGCCCGCAGCCGGGGAATGTAAAGATCCAGGTGAGCATCATGTCTTTTACTACTCCAAAGTTAATAGCAGAAAGCCTTTTTACCGCTCCGACGCCCATGATGGCGCTCGTTTTGGTATGGGTAGTAGATACCGGAATGCCAAAAAGGCTTGAAAGTAAAAGGCAGAATGCCGCTGACAGGTCAGCTGAAAATCCCTGGTATTTTTCCAGTTTCACCATATCCATTCCTACAGATTTAATAATCTTTTCGCCGCCTACGCTGGTACCAACGCCCATGACCGTACTGCACAGCAGCATAAGCCAGACAGGGATAGTGGCGCCGGCTACGCTGTTTTGACCGTTGCAGAAGGCTACGCCAAGGAAAAGAACGCCGATGAATTTCTGCCCGTCCTGAGCGCCGTGCATGAAACTCATGGCTGCAGCGCCAAAGATTTGAGCTCCGGTAAAGAAACCGTTTGTTTTTCGCCGATCCATTCCGGAACAAATCACAGAAAGCAGTTTGCAGATTACCCAGCCGCTGATAAATCCCAGTGCAAGACTGAGCACCAGGCCGTAAAGAACTTTGACCCACTCGTCCATATTAATGCCGTCGATACTGCTCTGCACGGCGATGGCAGCGCCGGAGAGACCTGCTATCAGGCTGTGGCTTTCGCTGGTAGGTATGCCAAAGTAAGAAGCGCCTACACTGTACACAACGATAGAAAACAGAGCTGCACATAAGGCGATCAGGGCATTGCCGGTGTTGCCGCCAAAATCTACCATATTACTGATGGTAGAAGCCACGGAACTGTTAATATGTGTCATAACCAGCACGCCGAGAAAGTTGAAGACCGCGCTCATGAGAATTGCCGAGCGGGGTTTCATGCACCGGGTGGTGACACAGGTGGCGATAGCATTCGGAGCATCGGTCCAGCCGTTGACAAAGATCACGCCCAGTGTGAGAAGGACTGTGATGAGAAGCATGGGATTGGAAGCCATGCCGTGAATAAAGTACGAAAATGATACATCCATAAATTTTACCCGTGTATATCCTTTTGTTTTAAATTTTGCCTTTATTATTCCCTAAAAGACAGAAAAAAGGCGGGACCTTCGGTAGGTTCCGCCCTGCAATTCAGGGAAATCTCAAAACATTCCCGAAAGCACCTCTTTACTGCGAATAAATAGGAAGAAAGAACTCCCTATGACAGACTCCACCGCTTATCCCAGCGCCCTCATGCTATCATACTATTTACGGCTGAGTCAATACTTATGAAAAAAATTGTAAAATTCATGTAAAACAGGAACAAAAAAATCAAATACAAAATGGACAATCTCTATAAGATGTGATAGAATGAATCCGAATGATAAGAACTAAATTTATATAAAAGGGTCTTATTGATTTGTACAAGGAGGAATTACAAAAATGGCTAGAAAAATGAAAACCATGGATGGTAATCATGCGGCCGCTCATGCGTCTTACGCGTACTCTGACGTGGCAGCGATCTATCCTATCACACCTTCATCCGTTATGGCAGAAGCAACTGATGAATGGGCGACTCAGGGAAGGACCAACATCTTCGGACAGACGGTTCATGTAACTGAGATGCAGTCCGAGGCGGGCGCAGCAGGAGCCGTACACGGTTCTCTGGCAGCAGGAGCCCTTACGACGACGTTTACAGCTTCCCAGGGTCTTCTTCTGATGATCCCGAACCTGTACAAGATCGCTGGTGAGAGACTTCCGGGCGTATTCAACGTATCTGCACGTGCGCTTGCAAGCCATGCGCTGTCGATCTTTGGAGATCATTCCGACGTATATGCCTGTCGTCAGACCGGAGCTGCAATGCTCTGCGAGTCCAGCGTTCAGGAAGTTATGGACCTGACTCCGGTTGCTCACTGTGCGGCAATCAAAGGACGTCTTCCGTTCATCAATTTCTTTGACGGATTCCGTACTTCCCATGAGATCCAGAAGATCGAGACCTGGGACTATGAGGATCTGAAAGATATGGTGGACATGGACGCCATCGATGCATTCAGAAAAGACGCTCTGAATCCGAATCATCCGGTGGAAAGAGGATCTGCTCAGAACCCGGATATCTTCTTCCAGGCACGTGAGGCATGCAACCAGTACTATGATGCAATGCCGGCGATTGTTCAGGAATATATGGACAAAGTAAATGCGAAGATCGGAACGGATTATAAGCTGTTCAACTACTACGGAGCTGCTGATGCTGACAGAGTAATCATCGCGATGGGCTCTGTATGCGATACGATTGAAGAAACCATCGATTATCTGATGGCAGCAGGCGAAAAGGTCGGCGTTGTAAAAGTACGTCTTTACAGACCGTTCTGTGCAGAGGCTCTGGTTGCAGCCATTCCGGAGACTGTAAAACAGATCACGGTTCTTGACAGGACGAAAGAGCCGGGCGCTCTTGGCGAGCCGCTGTACCTGGATGTAGTAGCTGCTCTGAAAGGAACGAAGTTCCATGATACGCCGGTATTTACCGGACGTTACGGACTGGGTTCCAAGGATACGACTCCTGCACAGATCGTGGCCGTATATAACAATACAACCAAACAGAAATTCACGATTGGTATCGTAGATGATGTGACCAACCTGTCTCTGGAGACCGGCGCTCCGCTGGTTACCACTCCGGAAGGAACCACCAACTGTAAGTTCTGGGGTCTGGGCGCAGACGGTACCGTTGGAGCAAACAAGAACTCCATCAAGATCATCGGCGACAATACCGATATGTATGCACAGGCATACTTCGATTACGACTCCAAGAAGTCCGGCGGTGTGACCATGTCCCACCTTCGTTTCGGTAAGAAACCGATTAAATCTACATACCTGATCCATAAGGCAGATTTCGTGGCATGCCACAATCCGTCCTATATCCGCAAGTATAATATGGTACAGGAGCTGGTGGACGGAGGAACCTTCCTTCTGAACTGCCCGTGGGATATGGAAGGACTGGAGAAACACCTTCCGGGACAGGTAAAAGCGTTTATCGCAAACCACAATATTAAATTCTATACCATTGACGGTGTGAAGATCGGTATCGAGACCGGTATGGGACCGACTCGTATCAACACTATTCTGCAGTCCGCATTCTTCAAACTGACCGGTATTATCCCGGAGGATAAGGCGATCGAGCTGATGAAAGCTGCTGCAAAAGCTACTTACGGACGTAAGGGCGACGATGTGGTTCAGAAGAACTGGGCTGCTATTGATGCCGGCGCGAAAGAAGTAGTAGAAGTTCAGGTTCCGGAGAGCTGGAAGAATGCAGCTGACGAAGGCCTGGATATGACCCATGCAGAAGGCGGAAGAAAGGATGCCGTGGACTTTGTTAACAATATTCAGTCCAAAGTGTCCGCTCAGGAAGGCAACAGCCTGCCGGTATCCGCGTTCATGGATTACGTAGACGGTACGACTCCGTCCGGTACTTCCGCATATGAGAAACGTGGTATCGCAGTGAATATCCCGGTATGGAATCCGGAAAACTGTATCCAGTGCAACAGATGTTCTTATGTGTGCCCGCATGCAGTTATCCGCCCGGTTGCTATGACTGCGGAAGAAGCAGCTGCAGCTCCGGAAGGCATGAAGATGCTGGATATGACCGGTATGCCGGACAAGAAGTTTGCAATCGTAGTATCCGCACTGGATTGTACCGGATGCGGTTCCTGTGTAAATGTCTGCCCGGGCAAGAAGGGTGCAAAAGCAATCGAGATGGCCAACATGGAAGCAAATCAGGGCGTTCGGGTTGGATTCGATTATGCGGTAACTCTGCCGGAGAAAGCAGATGTGATTGCGAAATTCAAAGAGACGACAGTCAAAGGTTCTCAGTTCAAGACTCCGCTGCTTGAGTTCTCAGGCGCATGCGCAGGCTGCGGCGAGACTCCTTACGCAAAACTGATCACCCAGCTGTTCGGTGACAGAATGTATATTGCGAACGCGACCGGATGTTCCTCTATCTGGGGCAACTCTTCACCGTCCACTCCGTACACCGTGAACCAGAAGGGACAGGGTCCGGCATGGTCCAACTCTCTGTTCGAGGATGCGGCTGAGTTTGGTTATGGTATGCTGCTGGCACAGGATGCAGTACGCGGCGGCCTGAAAGCGAAAGTAGAAGACCTGGTTGCAAATTCCGGAAATGCTGACGTAGCGGCAGCTGGTCAGGAATGGCTGGATACCTACGGAGTAGGCGCTACCAACGGAACGGCTACGGACAAACTTGTAGCTGCTCTGGAAGCATGCGGATGCGAAAAGGCTCAGGAGATCCTGAAACAGAAAGAATTCCTCGCTAAGAAATCCCAGTGGGTATTCGGCGGCGACGGATGGGCATATGATATCGGATTCGGCGGCGTAGACCATGTGCTGGCTTCCGGCAAAGATATCAACGTGATGGTATTTGATACCGAGGTTTACTCCAATACAGGCGGACAGGCTTCCAAGGCAACACCGACCGGTGCAGTTGCACAGTTTGCTGCAGGCGGTAAAGATGTGAAGAAGAAAGACCTGGCTTCCATCGCTATGAGCTATGGTTATGTATATGTGGCACAGATTTCCATGGGCGCTGACTTCAATCAGTGCGTGAAGGCGATCGCAGAGGCAGAGGCATATCCGGGACCGTCCCTGATCATTGCTTACGCTCCGTGTATCAACCATGGTATCAAGAAAGGTATGGCGAAAGCTCAGACTGAGGAAGAGCTGGCAGTTAAGGCCGGTTACTGGCATTGCTTCCGCTTCAACCCGGCTCTTGCGGCAGAAGGCAAGGATGCGTTCTCCCTGGATTCCAAGGAGCCGACCGGAGATTATCAGGAGTTCCTGGATGGAGAGGTACGTTACAATTCTCTGAAACGTGCAAATCCGGAAAGAGCTGCAAAACTCTTCGCGAAGAACGAGAGCGAGGCAAAAGCAAGATACAACTATCTGAACAAACTGAAATCTCTCTACGGAGCAGAATAATTGTTCTGATATATAAAATGGAGGGCGGCGTATGCCGTCCTCCATTTTGTCTGAATATCCATAGATACTTCCTCTTGATATCGAAAAAATCGATGCCATTTATTTTATATATCAATTTTACAGATTGTATTTTTTACTATATACTACAGGAAGAAAGAATACAAGCTGTTTTCCGGGGACGGGTCCGGAAACGGTTATGCGGGGAAGAGAGGATAATAAAAATGGATATTATAGAATCATTGGGACGGCTGTTTGTGACATTGATTCAAACAGTGTATAACCTTTTATGGGGAGATCTGATCACGATACCCCTGCCGGGCGGAAGCACGCTGGGGCTGTCCCTGCTGGTAATCATTCTGATTCCGGCCGGGATCTATTTTACTGTGAGGACCAGAGCCCTCCCGGTGCGGCTGTTCCCGGAAATGCTGAGAATCGCCGCTGAGAAGAAAAACGTATCCCAGGAAGGAGCGATCTCGGGAGTCCAGGCTCTGATTGTCTCCACGGCCACCCGTGTAGGAATGGGCAATCTGGTAGGCGTAGTGGCGGCGATCTCTGCCGGCGGCGCCGGCGCCGTGTTCTGGATGTGGGTCACGGCTCTGGTAGGTTCATCAACCGCTTTTATAGAGGCTACCTTGGCGCAGATATATAAAGAAAAGGATCCGCTCTATGGAGGATGGCGCGGCGGCCCGGCTTACTATATTGATCGTTTTTTCAACAGAAAGAGAGAAAAAGGAAGAAAACCGGTGATCGCCGTGCTGTTTGCGCTGTCCGGACTTATCTGCTGGGGAGGGATCAGTCAGGTGATCGGGAATTCAGTGTCTTCCGCCTTTGAAAATGCTTTTCAGATTCCTCCTCTTTATACGACGGCAGCGCTGGTAGCTGTGGCCGCGGTGATCGTTTTGAGAAAAAATGCTACGGTAAAGGTTCTGGATATTATGGTTCCGGTTATGGCCGTTTTATATTTGCTGATCACAGTATTTATCATCGTAAAGAACGCAGGACTGCTGCCCGCTGTTTTTCAGAGAATTTTTTCGGAAGCGTTCGGTATCCGTCAGGTGGCGGTCGGCGGCCTGGGGGCCGTGATCATGAACGGCGCGAAGCGGGGGCTGTTTTCCAATGAGGCGGGTTCCGGTTCCGCGCCCTGTGCGGCTGCCGCGGCGGATATCAGCCACCCGGCAAAGGAAGGACTCTTGCAGGCTCTGGGTGTGTTTATCGACACGATCCTGATCTGCAGTTGTACAGCCATGATTATGTTACTGGCGCCGGAAGAACTGACAAGCGGGCTTTCCGGCATGGATCTTCTTCAGGCGGCTATGAACCATCACCTGGGAGAGGCGGGAGGTGTATTTATCGCTTTAATCCTGTGGCTGTTCAGTTTTTCTACTTTTATTGGCATCCTGTTCTATGCGAGACCTAATGTGGCCTATCTGTTCGGAGACCGCTGGGACGCCCAGACTATTTATAAAATATTTGCTCTGGTGATGCTGTTTGTGGGAGGATTGGCCGCGTATACATTTGTATGGGATCTGGGCGATGTGGGCGTGGGATTGATGACAATCTTCAACATGACGGCGATCCTGCCTCTTGCGTCAGAAGCGGTCGCTTCCCTGAAAGATTATGAGAAAAGCAGGAGATCTTGACACATTTTTGGGAAAGGCGTATGATGAAACAAAATAAGTCATCGCAGACACAAAAATGCAATGGGAAAGGAAGCAGTCAGGATGGAAAAGAAAAACATCGACTGGGGCAGTCTCGGATTTAATTATGTAGATACAGATAAGAGATTTGTCGCCAATTACAAAAATGGAGCATGGGATGAGGGCGCGCTGATTGACGACCCGATGATCACCATGAGCGAGTGCGCGTGCGTGCTTCAGTATGCGCAGACCTGTTTTGAGGGAATGAAAGCTTATACGACGGAAGACGGCAGGATCGTTACATTCCGTCCGGATCTGAACGCACAGCGTATGGAAGATTCCTGCAAGCGGCTGGAGATGCCGGTGTATCCGCAGGATAAGTTTGTTGACGCTGTAGTGCAGACTGTAAAGGCGAATGCGGCGTATGTGCCTCCTTACGGAAGCGGAGCGACGCTGTACATTCGTCCGTTTATGTTCGGTATAGACTCTATTATCGGTGTGAAGCCGGCGAATGAATATCAGTTCCGTGTGTTTACGACTCCGGTGGGACCGTATTTTAAGGGCGGCGTAAAGCCGATTACAATCCGTGTATCGGATGTGGACCGCGCGGCTCCTCATGGAACCGGTGACATCAAAGCCGGCCTGAACTATGCCATGAGTCTTCATAATATTGTGGACGCACATAACAAAGGCTTCGATGAGAATATGTATCTGGATCCGGCTTCCAGAAAGTACGTAGAAGAGACCGGAGGAGCGAACTTTATCTTTGTCACCAAAGATGGAAAAGTCGTGACGCCCAAGTCAGGCAGTATTCTTCCTTCTATTACCCGTCGTTCTCTGATGGTGGTAGCAAAAGATTATCTGGGCCTGGAAGTGGAAGAGCGCCCGATCGCGAAAGAAGAGCTGAAAGATTTCGCGGAGTGCGGCCTGTGCGGAACCGCAGCCGTGATTTCTCCGGTAGGAAAGATCGTGGATCACGACGAGGAGATCTGCCTGCCCAGCGGTATGGAAGATATGGGTCCGATCACGAAGAAACTGTATGATACCCTGACAGGTATCCAGATGGGCCGCATCGAAGCGCCGGAAGGATGGATTAAGGAGATTCTGTAATCGTTTGCGGAGGGATCAGGATGTCGCTGAAATACGAACGAAGCGTCCGTTTTGTACAGGCTACGCCGGACATGCAGGATGAATGTGCAAAGGTATTTGAAAACAGCACTTTATATGACCGGTATTTTAAAGGTACGGAGTTCCTGAAAGAGATGCTGTATGGTCCTCTGGACGAGGGCCATGTGATCGCGGCTCAGACTGGCTCGGGCGAGATCGTAGGCGTCATGGTCTATGAACTGAAGGGGATGTTTGGCGAATTCCCTTATCTGGCTCTGTTGGGAGTGAAGGACGGTTACCGGAGACAGGCTATCGGGAGCCGTCTGATCGACGTCTTTCAGGAGATTTGTGTGCGGACGGGTTTTGATAAATGCTTTATCTGCGTATCACATTTCAACCCGAGAGCGAAAGCGCTCTATCAGCGCAAGGGCTTCAAGCCTGTTGTCCTGATTCCGGATTTGATCCGGGCGGGGATCGACGAATGGATGCTTATGAAGCGACTGTAACTTTAAGGAATGTGCGGGCTGTATTGACAGTTCCGCACATTTTATGTTATGATCACAGACAGTGAGTAAAACAGAGTATGTTTTGCAAGCCGCATTATTGATGGAGTTAAAAGCTCAAATTTTATAAGTTGATTACTTTATAATCAGTGCGATGGCACGTCATCTTGTGAAACGGTCAATAAGAGTAGCATGTAGATACTCTGGAAAGATTAAAAACGGAAGATATAAGAGATCTTTGACAGGGGAAGCAAGTGGACTGTTGTCCGCAGGTTTCCTTTTTTTGTACGAAAAAGACAGAGGGAATGCAGATGAATTTGAATGATCAGAAATCCGCCCCGATCTACGAGGCGCTGGAAAAATTCCGGAGAAGAAGGGTAGTGCCCTTCGACGTGCCGGGACATAAAAGAGGCAGGGGGAATCCGGAACTGGCAGAGCTTCTTGGAGAGAAGTGCGTCAGCCTGGATGTGAATTCCATGAAACCTCTGGACAATCTGGGACATCCGGTGTCGGTGATCCGCAGGGCGGAGGAACTGACCGCAGATGCGTTCGGCGCGGCCCATGCGTTCCTGATGGTGAATGGGACTACCAGTTCGGTGCAGAGCATGATTCTGTCCGTGTGCAAGGCGGGGGATAAGATCATCCTGCCCAGAAATATACATAAAAGTGTGATCAACGCTCTGGTGCTGTGCGGCGCGGTTCCGGTCTATGTGGAGGCGAAGGTGAATCCCAGGATCGGCATTGCTCTGGGGGTAGAGGTAGAAGAGATGCGCAGGGTGATGGATGCAAATCCGGACGCGAAGGCGGTGTTCATCAATAATCCAACCTATTACGGGATCTGTTCCAATCTGAAAAAGATCACGGAGATGGCCCATGAACGGGGGATGAAGGTGCTGGTGGACGAAGCGCACGGCACCCATCTGTATTTTGGAGAAAACCTGCCTGTTTCCGGCATGGCGGCAGGGGCGGATCTGGCGGCGGTCTCCATGCATAAATCCGGCGGAAGCCTGACCCAGAGTTCGATCCTCCTGTGCGGTCCGGATATGGACGCGGGGTATGTACGTCAGATCATCAACCTGACCCAGACTACCAGCGCGTCGTATCTGCTGCTGTCCAGCCTGGATATTTCCAGGAGAAATCTGGCGCTGCGCGGAAAGGAATCCTTTGCGAAAGTAGTGCGGATGGCGGAGTACGCCAGAAATGAAATCAATGAGATCGGCGGATACTATGCGTACGGAAAGGACCTGGTGGACGGGGACAGCGTTTATGACTATGATGTGACGAAGCTGTCCGTCTATACCCAGGGGATCGGCCTGACCGGCATCGAAGTATACGATATCCTGAGAGACGAATACGATATCCAGATCGAATTTGGGGATATCGGCAACATTCTGGCATATATTTCCATCGGAGACCGTATCCAGGATATTGAGCGCCTGGTAGGGGCGCTGGAAGATATCGGACGTTCCTATGAGAAAGATTCCAGTACTTTGTACTGCGGGGATTTTATTCAGCCGGAAGTGGTCTGTACTCCCCAGGAAGCATTTTACGCGGATAAGAGACAGGTGCCGATCCGGGAGACAGCCGGTGCGATCTGCGCGGAGCTGGTCATGTGCTACCCGCCGGGTATTCCGATCCTGACGCCGGGAGAACGGATCACCGGCGAGATTATTGAATACATATTGTACGCGAAGGAAAAGGGATGTTCTCTTCAGGGAACGCAGGATCCTTCGGTACAGTTATTAAATGTGATTGTATAGGATAAGGGAGGTGACGGAAATGGATATCTGGTTTTCTCAGATGGACACGGACAATGTGAAGACGAGTATCCGGGTGGATAAGCAGCTTTTCAGCGCGCAGAGCGAATATCAGCGGATCGATGTGTTTCAGTCCCAGGAGTTCGGGAAGATGATCGTACTGGACGGCGAGATTATCTTTTCGGAAGCGGATGAATTTATCTACAACGAAATGGTGGTGCATGTGCCCATGGCAGTGCATCCGGATGTGAAAAAGGTATTAATCATCGGCGGAGGAGACGGCGGCGTGGCCAGAACCTGCATTGAGTATCCTGAGATCGTTTCGATCGATGTGGTAGAACCCGACGAGATGTTCATCCAGGTCAGCCGGGAATTTTTCCCGGAGACAGCCAAAGGATTTGACGACCCGAGGGTAAAGATCACCAATGCGGACGGGCTGCGGTTCCTGCGCAACCGCCGGAATGAATATGATCTGATCATCAACGATTCTACGGATCCTTTCGGACATACAGAAGGATTGTTTACCAAAGAGTTTTACGGCAGCTGCTACCGCGCGCTGAAGGAAGACGGAATCATGGTTTATCAGCACGGCAGTCCGTTTTATGATGAGGATGAGATCGCTTTCCGGGCTATGCACCGGAAAGTGTACCGGAGTTTTCCGATCAGCCGCGTATATCAGGCGAGTATTCCCACCTGCCCGGCCGGATACTGGATGTTTGGCTTTGCGTCCAAAAAATACCATCCGCTGACGGATTTTGATCCGGAGCGTTGGAATAAACGGGGAATCAGGACATGGTATTACACAACAAATCTGCATACGGGCGCGTTTATGCTGCCGAAATATGTAGAAGATTTACTGGAAGAGGAGGAAGATAAAATATGAGCAGATTGATGATTATCGGATGCGGAGGCGTGGCTTCCGTGGCGATCCACAAATGCTGTCAGAACAGCGAGGTGTTTGATGAGATTATGATTGCGAGCCGCACAGTTTCCAAGTGCGATGCTCTGAAGGAAAAACTGCAGCCCACAACGAAGACGAAGATTACCACGGCGCAGGTGGACGCGGATCATGTGGAGGAACTTACGGCGCTGATTCGTTCCTATGCGCCGGACGCAGTGCTGAATGTGGCGCTGCCTTATCAGGATCTGACGATCATGGATGCATGTCTGGCGGCAGGAGTACATTATATCGATACGGCAAACTATGAAGCAGAGAATACGGATGATCCGGAATGGCGCAAGGTGTATGAAGAAAGGTGCAAACGCCTGGGCTTCACGGCACTCTTTGATTATTCCTGGCAGTGGGCTTATGAGGACCGCTTTAAAGATGCCGGGCTTACGGCGCTTCTGGGCAGCGGTTTTGATCCGGGCGTGACCAGTGTCTTTGCTGCGTATGCGCAGAAACACTATTTTGACGAGATTCATACCATCGATATTCTGGACTGCAACGGAGGAGATCATGGTTATCCGTTTGCCACCAACTTTAATCCGGAGATCAACCTGCGCGAGGTGTCCGCTCCGGGATCTTACTGGGAAGATGGAAAATGGGTGGAGATCGAACCCATGAGCATCAAGAGAGAATATGACTTCAAAGGCGTAGGCAAAAAGGATATGTACCTGCTTCATCATGAGGAGATCGAGGCGCTGGCGAAGAATATCCCGGGTGTAAAGAGGATCCGTTTCTTCATGACTTTCGGACAGAGCTATCTGACCCATATGAAATGTCTGGAAAACGTGGGAATGCTCTCCACGACCCCGATTGAGTTTCAGGGGCAGGAGATCGTACCGATCCAGTTCCTGAAGGCCCTTCTGCCGGATCCGGCTTCCCTGGGGCCCAGAACGGTGGGTAAGACCAATATCGGCTGCATCTTCACCGGAGTGAAGGACGGAAAGGAAAAGAGCCTTTATATTTATAACGTATGTGATCATCAGGAGTGCTACAAAGAAGTGGGATCCCAGGCGATTTCCTATACGACGGGCGTGCCCGCCATGATCGGAGCCATGCTGGTGGTGAACGGACAATGGCAGAAGCCGGGCGTTTTCACCACAGACGAATTTGATCCGGATCCTTATATGGAAGCGCTGAACCGCTGGGGACTGCCGTGGGTTGTGGAAGAGAACCCGGTTCTGGTGGACTGATATGAGGATTCAGGATGTACCGACGCCCTGCTATGTGGTGGATGAGGCGAAGCTGATCCGGAATCTGGAACTGCTGAAGAAAGTGCAGGAGGAGGCGGGGTGCCGGATCCTGCTGGCGCAGAAAGCTTTTTCCATGTTTTATGAGTACCCGCTGATCGGACAGTACCTGGCGGGGACAACGGCCAGCGGCCTTTATGAGGCGAGGCTTGGCAGGGAAGAAATGGGAAAGGAAAACCATGTGTTTTCACCCGGCTACCGGGAGCAGGAGATGGACGAGATCGTCTCTGTCTGTGATCACGTGATCTTCAATTCTTTCTCTCAACTGAAAAAGTACAGGAACCGGTGTCTGGGAAGAACCAGTATCGGGCTTCGGATTAATCCGGAATGTTCCACGCAGGGCGATCATGCCATCTATGATCCCTGTGCGCCGGGTTCCCGCCTGGGAGTAACTCTGGAGAATTTTAAGAAGGCCCTTCAGGAAGACCCGGATGCGCTGAAGGGAGTGGAAGGACTGCACTTTCATACCCTGTGCGAACAGAATGCCGACGATCTGGAGCGTACCCTGCGCGCGGCAGAAGAAAGGTTCGGATCTTATATCGGACAGATGAAATGGCTGAACATGGGCGGAGGGCACCATATCACAAGAGAAGATTATGATGTGGATCTACTGATCCGCTGTGTCCGCCGCGTGAAGGATACCTACGGTGTAGAAGTCTATCTGGAACCCGGAGAGGCGGTGGCGCTGAACGCAGGATATCTGGTGACGGAAGTGTTGGATGTGGTGGACAATGGGATCCGGACGCTGATCCTGGACGCGTCGGCGGCCTGCCATATGCCGGATGTGCTGGAGATGCCCTACCGTCCGCCGCTAAAAGACAGCGGAAAGCCTGGCGAGAAGGCATATACCTACCGCCTGTCTTCCTGTACCTGCCTGGCGGGGGATGTGATCGGCGATTACTCTTTCGACCGGGAGATAGAGCCGGGAGACCGCCTTTATTTTGAAGACATGGCCATCTATTCCATGGTCAAGAACAATACATTCAACGGGATCGGTCTGCCGCATATAGCGGTGCTTTCGGCCGACGGAGACTGCCGGGTGATCCGGTCCTTCGGGTATGAGGATTTTAAGTGCAGACTTTCCTGACAGGGAGGAGCAATATATGAATAGACTGACAGGGACGCCCGCCGCAGACGGATACCGGATGCCGGCGGAGTGGGAGCCCCATGAGGGTTGCGTGATGATCTGGCCGGTGAGGCCCGGTTCCTGGCCCGACGGGGCGGGAGAAGCGCAGGCAGTGTTCGCCCGGATCGCCCGGATCATAGCGCAGAGCGAAAAAGTCTGGATGCTGGCAGGCCGGGAGCATGCGGACGCGGCGAGAGCATGCTTTGCCGAAGACGACAGGATAGAAGTGCTGGAGATTCCCACCGACGACGCGTGGGCCCGGGATATGGGACCGACCTGTGTGGTAAACGCGGCAGGAGACGTCCGGGGCGTGGACTGGCAGTTCAACGCCTGGGGAGGGACGTACGACGGTCTGTATGCCCGGTGGGAACAGGATAACCGGGCGGCGGGGGAGATTTGCCGCGCTCTGGGTATGGACTGCTACGATGCGCAGCATTTTGTGCTGGAGGGAGGATCAATTCATTCGGACGGAGAGGGAACGGTGCTTGTCACGGAAGCATGTCTCTTGAGCGCCGGGCGCAATCCGCAGATGTCCAGAGAGCAGATTGAAGAAGAACTGAAGGCATACCTGGGAGCGAAGAAAATCCTGTGGATTCCCCGGGGGATTTATCAGGATGAAACCAACGAGCATGTGGATAACGTCTGCGCCTTCGTCCGTCCGGGGGAAGTGGTTCTGGCATGGACGGAGGATAGGGAAGATCCCCAGTATGAGCTGAGCCGGGCATCCCTGGAGGCGCTGAAAAGCCAGAGGGACGCGGCAGGCAGAGAACTGAAGATACATCTTCTGCCGATTCCGGAAAAGCCGGTATGCATCACGGAGCAGGAACTCAGAGGCTTTTCTTTTGAAGAAGGGGAAGATATGCGGGAGGCGGGCGAACGGCTCGCCGCCAGCTATGTGAATTTTTATATATCCAACCGTGGAGTAGTTGTCCCTCAGTTCGGGGACGCGAACGACAGAAGGGCTGTAAATATTTTGGCAGGCCTTTTTCCGGGGCGGACAGTGTATCCGGTCCCGGCCAGGGCGGTTCTGGTCGGCGGAGGCAATATCCACTGCATCACCCAGCAAATACCATACAGGAGGCGGACCATATGAGAAATGTGACCATCGGAGCAGTGCAGATGCGCTGCACGTCTGATGTGGCTGAGAATATAGAGAAAGCAGGCGCGCTTGCCCGACAGGCGGCCGAGGCAGGGGCGGGGGTGATCCTTCTGCCGGAACTGTTCGAGCGTCCGTATTTCTGTCAGGAAAGGCGCTATGAGTACTATCATTACGCGAAGCCTGTGGAGGAAAACGATGCGGTACGTTATTTCCGCCGGACAGCAAAAGAACTGGGGGCGGTGATCCCGGTCAGTTTTTACGAGCAGGATAAGACCCGCCTGTATAACAGCGCCGCGGTCATCGACGCGGATGGAGAGATTCTGGGAGTCTACCGTAAGACCCATATTCCGGACGACCATTTTTATCAGGAAAAATTTTATTTCTCACCGGGAGACAGCGGATTCCGCGTGTGGGATACCCGGTTCGGAAGGATCGGCGTAGGGATCTGCTGGGACCAGTGGTTCCCGGAGACGGCCCGGTGCCTGGCGGTGAACGGAGCGGAGATGCTGTTATATCCGACGGCTATCGGCAGCGAACCGATTCTGGAATGCGACAGTATGCCCCACTGGAGACGCTGCATGCAGGGCCACGCGGCGGCAAATCTTATGCCGGTGGCGGCCGCCAACCGGATCGGTACGGAAGAAGTGATGCCGTGCGAACAGAACGGGGGACAGAGTTCCTCTCTGACTTTTTACGGTTCTTCGTTTATCGCGGATGAGACCGGAGATCTGGTATGCGGCGCGTCCAGGGATCGGGAGGAAGTGATTACCGCTTCTTTTGATTTGGATGAAATTGCAGAAAACCGGATGTCCTGGGGACTTTTCAGGGACCGCAGACCCGAATGTTATCGGAGGATTACAGAATGACGATCAGCGACGTGGCAAAAATGGCGGATGTGTCAGTGTCCGCAGTTTCCCGCTATATGAACGGCGGATATGTGAGTGAAGAAAAAAAAGAAAGGATCAAAAAAGCGATCCAGGAGACCGGATACGTCCCGTCTGCCCATGCGCAGATTATGCGGACAAAGAGAACGAAGGTGGTCGGCGTGGTGATCCCGAAGATCAATTCGGAATCTATCAGCAGGGTGGTGGCCGGCATCAGTGAAGAGCTTTCCGAAGCCGGATATGAGCTTCTGCTGGGCAATACCGGGAACAATCAGGAGCAGGAACTGCGTTATCTGAAGATTTTTGATCAGAACCGGGTAGATGGGATCATCTTTATCGGCACTATGATGAATAAAGAACATGAGAAACTCCTGAAGTCCCTGCAGGTGCCGGTGGTGCTGCTGGGTCAGCAGGAGTCTTATATCTCCTGCGTTTACCATGACGATTACCATGCTGCCAGGGAGATGGCGTCGATTCTCGCGTCGGGAAAACATAAAAAAATCGGTTTTCTGGGCGTGTCCGCCAAGGATAAGGCGGTGGGAAAGGAACGGTACCGGGGATTCTGCGACGCTCTTTCTGATGCGGGACTTCCGGTAGATGAAAAAAGGGTTCTCCAGGGAGAATTTACATTAGAATCCGGGTATGAGAATACCAGGCTCTTAATGGAGCAGGCTCCGGATACGGACGCGCTGTTCTGTGTTACGGATACTATCGCCATCGGGGCGATGAAATACTTAAGAGAGACCGGAAAAAGGATTCCGGAGGATGTTTCCATCGCGGGCATCGGGGATACCCGTATGTCAGAGATGATGAACCCCCCGCTTACGACCGCCCATTACTATTATCAGACTTCCGGAAGAGAGGGCGCGAAGATCCTTCTGGAGAAGCTGAAAAATCCAGGTCTGCCGGACAAAAAAATGATGCTGGGTTATGAGATTATTCAGAGGAATTCTATTCTGTTGTGATATTTACACAAAAACGGCAGGTGATATTTAGTCCTTTTCCCAATTTACAGCCTATATTTTGGGGTCTATAATTGGATCGGAAAATGAAAACGATATCATAAAAATATGAAATAATTAAAAGATAATCTTTGAAAAATTATTAATTAATACACGATATCGTTTTTATATATGGAATAAGGAGGGAAGTATTATGGATTACCAAAAAACAGCCAAGGAAATCCTCGACGGTATCGGCGGAAAATCCAATCTGATTTCTGCCGCGCACTGTGCTACCAGACTTCGGCTGGTGATTGGCGACAACGACAAATGTGACAAAGAAAAGGTGGAAGAAATCGACGGCGTACAAGGCGTCTTTTTCGCTTCCGGTCAGATGCAGATCATTCTGGGAACCGGTACGGTCAACAAGGTCTACGATGAGTTCATCAAGATCGCAGGGATCGAAGGATCTTCAAAGGAAGAAGTGAAGCAGGCGGCCAACGCGAAGCAGAATATTTTCAAGCGCGCGATCAAGACGCTGGGAGATATTTTTGTGCCGATCATTCCGGCTATCGTGGCCAGCGGTCTTCTGATGGGGCTTCTGGAGGGACTTTGCAATATCTGGCCCCAGATGGCGGAATCCGGAACTTATGTGATCTTTCATCTGTTCAGCAGCGCCGCGTTTACATTCCTGCCGATCCTGATCGCCATCAGCGCCGCGAAGGTATTTGGAGGGAACCAGTTCCTGGGCGCGGTTATCGGTATGATCATGATTCACACCGATCTTCTGAACGCCTGGTCGGTAGCCGGCATGAATGCGGCGGATATCCCGAAGGCATCTGTCTGGTTCGGGCTTTATGACGTGAATCTGGTCGGATATCAGGGACATGTGATCCCGGTGGTAATCGCTGTGTGGCTCATGTCCATGATCGAGAAAAAACTGCACAAGATTGTTCCGGAGATCATCGACTTGTTTGTGACTCCTCTGGTGACGGTTATGGTAACCGGGTACGTGACGCTGACGATCATCGGACCGATCTTTTCTACCATTGAAAACTGGGTGCTGAACGGAGCCCAGACACTGATCACGCTCCCATTCGGTATCGGCGGCGCGATCGTGGGAGCGCTGTACGCGCCGACTGTGGTGGCTGGCGTACATCATATGTACAACGCTATTGAGGCCGGCTTGTTAAGTTCCATCGGAATGAATACCTGGATGCCGATCGCGACGGCTGCCAATGTGGCCCAGGGAGCGGCCTGCCTGGCAGTGGCGCTGAAGAGCCATAACGCCAAGACAAAATCAGTGGCGCTTCCGGCCGCGCTGTCTTCTTATATGGGAATTACAGAACCGGCGATCTTTGGCGTAAACGTGCGTTATATGAAACCGTTTATCGCAGGCTGTATCGGCGGCGCGTGCGGCGGCCTGGTGGCGGGAATGTTCCATATCGGAGCGTCCGCTTACGGAATCACTGGAATCTTCGGCTTCCTGATCACTACCAACTATACCTGGCAGTATGCGCTGGTGATGATCGTAGCTACGGTGGTGGCATTTTCAATTTCCTGGATTCTTTTCAGAGAAGAGCCGGCAAAGGGAAAAGCCGCTCCGGTACAGGAACAGGCGAAAACGGAACAGCCGGAGAAAAAAGAAGCGTCTGAAATATACAGCCCGCTGAAAGGTACGGCAATCTCTCTGGAAGAAGTAAAGGATCCGACCTTCGCGTCCGGAGCCCTCGGAAAGGGTATGGCGGTGATCCCGGCGGAAGGACTTGTGAAAGCGCCGTTTGACGGCACAGTAACGATGGTATTTGATACACTTCACGCATTGGCATTGACTTCCGACGACGGAGCAGAAGTACTGATCCATATCGGCATCAATACGGTAGAGCTCAAAGGAGAACCGTATAAAGCTCTGGTGAAGGAAGGACAGCATGTATCCAAAGGGACGCCGCTGATGGAATTTAACATGGAAATGATCCGGGAGAAAGGATATGACCTGACTACGCCGGTACTTGTAACAAATTCTGCTGACTATGAAAACGTGGTATGTGAAAAGACAGGAGCAGTCGATTACGGAGAGCCGGTGATCAGGATATCATAGCAGGAGGAACCATATATGACGGACAAAATGCACGGATGGCAGGAACGGGTAAAGACGGCAGAGGACCGCGCGCAGGAAGAGAGCCGTCAGGACGGCTGGAGGCTGAAACATCATCTGATGCCTCCGGTCGGCTGGCTGAATGATCCTAATGGACTGAGCCAGAAAGACGGCATCTATCACGTGTATTTCCAGTATTCTCCCTTTGATCCGGAGGGAGGAGAGAAGTTCTGGGGGCATTATGAGAGCCGGGACATGATCCACTGGCGTTATACGGGGGCTTTTCTGGCGCCGGATACGGCCTGGGACAGAAGCGGCGTCTATTCCGGATGCGCTTTGGCGGAGGATGGAAAGCTTTATATTTATTATACTGGAAATGTAAAGCAGGACGGCGATTACGATTATATCCATGCGGGAAGAGAAGCCAATACAATTCTTACAGTGACGGAAGACGGCTGCACACCGGGAGACAAAGAACTTCTCATGACGAACGAGGATTATGGCGACGATATGAGCTGTCATGTGAGAGATCCGAAAGTCTGGTATGAAAATGGCGTCTATTATATGGTACAGGGCGCGCGGGACAGCCGGGACAGAGGCTGCGTCCTGGTCTTTTCTTCGGAGGATAAGCGTTCCTGGACCCGTATCAATGTCCTGCGAAAAGAATTTTTAAAGGCGTACATGTGGGAATGCCCGGATCTGTTCTCTCTGGGAGAACAGAGAATCCTGTCATTTTCCCCGCAGGGGCTGGAGGCAGAAACATTCTGTTTTCAGAACCAGTATCAGTCGGGATGGTGCATTCTGGACGGAGATTTCAGGGAAACAGACGGGTATGTGCTGGAAGATTTTCATGAGTGGGATATGGGATTCGATTTCTATGCCCCTCAGACTTTTGCGGATGAGCAGGGACGAAGGATTCTGATCGGCTGGATGGGCATGATTGAGTGTGATTATGACAATCTGCCTACTGTCGGCAGAGGATGGCAGCACTGCCTGACGATTCCCAGGGAATTGGTCTGGGACAAAGAACGGAAAACCGTGCTGCAGCGACCGGTCCGCGAGATGGAGCTGCTGCGTGCCGGGGAGGAACAGTACCGGGATAAGGCGGAACTGGAATGGAACAGATCCGAAGGCCTGGAAGTGATGGTTTCCATGAGCGGCGCGGCCGGGGACCTGTCTCTGGAGGCCGGCGGTCTGCAGTTGGCCTACGAACAGAAAAGCGGAGTCGTCCTTCTGTCGTTTGCGGATGAATCCGGAAGGGGAAGGAAGCAGAGAAGAGCGAAGATCGGAGAACTGCGCCGCGCCCGTATTTTTCTGGACAGCTCGGCGGCAGAATTTTATCTCAATGATGGAGAGACGGTGATATCCACCCGTTTTTATCCGGAGAAAGAAAGTCTTCCCCTGAAAATTACAGTGGAAAACGGAACGATTTTGGTGTATCATCTAAAGAATATAGAGATTGACAGAATCTAAGGACGGTGGATGATATGAAAAAAGGTCTTGTACTGGAAGGCGGAGCCATGAGAGGCATCTATACAGCCGGTGTACTGGACGTATTTATGGAACATAATCTGACATTTGACGGAGTGATAGGAGTATCCGCGGGAGCCATCCACGGATGCTCCTTTGTGTCCAAACAGCACGGACGCAGTATCCGTTATTACCTGAAATATATGCGTGACCCCAGATTTATGAGCTTCCGCTCTCTCCTTACGACGGGAGATCTGGTGGGCACGCAGTTTTGCTACCATGATATTCCTGAAAGGCTGGACGTATTTGATTACGAAACATTTGCAAAGTCAAAAACAGAATTCTATGTGGTTGCTACAAACCTCCTTACAGGAAGGGCGGAATATGTCCGCCTGGACGATATGAAAGATATTTCCTGGATGCAGGCTTCTGCATCCATGCCGCTGGTATCCCATCCGGTACAGATTGGAGGGAAAAAATATCTGGACGGAGGAGTGGCAGACAGTATTCCGATTCAGGCATTCCGGAGGATGGGATATGAGAAAAATATTGTAGTGCTGACTCGGCCGGAGGGGTACCGGAAGAAACCGTCCCGGATGAACGCGGTGAAAATTGTATATAAACAGTATCCTGCGTTCGTGCGGGCAATGCAGAACCGGTACCGCAGATACAACCGGACACTGGAGGAGATAGAAGAGCTGGAGAAGCAGGGGGAGATCCTGGTTCTGCGTCCCAGCAAAGATCTGGGTATCGGCAGGATGGAGAAGCGTCCGGAGAAGGTGAAAGCCTTGTATAAACTGGGACGGGAAGACGCGAAAGCAAAGATAGTAGAAATACAAAGATTTTTAGGACAGGAAAGGAGAGACCAGGATGGCAGTATATAAATGTGTGGAAGAATTGATCGGAGGTACGCCGCTTGTGGAAGTGTGCCGTCTGGAAAAAGAACTGGGGCTTAAGGCGCGCGTGCTCTGCAAGATGGAATATCTGAATCCTGCAGGAAGCGTCAAGGACCGGGCGGCCAGATCTATGCTGGATGCAGCGGAGGCGGAAGGGAAGCTGGCTCCCGGCGCAGTGATTATCGAACCCACTTCCGGAAATACCGGGATCGGTCTTGCTTCTTTGGCGGCGTCCAGAGGCTATCGCCTGATCCTGACTATGCCGGAGACCATGAGCGAGGAGCGAAGGAATCTTCTGAAAGCCTATGGCGCAAAGCTCGTGCTGACCGACGGCGGCAAAGGAATGGCAGGCGCCATTGAAAAAGCGGAGGAGCTGGCGGCGCAGATTCCCGGAAGCTATATTCCCGGACAGTTCGAAAATCCGGCCAATGCGATGGCGCATTACCGGACCACCGGACCGGAGATCTGGAAAGATACAGAGGGAAATGTAGATCTTTTTATTGCAGGAGTAGGTACAGGCGGAACGCTGACAGGCGTGGGGCGTTACCTGAAAGAGCAGAATCCGGCGGTACGTGTTGTGGCGCTGGAGCCAAAAGATTCCCCGGTGCTCTCCGGAGGAAAGCCGGGGCCTCACAAGTTGCAGGGAATCGGCGGAGGATTTGTCCCGAAGGTGCTGGACCGTACGGTCTATGACGAGATCTATCTGGCTGAGGCAGAAGAAGCATTCGCCGCGGCGAAACTGCTGGCCAAGAAAGAAGGAATGCTGGTGGGGATCACGTCGGGAGCGGCATTATCTGCGGCAATCTCTTATGCGAAAAAGCCGGAATACGAAGGAAAGACGATTGTGGCGCTTTTGCCGGACAGCGGAGACCGTTATTATTCGACCCCATTGTTTCAGGAAGAGAATTGATCTCTTCCTGAAAATGAATTTATAAAAATTTCATGATATCGTCACAAGTATGGTTTATAATGAGTTCATATTTTGGGGTTAAATTACTCTGAAAGTCCACAGGAGGAGTATTTTTTAATGAGAGAGAAATTTTACCGCTTTATGCAGGGGAGATACGGTCAGGACCAGTTCTCCCGTTTTTTGTTGATTTTAGACCTGATATTCCTGATTGCGAATATCTTTTTGAGAAGCGGCATTTTGTCAGCTGTTATTCTGGTCGTTATTATCTATATTTATTTCAGAATGTTTTCCAGAAATCATGCTGCAAGATATGCAGAAAATCAGCGCTATCTGAATGCTACGGCAAAATTCCGCTACTGGTTTGACCAGCAGAAAAAACTGGCCAACGAGCGGAAATACCATCGTATCTATGTCTGCCCCAAATGCAAACAGAAGATCCGGATTCCCAAGGGAAAGGGAAAAATCATGGTAAGATGTCCCAGATGTCATCATGAATTTCAGAGAAGGAGCTGACAGATGTTTGGATATATCGTCGTACATCAGCCGGAATTAAAGGTGCGCGAGTATGAGACATACCGCGCGGCGTACTGCGGGCTTTGCCGCAGCCTGAAAAAGCGTCACGGCAGGCTGGGTCAGATGACTCTGAGCTTTGACATGACGTTTCTGGCATTGCTTCTTGGCGGACTTTATGAGCCGGAGACTGTATCCGGCTGCGGCAGATGTCTGGCACATCCCATGCAGAAGCACCATTATCTGTCCAATCCCTATTATGATTATGCGGCAGATATGAATTTGCTTCTTACATATTATAAATGTCTGGATGACTGGCATGATGAACGTAAGCTTACCCGGTTGATCTTTGCAAAGCTTCTGGAATTGAAGATGCCGAAGATCCGGCGTCTGTACGGGCAAAAAGCAGAGAAAATCAAACAATTACTGGAAGAGCTGAGTGGGCTGGAACGTAAAAAAGTTTATGATATTGATAAAACTGCTGGATTTTTCGGAGAGATTATGGCAGAATTGTTCGTGTACCGCAGCGACGAGTGGGAAGAGAAGCTGCGCCGCATGGGATTTTTCTTCGGGAAATTTATTTACCTGATGGACGCCTATGAGGACATTGAGGACGATCTGAAAAAAGGGCGTTATAATCCGCTGACAGAATTATATAAAAAAGATAGTTTTGAGGAAGACTGCCAGCAGATTCTGAAGATGATGAT
This sequence comes from uncultured Lachnoclostridium sp., assembly GCA_944376715.1. Lineage (GTDB taxonomy): Bacteria > Bacillota > Clostridia > Lachnospirales > Lachnospiraceae > Hominiventricola. The sequence continues at coordinate 27,931 of CALWDO010000003.1, read as the reverse complement.
GGCGGAGACCTCCAGGGTGTTTGAGATGCTGCCTATTCTGACGGACGCGGAGATCCTGCGCAATATTTTATATGCAGGCGTGTGGACCAGATACGGACAGATACGATGCCGCAGAAAGGAAACTGAGAAAGAGTCATGATGACGGATCCATATGAAGTCCTGGGGCTGAAAAGAGGCGCTTCGGACGAGGAGATAAAAAAAGCATATCGAAGGCTTAGCCGGAAATATCATCCGGACGCCAATGTAAATAACCCAAATGCGGCGGAAGCGGAGGAAAAATTTAAACAGGTCCAGGCGGCCTACGACCAGATCATGAAGGAGAAGGAATCGGGCTACAGCGGATACGGCAGCACCAACGGCTACGGCGGTTATGGAAGCGCCGGCGGATACGGCGGATATCAGAGAAGCAATACCGGACAGAGCGACGAGTATACCAGTCACCTGAATGCGGCGATGAGCTACATCCGGGCAGGACGTTACAATGAAGCGCTGAATGTGCTCTCCGGCATGGACCGGAAAGGAGCGCAGTGGTATTATCTGAGCGCCATTGCGAACAATGGCCTGGGCAATAATGTGGTGGCGCTGGAACACGCGAAGAGAGCGGTAGAACTGGAGCCGAACAGGATGGAATATCAGGCTCTGCTGCAGCAGCTTCAGGGCCGGGGCAGCTGGTATGATGAGATGAGTTCTCCTTATGGCGGTATGAGCGCCATGGGCAATGACATATGCTGTAAACTCTGTCTTGCCAACCTGATCTGTAATATGTGCTGCTGCGGAGGCCGGGGCGGCTTTTTGTACTGTTAGTATTGCAGAATATGTCTGACAGGAATGAAAACATAGAGAGGATAAAATGAAGAAAGACAAAAGAATGACGAAGATGTGGCTGATGCTGGGTATGGTATCCGTGCTCGGCGCAGCTCCTTTACATACATTTGCCGCTGACCAGGCGGCAATAGACGCGCAGGCAGCGGCAGAGGCGCAGGCGGCAGCGGAAGCCCAGGCAGCGGCAGAGGCGCAGGCAGCAGCAGAGGCCCAGGCAGCGGCGGAAGCCCAGGCAGCGGCAGAGGCGCAGGCAGCAGCAGAGGCGCAGGCGGCAGCAGAAGCGCAGGCGGCAGCGGAAGCTGCAGCGGCACAGGCTGCAGATCCCAATGCGGCGGTTGACCCGCAGGCAGCGGCAGCGGCACAGGCGGCGGCAGAAGCCCGGGCGGCAGCAGAAGCTGCAGCGGCTAAAGAAAGAGCAAAAAAAGAAGCCCAGGCGGCAGAACAGGTCAAAACAGACATTAGAAACTCGCTGGAAGGAGATACCAAGGAGGCAATCCTGAACGGATATTTAAGCCTTCTGAACAAGGAATATATTCTGGAAGATGAGCTGGAACTGGACTTGATCGATATCGGCAACGGGTATGAACTGGAATCCCAGGCGGCGGAAGCGCTTACCCGGATGATCAAAGACGCCAGGGAGGAAGGTCTGTACATCAATGTTACTTCCTCTTACCGTACATACAATTATCAGGTATCATTATTCCAGAATAAGATTGAGCGTCTGGAAAATGACGGATATACGCATACAGCAGCAGTAAAGGAAGCGGGCACTGTAGTGGCGGTCCCGGGGACCAGCGAACATCAGCTGGGGCTGTCTGTGGATTTTGTGACCAACCGGTATAAAAATCTGGATGAGGGGATCCGCAGTACCAAAGAATACAAATGGGTGGAACAGCATGCCTGGGAATATGGCTATGTGATCCGTTATCCTTCCGGCAAATCGGATATTACCGGAATTATCTCTGAGCCATGGCATCTGCGGTATGTGGGAATTCCTGCAGCAAAACTCATGTGGGAACAGGATCTGTGCCTGGAAGAATTTTTAGGGGTGGCATATGATGGACAGAGAGATGGAATTTCGTATGGAGCGGGCTGGGCTAATACAGGAAGGTGATCCGGTCCGTCTGAAGGAGGATACAGCTTCTACTATGGCCGGACTGATGTATTATTATACGATCCGGGATGCGGTGGCTATGTCCAACAATACTAAAAAGCGCCTGACAAATCTGGAAGGCACTGTAAAAGAGATCCGTGAAGAAGAAGGATATTGGACGGTCACGGTATCCATCCATGAGGGAGAATAAAATGTAAGACGAGGTGATGACAATGCCGATTAGAATTCAGAATGATTTGCCGGCGAAAGAAATACTGGAGAAAGAGAACATTTTTGTTATGGACGAAAGCCGGGCGCTGAGCCAGGAGATTCGTCCGTTGAAAGTGGGGATTCTGAACCTTATGCCGCTGAAGGAGGATACAGAGCTGCAGCTTTTGCGCAGCCTGTCCAATACGCCCCTGCAGGTGGACGTGACTTTTATCACGGTGACGAATCATGAGTCCAAGCATACAGATAAGAGTCATCTCAATAAATTTTACCAGACTTTTGAGGAGATACGGAAGAAACGTTTTGACGGACTGATCATCACCGGGGCGCCGGTGGAGCAGATGGAGTTTGAAGAGGTGGATTACTGGACAGAATTAAGAGAGATTTTCGCATGGTGTGAATCTCATGTGACCTCCACCTTCTATATATGCTGGGGAGCGCAGGCTGCGCTGTACTATTATTACGGGCTTCCGAAGGTACAGCTTCCGCAGAAACTGTTCGGTCTGTACCGTCACCGGGTCATGAACAGAAAGGAACCCCTGGTGCGCGGTTTTGACGATTATTTTGTGGCGCCTCATTCCCGTCATACGACGGTTCCGAGGGATGCTATCGCAAATTGCCCCGATCTGAAGATCATGGCGGAGTCCGAGGAAGCAGGCGTATTTCTCTGTATGGCAGAAGGGGGCAAAAAGATCTTCGTCATGGGACATCCGGAGTATGACCGGATGACGCTGGAGAATGAATACAAAAGGGATCTGGGCAAAGGGCTGGATATCCAGATGCCGAAAGACTATTTCCCGGACGGAGACGATACAAAGCGGCCGGATCTTATGTGGAGGGCGCACGCCAACACCTTGTATACGAACTGGCTGAATTATTACGTATATCAGCTTACGCCTTATATCTGGGAAGATGATAAATAATGAAAGAGCTGCCGGGGAGAGATCCTCTGCAGCTCTGTTTTTATTCCAGAGGGATCAGACAGGCTTGATTCTGCTGTATGCGCTTCTCTGATATCTACCCGGTCAAAGTAAAGCAAAAAACATCCTCGCTGCACCGGCTTTGCTGTGATATAATAAACAGGAATTATAGCATTTTATGAAAGGTCGGGTAGAAACATGAAAAAAGCATTGATCGTAGTTGATATGCAGGTAGATTTCATAACCGGAGCGCTGGGAAACGAGCAGTGCCGTGCGATTGTGCCGAATGTGGCGGCAAAAATAAAGTCCGCGCAGGAGAGCGGAACGGATCTGATTTTCACTATGGATACGCATGGAGAAGATTATCTGGATACTCAGGAGGGGAAGAATTTGCCCGTCCCCCACTGTATCAGGGGAACGGAAGGCTGGCAGATCATCCCGGAGCTTAAGGACGCGGCGGACCAGTCGGGCAAAAAGGTGGGAAAAGGTACGTTTGGCAGCATGGAACTGGGGCGGTATTTAAGTGAAGAGGGCTATGAGGAAGCGGAACTGGTCGGCGTGTGCACGGATATCTGCGTGATCAGCAATGCCATGACGATGAAGGCTTTTGCGCCGGAGATGGTGATCACGGTAGATGCGGCATGCTGCGCCGGGGTGACGCCGGAGAGCCACAGGACTGCGCTGAAAGCTATGGAGGCCTGTCAGATTCACGTTGTCAATGAAGGAAAGGAACCGTGATGTCGGGAAAACGCTTATGTATATTTGCGGTAACGATATTTTTGTAAAAAGATTGCGGGAGGATATTCTATGAGGATAGAACATGTGGCGATGTATGTGAAGGATCTGGAAAAGACCAGAGATTTCTTTGAAAAATATTTTGGAGCCGTTTCCGGCGCCGGATATCACAACCGGAATACGGATTTTCGCTCTTACTTTCTGTCCTTTGAAGACGGCGCGCGGCTGGAGATCATGACTAAGCCGGGCATGGACGATGCAGAAAAGGCGTTGGCAAGGACCGGATTCGCGCATGTTGCTTTCAGTGTGGGCAGCAGGGAACTGGTCGACGAACTGACGAAGCGGCTGAAAGCGGATGGTTTCGAAGTCGTCAGCGGACCGCGCACTACAGGCGACGGATATTATGAGAGCTGTATTGTGGATCTGGAAGGGAACCAGATTGAGATAACCGTCTGAATGGTATAAAACCAAAGGTATAAACTAAATTTTAAATATGAGCATGTTAAAATGCTTTTTTGACCTGAATGGCAGTAAAGAGATTTTTGAAGGGCTGGCAATCGCAAAAGAGGTTTCTTTGTGCGAAGAATACATGGGGAAGTTTCCGGTCATTTCAATCTCTTTGAAAGGGATCGATGCTGCTTCCTTTGATACGGCTCGGGAGTTGACCATTCAGATGATCAATGCGCAAGCCCGCCGGTTCCAGTGCCTTTTGGACAGTGAACGTCTTACGTCTTTTGATAATATGATGTACCGTTATCGAAAGCCTGCGACCAGGGATATTATGATCAGATGATTGTTCTGATACGTAATTTATTTCAGCAGGCGCTGAAGACGAATGACAGTCTGGAATTTGCGGTGTTGACCGGCTGTATGCGTATCTCAAAAGAAAGCATTTTTACCGGTCTGAATAATCTGAAAGTTATGTCTGTGGCAGACGTCCGATTTGATGAATATTTTGGATTTGCGGACAGTGAAGTAAGAAAGCTGCTGGAGTATTATAACCTTTCTTGGAAGTGTGAGGATGTTAAGGAATGGTATGATGGATATCAGTTTGGCAATGTGCAGGTGTATTGTCCGTGGGATGTCGTCAATTATTGTGATGATCTGCAGGCTGATTGCAACGCAGCTCCTCAGAATTATTGGTCCAATACCAGCAGCAATGAGGCGGTAAAGAAATTCATTCAGGGAGCATATGCCGGCACAACAAAAAATGAGATCGAAAGGCTTGTCGCGGGAGAGGTCATTAAAAAGGAGATTCATGAGGAATTAACGTATAAAGACATGTACAATTCCATTGATAATATCTGGAGCGTCCTCTTTACCACGGGATATCTTACTCAGCGTGGGAAACAGGAAAGAAAGGTTTTCAACCTGGCAATTCCCAATATGGAGATCCGCGAGATTTTTACGGATCAGATCATGGAGTTCTTTAAAGAGGATATTAAAAAGAACGGGGATGCGGTAAATGCTTTTTGTGACGCTTTAAAGAACGGAGATGCAGCAAAAGCGGAGGAAGGATTTTCGAATTATCTGCGGAAAACGATCAGTATCCGGGATACCTTTGTGAAAAGGCCTATGAAAGAGAATTTTTATCATGGAATTCTTCTGGGGCTTCTGGGGTACAAGGATACATGGATTATATCTTCTAATAAAGAATCCGGAGATGGATACAGTGATATCCTTGTAAGAAGCGAAGATGAAAAGTTTGGTATCGTAATTGAAGTGAAATATGCGGAGGATGGAAAATTGGAGGATGCCTGTAAAGAGGCACTGAAGCAGATTGAACGCAAACGGTATGCGGAAGGATTTCGGGATGAGGGGACAGAACATATCCTGAAATATGGAATTGCGTGTTATAAGAAACGCTGCAAAATTATTCTTGCAGATGATTATGAAAATGCAGAAAAAACGAAGGAGGCATAAACAGTGGCAGTAAAGATCAGAATTATGAAAACCGTATCGCCGGGGACAAAAGAAATCATAGGCAGGAGGGCAAGGAAAGACAATCTGGAAGAATTATTCCGGCAGAATGCGGCGCTTGCTCTTGTGCAGGGCAGCGTATGCGATATGATTTTTGCCAGTGATGTGGCGCAGAAAGCGTCGGATGTGGAAGTTTTCGAAATCATGGGAAGCTGCCCGCAGCATATGACCTGTCTGGGCATCCTGGGAGATGTGGCGGCCGTAGAGGCGGCTGTGCAGAAGGTAAAAGCTGCAGATTCCGACAGCGAGTGAATCCGGGCCGATGAGACAGAGAGACTTAAAAACAGGAAAGGACTTAAAAAATGAAAAAATAGACCCGAACCGTCCGGTTGTCTATTTGGGAACCATAATTGTCTCCGTATTATCCATCGTACAGGCTGAAAAAGGGATACTGCCTATGGCAGCCGGGACCGCGGTTTATGTCCTGGCAGCGGTTTTGGTGGCGCTGGCCTGCGTGTGCCTGTACAAAGACCTGAGAAGCGGAATCGTCGACCGTATTCTTTTGGCGGTGAAAAAGAATCCGCTGGGAGAACGCTTTTTCGCCGATTATACGTTCCGAACTCTGATGACGACAATTCCTCCCTTTTTGATCAATGTGATTTATACAATATACAACGGCGTGCTCGGCATCATGAATCAGTCGGTCTGGTTCATTACGATGGCGGTTTATTACAGCCTGCTGGGACTCATGCGGTACCGTGCGGTAAGCGCGGGAAGAAAAATATCCCGTTTGGAAGACCGGAAAATGATCAGAAAGAAAGAACTGTCTGTGATCAAGACAGACGGGATCCTGCTCCTGGTGCTGAATTTTGCCCTGACCGGAGTGATTTTGCTGACGATCGCCCAGGATACGGCCAAAAGATATTCAGAGATCGTGGTGATATCCATAGCCACATATACTTTTTATAAGATCACGATGGCTGTGGTCAATATGGTGAAAGTCAGGAAGACACAGTCTCCGGTCCTGATCACGATCCGGAATATCGGGGTGGCGGATGCGCTGGTTTCCATGCTTACACTTCAGGCGACCATGCTGGCGTCTTTTCAGGGAGAGGGCGGCCTGGATGCGAACCGGATGAACGCGATCACGGGAATGGCAGTGTGTATTCTTATACTGGCGCTGGGAGTCAGTATGATTCATTATGCCTTCAAAAATCAGGAAAATTGAAAAGAGTTTGCATATACAGCCGGTTGGTTCTGAAATACAGAATCAACCGAAATGTAACTATTGATGTTATAATAAAGGCATGTTTAATTGTGGAGACAAAGGATTATCCGCGGATATTGAAAGACGGGATTCACTCGGCGCTGGAGGTGTTTCAGGCGGCAGAGGGAACGAAAGAATTTTTGATCTGTTCGTGAAACCGCCGGTTATTCAACAGGAACACTGCCTGCACTGCGGCAACTGTATGGAAGCGTGTCCGTTTGACGCGGTGGAGAAAAGATAATATCAGGAGGAACAAAGTGTTCTTTTGCTGGAATATTTTGCTTCTCCTTTTGATTATAAGAAGTATTAGATTGCAACAGTCTCGCCCAAAGCAGATATTTGGGCAGTCTTTCCATCTGCGATCAGATATGCTTCCCCGCAGATCTCTTCCTGCCCGTTATCAATATAAAGATAACTGCCGTCTACCAACGCGTAGAATTTCCTGCCCTGGCTGTCCGGATATGTGATATCTTCTATTATCCGCATTCCGTCAAGAATGTTGTCTTTTATCATCTGATAATGAGGAAGAATCATTGTTTTGGTCAGGTCAAGGCCGGGGAGAAATCTCTGATAACCGGCGTCGATCGCTTCCCCTTCCAGTTCCGGCTGCGCGTAGACCACATCGGCGCTGTTCATGGATCCGGCGCTGATGCCCATGACGATTTTGTCATAAGAGTGCAGAAGATCACGCAGGGAAATCTGTGTAAAAAACTTGTTCTGTGTGGGAACATGGCCGCCCGCAAGGATGATAAAATCGGCATGGTCTACCAGATTTTTAGCAGATCCCTGATTCCGGCGGTCAAGTACGGTAAAACCGCTGAATGAAAAGCCGGACGCTTTAAAAGCTGATTTTACGGATTCTGCAAACCGGTCCATATGTATATAATCGTCCGGATCAGAGCTGATGAAGAGAGCGTTGCATTGACCGGGCAGACTGGACTTAAGTCTGTCGATAAAACCGTTTGCCGGATTGAGCTCTTCCGTGTTTGGGATTATGGGGCTGCTGGTGAGAAAGCATTTCATAATATATATTCCTCCTGTTGTTTTTCCTGTTTTTAGGGTGTTTGTGAGCCTTTGATACGGTCAGCGTAGCAGAAATATTTTGTATAGTCAAGAAATGCGGATTTACGAAGACGAATTCTGTTCGTCTCAAGCTGGCTGTTGAACAAAACCCTGTTTTGTGGTACGCTAAATAAGTATCATTGACGAAATACACAGACCGGCTATTCAGGAGGAGACAGATATGGAGGAACAGGGAGAGTTTGGCTTTTGTCCCAAATGCGGAGCGGTGATGCATAATGGAGTATGCCAGAGCTGCGGATACACCAAGAGAGGCGCGAAAGACGCTTCCGGAAGAAGAACGGATAAAAAGCCTCCCAGAGACAAAAGAAGCGGATCGGCTGGCAAAGTGCTCGCCTGCATTGGTATTATAGCGGGTGTCCTGGCCATAGTGATGATTCTGGTTTTTGTGGGAGCGCTTACATTTGGAAGTATCATGACGGACAGCGTGGACCGGAGCGTTACCGACGGTTTTGACCGGTATTATGATTATTATAACGGCGGCGGGGACTATTATGGCGGGTATGACAGCTATGAGCCGTATGTGCCGGATGCGGATGACGAGTTTTATCAGGAGATCACAGACGCAACTTCACTGGACTGCAGTTATCAGGTGCTCTGGCAGTCGGAGTCCCTGTATCCGGATGATCCGGACAACGGATGCACTTATGACTGCGTATATCCGGTGGTATCGGGAGATGACGCCGGCAAATACGATTCGGTGAACGCCGGGATCCGGGAACTGGCGTGTAAGTATCGGGATTCTTATCAGGACTATTATGGCGGCGTGTCCAGCTATAGCTATGTGACCTATATGGATGAAGACACGCTGAGCGTGGTTGTTCAGCACAGCCTGTACGATCAGGGGATGACGATTCCGGTGGTGAGAGCGATTACATTCCGGATGGATACGGGAGAGGTGATGCCCCCGGAAGAGATGACGACGGTGGACGAAGAACTGGTAAGACAGTTCCGCGCCCGTGATTCCTATCAGAACGGAAGCGTGGATTTTGTGGAGAATGCTTCCGACGAGGAACTGCTTCAGTACCTGAGCGATCCGGATACCAGAGTAATGTTTTACACGCCCGTGGGCCTGGAGATCGGATTCAATTATGATGGCGGCTGGGTGACGGTTACCATAAAGGATACGGTCCTGTAGAGAAAGAGGAGAGGTCTTTATGGTAGAACGCATAGATTTGTTCCATCTTCCGTTTTATAAAAAGGAGGCCTTTACCGGTTCGGACAGAGGACTCCGGTTCTGGATCGGCAAGACAGAGATCCCGGGAGAAACGGAAGAGGCGGCAGCACAGACGGTGCTTCGGGTGATCGTCTGGCCGGAGCCGTTCGCGCTGAAGCATACGGAGGATGAAAAAAAGAAGAGCAAAGATTTCCCGTTTTCTGAGGAAGGTCTGGATCAGGCCTACGACTGGATTATGGGAGAGGGCAGAACGTTGATTTTACAATGAGAATAATATATGAAAAACGGAGGGGACTGACCCCTCCGTTTTTCATCGCAAACACATTTATACAACAAAAGAAATAACATCTGGTGTTGACTTTATGATCTCATTTTAATATAGTTTTATACATAAGTAAAATTCATTATTTTCATGTTTAAGATGAAAGAAATTCAGGTGATTATATGACATTATTATCCTACCAGGTATTCATGGCTGTGGCGGATCAGGGCAGCTTTCAGAAAGCGGCGCAGGCACTGCAGCTGACGCCGTCGGCGGTCAGCCACGCGGTGGCTTCTATGGAGGAAGAGCTGGGATCGCCTCTGTTTGTGAGGAGCAGACGGGGCGTGAGCCTGACGAATTATGGGAAAGAGTTGTTCCCATATATTAAAAATGTCTTGAACAGCGACGAGTACCTGCAGCAGGCGGTAGCCCAGTTCAACGGACTGCAGAAGGGATCTGTGCGTCTGGGGACTTTTAACAGTGCCTGTGTGGAATGGATGCCGGGACTTTTGAAGGATTTTCAGCGGGAGTATCCCAATGTGCGGGTGGAGATCTATCAGGGGACTTACGACGATGTGAACCGTTGGCTGCGGGATGGAATCGTAGATCTGGGATTTTTGTCTTTGCTGAGTGTGGGGGATCTGAATTATGAGCCGGTATACGAAGACCGGATCGTCTGCGTGACCCCAAAAGGGTTCAAGACAAAAAATCCAGGCTATATCACCATCGAAGAGCTGAGGACACAGAAATTTGTGACGCAGATGGAAGGCTGCGACGCGGACGTCAGCACTTTTATGAAAAAATACGGGCTGCCGGTGAGGGGCAACAGTTATATTATCGACGATATGTCGTCTATAGCGCTGGTAATGGGCGGATACGGCCTGTGCCTGGTGCCGGAGCTTGTGATCCGCAGTCTGAATTTCCCGGTAGATGTCTACCCTCTGGATGTGGACGAGAAACGGACGATCGTGCTGGCAAGTCTTCACGCGGCGGTGCAGGCTCCGGCGGTACAGAAGATGCGGGATTATATTGTGACGCGCCTTCGCGCGCAGAAGGACACAGAACAGCCGGGTAAAGTTCGTTCAACGGACCATTGACATGGGAAAGGAAGAAAAGGTATCCTTTTGACAGGAGGATAAAGTGATGTACCAGTATATATTATTTGATGTGGACGGCACTCTTTCAGATTCCCAGGAGGGGATCACGAAAAGTGTGCAGTATGCGCTCTCCAAGCTGGGAGTGGAGGAGACGGATCCGAAGAGGCTGGAGCTGTATGTGGGGCCGCCGCTGATCGATTCTTTTACAGAGATTGCAGGACTGTCTCTGGAAGAGGCCAGACAGGGCGTGGTCTATTACAGGGAGTATTTCAGTAAGTACGGCATTCATCAGAACCGGATGTTCGACGGGGTGCCGCAGATGCTGGAACGCCTGAAGGCCGCGGGAAAGGTACTGGCCACGGCGACCTGCAAGGCGGAACCGTATCTGATAGAGACACTGGAAATGTTCGGGCTGACGAAATATTTTGATTATATCTGCGGAGGATCTCTGGACGAATCCTGCCGTACGAAAGACCAGGTGATCGCCAAAGTTCTGCGTCAGATGAATCTGTCAGAGGAAGAGAAGAAGAAAGTGCTGATGGTAGGAGACCGGAAGCATGACGTGGAAGGCGCTGCGGTGCACGGGATTCCATGCCTGGGGCTGTCCATGGGTTTTGCCCCGGAAGGAGAGCTTCAAAATGCCGGGGCCATCGCTGTGGTGGACACCCTGGAGGAAGTGGTGCAGTTTATCCTGGGACAGGACGGCTGCGCGGCTGGAAAATAGCGAAGGTCGGAAAAGTGGAGGATGGTTGAAATCCTCCGCTTTTTATGTTATGATATCGGGTATTGTAATGACGGCAGAAAAGGAGGAATATGCGATGAAATGGAACAAATATACGCTGACGACCACGTCGGAGGCCGAGGATCTGATCAGCAGCATGATGATGGATGCAGGGATCGAGGGGATCGAGATAGAAGACAAGGTGCCCCTTTCTGACAGCGAGAAAGCGCAGATGTTTGTGGATATTCTTCCGGATGCGCCCGCAGACGACGAAGTGGCGAGGATCAGCTTCTATCTGGAGCCGGACCAGGATAATGCGGCGGTGCTCGCCGCGGTACAGCAGGGACTGGACGAGATCCGCAGCTGGGGCGTGGATGTGGGAGCAGGTACGATCGAGACCTCCCAGACCGAGGACAAGGACTGGATCAACAACTGGAAAGAATATTTTCATCAGTTTTATGTGGACGATATTCTGATCAAGCCGTCATGGGAAGATCTGAAACCGGAGGATCAGGACAAGCTTCTGATCCAGATTGATCCGGGCACTGCTTTTGGCACCGGTATGCATGAGACGACGCAGCTGTGTATCCGACAGATCCGGAAATATCTGACGGACGACACAGAGCTTCTGGATGTTGGCACCGGCAGCGGCATCTTGTCGATCGCGGCCCTGAAACTGGGGGCGAAACATGCGGTGGGAACGGATCTGGATCCTTGCGCCATCACGGCTGCGGAAGAAAATATGGAAGTCAACGGGATCTCTTCTGACAGTTATGAAGTCCTGCTGGGCAACCTGATCGACGACCAGGAAGTGCAGGAAAAGGTCGGATACGGAAAATATGATATGGCGGTGGCAAACATTCTGGCAGAAATACTGGTGCCTTTGGCGCCGGCGGTTGCTGCGGCGCTGAAAGACGGAGGTATGTACATCACTTCCGGCATTATCTCAGGCAAAGAAAGAATGGTGGCCCAGGCGCTGGAACAGGCGGGATTTGAAGTCCTGGAAACCACATATCAGGGCGAATGGGTGGCTGTGACCGCGCGCAAAGGCCGGGATGGGAGATAAGTATGCATCGTTTTTTTGTGGAGCCGGAACAGATTTTTCCGGAATATGTTGAAATCTTGGGCGGAGATGTGAACCATATCCGCAATGTGCTCCGGATGTCTCCCGGAGACAAGATCTCGGTCAGCGACGGGCTGGGAACGGACTATATCTGCGAGCTGGAGCAGCTGGATGCAGAATGTGTCAGAGCACGCGTCCTGGAGAGGAAGCCTTTTGATGTGGAACTGTCTTCCACCCTGGTATTGTATCAGGGACTGCCCAAGGGGGACAAGATGGAACTGATCGTGCAGAAGGCCGTAGAACTGGGAGTCTCCCGGATCGTTCCGGTCGCCCTGAAACGTTGCGTGGTGAAGCTGGACGCAAAAAAAGCGGATGCAAAGCGCAGGAGATGGCAGGCAGTGGCGGAAAGCGCGGCGAAGCAGTCCGGACGGTCGGTGATTCCCAAGGTCGATCCGGTTATGACGCTGGAAGAGGCGCTTGAAGACGCCGAAGCTCTGGATGTGCGCCTGATCCCGTATGAATGCGCCCGAGGGATGGAAGAGGCGCGCAGTGTGTTGGGCCGGATTCAGAAAGGACAGTCGGCGGGCGTATTTATCGGTCCGGAAGGCGGGTTTGAAAAATCAGAAGTGGAGGCGGCCGTGGAAGCCGGCGCCCATCCCATTTCTCTTGGAAGAAGAATTTTACGGACAGAGACGGCGGGGATCTGCATCCTTTCCGTATTGATGTTTCAGTTGGAGGATTAATCATGCAGGCATATCTGGATAATTCCGCCACCACCCGGTGCCTTGAACGGGTGACGGACAAGATGGTGGAAGTTATGAGGACGGACTTTGGGAATCCGTCTTCCATGCATACAAAAGGTGTGGAAGCCGAAAAATATATCCGGGAAGCAAAGGCTTTTTTTGCCCGGAATCTGAAGGTGCAGGAAAAGGAGATCTATTTTACTTCCGGAGGGACCGAGTCCAATAACCTGGCCCTGATCGGTACGGCTATGGCGAACCGCCGGAACGGAAACCACCTGATCACCACCTGCCTGGAGCATGCTTCCGTATCCAACCCTATGAAATACCTGGAGGATCAGGGCTTTCGCGTCACATATCTTCCCGCGGGGGAGGACGGTGTGATCCGGATGGAGGATCTGAAAAAGGCGCTCTGCGAGGATACGATACTGGTATCGGTAATGTATGTGAATAATGAGACCGGAGCGGTGCAGCCGGTGGATGAGATCGGTAAGCTTTTGAAAGAACAGGGCAAAAAAATCTGCTTTCATGTGGACGCGATTCAGGCTTATGGGAAATATCGCATTTTCCCCAAGAGAGAGGGGATAGATCTTCTCTCTGCCAGCGGGCACAAGATTCACGGCCCTAAGGGAAGCGGACTTTTGTATGTGGACGAAAAGGTAAAGATTCAGCCGATTCTGTTCGGAGGAGAACAGCAGAAAGGGCTCCGCTCCGGTACGGAAAACGTGCCGGGAATCGCAGGCATCGCGGAAGCTGCGGCTGCCTGCTATGAGAACCTGGATGAGAAGGTGGAACGGCTCTATGCCCTGAAGGAACGGTTTGTGGAAGGAATTCGGAAACTGCCGGATGCTTTTATCAATGGAAGAACGGGGCGGGAGACGGCGCCGCATATTGTAAATGTAAGTTTTCCGGGGATCCGCAGTGAAGTGCTTCTCCACGCTTTGGAAGACAAAGGCATATATGTATCCGCAGGAAGCGCATGTTCCTCCAATAAACCGGCTCCCAGCCACACGCTGCTCTGTATGGGGCTGGAGAAAGAACGGGTGGAGAGCGCGCTGCGCTTCAGTTTTTGCTTTGATACTACGGAAGAAGAGATTGATTACTGCCTGCAGGAGCTTGCAAAGCTTTTGCCGGTGCTTCGGCGCTACGTGCGCAGATAGACAGGAGAAAGAAATATATGTTTCAGGCTTTTTTGATTAAATATGGCGAGATCGGCGTAAAGGGAAAGAACCGGTATGTATTTGAAGACGCGCTGGTGAAAAGGATAAAAGAAGTATTGTGGCCGGTAGAAGGACATTTCCAGGTGACGAAAGACCAGGGACGCATCTACGTGGAGGCGGAAGGAGCATTTGATTATGAAGAAGCTGTAGAAGCGCTTCGCAGGGTCTTCGGCATCGTCAGTATCTGTCCGGTGGTGATCGTGGAAGATCACGGGCTGGAAGCGCTTACGCAGGATGTACTTCATTATGTGGGAGAGATGTATGCGGGGCAGGAGAAAACATTTAAAGTCCATACCCGCAGAGCCAATAAAAAGTTTCCTGTAGAGTCCATGGAAGTGAATGCCGAGATAGGCGGAAAGATACTGGAGGCTTATCCGGGACTGACGGTAGATGTGCATCATCCGGATATTATGCTGTATATCGAACTGCGCAGTCAGATTTATATCTATTCGGAAGTGATCCCGGGACCGGGCGGAATGCCGCTGGGAACCAATGGACGTTCCATGCTGCTGCTGTCCGGGGGTATCGACAGCCCGGTAGCGGGATATATGGTGGCTAAGAGAGGCGTTTATATTGACGCCGTATATTTCCATGCGCCGCCTTATACCAGCGAGAGGGCCAAACAGAAAGTGGTGGATCTGGCCAGACGGGTGGCTATGTACACAGGGCCGATCCGGCTCCATGTGATCAACTTTACAGATATCCAGATGTATATTTATGACCAGTGCCCGCACGATGAGCTGACGATTATCATGCGGCGTTATATGATGCGGATCGCAGAGCAGATTGCAAAAGATACGGGGTGTCTGGCTCTGATTACCGGGGAGAGTATCGGACAGGTGGCCAGCCAGACGGTGGCCAGTCTGACGGCGACCAACGATGTGTGTACGCTTCCGGTATTCCGTCCGCTGATTGCTTTTGATAAAGAGGATATCGTCACATTGGCGAAGCAGATCGGGACTTATGAAACCTCGATCCTGCCTTATGAAGACTGCTGCACCACATTTGTGGCAAAGCATCCGGTAACGAAGCCGAAGGTAGAGCAGATCCGCAGATCTGAAAAAGCCCTGGCGGAGAAGATCGACGAGATGGTGGCGGAAGCCCTGGCCGGAGATGAAGTGCTGGAGATCCGGTAATACCGGTCCGGCATGGCGGCATAAAAAAAAGAATCCTGCGCACTGCTGCAGGATTCCCGGTCTGCCGTCAGGCGGCAGATGTCATACGAAAGATCAGTCGACAATATATGGAGCAAGAACTTCCAGGATCTCGTCCGCATTGTTTTCAGAGTGGATGTTCAGCTCGATAGGTTTTGACAGATCCAGGCTGAAAATGCCCATGATGGATTTTGCGTCGATTACATAGCGGCCGGATACCAGGTCGAAGTCATTGTCGAATTTTGTGATTTCATTCACGAAAGCTTTCACTTTATCAATAGAATTTAAAGAAATATGAACGGTTTTCATTGGAACGTTCCTCCTCCTGCTTGTTTCATCTATACCATATTATAAGATTTGGGGGAAGAAAGTCAATGGGAAAATGCGTTTCCAGACAGAAAATGGTAGTGGGGGACAAGTATGAGAAAAGCAGCGCTGCACAATCTTGGATGTAAGGTAAATGCATATGAAACGGAAGCCATGCAGGAGATCCTGGAGCAGAACGGATACGAGATCGTACCGTTTGAGGAAAAGGCAGATGTCTATATCGTCAACACCTGCAGTGTGACCAACATCGCGGACCGTAAATCACGGCAGATGCTGCACCGGGCCAGGAAGAAGAATCCGGATGCGGTAGTGGTGGCGGCAGGCTGTTACGTGCAGGCCGCAGGGCAGGAACTGCTGCAGGACAAAGCGGTGGATATCCTGATAGGAAACAATGAGAAAGAAAATCTGCCGGAGATCCTGCGCGCCTGGGAAGAGGAACACGTGGCTTCCCATATCCGTGACCTGACGCATGAAAAGACATATGAGAGGCTGCATCTGAGCCGCACAGCCGGGCATACCAGGGCTTATGTAAAGATTCAGGACGGCTGCAACCAGTTCTGCAGTTATTGTATTATCCCCTATACCAGAGGAAGAGTGCGCAGCAGATCCATGGAAGATATCCTGCGGGAAGTACATGAGCTGGCGAAGAATGGATATCAGGAAGTGGTGCTGACCGGGATTCATCTGGACTCTTACGGGACCGATCTGGAAGATACAGACCTGCTGAACGTGGTTCAGGAAGTGGCAAAGACAGAAGGGATCCGGAGGATTCGTCTGGGTTCTCTGGAACCCCGTATCATGACGGAGGAATTTGTGGGAGGACTGGCGGCGGAGAAAAAACTCTGTCCGCATTTTCATCTGTCCCTGCAGAGCGGCTGTGATGAGACCCTGAAACGGATGAACCGAAAATATACAGTGGATGAATTCCGCGCCTGCTGCGAACGGCTGCGCAGATATTTTGACCATCCGGCGCTGACGACGGATGTGATCGTGGGATTTCCCGGAGAGACGGAAGAAGAGTTCCGGGCTACGGTGAAATTCCTGGAGGAAATCTGCTTTTATGAGACGCACGTGTTCAAGTTTTCCAGAAGGAAAGGGACCAGAGCGGATCGGATGCCGGATCAGATTCCGGAGCAGATCAAGAATGAGCGCAGCGACGTGCTGCTTAAGATGACAGAAGAGAACAGCAAAAATTACCGGGCGCGTCTGATCGGCCGTACAGCGGAAGTCCTGATGGAAGAAGAGTATATGTCCCAGGGCAGAAGCTGGCAGACCGGACATACGGCGGAATACGTGCGGGTGGCGGTTCCGGGGATGGAATCTCTGGCCAACCGGATGGTGCAGGTACAGGTGGAAGGGTTCCTGGAACCGGACATTTTGTACGGCAGGATGTGTGAAGTTTAAGGGAAGGCCGGCTTTTGTCGGAAAATTTCCATTGAATTTGTGCATGGATTATAGTAAACTAGTGGTATACTACAGTTGAGGACGTGGGACTATGAAAAAATTGGAAAACACTCAGTATTTCAAAATTCAGTCCGACCAGGAATTAAAAGTTGGAGATGTCCTGCAGCTGGTCTACCAGGCCATGACCGAGAAAGGGTATGATCCGGTGAACCAGATTGTGGGTTATATCATGTCGGGAGATCCGACATATATCACCAGTCATAAAGGAGCCAGAAGCCTGATTATGAAGGTGGAGCGGGACGAACTGGTGGAAGAACTGCTTCGTGTGTATGTGGACAAGACAATGAAGGAATGATCAGAAGATGAGGATTATGGGGCTGGACTACGGTTCCGTGACGGTGGGAGTCGCAGTCAGCGATGCGCTTCTTCTGACTGCCCAGGGTGTAGAGACGATTTTTCGGAAAGAAGAGAACAAACTTCGAAGGACCCTTGCCAGGATCCAGGAGCTCTGCACGGAATATGAAGTGGGCGAGATCGTAGTGGGTTTTCCGAAACATATGAATAATACCATTGGCGACAGGGCTGAAAAATCGCTGGCATTTGCAGAAATGCTGAAAAAGCGGACAGGTCTGCCTGTTGTCATGTGGGATGAGCGCCTGACGACTGTAGAGGCGAACCGTACGCTGATGGAAAGCGGTGTGAGAAGAGAACACCGTAAAGAATATCTGGATAAAATCGCTGCAGTATTTATCCTGCAGGGATATCTGGACGCAAAGAAAAACAGGAGTGAATAGATAGATGGAGAAGCTGACTTTTCAGACAGAAGACGGCGCAGTGGATTTTTATGTGCTGGAACAGACCCGTTTCAACGGGAAAAATTATCTGCTGGTGGCCGATTCTGAGGAAGAAGACGCGGAATGCCTGATTTTAAAAGATTGCTCGAAAGATGAAGAGGCGGAGAGCCGCTATGAGATCGTGGAAGACGAGCAGGAGCAGGATGCCCTTCTGACCATTTTTGAACAACTCCTGGAAGATGTAGAGATCGAAAAATAAGACAACAGGAGGTATTTATTTGAAAAACGTAAACAATTCAAAACTGCGTATCATTCCGCTGGGCGGATTGGAGCAGATCGGCATGAACATTACTGCCTTCGAATTCGAGGACAGTATTGTTGTGGTGGACTGCGGCCTTGCGTTCCCGGAGGACGATATGCTGGGGATCGACCTTGTGATTCCGGATGTGAGCTATCTGGAACAGAATTTGAGCAAAGTCAAAGGATTTGTGATCACCCACGGACACGAGGACCATATCGGCGCGCTGCCGTATGTCCTGAAAAAGATCAATGTGCCGGTATATTCCACGAAACTGACCATTGCACTGATCGAAGGAAAATTAAAAGAGCACAATATGCTGAAGACCACCAAACGGAAGGTGGTAAAGCACGGGCAGTCTATCAATCTGGGGCAGTTCCGTGTGGAATTCATCAAGACGAATCACAGTATCGCCGATGCGTCTGCCCTGGCGATTTATTCGCCTGCCGGCACGGTAGTGCATACGGGAGACTTCAAGGTGGATTATACACCGGTGTACGGAGACAGTATTGACCTGCAGCGTTTCGCGGAGATCGGCAAAAAGGGAGTGCTGGCTCTCATGTGCGACAGTACCAATGCGGAACGGCCGGGCATCACCATGTCGGAGCGTACCGTGGGGCATACGATGGACGCCCTGTTTGCGGAACACTGCAATTCCCGCATCATTGTGGCGACGTTTGCGTCCAATGTGGACCGTGTACAGCAGATCATCAATTCCGCGTACAAATATAATAAAAAAGTGGTGATCGAGGGCCGCAGCATGGTCAATGTCATCACCACGGCCGCCGAGCTGGGATATATCAAGATTCCGGATAACACCCTGATCGATATTGAACGGCTGGGGAATTATCCGCCGGAGGCTACAGTGCTGATTACAACGGGAAGCCAGGGAGAGTCTATGGCAGCTCTGTCTCGTATGGCGCAGAACCTGCACCGAAAAGTGCACATCATGCCGGGAGATACGGTGATCTTCAGTTCCAACCCCATACCGGGCAACGAAAAAGCAGTGTCCAAGGTGATCAACGAACTGTCGGCCAAGGGCGCCAATGTAATCTTCCAGGATGCCCATGTGTCCGGACATGCCTGTCAGGAAGAGATCAAGCTGATCTACTCTCTGGTACGGCCAAAATACGCGATACCGGCTCATGGCGAGTACCGCCATCTGAAAGCAAATGCTTCGCTGGCGCTGCAGCTGGGAATTCCGAAAGAGAACATCTTTGTGCTCCGTTCGGGCGACGTGATCGAACTGGACGCGGGTTCCGCGAAAGTGGTGGACAAAGTGCATACCGGAGCGATCTTTGTGGACGGTCTGGGCGTAGGCGATGTGGGCAATATCGTCATGCGTGACCGTCAGCACCTGGCGGAGGACGGTATCATGATCATAGTACTGACGCTGGAGAAGGGAAGCAATGTGCTGCTGTCCGGTCCGGATATCGTATCCCGCGGTTTTGTATACGTGCGGGAGTCCGAGGATCTGATGGAACATGCCCGCGCCGTGGTCTATGACGCGGTGGAGAACTGTCTGGATCGTCATATTACAGACTGGGGAAAGATGAAGAACATGATGAAAGACGCATTGGGAGATTATATTCGGAAAAAGACGAAGAGAAATCCCATGATTCTTCCGATTATCATGGAGGTCTGAGCGTCTGAGTGCTGATAAACGATAGGAGATAACGATGGATAATGTAAGAGACTGCATGGAAGACCTGGTGAATGCCATCAGAGCAAGCGACGAATATCAGAACTTTAAAGAAGCAGAGGAAAGAGTGGCGGATGTGCCCGGGCTGGTGGACCGGATCCGGGAATACTGTTGGAAGAATTATGAACTTCAGACCAGCGATGTGGAAGACTTGTATGAACGTATGGAAGCCTTCGAGGACGAATACAGAGAATTCCGGAAGAATCCGGTGGTAGCGGAGTACCTGGAAAGTGAACTCCGAATATGCCGTATGATTCAGGAGATCAATGCAAGGATTACCAATGTAGTCGAACTGATGATATAGGAGATACAGTATGAACGGGCAGAAAGCGATGCTTTCGGCAGGTCTCTTCATGTTTCGTCTGGCAGTCTTTTTGCTGGTGATTGTAGGTGTCTGCCGGGTAGGAGAATTTGCGTATGATTTTTGTTACCAGATTGTTCTGGATGCTCCGGTAGACAGCGAGCCGGGAAGAGATGTGAGCGTGACCCTGAGCCAGGGTATGGACGCCGGCGAAGTGGCCAGGCTCATGGAGCGGAAAGGGCTGGTGGAAGACGCGGGTATCTTTCATATTCAGATTGTTCTGACGGGCTATGATGATAAATTGCAGGAAGGAACCTATGTGCTGAATACTTCCATGACGCCAAGGCAGATGCTGGAAGTGCTGGCAGGGGAGGCCGAAGGCGAGACATGATTGTAGATGAGAGGATGACCGCGTTTATCAATTCTCTGGATCCCGGGAACCGCGGGATCCTGGATGAGATCGAGCGCGAGGCCATAGAAGCATATGTGCCGATTATCCGCCGGGAGACTCAGAGTTTTCTGCGGTTTCTTCTGGGGGTACAGAAGCCCCGCCGGATCCTGGAAGTGGGGACTGCGGTGGGCTTTTCGGCTATTTTGATGTGCCGGTATGCTCCGGAAGATTGTACCATTACAACGATTGAAAAATATGAAAAGAGGATTCCGATAGCCAGGGAAAATTTCCGCAGGGCGGGTATGGAAGACCGGATTCGGCTGATACCCGGAGACGCCATGGAAGTATTGAAAGGATTGGACGGCCCATATGATTTTATATTCATGGACGCGGCCAAGGGACAATACATCAGCTATCTGCCGGAGCTGATGCGTCTGCTTCCTCCGGACGGCATTCTGGTGTCGGACAATGTGCTGCAGGACGGAGATGTGATCGAATCCCGCTTCGCGGTGGAACGCAGAAACCGTACGATTCATGCCCGGATGCGGGAGTATTTATATGAGCTGACTCACTGCGAGGATCTCAGGACGTCGGTGCTGCCGTTGGGAGACGGGGTCACTGTAAGCGTGCGTATGCAGAAAGAGGAATAAGATGAAGAGACATCCGGAATTGCTGCTCCCGGCGAGCAGCCTGGAAGTGTTAAAGACTGCCGTCACATTCGGCGCGGACGCGGTCTATATCGGCGGCGAGGCTTACGGGCTTCGCGCGAAGGCTAAAAATTTTTCCATGGAAGATATGGCGGAGGGGATCCGCTATGCCCATGAACGCGGAGTTAAGGTCTATGTAACTGCCAATATACTGGCTCACAATGAGGATATCGACGGCGCGGCGGAGTATTTCCGGGAGCTGAAGGAGATCGGCCCGGACGCGCTGATCATTTCGGATCCGGGCATGTTCCTGGTGGCGAAAGAGGTTTGTCCGGAGATTGAAATCCATATCTCCACGCAGGCAAACAATGTTAATTATATGACGTTCCGTTTCTGGCATGACCAGGGCGCGGCCCGGGTAGTGACCGGACGGGAACTGTCTCTGGCGGAGATCAGAGAGATCCGGGGCAGAATCCCGGAGGATCTGGAGATCGAGACCTTCGTTCATGGGGCCATGTGCATCTCCTATTCCGGCAGATGCCTTCTGAGCAATTTCCTCACAGGCCGGGATGCGAACCGGGGAGCGTGTACCCATCCCTGCCGCTGGAAATACGCCGTGGTAGAGGAGACGAGGCCGGGAGAATATATGCCGGTCTATGAGAACGAGCGGGGGACCTATATTTTCAACTCCAAGGATCTGTGCATGATCGGTCATCTGCCGGATCTGATCGACGCGGGGATTGACAGCCTGAAGATTGAGGGCCGCATGAAGACGGCGCTGTATGTGGCGGTGGCGGCGCGGACTTACCGGAAAGCGCTGGACGATTATATGCAGGATCCGGCCTTGTATCAGGAAAACATGCCATGGTATCTGGAGCAGATCGCAGGCTGTACTTACCGGCAGTTTACCACCGGTTTCTTTTATGGAAAGCCGGATGATACGGCGCAGATCTATGACAGCAATACCTATATCAAAGAATACACTTATCTTGGCATCGTCCAGGAAGTGGATCAGGACGGCAGATGCCGGATTGAACAGAGAAATAAATTCTCTGTGGGAGAGAAGATCGAGATCATGAAACCGGACGGCCGGGATGTGCAAACGGTGGTCCAGGGGATCTGGGATGAGGACGGCGCGCCTCAGGAGAGCGCGCCTCATCCGAAGCAGAGTCTCTGGGTTAAGCTGAGCGGACAGCCGGAGCAGATGGATTTATTGCGGCGCCGGGAAGAATCATAAAGTGGAAAGGCACCTTCGCGGGATTTTTTACATAAGATGTATTAAATCTGCACTGAGGTGTCTTTTTTTGAAAACTTTTCCGAAACCTCTTACGGCGGAAGATGAGAAGTACTATTTGCAGAGGCATGAGGAAGGCGACAAAAAGGCACGTCAGATTCTCATTGAGTATAATCTGCGCCTGGTCGCCCATATTGCCAAAAAGTATCAGACCTCGGAGGACGATATGGAGGAGCTGATCTCCATCGGCACGGTGGGACTGATCAAGGCCGTGGACACCTTTGATCAGGAAAAAGCCAGCAAACTGGCCACCTATGCGGCGCGGTGCGTGGAAAATGAGATTCTCATGTACATGCGGGTAAAGAAGAAACTTCAGAGAGAATCCTCCTATTATGAGCCCATCGGCACGGATAAAGAGGGGAATGAGATACGTCTCCTGGATATCATGGAGAGCGGGGAACCTCCGGCGCTGGAACAGATCGGGCTGAAGGATGATACGAAGAAGCTGTACCGGCTGCTGGAACAGATCCTGCCCGAAAGGGAGAGACAGGTGCTGATCATGCGGTACGGCCTTTATCAGGGAAAAGAGTACACACAACGGGAAATCGCCGGGAAGCTGGGGATTTCCCGCTCTTATATCAGCCGTATTGAAAAAAACGCGCTGCAGCATCTCCGGGAATACTTTCAGGATTGAGTCTTGGGCGAAATTGTGTTATACTGTATCCTGTCTAAGATCTGAAATGCATATCGCAGAATTTTCCAAATAACAAATCCATAGAGAGGCGAAAGATGTTTAGTTCAGTCATGTCAGCCGCTGTGCTGGGAATGGAGGCATATCCGGTACAGGTAGAGGCGGACATCAGCGACGGCATGCCCATGTTCTGTATGGTAGGGGATCTGGCGCCGGAAGTAAGAGAAGCCGCCGACCGGGTGCGGACGGCGCTGCGCAATATTAAAATTCCGTTTCCGCCCCGGAGAGTGACTGTGAATCTGTCCCCGGCCCATATAAGAAAGATCGGAACCAGGTTTGATCTGCCCATCGCGGCGGCGCTTCTGGCCGCCATGGGTATCATTCCGCCGGAACATACAGACGGAGTTTTAATGGCGGGGGAAGTGGGGCTCAACGGGAGGATCCGTCCGGTGAACGGAATCCTCCAGACTGTGATGATGGCAAAGGACCAGGGATGCACCTGGTGCCTGGTTCCGAAAGAGAACGCCAGGGAAGGAGCCGCTGTTCCGGAGATGGCGGTGACCGGCGTGGGCACGCTTGGGGAACTGCTGGAATATATGATAAATCCGGAAAACGGAAAGGGAAAAGCCGAGCGGGCTTCTGCCTGGGAAGGAGGCAGAAAGACATATACGGTGGATTTCCGGGAGATCAACGGCCAGGAAGGGGCAAAGCGCGCGGCTCAGATCGCGGCGGCAGGTATGCATAACCTGTTGATGATCGGAAGTCCGGGGGCGGGGAAAACCATGGTCGCCAGGCGCATGCCCACGATACTCCCCGGTCTTACCATGCAGGAAAGCCTGGAAATTACACGGGTATACAGCGCCTGCGGCCTTCTGGAAGAAGAAGGACTGGTGAAAAACCGTCCTTTCCGGGCGCCTCATCATACTATATCCGCCAATGCCCTGGCAGGAGGCGGAAGGTATATTCAGCCGGGGGAAGTGAGTCTGGCCACAAGAGGCATTCTTTTTCTGGACGAGCTGCCTGAATTTTCCCGGCGGGCTCTGGAGACGCTGCGCCAGCCCATGGAGGAAGGGGTGATACAGATCAGCCGTACGGACGGTAAATACGTTTTCCCGGCGCATTTTCAGCTGGTGGCGGCCATGAATCCCTGCAAATGCGGATATTATCCGGACCGCAGCCGGTGCCGCTGCCTTCCGGGGGAGATACACCGGTATCTGGGAAGGGTGTCCCGGCCCATGCTGGACCGTATGGATCTGTGTACGGAGGTATCCAGGGTGGATTATCAGAACCTGGTATGGAAAAAGGAAAACGAAGACTCACGCAGCATACGGATGAAGGTGGAGGGCGCCTGGAAGATGCAGCAGGCAAGATACCAGAATTGCCCGTGGCAGTTTAATTCACAACTGAGTCCCGCTGCTATCGCGGAATTCTGTCCGCTGGGAAGCGGGGAGTCCCGCGTGATGGAGACCGCGTTTGAAAAACTGGAACTGAGTGTCCGGGCGTACCACCGGGTTATAAAGACTGCGCGTACTATCGCGGATCTGGAAGGGGAGGAAAGGATCCGGGAGGAACATCTGCTGGAGGCGCTGGGATTCCGCAGCGCCGATCAGAAATTCTGGAGTCCGGAGTGAAAAAATGACAGATACATATAATAGAAGAAATACGACTGTAAACGGAGAGAGCCGCATACAATATATTCCACAGGAGGATGTCCGGTATCCCGAACGTCTCCGCTGTCTTCCGGGGATGCCGAAAGGACTCTACGTGCTGGGAAAACTTCCGGATGACAGCCGTCCTTCTGTGGCCATTGTGGGAGCGCGCAGTTCCAGCGCTTATGGAGACGAGATCTCCAGATTTTTTGCCGGAGCGTTATCGAGAGCAGGCGTGCAGATTATCAGCGGGATGGCATGGGGAATAGATGGAAAGGCACATGAAGGTACGCTGGAAAACGGCGGAGACACTTATGCGGTATTGGGAAGCGGTGTGGATGTGTGTTATCCGGCAGGTCATCGATACCTTTATGAAAAAATACCAAAGACCGGGGGCGTCCTGTCGGAACAGCCGCCCGGGATGCCGCCGAAGCCGGGACATTTCCCTGCCAGGAACCGGATCATCAGCGGTCTGTCCGATCTGGTGCTGGTAGTGGAAGCGCGGGAGCGGAGCGGTTCTCTGATCACAGCGGATCTGGCGCTGGAACAGGGAAAGGATGTATTTGCAGTACCGGGGAGGATAGGAGACGAGCTGAGCCGGGGATGCCTGAACCTGCTGAAACAGGGGGCGGGACTGGCGGACCGGCCGGAAACGATCCTGGAATGCCTGGGAATACGGCCTGAAACAAGGGAGGAAGAAGCAAATGAGAAAAAAATTTTACTTGCCAAGGATGAAAATATCGTGTATAGTTTGATACGTTTACAGCCGGTGAACCTGGAAGAATTGATGAAAAGTACCGGATATCCGGTGCGGAAGATGATGACGGTTCTGACGGGGCTGCAGTTAAAGGGCTGTATCAGGGAAGTTCAGAAGAATTATTATGTGAGAACAAATTCGAGGATAATCGATGGCAAAGTATTTAGTAATAGTGGAGTCGCCTGCAAAGGTGAAGACCATAAAAAAATTTCTGGGAAGTAATTATGAGGTAATGGCATCCAACGGACATGTGCGGGATATGCCGAAGAGTCAGCTTGGTATCGATGTGGAGCATGACTATGAACCGAAGTATATCACCATCCGGGGAAAGGGAGAGATTCTGGCAAAGCTCCGGAAAGAAGCCAAGAAGGCGGAAAAAGTCTATCTGGCGACCGACCCGGACCGGGAAGGAGAGGCGATCTCCTGGCATCTGTCCAAAGCGCTGAACCTGGATCCGAAGAAGATGTACCGGATCACCTTTAACGAGATCACCAAGAGCGCGGTAAAAGAATCTTTGAAGCACGCAAGGCAGATCAATCAGGATCTGGTGGACGCCCAGCAGGCCAGAAGGATGCTGGACCGTATGGTGGGATACCGCATCAGTCCGCTTTTATGGGCGAAGGTGAAGCGGGGCTTAAGCGCCGGACGCGTCCAGTCGGTGGCGCTTCGGATTATTGCGGACCGGGAAGAAGAGATTAACTCCTTTGTGCCGGAGGAGTATTGGAGCCTTGACGCCCAGTTCGCGGTGAAGGGTGAGAAGAAGCCTTTGACCGCCAGATTTTACGGCACGGAAAAAGAGAAGATAGAGATACATTCCAAAGAAGAGATGGATCAGATCCTGAAAGCGGTACAGGGGGCCAGCTTTCATGTGACGGATGTGAAAAACGGAGAACGTACCAAGAAGGCGCCGCTTCCGTTTACCACCAGTACGCTGCAGCAGGAAGCTTCCAAGGTACTGAATTTTTCCACATCCAAGACCATGCGTCTGGCGCAGCAGCTTTACGAAGGTATCGACGTGGAGGGACAGGGTACGGTAGGTATTATCACGTATCTGCGTACGGACTCCACCCGTATCTCGGAAGAAGCGGAACAGATGGCAGTTTCCTACATTGGGGAAACTTACGGGGAAGAGTACCTGGGCCTGAGAAAAGCAAAGAAGAATCAGGATAAGAAGATCCAGGACGCTCATGAGGCGATCCGCCCCACGGACATCCGCCGGCTGCCGGCTTCGATCAAGGATTCTCTTTCCAGAGACCAGTACCGGCTCTATCAGCTGATCTGGAAACGGTTTACGGCAAGCTGCATGGCGGACGCCAGGTACCACACGACTTCTGTGAAGATCGACGGGAACGGATACCGCTTTACGGTGTCCGCTTCCTCCGTGGCATTCGACGGTTTCATGTCTGTCTATACGCAGGAGGAGGACGAGAAGGGAACGGAAAACCAGATGGTGAATGCCATCGGCAAAGATTCCGAACTGACTCTTCAGTCTCTGGAAGACAAACAGCATTTCACCCAGCCGCCGGCACATTTTACAGAGGCTTCTCTGGTCAAGACGCTGGAAGAACTGGGGATCGGCCGTCCCAGCACCTATGCTCCGACCATCAGTACCATCCTTGCCCGCCGCTATGTGGCGAAGGAAGGCAGGAACCTGTATCTGACGGAACTGGGCGAAGTGGTCAACAACATTATGAAGAAGTCTTTCCCGAGTATCGTGGAGCCGGATTTTACCGCCAATATGGAATCGCTCCTGGATATGGTGGAGGAAGGCAAGGTTGGCTGGAAAACAGTAGTCAGCAATTTCTATCCGGATCTGGACGAAGCGGTGAAAAAGGCCGAGTCGGAGCTGGAAAAAGTAAAGATCGAGGATGAAGTGACCGATGTGGTCTGTGAACAGTGCGGGCGCCATATGGTGATCAAATACGGACCCCACGGAAAGTTCCTGGCATGCCCGGGTTTCCCGGAGTGCCGGAATACCAAGCCGTATCTGGAAAAGATCGGCGTGCCATGCCCCAAATGCGGAAAGGATATCGTCCTGCGGCGTTCTGCCAAGGGCAGGAAATTTTACAGCTGCGATGGCTATCCGGAATGTGATTTTATCTCCTGGAAGAAGCCTGAGGCTCCCAAAACAGCAGAAATGACAGAAAATTCAAAAAATTGATTGAATTTTATGCACGGTTGTGCTAATATGCAAAGTGCAGTTGCAGATGCAGCTGCACTTTTTGAGTATTATAAGC
>CALWDO010000002.1 GCA_944376715.1 uncultured Lachnoclostridium sp. | reverse complement strand
GTATCGCCTTGCCAAGGCGAGGGTCGCGGGTTCGAATCCCGTCTCGTGCTCTCTCAAATACCTAGAAAAGCCTGAAAGTAAAGGCTTTTCTTTTTTTGTTTTTCCTTTATTTTCTAGTGATCTTTGGTGACCGGAGGGGCGTGACCATCTTGTCTCCGGTGTTTGATGAATTTGTACCCAGTTGTACCCACCTTCTTCCCTAAATGATTTTTAACGAAACTGAAACAATTTTTTAAATTAACAAAAACATCCGAAAGGTATGATACAGATATCATTTAAAAAGAAAACAGAGGTAATACAATATGAGTAATTGGCTCCATGATCTGTATGATACAATGAAACGCAGCGAGAAGGAAATGCTGATCAGGCGCTCCGGTTCCACTCCGGAGGGGAAAAACGAGAAAATCCGTTCCGGCCAGAGTTATCTTTATAAACGGTATGGAATGGAGAGTGAGGTTATGGAGGTTCGTTTTAAGGATAAGATCACAGGGGCTTTCCTGAACCAGGCATTATTGACCGCGATGAAGAGGTACCCTTATTTTAACACAAAACTGCTGGAAAAGGACGGTGATTTTTATATTGTCCAGAATGAGCAGTCCATGGTCGCAAGGAGGACAAAAGAACTGGCGAGACTTGGCCATATCAGCTGCGGATACCATCTGATTGATATCACTTATTATGGATATTCCATTTATATATCCTTCCATCACGCGCTGTGCGACGGACGCGGCGTCATGCCGTTCATTGAGACTTTAATCTATTATTACTGTGATCTGAAATATGGCAGGAAACCCGTGCCGGAAGGCGTCCGTCTGGCGGATGATCCGCTCCTGCCCGGAGAAACGGACGATCCATTTCTGCAGGAGTATGATTTTGACGAAAAGAAAACGTTTGTCAATCTTCCGCGGGACGGATACGCGATCCCTGAAAATGTGGCGACGGAGGAGGCCACAAATTACCGGTACGAGATAAAGATTTCCGGCGCCCAATATATGAAGGCGTGTAAAGAGCACAACGCGACTCCTGTGATCCTGCTGGCTCTTTTGATGAGCCGCGGCATCGCGGAACTCTATCCAGAATATGACAAACCTGTCAACGCCAATATTGCCGCGGACATGAGAGACGCCCTGGGTGTGCCGAATACATTCAAGAACTGTGTGAAGAGCATGAATCTGCCTTACAGCAGAGAATTTTCAGAGAAGAGCCTGACCGAACAGGCAACCGAGTATCGGGAACTGCTGAAGGCGCAGAGAGACAGAGATTTTTGCCGGAAAGAGGCCAACGCGATGATCGGACTGTCCAATAAGCTGGATACTTTGGATTCTTATGAAGAAAAGCAGAAAATCATGACATTTTTTGAGGGGATGACGCTGAATACTTATATTATCAGCTATCTGGGTACGTTCCGCCTGGGCGAGAACGCGCAGTATATTT
Source organism: uncultured Lachnoclostridium sp. (assembly GCA_944376715.1). Taxonomy (GTDB): domain Bacteria; phylum Bacillota; class Clostridia; order Lachnospirales; family Lachnospiraceae; genus Hominiventricola. Next base: position 192,091 of record CALWDO010000002.1, on the reverse strand, counting down.
CCGAAATACATCTTTACAATTCCGGGACCACCGGCCTTGGAATCAATATGATCTCCTGCGGAGAGAATTTTGTCCTGGATTTCAAGCAGAATTTCCAGTCGGACAAATACGTCAGGGCATTCTGTGAAGAGTTGGAAAAACTGGGAATTGCATATACAGTCAGCGATAGGATTCCGTTCGTCACTCCCGGCGATTCCATCATAAAGCGATAGAAAGATGCAGGAGGCGACGATCTGTTTGACATTTCCTGCATATTTGCTATAATATACTTAACAAGGGAGCCGGAAGGTGAATGCAGCTCACCCGTCCCGGCGCAATTTAAAAATGTACTATCAAGAGATAGCTGTCCTTAAACTTTGACGAGAGCAGGACGGCTATTTCTTATGTGTATAAGTTAGAATGGCGACTATCAATAGAGCAATGCTCACAATCAAGTTTAATTCTTCATATGTACTCATAATAATCACCGCCTTCCGCAAGGTCTCGGAATGGGTGAGAACACGTCCCCCAGCTCCCTGGGTAAGGATATTATATTTTCAAAGTGATTATTTGGGGTATGCCGGAGGAAGGAGAGAGATAGAATGAGAAAATTATCTTATTTGGTGATCGGAGCAGGCGGTACCGGAGGAAGTATTGCCGCATTTCTGGCAAAAGCGGGAAAAGACGTGACGCTGATCGCGCGCGGAGCGCACGGGAAAGCGATTCAGGAGAACGGGATGCGTATAATCTGCCCGTCAGGAGAGTGGACGGTGCCGCTGAAAGCAGTAGAAGAAAAAGATTATGAGGGGAAGGCAGACGTGATCTTTGTCTGCGTAAAAGGATATTCTGTCGGCAGTATTTACGGCTGTATCCGCAAAGCGGCTCATGAAAATACGGTGGTGATCCCCATACTGAATATATATGGAACCGGAGAACGGATGGCGAAAGACCTGCCGGGCATCCGTGTGCTGAATGGCTGCATTTATATTGCGGCGGCGATTGAAGCTCCTGGAACGATCCGCATGAGCGGAGATATTTTCCGGATTGTATACGGAAGCCTGGACGGGAATGTGTCGGATCCGCTGCTGCTTCAGGTGAAAACGGATCTGCAGGACAGCGGAATCCTTCCGGTATATACAGATCAAGTCCGCAGGGACACATTTCAGAAATATGCGTTTGTCTCGCCTATGGCGGCGGCAGGGGCATACTATGACGCGGCGGCCGGCGATATGAAGCGTCCGGGGAAAGTGAGAGATTTGTTCGTTTCCTGCGTCAGAGAGATCGACGCGCTGGCAGACGCCATGGGCATTCCGTTTCCGGTGGATATTGTGGAAGAGGATCTGAAGATCATGGACGGGCTGGCGGACGACTGTACGGCGTCCATGCAGAAGGATCTGAAAAAGGGCGGGGATTCCGAGGCGGACGGACTTCTGCGGGAAGTAGTACGCATGGGAGAGCAGTATCAGGTACCTACTCCCAGTTACCGGATGGTCGCGGAGAAAGTCTGCTGCAAAATGGAATGACCCGGTCGAAACTTTACAAAAAATTTACAAAAATATGGTTATGAATTTTACATAGGGAGGATATACTATCCATCGTAAGGTACCCAGCACCTACTTTTTCATATCGGACTTGGATAAGTCCCCTCCCTTTGATTGGGCTGTCAGAGTTCTGACAGCCGTTTTTTTACAGAAAAAGCAGGAGCGAAGCCGGGAAACAGGGGAGATATGGACAGAAAGGATATTGTATGAAGAAAACGAAAATCATCTGCACGATGGGACCCAACGCGGACAATCGGGACACATTAAAACAGCTGGCGCTGCACGGAATGGATGTGGCGCGCTTCAACTTTTCCCATGGAGATCATGAGGAACAGAAAGGGCGCCTGGAGCTGCTGAAAAGTGTGCGGGAAGAGCTGGATCTCCCGATCGCCGCGCTTTTAGATACGAAAGGACCGGAGATCCGTACAGGACTCCTGAAAGACGGAAAAGTACATCTTCAGGACGGGATGCCGTATACTCTGACCACCAGAGAAGTAGAGGCGGATGGAGAAATCTGCCATGTGAATTATGCGGGACTGCCGGCCTGTGTGAAACCGGGGACACATATTCTCATTGACGACGGACTGATCGATCTGGCTGTAGAACGTGTGGAGAACACGGAGATCTTCTGCCGTGTCGTCAGCGGAGGAGAGCTGGGGCAGAAAAAAGGCGTCAACGTTCCGAAGACGAAGATTGATCTGCCGGGCCTGACAGAAAAGGACAAGGCTGATATCCGATTCGGCATAGAGCAGGGATTTGACTTTATCGCCGCTTCTTTTGTCAGAAATGCGGATGTGATTCGGGAGATCCGCCGGATCCTGAAAGAAGCGGGTTCCCAGATCCGGATCATAGCCAAGATAGAAAATGAAGAAGGTATCGAGAATCTGGATGAGATCATCCGGGAAAGCGACGGCATCATGGTGGCGAGAGGGGATCTGGGAGTAGAGATCCCGCCGCAGACACTTCCATATATACAGAAAACCATGATTCAGAAGTGCAACGAAGCAGGAAAGACCGTGATCGTGGCGACGCAGATGCTGGATTCCATGATCCGCAATCCCCGTCCTACCAGAGCGGAGGTTACGGATGTGGCCAATGCAGTGTATGAAGGCGCCGACGCGGTCATGCTGTCCGGCGAGACGGCTGCCGGGAAGTATCCGGTGGAGGCGCTGCGGATGATGGCGCAGATCTGCCGTGACGCGGAAGCCCATCTGGACGGGGAATTTTACCGGAAGAGAAAAGTAAGTCCGGAGATTCTGGGGACTGTTTCCAACGCGGTCTGCTATTCCTCGGTGTCTACCGCCCACGATCTGCATGCAAAGGCGATCGTCGCGCCCAGTATGAGCGGATTTACCACATGGCGGCTCTCCAAATGGAGACCGGAGACTCCGATCATCGGCATGTCGCCGGACGCGCAGGTGGTTCGACAGATGCAGCTTTACTGGGGAGTACTTCCGTTCCAGGCGAAGAGGGCGGAATCCACGGATATATTGATCTATTCATCGCTGGAGCTTCTGAAACAGAAGGGTGTGATCCGGGAAGGAGATCTGGTGGTGGTGACGGCTGGGATCGTCAAGGATCTGAATACAGTGGAATCTTCCAGACACACGAACATCATGCGTGTGGTAGAAGTTGATTAAAGACAAAAAAGAAAGGCCTCCACTTCCGTGAAAACCTGAATATTTCGAGGGAGTGGGGGCTTTTTGCAAGCCCCCTAAAGTGTTATGAATGAAATACTGATGTGTTCCTGTTACGAGTATTATAATAGCAAGGAAATGTGACGAAAATGTGGCGATGAAATAAAGGATTTCTAAAAAAACAAAAGAAATGCGAAACAAAAAGGAAAGAAATTTGCAATCCGCAGGAAATGTGCTACAATGTTCGCGTGACCGGAGGTGCGTATGAAAATACTTCTTGTGGCAGTCAATGCCAAATATATTCATTCTAACCTGGCTGTATACAGCCTGAAGAAAGCGGCGGGAAGGCCTGCGGAACAGGTGGAGATTGCGGAATATACCATTAACCAACAGTTTTTTGACATACTCAGCGACATTTATCGAAGGCAGCCGGATGTGGTTGCTTTTTCCTGTTATATCTGGAACCGTCTGTTGGTGGAAGAACTGATGAACGAACTTCCGAAGGTGCTTCCGGAGGTCCGTATCTGGGCCGGAGGACCGGAAGTATCGTTTGACGCGGAGACGTTTCTGGAAGAGCATCCGGAGACGGCCGGTATTATGCGCGGCGAGGGAGAGGGAATCTTCCGGGCGCTTGCTTCTTATTATATAGAAGGAACAAGTACGCTGGATGATATCCGGGGGCTGACATTCCGGGACCCTTCCGGAAATATCAGGCAGAATCCTCCGGCAGCCCTTCTGGATCCGGATGAGATTCCGTTTCCTTACGACAATCTGGAAAAATTCGCGCATAAGATCATTTACTATGAATCCAGCCGGGGATGTCCGTTCAGATGCAGCTATTGCCTGTCCTCTGTAGACAGGAATGTGCGGTTCCGCAGCCTGGATCTGGTAAAAGAAGAACTGGAAAGATTCCTGGAGGCGGAGATTCCCCAGGTGAAGTTTGTGGACCGCACCTTTAACTGTAATCCCCAAAGGACGGCGGAATTGTGGCGCTGGATGATGGAACATGACAATGGAATCACAAATTTTCATTTTGAGATTGCCGCAGATCTGATCACGGATGAGGAGCTGGAATTAATGAGCCGGATGCGTCCGGGGCTGATTCAGCTGGAGATTGGGGTGCAGTCGGTAAACCCTGCGACGATCCGGGAGATTGACCGGATCATGGATCTGGAACGGTTGAAAAGCGTGGCAGACAGAATCCACGGTTATGGAAATATCCATCAGCATCTGGATCTGATCGCCGGGCTTCCGGAGGAGGACCTGGAGAGTTTCCGCAGATCTTATGACGAGGTGTTCGCCATGAAGCCGGAGCAGCTGCAGCTGGGGTTCTTGAAGGTGCTCGAAGGTACAAAGATGAAGGAGCGGGCGGACCGTTACGGGATCCTCTGCCGGAAGAATCCTCCGTATGAAGTCTATGCCACCTCCTGGCTCTCTTTTGGCGATGTACTTCTGCTGAAAGGCGTAGAAGAGATGACGGAGGTTTATTACAACTCCCATCAGTTTGACCGTACTCTGGCGGAGATCTGGAAAAGGAAGGCATCTCCATTTGATTTCTTCCATGAGCTTGCGGTATATTATGATGAAAAGGGTCTGACAGGCGTCAGCCACGGGCGTATGGCGCGGTATGAAATCCTGAGGGATTTTCTGAAGGAAAAGGGCTATTGGACCGCAGAGACAGATCGGTGTATGGTTTTTGACCTGTATGCCAGGGAGAAGCTGAAAAGCCGTCCTGTGTTTGCCGCGGACCTGACGCCTTACAGGGAGCGTCTGAAAGAATATGAGCGGATCTATGGCAAGAAAGTGCATATTGAGGTGTTTGAAAAGGAGAACGGACCGGAATTTGTACTTTTTGATTATGACAGGCGAAGCCCTCTGACAAAGGAAGCATATACGGAGGTAGTGAGATGACCAAAAGGACAGGGGAGATTCTGGAGCTTCTGGACCGGGAATACGGGACAGAATATGTCTGCTATCTGCATTATGAGACGCCGTGGCAGCTTCTGATCGCCACGATGCTCAGCGCCCAGTGCACGGATGCCCGGGTAAACCAGGTGACGGCGGATCTTTTCCGAAAATACGATTCGCTGGAGAAATTTGCCGCAGCCGATTTGAAAGAATTGGAACAGGATATCCGGCCCACCGGATTTTATCATAATAAGGCGAAAAATATCATCGCCTGCGCCAGAAAACTGGTAGAGGAATACGGCGGAGAAGTTCCCAATGATCTGGACGCGCTGACTTCCCTGGCCGGTGTGGGAAGGAAGACGGCGAATGTGATCCGGGGGAATATTTTCCATGAACCCAGCGTGGTGGTGGACGCGCATGTGAAGAGAATATCCAGAAGGCTGGGACTTACCAAAGAAGAAGATCCCGTTAAGATCGAATTTGACCTGATGAAGAAACTGCCGAAGGATCACTGGATCCTCTGGAATATACATATTATTACATTTGGAAGAAGTATCTGTACGGCGAGGAATCCCAAATGCGGAGAATGTTTCCTGCACAGATACTGTAAGGAAAAAGGGCATGACAGATAGATATGTGGCGCTGGATGTGGAGACGACAGGACTGGATCCGGCGAAGGACCGGCTCCTGGAGATCGGAGCCGTAAAGGTAGAACACGGAGAGATACGGGAAAGCTATGAGACGCTGATCAATACAGGTGTGCCTGTCCCATACCGGATACAGGAACTGACCGGGATAACGGATGAGATGCAGAAGGCGGGGAAACCCCTGGAGACGGCCATGGAGGAGATGGTGCGGTTCTGCGACGGCTACCCGATCCTGGGACACAATGTACAGTTTGATTATGGGTTTTTGAAACAGAGTGCGGTCAGGTGCGGCCTTGGATTTGAAAAAGACGGCATTGACACATTGAAAATCGCGCGGACAGTTCTGCCCGACATGAGATCCAGAACTTTATCGGCCATGTGCGCGCATTATCATGTGGATCCGGGAAATTCTCACCGGGCGCTGGACGACGCCCGATCAGCTCATGAGATTTTCCGGAAAATGCAGTCGGAATTCGGCAGGACGGAACCGCAGGCATTTGTTCTTCAGAAAATGATGTATTCCGTGAAAAAAGAAAGCCCGATCACAAATTCACAAAAAGGATACTTGAATGATTTATTGAAATATCATAAAATAAAAATGAGTATCTGCGTGGAGGAGATGACCAAGAGCGAGGCCTCCCGCATGATTGACCATATTATTCTGCAGTACGGCAGGATTGGAAGCAGGAAAGGATGATACGTAATGAGATCTAATGATAAGAAAAGAAGAATTGTCGCGGCGGTGATCGTACTGCTGCTGGTAGTGGCTATGATTGTGCCGCTGCTGACTTACGCACTGTAGGGAAGGATGAGGAGAAAGTATGAAAAAATGGATCAGTAAGATAGCTTTAAGCGTATGTCTTCTGGTATTCGGACTGGGGAGCTGCGCATTTGCCGCAGAAGACACGATCCTGAACGGTGTTACGATCGGGGAAGTGGACGTATCAGGCATGACGAAAACCCAGGCGATGAACGCGCTTGCATCCTATGTGGAAGATGTAAAGGAGCAGACAATCACTCTGAAGATCGGAGACAACACTCTGGAAGCTCCGCTTTCGGAATTTGGGCTTACCTGTACATATGAAGATGCGGTGGACGAGGCGCTTGGAATCGGACGTACCGGACATATTTTGAAAAGATATAAGGAGCAGAAAGACCTGCAGCACGGAGGTAAGGTCTATCCGCTTGAGTGGACGGCGAATGAATCGCTGGTCCGCAGTTACGTAGAAGAAAACTGTACGCAGTTTGACCAGGAAGCGAAAAACGCGTCGCTAACCCGTTCCAACGGTGAATTCCAGTTTGTAGCTGGAGAAGAAGGGCTGGTTCTGGATGTGGACGCTTCTGTCCAGGCGATCATGAATTATCTGAATGGGAGCTGGGAAGAAGGCGGTACCGTGGAACTGGCAACAGAGATCACGGAACCCGAGGGCAGCGCGGAAGAGCTCCAGCATGTGAAGGATCTGCTGGGGAGCTTTACTACCAGTTATTCTACATCCAGCGCTAACCGGAGTAAGAATATTGCCAGCGGAACGGAACACATCAACGGCACTGTATTGTATCCTGGAGAAGAGTTTTCGGCTTATGAAGTAGTCGCTCCGTTTACGGAAGAGAATGGCTACGCCATGGCGGGATCCTACCTGAATGGCGAGACAGTGGACAGCATGGGCGGCGGAATCTGCCAGGTATCTACGACATTGTACAACGCGGTGCTGCGCGCAGAGCTGGAAGTGACGGAACGTTCCCCTCACTCTATGACAGTCGCCTATGTGGAACTGTCCGAGGACGCGGCCATTGCCGGGACCTACAAAGACCTGAAATTTGTGAATAATACAGATTATCCGATTTATATAGAAGGCTATACGTCTTCAGACAAAAAAGTAACCTTTAATATCTACGGAAAAGAGACCAGAGATCCTAACCGGAAGATCTCTTTTGAAAGCGTGCTGGTGAGCCAGACAGACCCGACGACTGTATTAACTGAGAATGCAGGACAGCCGCTGGGATACAAGAGCGCATCGTCCGGACGGACCGGGTATGTGGCGGAACTGTATAAGATCGTAACAGTAAATGGTGTGGAGACAGAAAGGATTAAAGTCAACAAGAGTACCTATCGCGGAAGCAACCGGACGGTGACATACGGCACGGCCGGAGATCCGGTACTGTCAGAGAATCTGCGCGCGGCGATCGCCCTGCAGGATGAGGCTCTGGCAGACGCCAACATCGCGCCTTTAGTTCAGGCAGCAGCGCCCGCGCAATAATCCGGAAGAAGGCAAGGTTATTTATGGAAATTGGAAAAGTACCGGAGGCGGTCCTGAAAAGGGCCGTTTTTCGGCAGATACATACCAGAAGAGAAGAGGTTCTGGTGGGGGCCGGAGTCGGAGAGGACTGCGCAGCCCTTCAGTTGGGGCCGGATGAAATCTTTGTGCTGTCCACAGATCCCATCACCGGGACAGACAAGAATACCGGCGAATTGGCGGTACAGATCACGGCCAATGATCTGGCCAGCGCCGGAGCGGAGCCGGTGGCGCTGCTTTTGACCGTGCTCCTTCCCGTGACTGCGGATGAACCCATGATCCGCCGGCTGATGCAGGAAGTGGAGACTGCCTGTGAGAAACTGCATATACAGGTAGTGGGCGGTCATACGGAAGTGACGGCGGTAGTGAATCAGCCGGTGATCTCCGTGACTGGTATCGGAAAGGCGAAAAAGGGCTGCCTGGTGACTACCGGCGGCGCCGGAGTCGGAGACGATGTGGTGGCCACCAAGTGGATCGGAATTGAAGGAACTTCAATCATTGCCCGGGAAAAAGAGCAGGAACTGCTGGAACGCTTCGCGGCTCCTTTTGTGGAGGAAGCGAAGAACTTTGACCGGTTCCTGTCAGTGGTGCCGGATGCGGCGGCCGCGGTAAAGTCCGGCGTCACCGCCATGCACGATGTGACGGAAGGCGGCATCTACGGCGCGCTCTGGGAGCTGGCGGAAGCGTCCGGGGTGGGATTGGAGATCGAGCTGAAAAAGATTCCTGTCCGCCAGGAGACCATTGAGATCTGTGAGTATTATAGATTGAATCCATATCAGCTGATATCCAGCGGATGTATGCTGATGACGGCTCCGGATGGAAGGCGGCTGGTCCGGGATCTGGAGAAGGCGGGGATCCACGCCGCGCTGATTGGCCGCTGTGTGGAAGGCAAGGCGAAGAAGATCCTGAATGGAGAGGATACCGCTTATCTGGAAAGACCTAAGACGGATGAGCTGTATAAGATTTACGAGTAAAGAAAAGAGGAATCGGCCATGGCTTTAAATATTGTGCTGTATGAGCCGGAGATACCGGCAAATACCGGAAATATCGGAAGGACCTGCGTGGCTACGGGCAGCCGGCTTCATCTGATCGAACCGCTTGGATTCCGCCTTGGAGAAAAAGAACTCCGGCGTGCCGGCATGGATTACTGGAAAGATCTGGATGTGACTACTTATCTGGATTACGAGGATTTCCTGGAAAAGAATCCTGGAGCCAGGATCTATATGGCGTCCACCAAGGCGCCGAATGTTTATACCGATGTGCAGTATGAACCGGACTGCTATATTATGTTTGGAAAAGAAAGCGCAGGGATTCCGGAAGAGATTCTGCATGAAAACAGGGAGACGGCGATACGGATTCCCATGAATCCGTCAATCAGGTCTCTGAATCTGTCGAATTCCGTGGCGATCGTTCTGTACGAAGCACTCCGCCAGCAGAATTTTACCCATATGCAGCTGAAAGGAAACCTGACAAAATACAACTGGGATTAAAGGGGGAGCTTTATGCGAGAAAAAATCCGCAGGATGTACAAAAGAACACTTAGTCTGATGCTGGTGTTCAGCATAGCGCTGTCTTCCTATGCCGTGTCAGCGGCCAGCCAGGAGACGCAGGATAAGATTGACCAGATGGAGCAGGAAAAAAGTGAGGCGGAGGAGCAGAAAGCGGCGACCGAGAAGGAGAAGAGCAACCTGAATAACGCCAAATCCGAGATGGAAGAGTACCTGAAGAATCTGGATCAGCAGGCCAGCAGTCTGAATGAGCAGATCTCCATACTGACGCAGGATATCGAGACAAAGGAGGCGGAGATAACGGTCAAAGAAGAGGAAGTGGCCGCCGCCCAGGAAGCTGTGGATAAACAGTATCAGGATATGAAAAAACGTATTCAGTATATGTATGAAAACGGGGGAAATAATCTGTTTACATATTTGTCCGCGGCTTTGACCGGGGGCATCTCGGATATGCTGAACCAGGTAGAATATGCGGAGAATATCAATAATTATGACCGTCAGATGCTGGAAGAATATAAAAATTCAAAGGCTTCTCTGGAAGAACAGCGGGCTTCCCTGGCAGACGAACAGGAGGCGCTGGAACTTCTGAAGTCGGAGACAGAGAGCAAAAAGAAACAGGTGGCGACGCAGCAGGCGGCGGCAGGGTCTAAGATCAGCGAGTACAACAGTCTGATCGGAGATCTGGAAGGAAAGATTGGCAGCATGGAAGAACTGATAGAGGAAAAGACAAAGATCCTGAATCAGTTGATCGCCCAGGCGGAAGAAGAGGAGCGTCAGGCGAGGATCCAGGCGGCACAGAACGCTGCGTCTTCTATGGAAAATGTGACGATCATCGCCGGAGATGCTCAGATCTCGGGCCATCAGATCTCACTCAGCGATTATGAATTGCTGATGCTTGCCACGATCATTTACTGTGAAGCGGGAAATCAGAGCTATCAAGGACAGCTGGCTGTGGGATATGTGATCATGAACCGTGTGCGAAGCAGTCTGTATCCGAATACGCTGGAAGGGGTTCTGAGACAATCAAGACAGTTTGAGCCGGTGGGTTCCGGACGTTTTGATCTGGTACTCCAGGCCGAACAGGATGACGATATCCCCAATATCGTGACGCAGTCCTGCTGGAATGCTGCCAGAGAAGTGGTTAACGGGAGCAGCAATGTGGGCGAATCCCTGTTCTTCCGTACCTGGGCTCCGGTGCCTTCGCTGATCACAAATCTTCAGAACGGCGGAGTTCCTTACTGGATTATCCAGGATCATATCTTCTATTATTACTGGACCAGTTATTCTACGTCTACAACGACGCCGAGTAAGGAACCGGAAGAAGAGCCTGAAGAAGAGCCGGAGGAAGAACCGGAAGAAACCGAAGAACCGGAACAGCCTGAGACAACCGACCCTGCCGCAGGCACGGACGGTACCGGCGCGGCAGATCCGGCTGCAGGCGCGGACAGTGCCGGGACAACGGATCCGGCTGCAGGTACAGGTAATACCGGAACCGGGGATCCTGCTTCGGGTACACAGACTCAGAGTACAGAGCAGGATGGGGAGAACGCAGGGACAGCGCCAGCTGCATAATGTGAGAAGAATATTGGAAAGCCAGGCAGCGAATGATTGCTGTCTGGCTTTTGAATCCGATGAAAAAACCGAAAAAAATCATAAAAATTGAAAAAAACACTTTACAAATCAAGAAAGTCAGGGTATAATAAACGAGTTCGCAGTTGAGAACAAAAAATTGAAATAACGATGCGTGGCTCAGCTTGGTAGAGCGCTGCGTTCGGGACGCAGAGGTCGCAGGTTCAAATCCTGTCGCATCGACTCCTTGGCAGGGGCGCCGGAGATGTTGAAAAATCAACATTTCCGGTTCTTTTTTTATGCTCTGGGAAGGAGTGTGTTTCTCTGCCATTTCCGTCTGTTCCCCAAAAAATTCCCCAAAAAAATTTCAAAATAAATAAGCGGCCGCCCGGGATATTTCAGCCAGGTCGTTTTCGGCCTGAAATCGGCCTCCGATTAAAATGCTTCCTGTGGAAATACTAAGGACTAAAGGAGGAACGATTGATGGAATCAACGATTTACGGATATATACGAGTATCCACCAAAGAACAATGCGAGGAGCGTCAGCTCATAGCCCTGCGGGACTTTCCGGTGCAGGATGATAAAATCTTCATGGACAAACTCAGCGGGAAGGATTTTAACCGCCCACAGTACAAGAAACTTATGCGAAAACTAAAGCGGGGCGATATTCTGGTGGTAAAATCCATTGACCGTCTTGGGCGCAACTATGACGAAATCCTGAATCAATGGAGGATTATCACAAAGGAAAAGCAGGCAGACATTGTAGTGCTGGATATGCCGCTTTTAGATACCCGGCAGAGGGGAAGGGATCTGACCGGAACTTTTGTAGCCGATCTTGTACTGCAAATTCTTTCTTATGTGGCGCAGACCGAGAGGGAGAACATTCGCCAGCGCCAGATGGAAGGTATTGCCGCCGCAAAGCTCCGGGGCGTGCAATTTGGCAGGCCCAGGAAGACGGTGCCGGAAAATTTTCCCCTTTTGAAGGAACAGTGGGAAAAGAAAGAGATTACTTCCCGACAGGCGGCGAGGGAACTTCATATCGCACAGGACACTTTTCTCCGCTGGGTACGTGGACGGAAAATTGAAATTTAGCTGATTTTGCGGCAGGAAAAGGTAGGAGATATCGGTCAGAACTGCATACATATTTCGCAATATATTTTAGCAGTGATTTAAACGGTATATATCAGGATATACCGTCCCGAAGTATACAGGTTCATTATATTCTTTCCGAACGAAAATGTCTGATTTTTCGGTCAAGATAAAGCAGGAAAGAGGATGGTGAATCATTATGAGAATAACAAAGAAAAATAGAACGGGGGAACGGGTTCTGACGTTTTTGCTGTCCTGTTGTCTGCTTTTCGGGCTCTTTCCCGAAACAGCGGCTGCGGCAGAGGGGACGGACGAGGGAGCGCTTGTCTTAGATAAATGGGTGGAGGAAGCTGAGGATGGCTTTAAGCTGACTCTGGAAAGCTATGCTACAGGTGAGAACGGCACCGTAGCGCAAAAGCCGGTTCCCTTAGACGTTGTCCTGGTGTTGGATGAGTCCGGCTCTATGGCGGATGTTCTCATTTATGGATGCGACAATAAAAATGGGACAGACGTGGAGGTTACGCCAGAAGGCCATTTAACGGAGGGGGCTAAACTGGACGTATCTTTGACAGAAGATAGTTTCCTTTTTGTCGGACACAAGGTATATAAAGAAAATGTTGATATAGACAAAACATATACAGTTGTCTATCCCGTCGATGGTACGACACGAAAGATATATTACTGTACAGAATGTGGGGGCTGGTTTTCTAGTACGAATCATAAAGACCATTCTAAGATTGCAAGATGGATTCCTTTTGAAAATGAGGGTGAGATACCGACAGAAAGTCGCGAAGAAGGCGGTTGGACATGCACCGTCCAATTCTATGAGCAATGCGGAAAAACCGGCAGAGATGTGCTGCAGGAGGCATTGAGCAGCTTTTTGGGTAAGCTGTGTGCGGCCGCCGTTTCTGATGATGGGGAACCGGTAGCGCACCGGGTGGCCATCGTAGGGTATGGGATAGGTGCGTCTTACGTTTATTCTGATGGGTCGCGAAAAGAGGTGTATCAGGATCCGGGCGACGGGCCGGGCGGCAGTCCGGTTGACGGCTTTGAAACATTAGCAGGAGGGGCCTGGTGCGATGTGGGCAGCTTAGACGGTGATACCATCAGTCGGTGGGTGAACGGCGTTGAAGCAGAAGGCAGTACTCCTACCCATCTGGGTATCCAGGCGGCGCAGTTTGCCTTTAAACATGCGCCTGAAACAGAGGATGAAAACCGCGCGAAGGTCATGATTCTTTTCACCGATGGCGCACCCGGCGGGGACTATGTCAACTATGGTCCTGGCCGTACAGATGGCAAGCCAGACTGGGTGACGCCCGGTATCCAGTCGGCGAAAGAAATGAAGAGCGAAGGCGTAACCATCTACTCTGTGGGTCTGTTCCCAACGGCTAACGGGTATAGCGCACAAGATATCTCCTATGACGTTGAAAAGGACGGCCAGGGAACCGAGGGCTTTTTCGCAAACGCGAACTGTTTCCTGCACCTGGTGTCCTCCAATTATCCGAATGCGGCTGGCGTTGCCTCTGAAAAATGGGGAGACTTGAGCAGCGAATACAACGAAGGAACGAAAAGCTATTATCTGGGAACCGATAGCGCGGATGCTTTGTCCGAAATATTTGAGCAGCTTTTCGACATCCTGGATCCCGGTTCCACAACCGTCACGCTGGATGAAAACGCCATCGTGAAGGATAAGATTACAAATGATTTCCAGATCACTTATACAGAAGAAGCAGCGAATGTGACCGCTTATACGATGAGTTATAAGGGAGAAGATGAGAACGGAAATAAGCTTTGGGAAAAAGATGAAAACAGCGTCAGTACCGCTGCGGACATAAACGATCCGGATAAATTGCATATAACAGTGAATGGTCAGACCGTGTCGGTTACTAATTTTGACTTTGCCGGAAATTTTGTCCATATGAACGGTGATGAGGCAGCAGGCAAAAAACTGGTAGTCGAAATTGGGATTGCGGCTGCAGATGATTCTCAAGGCGGCACCAAGCTGGCGACTAACGCAGCAAACGAAGCTCACACAGATAATGCCGGCATTTATAGTCCGGGAAGTGACAAACCGGTCGCGGAATTTCCCCTGCCCCATGTAGATCTCCCTGCAACAGTGACAATTCAGAAAGTGGTAGAGGGAAGCGACAGCACAGAAGATTTTTCTTTTGAAGCTGAATACGTTGAGGTTGGAGAATATGTAAATATTACCGCCGAAGAGAGCGGCGGCGTTAACGACAGCAACTATCTGCAACTAAAAGAAGGCGCGGGCAAAACAGACACGTTCACGCTGAAAAATGGTGAGATACATAAACTTGAAAATGTAGAGGCGGGATCTTCTCTGAGGATCAGTGAAGATGCGAAAGGCTGGATTCCTACAGTCACGACGAGTACGGGAACAGAGACAATATCCCCTGATGCCGACGGCAAGTATACGGTTACTGTCACGCCCGGCATGCACATCTCTTTTGCCAATAAGCCTGAGACTATCAGTATTTCCGGCTCCAAGACATGGGATGATGCCAACGATCAGGACGGAAAGCGTCCGGATTCCATCACCATCCGGCTGTATGCTGACGGCAGACAGATAAAGACGGCAACAGTTACCGCTGAAGACGGCTGGGCATGGACTTTTGAGAATCTGCCCAGGTATGAGAACGGCAAGGAAATCACCTATACCATTACGGAGGATGCGGTTGCGGACTATCAGTCTACAATCAACGGAATGAATGTGACAAACCGTTATGTGCCGGATAATACAGATACTCCTGACAATACCGGTTCAGATTCCGGGAAAGGTTCCGGGGGAGGGACCTCAAGTTCGGGCGGCACATCAGGTTCGCCCGGCGGATCGGTGACAGCGTCCGTGCAGTCTGCCAGGACAGGGGACTCTGCGCAGATTTTGCCGCTTATTCTTGTAATCATAGTATCCCTGGCGCTCATTGCTGCGGGGATTGCGGTGTACTGCCGCAGACATAGAAAACAATAAGTTTGATATAGATGTACCAGTTTATAACGACAGGGGATGAGGCGGAGCTCTGTACGGAAGAGATATAGAATTGTGAGGATGGAAAATGTCAAAAACAGCGAAAGACATTACCGGGCAGCGTTTTGGGAAACTGATCGTAACCGGACCTGCGGGCTATGGATGGAACGGCAGACAGAAGATATCTTTGTGGGAGTGCCGGTGTGATTGTGGAAATACATGTGCAGTCCCTGGTTATCTGCTGAAGAGCGGACGAAGAAAAAGCTGCGGCTGTATCCGTTCTACCCCGGATCAGCTGATAGGAAAGCGGTTCGGTAAATTAACTGTCATTGCGGAAGATTTAGACAATAATACGACGCTTCATAAGGTGATTTGCCGCTGTGAGTGCGGGAGAGAAAAAAGCGTCGCGATTCGGGATCTGAAAAATGGACGTATTACCAGCTGCGGATGTGATAAGGTTTCTTCCCGAAAGCATGAGAACAATGTGGAAAGCCGGTATTCCGATAAGTTAGAAGCGTTCCGGCAGGGAGATCTGTCAGCGGTGGAGACGCTGGCGGAGTGGGTATATATCTGGACCCGGAATGTGCTGCCGAATGTTATAAAGGAAACCACGGTCTGTATGTACACAGAGACGATGGAGCGGCATATTCTGCCGTATCTGGGAAAGGAAAGACTGGAAGATGTAACAGAGGACGCTGTTATGCGATGGGTAAAATCCTTGCAAAATACTCCCATGCAGGGGACTCAGAATACATATATGACGGAAGGCACGCTGCGGAACACATTTTCCGTTCTCAGCGGCTGCATGCGGGACGCTCAGAAGATCGGATTAATTGCCAGAAATCCATGTACGGAATTATCATGGACACTGCGAGCCAAAAACATATGGGAAGAAAAGCAGTGGTTGGATGATGACCAGCTCAATATTTTGAAACCGGTTCTTTTTGAATATAAAGATGAGAACGGGTACCCATTGGGAGTGGGATTTCAGATGCTCCTCTGTACGGGAATAACATTAAGCGAGGCCGCGGCCCTGCGATGGAGGGAAATTGATTTTGAAAAAGGGGAATTCCGCTTACAATATTTTATTGCCGTAAAGAGGGAGTACGGTTCCGGAGGAACCCGAAGATATGAACCCGAACCATTGACGGGCAGAAAAAGACGTACAGTGCCGGTCCCGTTTTTTTTGTTGAAAAGACTGAAAGACATACAAAGGCAATATCAGGGCGGGCCGGAGGAGTTCGTATTGTGCAAATCCAGAGAAGAACCGGTAAGGATGTCCCGAATGAGAGAGATTCTGACGCGCAGGGGAAAAGCGTGCGGACTTGGGAACATCACGCCCCGGATGCTGCGGGATACCTACGCCATTCACGCAGTGCAGGCGGGAGCCAGTTCGGATATGATCGCGGAATTGATGGGGTTCTCTTCATCCCAGCAGGTGATCCGCAGATATATGCCAAGGACAACGTTAGATAAAAAAGAACTTATGAGAAGGATGTTTAGAATGTATGAGGCGCCTGTGAGCGGGGGACAGGAAGATATTCGCATATAATTGTGTTGTAAAAAATCTGCCGGGGCTCCCATCAGAGCCCCTGACGCCACTTATCCTCAACTTCTTGCGGAACCGCATAACTCTCATATTCAGTCCAGAATCCCTCATGCCATATGTGAAACTTTAACCCGTTAAACATAGTAAAGATATGCCGGGCTCTTTCCAGGGAAGACGGGTAGTATCTGAACTTTATAACGGGATCTGCCCAGCGTTTTACACTGAGAATGGCCGGCTCCTGGGTGACGAAGCGGCTGTATAACTTATCTTCTTTTGTTTTCCACGATATCAGATCATCCTGACCGCAAAAAAGCGTCCAGACTACGTCGTTCTGAGAAATGTCCGGAAAATATCTTCGTCTGATTAAATCCTGAAAAATATCGCTGAATCGGGTATTTGAGGTGATCGTATAGGGAATGCTGTGATCCTCCGTATCGTCGCCCATACAAACACTTTCCCGGTAGATTCTTATATCCATTCTATTTTTTCCTGTCTGTTATTTTGCATTTCACGCGCGATGGTATAATTCGCACTATGCGCTCATTATACCATAATTATATGAAGCAAATGGAAATTTCGACGAGCTGCAGCCGCAGGATGCTTGCGAAATCTCTTGTATGAAGTCATAATGGATATAAAGTGGGATATGAAGTGAGTAGTAAAACAGATGAAACGGGGGATGTGGTGTTGTGGTAATAGGGATCATAGAAGACGATAACCTTTTAAATCAGGCATTAAATAAAGTGTTAAGAGATCATGGATATGATACTGTCTGCGCGCATTCCGGGCAAGAGGCACAGAATATATTCTGCAAACAGATTGATTTGCTTTTGGTTGATATTGGGCTTCCGGACGGAGATGGACGGAGGCTGTACCGGAAATTGAATAAGACCAAGGAGATCCCTGCCATATTTCTGACTGCCAGAGACGAGGAGAAAGATATGCTGGAAGCTTTTGACGCAGGGGCGGATGATTATGTGGTAAAACCGTTTTCTATGAAAGTGCTTTTGAAACGGATTGAAGTAGTTCTTAAGAGGAAGAAGGCGGGAAAGGTTCTTGCTTGTGGGGGAATCACTTTATATCCGGAGAGAAAACAGGTATTTTCCGGCAGTGAAGAAATCTCTTTGACGGCAAAAGAATATCAGCTGCTGGAATTTTTTATGGAAAATCAGAATCAGGTACTGACAAAAGAGATTATCCTGGACCGAATCTGGGGCTTGGACAGCGCGTTCATAGAAGAAAATACGGTGAGTGTTGCGATCAGCCGGCTGAAGAAGAAGCTTGGACAGGAGCAGTCCCATATACGGAATGTTTTTGGCCTGGGTTATCGAATGGGGGAATAAAGTCATGTATATGGCAGCGGCTATTATTTTTATAATTGGAGCCATCTCGGGCGGAGGCGCTGTGTATGTATGGCAGAGAAGACTGCGCAGAGAAGAACTGCAGACGGCGGCCGGGATGACGGAGGATATTCTGGCGGGCAGAAGACCGGGCAACCCGATGCCCGGCGATGAGCTGCTGCTGGCAAAGATAGAGCATCAGCTTATCCGCATACAGGAGATATTGGAGGGCAGAAGAAGAGAGGCTGAAAAAAGCAGAAATGAGATCCAGAAGTTGATCTCGGAAATTGCCCATCAGATGAGAACGCCTCTAGCCAATTTGGAAAGTTATACTGGATTTTTGAGGGATATGGAAGAAACGGCAGGGTCGGAGAAAGAAGGGGCATCGATGGAAAACAGTCATGAAATCCGGATGCAGTACATATGTGCGCTGGAAGAAAGCGAGAAGAAGTTATGTTTTCTGGTGGACAGTTTCGTGAAGATGTCCCGTCTGGAGCATCATATTATCCAGATCCGTAAGGATGAGAAAGATCTGCTGAAGACTATTCATAATACCTTCGGACAGATTCAGAAGGAGGCGGAAGAAAGGCAGATCCGGTTCCATATTGTCATGCCTGGACAGGCACTCTGCGCGCATGACGCCAACTGGTTGGGAGAGGCAATTTTCAATATTCTGGATAATGCGGTGAAATACAGTGATCGGGGCGGCGTGGCGGAGGTCTCCCTGGAACAGAATGAAATGTATATGAAGTTTCGGGTACGGGATTATGGTTTAGGGATCGATGAGGGAGAAGAAAACCAGATCTTCCGGAGATTTTACAGAGGAAGACGGGTTACTGGCCAGAAAGGGTTCGGAATCGGTCTTTACCTTGCGAGGGAAATCATAAATCTTCATGGCGAATTTATGACGGCAAGGAGGATGGAACCGGGGCTGTTAATCGAGATGAACCTTCCTATATAGTGCTTTTCTGGAATACTGTCAGAAATTTGTAAGATTTACTGTATATACTGAGAGAAAAGAGAAGTATGGGAGATGCTGTATATGGATATGGTTCACGCGGTAAATCTGAAGAAATATTATATTGCGGACAACTATGAAGTTCACGCTTTGGACGGAGTGTCTCTTACGGCATGTGAAGGAGAATTTCTTGCAGTCGTCGGAACCTCGGGCAGTGGGAAGACGACGCTTCTGAATATGCTGGGTGGGCTGGATGTGCCGGATTCCGGAGGCGTCTGGATCAGGGGAATCAGCCTGAAAGACTTGAATAAGGAAGAACGCACCATATTTCGGAGAAGGAATATTGGATTTGTATTTCAGCAGTATAACCTGGTCCCTTCTCTAAGTGTGTATGAAAATGTGATTCTTCCTCTTCGTTTGGATGGACAGGGTATAGATGCATCTTTTCTGGAAGAAATCATAAATCTCCTTGGTCTGAAGGACAAGCTGGATCGCCTCCCGGATACTCTTTCCGGCGGACAGCAGCAGAGAACGGCGATCGCCAGAGCTCTACTGACAAAACCTGCCGTCCTGCTGGCGGATGAACCCACAGGGAACCTGGATTCGGTTACCAGCATGGAAGTGGCAGGACTTTTAAGATCTTGTGTGAACCGATTCCGCCAGACAGTCATAGTCGTCACACATCAGGAAGAAGTGGCTCAGGCGGCTGACCGGATCGTCCGTATGTCGGACGGTCGGATTTGTGATCCGGTCAGGGGATTTGTACAGGAGGGATAGACGATGCGGAGAAAAAACTATATCCCTAATGACAATCAAGATGTGATCCGGCTGCTTTCTGATAATTTTGCCCGGTCAGCCAAAGGAAGAAACCGGATCCTGTTTTTGACAGCCGTTCTGAGTATTATTACGATTACCATGGTGTTTGGCCTTTCCTGGGGAAAGATTCGGTCAGAAACACTTCATACCATAAGAGCGGCAGGAACGGCGGCATCCGGGGTTGTGGAAAACGGAAATGTATCTCAGTATGTATCTCTCAAAGCACAAAGTTATATAAAAAGATCAGGCAGAAGTATTACAGCGGGAACCGCAGAAGTGAATACGGAAGCAGAGAGCGGCACGAAAGCGGTATGTACGGTAAAATGGGCGGATGACGACGCATGGAATTATCTGCTGTGTCCGGCTTATACAGAGATTCAGGGAAGCTACCCTGAAGAAGAGCAGGAAATCATGCTTTCCAGAAGGGCGCTGGAAAATATTGGTATACTGACGCCGCATGAGGGAATGGAGATACCTCTGAAGGTTACTGTCGGACTTTTTCGGGAGTCGGAGGAGACATTTATTCTCTGCGGATGGTTTACGGATTACAGCTATGAGGCCGCGCCGGGTTACGTTTCACGGAAGAAAATGAATGTCTGGGGCTTTTCTGTGAATGAAGAGGCAGACCTTTTCTTCTGTCAGCAGAACTGGTTTGGATGGCAGGAGACAGAAAGACGTTTATATAAAGACCTGGAGATGAGAAATCAGGGCCAGAAGATCACAGTTGCGGATACAGCCGGACATCTGGCGATGACAGGCGCTGTGGGCGGCTATGCCATGGCAGTGCTGGGAACTGTTATTGTTTTATGCGGAATATTCTTTCTGAGCCATAACGTGATGCAGATATCGATGGCAGGGGATATACGAAAACTGGGACTTCTGAATACTATAGGAGCGACACGCAGGCAGCTGACCGAAATCTATTACCGGCAGATCCGCAGGATTCTTGTCTTAGGGACGGCAGCAGGGACAATGATATCTGTTATTATGTTGATAATAATTTTCCCCCAAATTTCGAAGAATCAATATCCTGGAGAAGCAGGAGACATGGAGCTGTTGGTTGTTACGCTGGCGGCTCTTCTGTTATCAATATTTTTTACGGATGGAATTCTCCTGGCAACGTCTGTCGGAGTGATTCGGAGAACAACAAAGATGTCCTGCGTGGAAAGTATCAATTATAGAGATGTTTCCTGCATGGAACGCCGCCATCGTAAGCGCAGAAAACTTTCTTTGAAAAAACGGAGCGCAGCCTGGGAAATATCATATCTGGCATGGAGAAATATTGCCGGACACAGAAAACGGTTTATTCTGACCGTTTTGTCTCTGTTTCTTGGCCTGGAAACTTTTCTTGCGGCAGTTGTAATCACAGCAGGAAATGATTATTCGCACGTGATTGAACAACGGCCGGATTTCCTGATTGCCGGTCAGTTCAGTGCTTTCGGCCGAGAGCAGGGTTATGGAGAGGAGTATAGGGAGCGTGATGCCGGACAGGATCCCATGCTGACAGAAGGAGACAATCTCATACTCCTGTATGATAATCATTATGATGAATTCTCTCCCATATCAAAAGAGACCAGAGAAAAGCTTTTGGGAATTGACGGGGTAAATAAAGATCAATCTTATGTTATGGAAGGAGCCTATCTTTATGCAGTTATATCTTCAAAGGGAATTCGGTCCATGGAAGAAACTTCTCCGGAGGATTCAGAGAACGCAGAGATGATAGAAGGAGCCGTCCCGGCTGTTGTTCAGATTCTGGAAGAAGATGAGATAGAAGTGCTGAAAGATTATGCAGAGGCAAACGGACTTCCTGTTGATATGGATGCCTTGCACGACGGTACTGGGGCTTTGCTCTTACATGATCACGCCTTGTCTGCCGGTCAGGAGAATCTTGCAGAAGAAAGTGTGGGAGAACCGCTTTATTTTCATACTATGAGATCGAAGAAAAGCGGTCTCCCATTCAGACGGTCGGAGGATTTTGCGCTGTGCGGTTATCTTGACAACCGTTCGGAGGGTTTTCCGAAGATCCGCCAGACCTGGCATGGAGCGGAGGGAAGCTGGTATTTTCTTATAAGTGAAGCAGGGTTTGAGAAAATTCCTACGGAAAAGAAAACGCTTTACATGGAACTGGAAGTTGATCAGGACAGAGAGACCTTGATAAAGTCTGAGGTTCAGAAGATAGTTTCAGAGGAGAATCTGTACCGAAGCCGTATGGCGGAAGGGACACCTGACAAACAAAATGGCGAGGCCGGGATTTTCTACATCAGTAAATCAGATATGCTACAGGATGCAACTGCCTATATTCAGAGAAACCGGATGATCCTGGGGAGTATCAGTGCGGTTCTCCTGCTGGCAGGCCTTACGAATTATTTCAATGTGGTGATTACAGGTGCTTTTGCCAGAAGAAAAGAATTGAAGATAATGGAAAGCGTCGGTATGACGGAGAAACAGAAAAAAGGTATGCTTTTGATGGAGGGAGGTTACTATTACTTATTTACAGTAGGACTTTTGTTGACGGCAGGTACAGGAATACTAATATTAATCAGATATTATATGGAACAGAAGGTGTCTTATTTTTCATTTACATGGCCTGTGACCTGGCTGTTTCTGTTGGCAGGGGTATTTGCCGCAATAAATATAGCGGCGGTTCGGATCATGTGTAAAGAGTAGAGAGATAAGAGAAACACGAAGTCCCTTGACAAAATTTATCAAAATCATTATACTGAACAATGTTCATATTGAGGTGATCCTGTGAATACAATTGTAACATCAAAAGAAAAAATATTGGAAAAGAGTCGGGAGCTGATCAGGGAACAGGGCTGGGCGGCGGTTAATATCCGCTCTGTCGCGGCTGTGTGCGGCGTGTCGGTCGGGTCGATTTATAACTACTTTGATTCCAAGGCAGAACTGGTGGGAGCCGCTGTAGAGAGTGTTTGGCATGAGATTTTTCATCAGACTGAGGAGGATACGGCATTTCAGGATATCATGTCCTGCATTATATGGATCTTTGGGCGTATGGAATATGGCAGCAGGGAGTATCCCGGTTTTTTTACGCTTCATTCGATGGCGTTTATGCAGGAGGATAAGGCCAACGGGGAGGAGCGGATGCGGCGGACCTGGCGGCATATTCTGGACCGGTTGAGTTCTGTTCTGGACCGGGATCTCAGGATCCGTCCGGATGCTTTCAATGAGCAATTTACCAGAGAAAAATTTGCCAGCGCTCTGTTCTCTCTGATATTGTCCGCCTTGCTGCGTCAGGATTATAATCCTGATACCGTCCTGGAAATTATCCGAAGGACTCTTTATTGATAAAGGAGAAAAAATATGCAGGCAATTATGGAAACATTGTTTGACGTCGTTTATCTGGTCACAGTGATAACTATCGGTATCATGATGATCAGAGAGAGCAGAGGAAACCGCCAGTTCCGGCTGTTTGGATGTATGGCGGTGGTGCTGGGAGCGGGAGACGCTTTTCATCTGGTTCCCCGCGCTGTGGCGCTGTGCACTGGAGGATTGGAGAATTATACGGTTCCTTTGGGGCTTGGAAAGTGGATCACGTCTGTTACTATGACAATCTTCTATGTACTGCTTTACTATGTCTGGAGACAGCGCTATCGTGTACGCGGCCGGAACGGACTTACTGCGGCGGTGTACGGGCTGGCAGGATTACGGATCATTTTGTGCATGATGCCGCAGAACCGGTGGCTCAGTGATTCTTCCCCTCTTTCGTGGGGGATTTACCGAAACCTTCCGTTTGCCCTGCTGGGCATCTTGGTGATCGTGTTATTTTACCGAAGCGCAAAGGCGCATAAGGATTGTGCTTTCCGCTGGATGTGGCTGACGATTGTGCTGAGTTTTGCTTTTTATATTCCGGTGGTCTTGTGGGCAGATGCGGTTCCTGTGATTGGGATGCTGATGATTCCGAAGACCTGCGCTTATGTGTGGACGATTCTCATCGGATATCGGGCCATGCGGCGGGAAGGATGCGCCGGGTGAGGACGCATTGACAACAGAATAGAGATGCCTTATATTTGAATGTGCAAATCTGGCATGAATATGGCCGCCGGCTGCGGTGATGATGTGAATTCACGCAGCCGGCGGTTTTTTGCGTCAATGCGTAATAAGGCGGAAGCTCGGGAAGTTCCGGAAAGTACACAAGAATCTGAGCGGAACGCCGGAATATTCCGGTTTGTGCCAAGCTATCGGTTCAATAAACATAATCACAAAGAAACCGAGATTGTTTATATAAAATCAGGACATTGCATCATGGGCGTATCTGAAAAGTATGTTCCGTTGAGAGAAGGCGACTGTATCGTTTTGCCTAAAGGCGTGCCGCATTGGTTTCTGGTTGATAAAAAAGACAGCTGTCAGATCGCGCAGCTGGAATTTTACATAGAAATACCGGATGAGATGAACACTGGTATGGAGTTGTATCGTCAGGTACAGTATTACAAATTTTCTGAATGTGAACCGGTGAAAGATTTGATAGAGAGTATTTGTAAACTTCATCGTTCAGATAAACTCGGGAAGTATAAAGAGCTTCAAATGGATTTGATGTTCGTTCAGCTCTTTATAGAATTTGCCGCGAACTTAGAAGAACAGGACAGTTGTGAGCAAAATGGCAAGATTGAAGAGATTGTCAATTATGTGAATGAGAATTATGAGAATGACATTTGTATAGAGGATGTAGCGAAACAGTTCGGAGTCAGTTCCAGATATATCAGGAAATGTTTTAAGAAAGAGACGGGCATTAACTGCAGTCAGTATATAACGTCTCTGAGGATAGAAAAGGCAAAAGAACTGCTTTGGTCATCGAATAAGACGGTAACGGAAGTGGCGCTGATGACAGGATTTAACAGCTCTCAGTATTTTTGCCGGGTTTTCCAGCATCAGACGGGAAAGATGCCGCTGGAGTACCGGAATCTGTGGAAGGGTAAGAAAGCGGAAGAACATTATGCCATAGAATTAGAGGAGGATCTGAGGCTGAAGGACCACGATGTGGAAAAGTACCGCAAGTTCTATCAGAAGCCGCTGGCAGAGGGGCGGATATCGACCTTTGGGGCGTGGGACATGAAAAATCGCCGAACAGCATGCACATGACTTATATGCGTCATCCTATGGAGAACATGACGGAGCTGGAAGAGATCCAGGAATATCCGTTTCCGGATTACGCGTCGGCGGACGGTTCCCATCAGTCGGAGCAGGTGAAAAAGATCAAGGAGCGGGACCTGATCGCCCTGGGAGATATGCAGATGACGATCTGGGAATGCGCCTGGTATATGAGGGGTATGGAAAACCTGTTCTGCGACATGATCACGGAAGACGAGAAGGCGGAGTTCCTCTTTGATAAAGTGACGGAGTTATCCATGATCCGCGCGCTGTCTTACGCAAAAGCGGGCGTGGACGTACTGTTTCCCGGCGACGACATCGGCATCTGGAAGTGCCCTCCGAATTTTATGAATATGAAGAACCGAAGTCCGTCTATTTAGGATGATCAGGTAAAAAACGGCCGGGGCATTTTAATGCTCCGGCAGTCCTCTTACTGCGCCGATTCCCAGTCCGCCGGCGCCCACATGGGCTCCGATACTCATGGAAAGAGGGAAATAGACCAGTTCCATATCCGGAAATTCGGCCTGCAGCATAGATTTGAAATGTTCCAGTTTGTCAGAATCCATTCGGGTGTTTGCCAGTCCGATCTTTAAGAGCCCCTGTTCTTTCAGCCCGGAAAAACGGGACTGGATATCCGCATGCAGTGCTTCCAGCATGAGACGGAAGGCAGACTCTACTCCTCTGGCTTTTCCAAAAAGATCCAGTTTTCCGCCCTGGATCGTAAGGACAGGCTTGATCCGCAGAATCGTTCCCAATGCGGCGGCAGCGGCGGTGATCCGTCCGCCTTTCTTCAGATATTCCAGTGTATCCACGGCGATAAAAATAGTGGCGTCCATGGCTTCGGATTCCAAAATGTTTTTGATCTCCCGTCCGCTTTTTCCCTCATCGGCAAGTCTTTTTGCATCCAGGACCGCCACGGCCTGGGTGACGGAGATCCGGTGATTGTCTATGACAAAGACCTTGCCTTCGTAGGGTTCGTCTTCAGCAAGAAGAAGGGCGGTCTGACAAGAGCTGCTCAGTCCGGAAGACATAGGAATAAATACGATCTCGTCATATGTGCGGAGCAGACGGTCCCACATGTCCGTCACATCCCCCGGAGACGGCTGGGAAGTGCTGACGGCGGCTCCGGCTTCCTGCATTTTATAAAACTCATCCGGCTGAATATCTACCCCTTCAAAATATGTTTCCCCATTGATAATCACCGGCATAGGCAGTATATGGATCCCGTAAGAAGAACCTTCCGGCGGCATGATTCCGCAGTTGCTGTCTGTCATAATCGCAATATTTGGCATATAAACCCCCCGTTTATTTGAACATGATATGTAAGTTCCGATTGACTGTTTGATAACAATTATATCAGGTATTGAAATTATAGCAATATGACTTTCCAGAAGAAAAACAGAAAAAAATTAAACAGATTCGGAAAATAATCACACTTTCCGGCAGGGCGGGCTTATGGACTGCATGAGCGTTTTCTGTTATAATACCTGTTAGGATTTAAAGGCACCGGGTTCTGGAAAAACGGTACAACAGGAGGCTTGACAGATGGACGGTAAGAAAAAATATTCGACAACAATGATGGCTCTGATCGCACGTATTGTTGTGGCGGCATATCTGCTGTATACAGCGTGGGAACTGCGGGGAGCGCCTGCCGCTCACGATGGAGCGGAACGTATCTTATTTATTGTAGCGATTATTGCGTTTGCAGTGATCGGCCTGGCATTGGGGGGATTTTCCCTGAAGGCTCTTCTGAAAGGCGAGTACGACAAGCCTGGTTCGGATGAGGAGCCGGAAGGAAAAGAATAAATCATTTAAGGGAAAGAGGTAATAGTCATGAAAAATTATAAGTTTTGGTTTTGTACCGGATCTCAGGATCTGTACGGGGACGAGTGTCTGAGAAAAGTGGCGGAACATTCCGCGAAGATTGTAGAGGGTCTGAATAACGGCGGAAAGCTCCCGTTTGAAGTGGTGCTGAAACCGACGCTGATCAGCCAGGCGTCGATCCGTCAGACGCTGAACGATGCGAATAACGATCCGGAGTGCGCGGGTGTGATTACCTGGATGCATACTTTCTCTCCGGCGAAGATGTGGATTATCGGCCTGCAGGAGTACAAAAAACCGCTTTGCCACCTGCTGACCCAGTTTAATGAAGAGATTCCATACGACACCATCGATATGGACTTCATGAACGAGAACCAGTCCGCGCATGGAGACCGGGAGTATGGTCATATTGTCAGCCGCATGGGCATTGAAAGAAAGATCATATTCGGCCATTGGAACAATCCGTCCGTGCAGGAACGTCTGGGCAGCTGGATGCGCACGGCGGTAGGCGTGATGGAATCCTCCCATATCCGCGTGTGCCGTGTGGGCGACAACATGAACAACGTGGCAGTTACGGAAGGCGACAAAGTAGAAGCGCAGATCAAATTCGGCTGGGAGATCGACCACTACAATGTCAATGACCTGGTGGAATATGTGGACGCGGTTCCCCAGGGCGATGTGGACGCGCTGGTGGAAGAATATTACAGCAAATACCAGATCCTGCTGGAAGGCAGAGATGAAGCAGAGTTCCGCAGACATGTGGCGGTTCAGGCGCAGATTGAGATCGGCGCGGAGAAGTTTCTGAAAGACGGAGACTATCATGCGATTGTGACGCATTTTGGAATGCTGGGCGGACTGAAGCAGCTTCCGGGCCTTGCGATGCAGAGGCTTATGGAAAAAGGATACGGCTTCGGCGCGGAAGGAGACTGGAAGACGGCTGCTATGGTACGTCTGATGAAGATCATGACCGAAGGCATCCCGAACGCAAAAGGAACCTCCTTTATGGAAGACTATACATATAACCTGGTACCGGGCAAGGAAGGCATCCTGGAAGCCCATATGCTTGAGGTATGCCCGAGTATTGCGGATGGTCCTATTTCCATCAAAGTGCAGCCTCTTTCCATGGGCAACCGGGAAGATCCGGCACGTCTGGTATTTACATCCAAGACCGGTCCGGCAGTGGCTACTTCCCTGGTAGATCTCGGAAACCGCTTCCGTCTGATCATCAATGCGGTGGACTGCAAGAAGGTAGAGAAGCCGATGCCGAAGCTTCCGGTGGCAACCGCGTTCTGGACTCCGCAGCCCAGCCTGGAGATCGGTACCGAGGCATGGATCCTGGCAGGCGGCGCACACCATACCGCATTCTCCTACGATCTGTCTGTAGAGCAGATGGTAGACTGGGCGTCCGCTATGGGCATTGAAAGTGTTGTTATCGACAATAATACCAACATCCGCGATTTCAAGAATGAACTGAGATGGAACGCGGTTGCTTACAGATAAGCGACAGGAGGCAAAAGCGATGCTGGAAGAGTTAAAACAGAAAGTATATGAAGCAAATATGCTGCTTCCCAAATATGGACTGGTAACATTTACCTGGGGCAATGTAAGCGGGATCGACCGCGAGAGCGGCCTGTTTGTTATCAAGCCCAGCGGCGTGGATTACGAGACTATGAAACCGGAAGACATGGTGGTTATGGACCTGGAAGGGAACCGGGTGGAAGGACATTACAAACCCTCCTCCGATACGCCGACCCATCTGGAGATCTATAAGGCATTCCCGGAGGTGGGAGGCATCGTGCATACCCATTCCTCCTATGCGACCAGCTGGGCGCAGGCGGGAAGAAGCATTCCCTGCTATGGAACCACCCATGCAGACTATATGTACGGAGAGATTCCGTGCGTACGCTGCCTGACCAAAGAAGAGATCGAAGGCGCTTATGAGGAGAATACCGGACATCTGATCGTGGATTCTTTCAGGGCCATGAATAAAGATCCCATGGCAGTGCCCGCGGTGCTGTGCAAGAATCACGGCCCGTTCGCATGGGGAAAGGATCCTCATGAGGCGGTGCACAACGCGGTGGTTCTGGAGGAAGTGGCAAAGATGGCTTACCGCGCGGAGACGATCAATCCGAGGATTCAGCCGGCTCCCCAGGAGCTTCAGGACAAACATTACTTCCGCAAACACGGCGCAAACGCGTACTACGGACAGGATACAAAATAAAACAAGTACAGAGGCCGGGCCGCCGGGGTTTTTCCCGCGCGGCCCGCTTTTTTGATAAAAAAAGTATTGTTTTCTGGGGATAATCCCGCTATAATCAATACTGACTTTGTTTTGACAGGAAAACTGCGGAGCGAATATCCGCGTGGGAGATACAGATGTCCGCAGTAAAAGAACGAGGAGATGGAGCAATGAAAAAAGTAGTAAAATTCGGAGGGAGCTCTCTGGCAAGTGCAGAGCAGTTTCGCAAAGTGGGAGACATTATCCGTGCGGACGAGGACCGGCGCTATGTAGTACCGTCCGCGCCGGGCAAGCGGTTTTCCAAAGATATAAAAGTGACGGACATGCTGTATCAGTGCTATTATTCTGCGGCTAACGGCGAGGATTTTGAAGGAATGCTGCAGCAGATCCAGTCCCGTTACAATGAGATTATCGGCGGATTGAATCTAAAACTTTCTCTGGACAAAGAATTTAAGGTGATCGCGGAGAATTTCGGGAAGAAGGTCGGAAGCGATTACGCCGCATCCAGAGGAGAGTACCTGAATGGACTGATTATGGCGGCTTATCTGGATTTTCCTTTTATCGACGCGGCGGAAGTGATCCGTTTCGATGAAAACGGAGACTTCGATGGAGATACGACAGACCAGATCCTGTCGAAACGTCTGGAGGAGATGCCTAATGCGGTGATCCCGGGATTCTACGGCGCGCTGCCGGACGGCAAGATCAAGACCTTTTCCAGAGGCGGTTCCGATATCACAGGCTCTATCGTGGCAAAGGCCGTCGGAGCAGATATGTATGAGAACTGGACGGATGTGTCCGGCTTCCTGGTGACGGATCCCAGAATCATCAAGGATCCGGCAGTGATCAGTGTGATTACATACAGGGAACTTCGGGAACTCTCTTATATGGGCGCTACCGTGCTCCACGAGGACGCCATCTTCCCGGTGCGTAAAGCGGGGATTCCCATTAATATCCGCAATACCAACCGTCCGGAGGATAAAGGCACCATGATCGTCGCAAGTACCTGCCATAAGCCGGACTATACGATCACCGGCATCGCCGGCAAGAAAGGTTTTGTGACGGTCAATATCGAAAAAGATATGATGAACTCCGAAATCGGTTTTGGACGCAAGGTGCTGGGAGTATTTGAGCAGTACGGGATCTCTTTTGAGCACATGCCTTCCGGGATCGATACCATGAGCATCGTAGTACATCAGGATGAATTTGAGGAGCATGAGCAGAATGTGCTGGCAGGCATCCAGAGAGCTGTACAGCCGGATTACCTGGAAGTGGAAGGGGATCTGGCACTGGTCGCCATTGTGGGACGCGCCATGCGGGCCAACCGGGGAACCGCCGGAAGAATTTTCTCCGCATTGGCACACGCCAATGTAAATGTGAAGATGATCGATCAGGGTTCCAGCGAATGGAATATAATCGTTGGAGTAAAGAACGATGATTTTGAAAGAGCGATCCGTGCGATTTACGATATCTTTGTAACGACTCAGCTGTAAAATACCAAAGAAGGGGCTCTGCGGCGCAAAATGCCCGGCAGAAGCCCCGTTTTTTAAGAATCCTTAAAATTTTGTGAAATTCCGCCATCACACAGGAAAGTATGATAAACTATGGGAAAACACGCAGACAGAAGGTGATTCTCAATGGTTACACGGGAAGAATTTTATGTGGATTCGGCGGACGGTATTCATATGATACACGGATACCGCTGGTATGATCCTGAAATGGAATACAAAGGCGTCCTGCAGCTGGTGCATGGGATGCAGGAATATATAGAACGTTATCAGGAACTGGCAGAGTATATGGCCTCTGCCGGCTACTTTGTGGTCGGCCATGACCACCTGGGACACGGGGATTCCGTAAAGTCTCCGGAAGAACTGGGATATGTGGGCAGACAGGGAGCAGTTCTCTGGCTGAGAGATATCGGACAGATCCGCCGGATGGCGGTTTCTTACGCCCCGAAAGTTCCATATATCATTCTTGGGCACAGTATGGGTTCTTTTTTGGTGCGCAGATATCTGATTTACCATGGAAAGAAAGCAGACGGCGCGATCCTGATGGGAACCGGACAGCAGCCCGCGCTGTTGGTTAAAGCAGGGCTGGCAGTGACATATCTGAGTATGCTGAAGTCCGGAACACATGGAAGAAGCCGGCTTCTCGACAAATTGACATGCAGCGGATTCGCTGCCAGATATCCGGACAATGCGCATACAGGAAGCTGGATGAGCCGCGATCCGCAGGTGATGACGGCCGCGCTGAATGACAAGAAAAGGAGATTTCATTTCTCTTTGAACGCGTATGAAGCCCTGCTGCGTACGGTGGAGGAAGTGATTGATCCCAAGAGGGCGTCCCATATGCCCAAGGATCTGCCGATCCTGATCTTGTCCGGCGGAGACGACCCGGTGGGAGAAAACGGGAAAGGCGTCCACCGGTTTGAAAAAATGTTGGATAAAATTGGAATGAGAAAAGTGACCTGCAAGATCTATCCGGAAGCAAGGCATGAATTAATCAATGAACTGAACAAACAGGAGGTCTTTCAGGATATTCGCAGATGGTGCGACGCCATTGCGAAAAGATGAAGGAGGAAGACACTATGAAAAAATGGATTTCCATGTGCTGCCTGGTCATAGGATTATTGGTGGCCGGAGGCGTAAAAGCGAACGCGGCAGAAGCACCGGTTCTTGCGTTGGGAGCAGATCTGACGGAGGATCAGAAGGCGATCGTGTTCTCCGAGATGGGAATTACGGCAGAGCAGGCAGCGTCCTATCAGACGATCTATATTACCAATGATATGGAACATCAATATCTGGATGAAGCGTTGGGCGCGTCTGTAGTGGGAACCAGATCCTTGTCTTCTGTGCTTCTGATTCCCCAGGACAGTGGAAGCGGTCTGAGCGTGGAGACACATAATATCAGCTTTTGTACGATCTCCATGTACCGGAACGCGCTCCTGACGGCCGGCGTGGCGGACGCGAAAGTGATCGTGGCGGCGCCCAGCTCTATCAGCGGTACGGCAGCGCTCATCGGCGCGGTAAAAGCTTATGAGGCGTACAGCGGAGAGACGGTGACGGATGAGGCGCTGGAAGTGGCTACGGACGAACTGGTGCTGACCGGAGATCTGATGGATGAACTGGATAATCTGGACCCGGATCAGGTATCGGATATGATCGCGTATTTGAAACAGGAGATTGCCGAAAGAGGTCTGGACGATCCGGAAGAACTGGAGAGCCTGGTAAGACAGGTGGCTGCGGAGATGGAGATTTCGCTGACGGATCAACAGGTGTCTAATATTGTAGATCTGCTTCTGAAACTTGGAAACCTGGATATTGACGCAAATCAGCTTATCTCTCAGGCGAAGGAACTCTACAGCCGGTTAGAGTCCATGGGAATTGAACTGGACGGAGAAAAAGTGGGGAATTTTATTACCCGTTTTATATCTTCCATATGGGAGTTAATTCAGGGCTTTCTTGCGGATTAAAACAGAAAGGAGGACGTCAGTCCTCCTCGATCACCTGAAATTCCAGAAAATCAAAATCTACATCATCAACGAAGCTGTCCGGACGAAAACGCGTCCGGGCATGCCGTTTGAATTCGCGGATATTGGAGTCCAGCCAGATTGGCCGGCTCAAATCAAACGCATAACAGATTTCATCAAGGGCCCGGAATACTTTATGGGTCCTGGTGTCACTCTGTCCATCGCAGACCGTGATGTCTTTCAACATGCGGTTATCTTTAAAAATTTTTCCCCATACACGGAACATGGCGCATCCTCCTGCTGTATAAAGCTGTTTCACATCTGCTTTTCAGTATAACGGTTGATACGGGGAAAGTAAAGAAGGAGAATTACGTGGAGCGTTATCAGGAAATTGAGAGAAGCATTATAAAAAAATACAGAAAAGAGATCTGGCGGCCCTTTGTCCTGGGCGTACAAAAGTATGATATGATCCAGGAAGGGGACTGCATCGCGGTCTGTATCTCCGGAGGAAAAGATTCCATGCTTCTGGCAAAGCTCCTGCAGGAGCTGGAGCGTCACGGGAAATTTCATTTTGGCCTCAAATTCCTGGTGATGGATCCGGGATATAATCCGGCGAACCGAAGACGCATCGAAGAAAACGCAAAGATCCTGAATATCCCCATTCATATTTTCGAGTCGGATATTTTTGACGTGGTGGTGGATATCAAGGAAAATCCCTGTTATCTGTGCGCGCGGATGAGAAGGGGATTCCTGTATGCGCATGCCCGGGAGCTGGGATGTAATAAAATTGCGCTGGGACATCACTTTGACGATGTGATTGAGACGATTCTGATGGGAATGCTGTACGGGGGACAGGTACAGACTATGATGCCCAAACTGCACAGTACTAATTTTGAGGGAATGGAACTGATCCGTCCCATGTACCTGGTGCATGAGGACGCGATCCTGGACTGGGTGCGTTATCATGATCTTCACTTCCTTCAATGCGCCTGCCGGTTTACGGAAGCTTATGAAGTGGATGAGCATGGAGCCAATAACTCCAAGCGGCAGGAGATGAAAGAACTGATTCAAAGATTCCGGCTGATCAGCCCGGTCATCGAGAAAAACATTTTCCGAAGCGTGGAAAATGTGAATCTGGATACGATTATCAGTTATAAAAAGGGGAACGAAGTACACCATTTCCTGGATGATTATGACAAAAGATAAGAACAGCTTATAAAACAGCGTTAAAGTTGTGAAATACATATAAATTTGTCAGAGAAATTGACAAATTATGTAAAGTTTTTATGATATAATAATTCTTATATATGCGCACCCGGCGAGAGGCCGGATGACAGAATGCTGTGGGAGACAGCTGCGTAAGAATGTTCTGTACAGGGGAGTAATGCAGAAATGGCAGTAGAGATGAGTATACAGGAGTATATCAGGAAAAGACCGGAGAAAGACAGTTTTCAGACGGCGATGTTTATCTATGAGTCGGCGCTGATTCAGATGGCCAGCCGCCTGGAGATCCTGAATAATGAGCTGAATCATGTATATTCCTACAATCCGATCGAATACATCAGAACAAGGCTGAAGACGCCGGAGAGTATCACGAAAAAACTCCGCAAAAACGGGCATAATATCAGTATCGATGACATGGTCGCATATGTTCATGACATTGCAGGTCTTCGTATTACCTGCTCTTTTTATTCGGAGATTTATTTCCTGGCAGATATGATAGCGCGGCAGGATAACCTGAAAGTGGTGAGTATCAAAGATTATATCAGCCACCCCAAGGAAAGCGGATATAAGAGCTATCATATGATTCTCTGCATTCAGGTGGCTCTGGCAGACGCAGTAGTGCCTACCAATGTGGAACTGCAGATCCGCACTATGGCTATGGATTTCTGGGCCAGTCTGGAGCACAAGATATATTATAAATATGAAGGAAATGCACCGGATTATTTTTCCAGGGAATTAAAAGAATGCGCTTCGATCATCTCGAAACTGGACGGGAAGATGATGTCGCTTAATGAGGCTATGAAGAAAATTGACGGCGGCTGAGAGGTAGTCATCCTTTCAGCCGTTATTATTTTAAATTGGTCCCCATAAATGAGGAGTGCCCCGGTAATACGGATACCGGGGCTATTATGAAAAAATTTATCGAGTTGTCTTATTGGCTTTCCTTTCAACTGATTATAGTGTAGCATTTAGATATGGATAAATTATGAACAAAATTTGAAGAGTATGTAAAAATGAACAAATGATAAAAGAAAAACAAGGAAAAGATGTGAAAAATAGATAAAACAGAAAAGCCGTAAAACGGGAAGCAGTTGTAAACACGAACAGGAAGTGCTAAAATAAATCCAGAAATATAGGGAGGATATGTAAATGGCAGCAGGAGAGAAAGCGCCGATATATATTATCGGCCATAAGAATCCGGACACGGATTCCATATGTTCCGCGATTGCCTACGCGGAGCTTAAGAACCGCCTGTATGGAAAGGGCTACTGCGCGGCCAGGGCCGGACAGATCAACCAGGAGACTCAGTATGTGCTGAATTTTTTCCAGGTGCCGGCGCCTCAGTATGTGGCGGATGTGATGACGGATGTACGGGATATCGATATCCGTAAAACGGAGGGGGTATCCGGACAGATTTCCCTGAAAAAAGCATGGAATATGATGCGGGCGCTGGGGGTCACCACGCTTCCCATTACCGAAGACCATAAGTTAAAAGGCCTGATTACGGTGGGGGATATCGCTAACGCCTATATGAATGTTTATGACAACAGCATCCTTTCCACGGCAAAGACCCCGTATAAAAACATCCTGGAAGCACTGGACGCCACCATGGTGCTGGGAGATGAAGACGCGTATTATGAAAAAGGCGAAGTCGTGATCGCGGCGGCCAATCCGGATGTGATGGAAGACTACATTCATGAAGGGGATATGGTGATCCTGGGCAACCGGTATGAGTCCCAGCTGTGTGCCATCGAGATGAACGCGGCCTGCATTATCGTATGTATGGGGGCAAAAGTCTCCAAGACGATCCGGAAGCTGGCTCAGGAGAATAACTGCAGCATTATTGTGACGCCCCACGACACGTTTACCGTGGCGCGCATGATCAATCAAAGCATGCCGATTTCCCATTTCATGCGGCGTGACGGGCTCACCACTTTTAAACTGACGGAAAAGACGGAAGATATCAAGGGGATCATGGGACAGAAACGTTACCGCGAATTCCCGATCCTGGATCTGGACGATAATTATATCGGCATGATTTCCAGAAGGAATCTTTTGAATCTGCGCAAGAAGCAGGTGATACTGGTAGACCACAACGAGGCCAGCCAGACCGTGGACGGCATCAACCATGCGGAGGTGCTGGAGATTATCGACCATCACCGGATCGGGACTCTGGAAACCATGGAGCCGGTATTTTTCCGCAATCAGCCGGTAGGATGTACGGCTACGATTATCTATCAGATGTATCATGAAAACGGGATCGAGATCCCGAAGAATATCGCGGGGCTTCTGATGGCCGCGATCATTTCGGACACGCTGATGTTCCGTTCGCCTACCTGCACCCGGATAGACCAGAATGCGGCAGAGGATCTCTCTTCTATCTGTGGAGTGGAGATTGAGGAATTTGCGATCGATATGTTCAGCGCGGGCAGCAATATGAGCTCCAGGACGGCGAAAGAGATTTTCCGTCAGGATCAGAAGAAGTTCGAGGTGAACGACTTCAAGTTTATCGTTTCCCAGATCAACAGTATGAATGCCATCGAGCTTCAGGAGGTCAAGGCAAAACTGGTGCCGTATCTGGAAGAAGAATTCGACGGACTGGGCGTTGACATGTGCTTTGTCATGCTGACAAATATTGTAAAAGAAGATACAGAACTCCTGTGCTTTGGAGAGAAGGCCAGAGAGGTAATCCGCGAGGCATTCCAGCTTCAGGATGATATGCAGGAAATCATCCTGAAGGGATTGGTATCCAGAAAGAAACAGCTGATCCCCAGCATTGTAACAGTGCTGCAGCAGTAGATAAAAGGGTGGATGTGCGTCACATCGCGCGCATCCGCCCTTGTTTTGTCTCTGCGCCGCTATGTTGAGTGAGATAAAGTTTGTTGAAACTTACGAAAAAATTATTGATAATATTTATCTATAACAAATGGATAAATTTGCAAAAGTTAGTTGACATTAACGAGTGATGCTCATATAATACAGAATGTAAATGATAGACACTTTCATTTATGCCAGAAAACAGGAGGGAACATGATGGCATTATCACTGATGAGTATCGGAGAGACAAGGACAGTAGTAAGGGTTCGCGGAAAGGAAGAAGTGGTCAGGCATCTTCAGGATATGGGATTCGCGCCGGGGTCTGAGATTCAGGTGCTCGGTGAGACTGCCGCAGGCATGATTCTTCTGGTAAAAGGTGCCCGTATTGCGCTGGACAGAAGCCTGGCGAACAAGATCATGGTAGCGTAGCATATACGGCAGGAAGGAGAATAGGATGCAGACTTTGAAAGAAGTACCGGTTGGAAAGAGCGTTTCGGTCGTGAAACTGCATGGTACGGGCGCGATAAAGCGCAGGATCATGGACATGGGAATCACGAAAGGGACAGAAGTTTATGTCCGTAAAGTAGCTCCGTTGGGAGATCCGGTAGAGGTGACTGTGCGCGGTTACGAGCTGTCTTTGAGAAAAGAAGACGCGAAAATGATTGAAGTACAGTAAGGAGCATTTTAAAGAGCCGCAGAAGGCGGCTTATTTTTAGCAATATGGGTTAGGAGATGCTAACCCCGAGGAGGAGAAGATGTCAATGAAAATCGCACTTGCCGGCAATCCAAACTGCGGCAAAACCACATTGTTTAATGCATTGACCGGCGCCAACCAGTTCGTGGGAAACTGGCCGGGCGTTACTGTCGAAAAAAAGGAAGGAAAACTGAAAGGCCACTCTGACGTGACGATCATGGACCTTCCCGGAATCTATTCCCTTTCCCCTTATACTCTGGAGGAAGTGGTTGCCAGAAATTATCTGATCGCCGACCGTCCGGACGCGATTCTGAATATTGTGGACGGCACCAATCTGGAACGTAACCTTTATCTGACCACACAGCTGATGGAGCTGGGCATCCCGGTCGTCATGGCAGTCAACATGATGGACATTGTGAGAAAAGAAGGAGACCAGATCTATACAGATAAACTCAGTAAAGAGATGGGCTGCAAGGTAGTCGAGATCTCCGCGCTGAAAGGGACCGGCGTCAAGGAGGCGGCAGAGGCCGCGGTACAGGCGGCGTCTTCAAGCGCATACCAGCCGGTCGTACATACATTTGATAAGAAAGTAGAAGAGGCGCTGACGGATATTGAGAATGTCCTTGGATCTGAAGTGCCGGAAGAGCAGAAACGTTTCTTTGCCATCAAACTGTTCGAGCGTGACGACAAGATCGGCGACCAGCTGAAGACAGTGCCGGATGTGGAGAATATCATCGCCGGGCTGGAAAAAGAGATGGACGACGATTCTGAAAGCATCATCACCAATGAGCGCTATAATTTTATTGCATCTATCATTGGAAAGTGTTATAAAAAAGCAAGAAAAGGCGAGCTGTCCATCTCGGATAAGATCGACCGGATCGTGACCAACCGTATTCTGGCCCTGCCGATTTTCGCGGTGGTTATGTTTATTGTGTATTATGTATCTGTTACTACCGTCGGAACCATTGTTACAGACTGGACCAATGACGTATTATTCGGCGAGATCATTCCGCCGGCCATTGAGAGCGTGCTGGTGAGCCTGAACTGCGCGGACTGGCTGCAGGGCCTGATCCTGGACGGTATTGTAGGCGGCGTGGGAGCAGTCCTGGGATTCGTTCCGCAGATGTTTGTGCTGTTCCTGTTCCTGGCATTCCTGGAGGGATGCGGATACATGGCGCGTATCGCGTTTATTATGGACCGTATTTTCCGGAAATTCGGATTGTCCGGTAAATCCTTCATCCCGATGCTGATCGGTTCCGGGTGCGGCGTGCCGGGCGTTATGGCTTCCAGAACGATTGAAAACGACCGTGACCGTAAGATGACGATTATGACGACGACCTTTGTGCCCTGCGGCGCGAAGCTTCCGATTATCGCCCTGATCGCAGGCGCGTTGTTTGACGGAGCGTCCTGGGTGGCGCCGAGCGCGTATTTCGTAGGTATCGCGGCGATCATCTGCTCCGGTATTATTCTGAAGAAGACGAAACTGTTCGCCGGAGATCCGGCTCCGTTCGTTATGGAGCTTCCGGCATACCATCTGCCTACCGTTGGCAGCGTGCTCAGAAGCATGTGGGAGAGAGGCTGGTCCTTCATCAAGAAGGCCGGTACGATCATCCTTCTGTCCACCATCGTTCTGTGGTTCCTGCAGGGCTACGGCTGGGGACCGGACGGATTCGGCGCAGTGGAACTGGAAGACAGTATCCTTGCATCTATCGGCAACGCGATCGTATGGATCTTTACTCCGCTGGGATGGACCCAGGGCGGCCAGGGCTGGAAGATGGCTGTGGCGGCAGTAACCGGTCTGATCGCGAAAGAGAACGTGGTAGCTACTTTCGGCGTCTTGTTCGGCTTTGCCGAAGTGGCGGAAGACGGCGCGGAGATCTGGGGAGACCTGGCAGCGTGCATGACTACTGTATCCGCATACAGCTTCCTGGTGTTTAACCTGCTGTGCGCGCCTTGTTTCGCGGCTATGGGCGCGATCAAGAGAGAGATGAACAATACCAAGTGGTTCTTCATCGCGATCGGTTATCAGTGCGCTCTGGCGTACCTGGTATCCCTGTGCATCTATCAGATCGGAACCTGGATCACCACAGGAACCTTCGGTATCGGAGTGATTGTGGCGCTGGTAATCATTGCGATCTTTATCTGGCTGCTGGTACGTCCTTACAAGGATGACGGCAAATTAAAAGTAGATTTGAAAGGAATGGCGAAAGCATAATGGGAACCTTGATCGTTGGAATCATTGTATTAGCAATCGCAGCGGCTGCAGTCCGCAGTATTTGGAAGGATAAAAAGTCCGGAAAATCCTGCGCCGGGTGCAGCGGAGGATGCTCCGGATGCAAGATGAAAGAATGAATGGAAAAGAGCAGGAGAAAAAGCAGATCCTGGAACTGTTTCGCAAGAAAGGAATGCGGATCACCAAACAGCGGGAGCTGATCCTGGATATTGTCCTGGAGAATGAATGCAGCTGCTGCAAGGAGATCTACTACCGCGCGGCGAAGAAGGATAAAAATATCGGGATCGCCACGGTTTACCGGATGATCAATTCACTCAGCGAACTGGGGCTTTTCCGGCAGAATATGCCTTATTGCCTTGCGGGCAGGGATTCCGGCGAATCAGGGAACGGCTGTAAGATAATTTTGAAAGATCAGAACGTGGTGGAACTGAACTTTGAAGAGTGGAGAACAGTGCTCGAAGAAGCTCTGATCCAGAAGGGATATTCCGAAGACGTGGAGATCGACCATGTAGTATTGAAATAAGAAAAAGACGGACGGGGCATGCCATATCGGCATGTCCCGTTTTTATGCCTGCTGAATTCTGTTTGCATCCTGCGGATAAGATAATAATTGGGCATTGAATGCTTCCCGGGATACTTGTATAATATGGGAAGATAATGCGTAAGATAATACGCAAGAATACCGAGGTGTTTTATGGGAGAATACAAGCCGCCTTTTACAATAACGAATGAAATCTTGTCATATGTATCGTCCGTTTCGGAAAAAATAGGACGCATAACAGCGGCCGGCAATCTCGAAGCAAGACCGCATTTAAGAAAAAATAACAGAATCAAATCGATTCATTCCTCTTTGAAGATTGAAGCCAATTCTCTGACCCTGGGACAGGTTAGAGACGTGATCAACGGAAAATGCGTACTGGGTGAGCAAAAGGAAATCCAGGAAGTAAAGAACGCCTATGCCGCATATGAACGGATTTCGGAAATAGATCCTTATAATATTCTGGATTTGAAACGGTTCCACGGGATTATGACAAAGTATCTTGTGGAAGAGTCCGGTGATTTTCGTCTGGGCGAGGAAGGTGTTTTCAACGGCGATCAATGTATTTTCATGGCGCCGCCGGCACGGCTTGTTCCGCAACTAATGAATGAATTGTTTGGATGGATGAACGCCGTGCGAAACGAGGTTCATCCATTGATCCTGAGCAGTGTATTTCACTATGAGTTTGTATTTATCCATCCATTTTCAGATGGCAATGGCAGAATGGCAAGACTGTGGTATACGGCCATTCTGTCCAAATGGAAGCCGGTATTTGAATATATTCCGATTGAAAGCCAGATTGAGAAGTTCCAGGACGAATACTACGAAGCCATTGCCAGGTGCCATGCTGCCGGAGAATCTACAATTTTTATTGAGTTTATGTTATCTCAGATCGATAAGATTCTCGAGGAAATCTCCGCTCAGGCCAGTGAAGAAAATGAGCATCTTTCAGAAGCGGTTAAAAGGCTGCTTGAAGTCATGGAATACGATATTCCTTATACAAGTAAGGCCCTTATGGAAAAGCTGGGACTAAAATCCAGAGAAGGTTTCCGCAGAAATTATCTGCATCCTGCTGTTGAAGCAAATCTTATCAGGATGACCATTCCGGATAAGCCGAACAGCAGAAATCAAAGATATATAAAGATTTAAAGACGTATGCCAAAATGGCATACCGCATCTCTTGCGGCGGCAATCTGTTGGTGCTATAGTACACATATGATCAGAAAATAATATCTGCAGGTGCTCTGCTCCGGATACACGGAGCGGGTGAAAAGGGAAACAGGTGAGAATCCTGTGCGAACTCGTCACTGTATGCAGGGAGTGTCCGGCCACAAGGCCACTGAGAGATCGGGAAGGCGGCCGGATATGGAGATCTGTGAGTCAGGAGACCTGCCTGTGGAGGACAGGGGATATCCCAGGCCACGAGTAATTGGTCGTATGTATACCATATATGGCGTCAGTGCGTCCTTTTACCCTCATGCCCTCCTCCCCGGAGGGCGTTTTTGTTTTCGCGAGACAAAAGCAGAAAAAAGGGGATCTGGTGGGAAACCATCGAATACAAGGAGGGACAGAAAATGAAAAAGAGAATGGCAAAATTATTGACAGTTCTTCTGGTATCGGCATCCTGTCTGGCGGGATGCGGCGGTCAGACGCAGGAGACTGCACAGACGACAGAGACGGAAGATACCGCCGGGAGCACCGAAGACGCCGCAGAAGATACCGAATCTGCCAAGAGCGAAGCAGATGCCGATCAGGCGGCGGCAGATAATGTAGCTGCTCTCATTGACGCAATTTATGTGCAGCAGAGAACCGACGAGACAGATGCGCAGTGCGAAGAAGCAAAGGCTGCTTGGGACGCGCTGACAGATGCTCAGAAGGAGCTGGTATCCGGGGAGAACGCAGATCCGGATTATTTTGGAAGAGACACGGGAGACGCTTCTCTGGATGATCCGCGCAATCAGGACGAGATCGGCGAGAACGAGCTCCTGGTTGTAAGCTTTGGTACTTCCTTCAACGAGAGCCGTGTACAGGATATCAAAGCGATAGAGGACGCTCTGCAGGAAGCATTTCCGGACTGGTCCGTGAGAAGAGCGTTCACCGCGCAGATCATCATCAACCATATACAGGCGCGCGACGGGGAACATATTGACAATATGGATCAGGCGCTGGAGCGCGCTGTGGCAAACGGCGTGCAGAATCTGGTGATCCAGCCCACTCATCTGATGCATGGCGCGGAATATGACGAGATGGTAGAAGCGGTTGAGGCCTATCAGGATCAGTTCGCGTCGGTAGTCATCGCGGAGCCGCTGCTGGGTGATGTGGGAAGCGATGCGACTGTGATCAATGCGGACAAGCAGGCTGTTGCGGAGGCGCTCACGGCACAGGCAGTATCGGAAGCCGGATATGACAGCGCAGAGGCAGCGGCAGAGGATGGAACCGCCTTTGTCTTTATGGGACACGGAACCTCTCATACCGCGAACGTGAGCTACAGCCAGATGCAGACCCAGATGACGGAGCTTGGCTATGACAATGTATTTATCGGCACCGTAGAAGGCGAGCCGGAAGGTACAGACTGCGAATC
Organism: uncultured Lachnoclostridium sp.; assembly: GCA_944376715.1. Lineage (GTDB taxonomy): Bacteria > Bacillota > Clostridia > Lachnospirales > Lachnospiraceae > Hominiventricola. Next base: position 149,551 of record CALWDO010000002.1, on the reverse strand, counting down.
CGTCATCGCCGCGGTAGCTGACGCCGGTTATACGAAGGTGGTTCTCCGTCCGCTGATGGTGGTGGCAGGAGACCATGCGAACAACGATATGGCCGGAGAGGACGCGGAATCCTGGCTGAGCATGTTCAATGCGTCCGGAAACTTCGAGAGCGTGGATACGCAGGTGGAAGGTCTTGGACGGATCGAAGCGATTCAGCAGATCTATGTGGACCACAGCGCGGCAATGATTGGAGAGTAAGGCGGGAAGATGAAGAAGAAAATAGCTACTCTGCTGGGGCTGACAGTCCTGGCATGCACGCTGGCAGTCGGATGCGGAAGCTCCGGCAGCCAGCCGTCGGAAACTGCGGATACGGAAGAGACCGCGGATACGACGGAAGATACAGCACCGGAAGAGACCGCGGAATCGGCAGAAGAGACAGAATCGGAAACTCCGGAGGTGTCTCTGGAAGACGGAGTCTACACGGCTGAATTTGATACGGACAGCAGCATGTTCCATGTGAGCGAGGCCTGCGATGGAAAGGGGACTCTGACCGTACAGGACGGAGCCATGACGATTCATGTTTCACTGGCTTCCAAGAATATCGTGAACCTGTATCCCGGACTTGCCGAGGACGCGCAGAAAGAGGGCGCGGAAGTGCTGGAGCCGACGACGGACTCCGTTACCTACAGCGACGGGATCACAGAAGAGGTATATGGTTTCGACGTTCCTGTCCCCGCGCTGGATGAGGAATTTGACCTGGCTCTGCTGGGAACCAAAGGGACCTGGTACGACCATAAGGTGATTGTTTCAAATCCGGAACCGGCAGAAGAGGTTGTTTCACAGTAAAAATGGGAACAAAAGGAGGGAAAGCCCCTGCAGAGGCTTTCCCTTTTCTCAGATGGGACAAAGAAGCGTTTGACAGAATGGAGTGATAAATTATGTGGAAGAGAATCTGGCTGGCAGTCCTGGCTCTGTGCCTGGTGATGATGCCTGCCCCGGCCCGTGCAAAGAATATCGCGCTGGAAGACGGGGAGTACCGTGTGGATGTGACTCTGGAGGGAGGCAGCGGCAGGTCGGGAGTCACCTCGCCGGCAGTTCTTCTGGTAAGGGACGGACAGCCTTATATTCGTGTTGAGTGGAACAGCCCGCACTATGATTATATGAAAGCGGGAGATGAGACGTATCTGCCTGTGAACGAGGAAGGGAACTCCGTTTTTGAGATCCCGGTGCCTGCTTTTGATGAACCTGTGACGGTCATCGGGGATACGACGGCCATGAGCGTGCCCCATGAGATCGAATATACGCTCACTGTTGATTCCGCGTCTGTTTCCCGTCCGGGCCAGGCTTCCTGGTATAACAATCCGGCATTCTGGATATGTGCCGCGGCGGCAGCCGTGCTGGCCGCTGTAATATACAGAAGAAGGAAGAGAAAGGGTGTATAAAATGAAGCGGATAAGATTGCTGGGAATAGCGGCGGTTTTACTTCTTTTGCTGGGAGGATGCGGACAGGCGGAAACGGCGGCTCAGGAAAGGGATACGGAGATCAGCCGGGAACTGACATACACCGGCAGTATGGATCTGGTCTATGCGGAGAAATTTGCGGCAGACTACTACGAAGACGGCTATGCGCTGATCACAGTGAACCAGGATATGCAGTATCTGTTGGTGCCGGAAGGCCTGGAAGCCCCGGCAGATCTGAAAGAAGGGATTGTTGTGCTGCAGCAGCCGTTGGATCATATCTATCTGGTAGCGTCGGCGGTGATGGATATGTTCGTATCCATGGATGCGCTGGACTCAGTCCGCTTCAGCGGCCTGCAGGAGAACGGATGGTACATAGAAGAGGCCAGAGAAGCCATGGAAGCGGGCGATATCCTGTACTCGGGGAAATATTCCGCGCCGGATTATGAGCGGATCCTGGCGGAAGGATGCGGTCTGGCGGTGGAAAATACGATGATCTATCATACGCCGGAGGTGAAGGAGCAGCTGGAGAATTTCGGGATTCCGGTTCTGGTGGATTACTCCAGCTATGAAGCAGAGCCTCTGGGGCGGACCGAATGGGTGAAGCTCTATGGACTTCTGATCGGAAAAGAAGAAGCGGCACAGGAAGCTTTCCAGTCAGAGATGGAGGCTTTTCAGAGTATACAGGAAAGCGAAGAGGATATCGGAGATGAGAAAAGCGTTGCATTTTTCTATATTACCGCCAATGGCGAGGCAAATGTACGGAAATCCTCAGATTATCTGGCAAAGATGATCGATATGGCGGGAGGCGAGTACATTTTCCGGAATCTGGGAGACGAAGAGTCGGCGTCCTCCACCGAAACGATGCAGATGGAAGAGTTTTATGCGGGAGCGAAAGACGCGGACTATATTATCTACAACAGTACGATAGACGGTGAGCTGTCCTCGCTGGATGAACTGCTGGCGAAAAGCCCGCTTCTGAAAGATTTTAAAGCGGTGAAGGACGGCAATGTATTCTGCACGACCAGAGACCTGTATCAGTCTTCCATGGAACTGGGTACGATTATTTCGGATATCCACAGTATGCTGACAGACGGAACAGATATGACTTATATTTATCCACTGGAGTGAACGCTATGAGAAAGAAAAGCCGATATATTGCCGCATTTATGATTCTGATGATCCTGCTGGGAGCCGCTTTGGCGGCGAATGTCTGCATCGGAAGCGTCAGCGTGCCGGTCTCCCAGGTGTGGGATATTCTGATGGGAGAACAGGCAGACGAGGTGTACCGGAATATCGTCATGCAGATCCGTCTTCCCCGGGCGCTGGGCGGAGCCGCTATGGGCGGCGCGCTGGCGTTGTCGGGATACCTGCTTCAGACATTTTTTCACAATCCCATTGCCAGCCCGTTTACTCTGGGTATCTCTTCCGGAGCCAAGATGGTGGTGGCGCTGGCGATGGTGGCGGCGCTGGGCAGCTCCCTTCAGGTCAGCTCCTGGGGACTGATCGCGGCGGCGTTTGCCGGAGCGATGATCTGTATGGGATTTGTGATCCTGATGTCCCGATTTGTGGAACAGATGAGTATGCTCATTGTCAGCGGCGTTATGATCGGATACATCTGTTCTGCTGTCACGGATTTTGTGGTGACGTTCGCGGATGATTCGGATATCGTGAATCTGCATAACTGGTCCATGGGCAGCTTTTCAGGCATTACCTGGGATAACGTGGCGGTCATATGGATTGTTATTTTTACCGCGTCCGTCTGTGTGTTCCTGATGTCAAAACCGATCAGCGCCTATCAGATGGGAGAGGCCTACGCGAAAAATATGGGGCTGAATATTCCTCTGTTCCGCGTACTTCTGGTATTGCTGTCCAGTATTCTTTCCGCCTGCGTGGCGGCTTTTGCCGGACCTGTGTCTTTTGTGGGGATCGCGGTGCCTCATCTGACGAAGCGTCTGTTCGGGACCGCAAAACCGATCCTGATGATCCCGGCCTGTTTTCTGGGAGGAGCCTCTTTCTGTCTGGGATGCGACCTGCTGGCCAGGAGCCTTTTTGCGCCTACAGAATTGAGCATCAGTACGGTGACCGCTGTTTTCGGCGCTCCGGTCGTCATCGTCATCATGCTGAAAGGGAAGAGAGAGAGGACGGAGTCGTAGATGGAAGAATTTTATTTTTATACAAAAGGATTGACGGTAGGCTATCATGGTGTTCCCTTGATAAAAGAAGTGGAGCTGAGGCTGAAACGAGGGGAGATTCTTACCCTGATCGGACCCAACGGGGCAGGAAAGACGACCATACTGAAAAGCATGATCCGGCAGCTGGAACCGCTGGGAGGCGTGGTATATCTGGACGGGCAGAATGTGCAGAAAATATCCGGTAAGGATCTGGCAAGGAAGCTGTCCGTGGTCTTGACAAACCGTGTGCATCCTGAGATGATGACATGTAAGGATGTGGTGGCCACAGGGCGATATCCGTACACAGGAAAGTTCGGCGTGCTGTCGAAGGAGGATCACCGGATCGTGGATGAGTCCATGAGGCTGGTACACATTCAGGAGCTGGGACCCAGAGATTTTTCCAGGATCAGCGACGGTCAGAAACAGCGGGTAATGCTGGCGCGGGCGCTTTGCCAGAAACCGGAACTGATCGTGCTGGACGAGCCCACGTCTTTTCTGGATATTCGTTATAAACTGGAATTTCTGTCTATCCTTCAGAACCTGTCCCGTACAAAGAATCTGTCCGTGCTTATGTCTCTGCATGAGCTGGATCTGGCAGGGCGTATTTCCGATAAGATCGCGTGTATACACGGGGACTGCGTGGAACGTTTCGGCACCCCGGAGGAGATCTTTACCAAAGGATATATTCCGCAGCTCTACCAGATGACGGCCGGTTCCTATGATGAACTGACCGGCAACCTGGAGCTGCCGCCGGCGGAAGGGAAACCGGAAGTTTTCGTGATCGGCGGAGCAGGAAGCGGCACGGCCGTATACCGGCGTCTTCAGAGGTCGGGGATCCCGTTTGCTACAGGCGTGCTCTGGCAAAATGATCTGGACTATCCTTCGGCGAAAGCGCTTGCCGCGGAAGTGGTGGAGGAGAAGGCCTTCAGCCGGATCCGCCCGGAGAAGCTGCAGCGGGCAAAGGAACTGGTCGACGGGTGCAGGGAAGTGATCTGTACTCTGGGAGAGGAGCTGGAGGGCGGCCTTGGCACGGAGCTGAAAGAACTGGCTGAATACGCCGGGCTTCAGGGGAAACTGAAAACATATGTCTGACACAGGAGTAAAAGAATATAAATTATGGATTTAAAGCAGTTGCAATATTTTGTGGTCAGTGTGGACAGCGGCAGTTTTAAAAAGACTGCGGAGCTGCTCTATACTTCCCAGCCTCATGTGAGCAAGATTATCAAGTCGCTGGAGACAGAGCTGCAGACCGAGCTTCTGGTCCGGAAAGCCAGGGGCGTGGAAGTGACGGAAGCCGGGAGAAAGGTGTATGAACATGCCTGCCGGATCCTGGTGGAGTCGGGGCAGATCTATACATCCGGCGAACGCCGCCAGCTGCGGGCGTTGCGGATCGCGGCGCATCCCAGCGACCGGCTGGAAGAGATATTTCAAGATTTTTATATGCAGGAAAAGGATCTGGACGCCCAGTACCAGGAATGCGATCTGGAAGGGATCTTCCAGGCGCTGCACCGCCATACGGCAGAAGTGGGGTTTGCGTATGTGGACCAGAAACAGATGACGGCATTTCACCAGACGCTGGATTATAAAAGGCTGGAGTTTACAGAACTGGGGAAGACGGGTCCGCTGCTGTTCGCGGGACCTAAGCATCCGCTTTACCGGGCGGCCTGTGTGACCGGTAAGGACCTGCGGGACCTGCGCTATATTCAGAACGAGGACGACCAGGATACACTGAGCATTCAGTTGATTCCGGAAAGGGACGATTACCGGTACTACAGAAGGCGCGGAAAGGTCATGCAGACCAACAGCCGGCGTCTGCTGGTAAAACTGCTCCGTGAGACGGATCTGTGCCATATCGGCTGCGGCTTTTCCCCGAACCTGTCCGCCCGTAATACGATCCGGGCCATTCCGATCAAAGGGACGGAGGAGAGTATCTCATTTGGTTATATAAACAGAAAGAGAGACGGACTTTCCGAAGAGGGCGCACGGTTTGTAGAATATATAAAAAAATGTCTGACAGAAAAGACCGCTCCTTGTTGAGAAAGAAACTCAGCAGGAGCGGTTGCTTTTTTCCTGGTTTTTTGCTATGCTTAGTTAGCAACAACTAATTAGCTATAACTAACTCGGAGGAACGTAAAACTGAAATGGACAGAAATATCTGGGAGACTGTTGCCAATCAATGCGCTCCCGTCCTGATGGACGTGAAGCCTTCCAATCTTCTGATCCTGACTAAAGAAGAGGAAGCGTATTTTCAATGTCTGGAGGGAATGGAGGGGATTTCTTGTCTGCGCCTGCACACAGACAGGGGAAAAACCACATGGCTGGTGTATCGGATGGACCGCCTGGAGGCGGTGTTGGTCTGGCCGCAGGTACGGGAATTTCTGAAAAGCTGCGGATATGAAATCACCGGGAATTCTGCGGAAGAACTGCTTTGGCATATGGCGGAGAGGTATGCCGGATATAAGGAAAAACAGGCGGGTTTTCCTCATGAACTGGGTATCTTCCTCGGATATCCCCTGTGGGATGTGAAGGGATTCATCCGGAATCAGGGAAAAGATTATCTTTGCGCAGGATACTGGAAAGTATATCAGAACGAGCATAAGGCAAAAGAGACATTTCAGCTTTACCGGACAGTCCGGGAAGCAATGCTGCGGATGCTGTCTGCAGGAAGCAGCCTGTATGAGATATGCAGCTTCGCAAATTAAATAAACAGCAGGAGGAGATTTCAGATGGGAGAGATTATTATCGCGTATTGGAGCGGCTCGGGAAATACGGAAGCGATGGCTTCTATGGTCGCAAAGGGAGTGGAGGCAGCAGGAAAGAGCGCCAAAATGGTGTCGATCGACGATTTCCAGGCGTCGGAGCTTAAGGACGAGACAGTCTTCGCGCTGGGATGCCCGGCCATGGGAGACGAAGTGCTGGAAGAGACCATTGTGGAGCCGTTTGTAGCAGAAGTGGAGAAATTCGCGTCCGGGAAGAAGATCGGTCTGTTCGGCTCTTACGGATGGGGAGACGGCGAATGGATGCGGAACTGGGCAGACCAGATGAAGAACGCAGGAGCGGAAGTATTTGGCGGTGAGGACGCTATCTGTGTGGAAGCTCCGGACGGAGAAGCCGAAGAGAAATGTATGCAGCTTGGGAAACAGCTGGCATCCTGTTAGGAGGTGCTGTCCATGAGTGTTGTCATTATTGGAGGACATGACCGGATGGTCTGCCAGTACATGAAGATCTGCAAGAACTATAAGTGTAAAGCCAAGGTATTTACCCAGATGCCGGCCAGCCTGAACAAGCAGGTGGGCACGCCGGATATGTTCATTCTCTTCACGAATACGGTGTCCCACAAGATGGTGAAATGCGCAGTGGATGAGGCAAAGAAGAAAAATATCCGCGTGGTCCGCTGCCATACCAGCAGCGGCGCGGCGCTGGAGAACATTCTGAAGGAGCATACGGCATAAAAAGTGAAAAAGAGGGCTGTAAATTTCAGCCGCGTGAAGCGGTATTGATGTTTACAGCCCTTTTTAATGTACGAAAAAATCGTACAGTTGAAAATGACTGCGTCAGACGGCAAAAAAAGATTGACTGACGTTGCCAACACGGAACAGGCTATTGACCGGGCACTGGAAACTTATTTGAAAAAAGGTTATTCCGAGGAATGGGTGCATCAGCGTCTTTTAGCAATCCGCATTCGCAATGAACTGACAGACGAATGGCAAAAGCGCGGTGTGAAAAAGGGCAGGGAGTACGCAATCCTGACGGACGAGATTTCCCGCGCGTGGTCGGGCATGACAACGCGACAGTACAAAAAGCTGAAAGGATTGAAGAAAGAAAATCTCAGGGACAATGTGAGCGCATTGTAGAGGATGCCGCTGCTCTACCGGAATTAGTCGTTAATTCCTACCATCACGGAAGTTGCCTTAATGATCGCATATGCTTCTTTACCAACTTCCAGTTTCAAGCTCCTTAATAGCGTTCATGGAGATCGTAGAAGAGACAATATTGCCGCCTCCGATATCGATCTGAACGATACCGTTGACTGCTCCTTCTGCGATGCTGACAATGGTTCCTTTGAACTGATTGCGTGCGCTGATCTTCATAGATGATTCCTCCTTTTAGGTACAATCTTATGCTTCCGCATCTGCCTGTATATTATAAGAACTTTTTGTCAGAAGTGCAATGGTCTGCCAACAGAAAGACTTCTTCTTGCCAAAGCCTCCGAATCTGCGTAGAATTAAGAAAACAGCATTTGGAGGAAAGATTATGGCAAAACAATATTGGAGGCCGGGCAACATGCTCTATCCGGTTCCGGCAGTGATGGTGAGCTGCGGACGTCCGGGTGAGAAGCCGAATATCATCACCGTGGCATGGGCGGGGACGGTCTGTTCCTCGCCTGCCATGGTATCTGTCTCCGTTCGGAGAGAACGGTATTCCTACAATATATTAAAAGAGACCGGGGAATTCGTGATAAACCTGGTGACGAAAGACCTGACGCGGGCTGCAGATTATTGCGGAGTACGTTCCGGGAGAGATGTAGATAAATTTAAGGAGATGCATCTTTCAGAACTGCCGTCAAAGGAGATTGCCGCGCCGGGGATCGCGGAGAGTCCGGTCAATATAGAGTGCAGAGTGAAAGAGGTGATCCCGCTGGGAAGCCATGACCTGTTCCTGGCAGAAGTGGTCAGTGTAACGGTGGAAGACAAATACATGGACGAGAAGGGAAAGTTCTGCCTGAATGACGCGGGATTAATTGCATATTCCCACGGCGGTTATTATGAACTGGGAGAGATGGTGGGGACATTTGGATATTCCGTCAGGAAGAGGAGACAGCCAAATGGGTGAGAGGACAGTGAACCTCTATTATGCCGAGGACGATGCGGCGATTGCGGAGGCGGTCCGGGTATATCTGGGAAATCATGGCTTCAGAGTCTCGGTTTTCGAAGACGCAGGACAGATAAAGAAGGCGCTGCAGATTCACCTTCCGGATGTGGTCCTTTTGGACTGGAATCTGCCGCCGGGAGAGGAAACCGCGGGAGAGCAGGGAGACAATCTGTGCCGGTGGATCCGCGCCAGATGGAGGGAACTTCCGATCATCTTTCTGACAGTCCGGGGAGACCCCTGCGACATGATATCCGGTTTCCGGAACGGGGCGGATGATTATGTGACAAAGCCTTTTGATCTGGAGGTCCTCTATGCCAGGATACAGGCGCTGCTGCGCCGGACAGGACAGCAGGAGGACCGCCTTTGCTGCGATACGCTTACACTGGATAAAGAGAAGATGCAGGTGTTTGACGGCGAAAGGGAGATCGCGCTTGGCCGGTCAGAATATCAGATCCTGCTGCTTCTGATGGAAAATAAAGGGCGAACTGTCACACGCGGACAGATTCTGGAGCAGGTCTGGGACAGGGAAGGGAATTATGTAAATGATAATACGCTGACGGTTACGATGAAACGGCTTCGGGAAAAGCTGGGACATCCTGCCTGCCTGAAAACGGTGCGCAGCTTCGGCTACCGTATGGAGGACAGTATATGAACAGAAGGGGATACAGACGTATACGTGCATGGCTGTCGGCCTGTGTATGCGTGGGCGCGCTTCTGGCTGTCGCCCTGGCATGGCACCGGCAGTACCGGAACGCGGCCTATAAACAATTGCCTGCATTTTGCCGGACGCTTCTGGAATCCTACGGATATACGCCGGAGTATTTCGGAGTCATTCCTGACGGCACGACTGTGATTATATGCATCCTGGCAGCTGCCGCTATTTTGTGCGTCTGCCTGATCCCGCTGCGGCAGGAACGCCGGATGGCCGAAAAACGGATCCGGGAGCTGACCGAATATTTGGAAAAGGTAAATACTGATGCGCCGGGAACACTTCTGGAGACAAGGGAAGATGAGTTCGCCCATCTGCAGGATGAGATTTATAAGACGGTCACGAATCTGTATGCTACCAGAGACGCGGCTTTGAGGGCCAGGGAAAACTATGCGGAACATCTGGCGGACATTGCTCATCAGCTGAAGACGCCGGTCACCGCGGCTCTTTTATCTCTGCAGCTTATGGAAGACGGATTTTCTAAAGAACATATGGAAGCAGTACGCCGTCAGCTGGCGCGTTTGTCCTGGATGGAAGAGACATTGCTGACGCTCTCGAAGATCGATGCCGGTACTTTGAAGTTGGAGCATGCTCGTGTAGATCTGTATACGGCGCTTTGCCTGTCTGCGGAGAATCTGCAGGAGCTGTTGGACAAAAAGGGTATACAGGTAGAGATCCCTGACCGTGGATGCGTGGAAATCTGCGGCGACATGGAGTGGACGATGGAAGCGCTGATGAATCTGCTCAAAAACTGTATGGAACATGCTTCGGCGGGAGGAAGAATCTGCTGCGATTATGGAGAAAATCCACTTTATGCCTGGATCCGCATCCTGGATGACGGAACCGGATTTGCGCCGGAGGACCTTCCGCATCTTTTCGAGCGGTTTTACCGGGGAAAGGATGCAGCCGGGAACGGAGCAGGCCTCGGGCTTGCGCTGGCATATTCCATCTTTGAACTGCAGAACGGAACCCTTGCGGCATATAACAGGCCGGAAGGAGGGGCATGTTTCGAGGCCCGTATATACAGTCACCGAGATGTCACTTTGCTCTGATATACTTTCTGTAAAAGAAAGAGGTGATATTTTTGGAGATTTTAAGATGCGAGAGCATCCGCAAGGTATACGGAAGCGGAGAAAGCCGGGTCGTGGCTCTGGACGGAATCGACCTGTCTGTGGAAAAAGGAGAATTCACAGCGGTTATGGGAGCCTCCGGTTCCGGAAAATCCACGCTGCTTCATATTATGGGAAGCGTGGACCGTCCCACAGAGGGAAAGATGCTGGTGGACGGTGAAGATATCTCCGGATTGAAGCCTGCCCGGGCCGCCGTATTCCGGCGCAGAAAAGTAGGCCTGGTTTATCAGTTCTACAACCTGGTTCCTACTCTTACCATAAAGAAAAATATTCTTTTGCCGCTTGCGCTGGACCGGCGTCAGCCGGACTGGGAGTATTTTAATAAAATAACAGGAATTCTGGGGATTACGGACCGGCTGGAATCTTTGCCGTGTCAGCTTTCCGGCGGACAGCAGCAGAGGGCGGCACTCGCCAGGGCGCTGATCTATCGACCTGCAGTTCTTCTGGCGGATGAACCCACAGGCAATCTGGACCGGAAGAATTCGGAGGAGGTCATTGACCTTTTGAAGATGTCAAACCGGAATCTGAAACAGACGGTGATCCTGGTCACACATGATGAAAAGATCGCTCTGGAAGCAGACCGGATCGTGACGCTGGAAGACGGACGCATCGTCGGCGACCGGAAGCGGGGGTGATGCCATGTGGAAAGAATATTCCCGGGATGATATCCGGTATAACCGTGCTTCCAGCATGTCCGTAATGATTGCGGTTTTTATCTCCGCCCTGCTTTTGTCGCTTTTATGCAGCGTCCTCTACAATACCTGGAACTATGACGTGGTCAGAGTGAAAACCAAGGACGGTGATTATCATGCGAGACTTACGGGGACGCTGACGGAAGACGATGTAAAAGTGATTCAAAATTATGCCAATGTGGAGAGTGTCCGGGTCCATGAAGAAGACGGCGGGAGGACAGCGGATATCCGTCTCCGGGATGTATCCTCAGCGTACGAAGATCTTCCGAAGATCGCGGCACTTGTGGGGCAGGACGCAGGAAGTGTGACTTATCATGAAGAACTGTTGAATCTCTTTTTGGTAGTAAATCCGAACCGTCCGGACGCTATGGATGCGTATGCCGTGCCGGTTGTTTTTGCAGGCGCGGCGCTGTGCGCGTGTTTTTCTCTGATCTTGATTATCCATCATTCTTTTGCGGTTTTTATGGATGAAAAGATTCATCAGATCGGTATCCTCTCTACCGCGGGAGCTTCTCCGGGACAGATCCGTACGGTGCTTTTGCAGGAGGCGTCTGCGCTGAGCGCGCTACCGGCGGCGTCCGGAATTCTGCTGGGGATCGGCGCTGCCGCCGGGATGATGGCGTGGATCGATCAGGTCAGAGACAGGGCTCTGTCAGGGACGCTGGATGTGCCGTTTTCCTACCATCCGCTGGTTCTGTGCGCTTCGCTTCTGTGCGTGGGGGCGGCCGTGATAATTTCGGCATGGATACCGGCAGGAAAGCTTTGCAGGATGAGCCCTGTCGAAGCGATCCGGGGAACCGAAGAAAAAGGCCTGAAAAAGAAAAAGGAATCCTATCTGCTGGGACGCCTGTTCGGGATAGAAGGCGAACTGGCGGGAAACGCGCTGAAAGCCAGGAAAAGATCCCTGCGCACCGCGTCGTTTTCGCTGACTTTTTCTCTTCTGGCTTTCGGTTTTATGATTTGTTTCTTCTCGGTCAGCAGCCTTAGTACACAGATCTCTTATTTTGACGGATCGGCATCTGAATGGGACGTCATGGTTACGGTCAAGGATACAGATATTGAGGAATTTGACCGGACAGAAGGGATCCGTAACCTGCCCGGAGTCCGGGATGCCGCCGTATATCAGAAAGCGGCAGCCAGGCGGTTTGTGACAGAGGCGGAATTAAGCGGCGAATTTCTGGATACCGGGGGTTTTGAGGGCGCTTCGGAGACCTATGTGACTCCGGAGGACGGCGGCTGGCTGATCAACGCGCCGGTCTGGATTCTGGATGACGCCAGTTTTCTGCAGTACTGCGAACAGGTCGGGGCAGAACCGGGGCTGGACGGAGCAGTCATCCTGAATCAGGTGAGGGACGATACAGATCCCAATTTCCGCATTCGCAATGTGTTCCCTTATCTGAAAGAAGAGCAGGAAACGGCAGTCCTTCGCTGCGCCGGTCAGGAGGAAACGGCCGCCGGGATCCGGGTACTTGGATACGCCCAGGAACCGCCTGTTTTGAGAGAAGAATATCAGACGCTGGACTATTATGAAATGATACACATTCTGCCCGTATCGCTGTGGGAAAAGATAGAAGGAGAAATAGGAGGCGCCAAGAAAGATACGTATATTCGCGTCTTTGCCGGAGAAGCCGGGGAAGGAGCGTATGTACCGGCCCCGGAGGAAGAGGAACCGACGCGGTCTGAACTGGAGTCTCTGGAAGCGGATCTTGCGAGGGTGATCGGCGATTCCTATGAGATCGAGAGTGAGAACCGTATTGACGAAAAGGAAGCCAGCGACAGCGCGTACCGGGCGCTGATGACGATTATGGGTGGCTTCTGCGTCCTGCTTGCCATGATCGGCATCGGTAATGTATTTACCAATACTTTAAGCTTTGCCCGGGAGAGAAAGAGAGAAATGGCGCGTTACCTGTCTGTAGGCATGACGCCGCAGGGTATTCGGAAAATGTTTTGCGTGGAAGCGCTGGTACTGGCAGGGCGGCCGGTGCTGATCGCCCTGCCGGTACTCGCCGTGATATCCTGGCTGTTTATGAGAACGGCGTATCTGGATCCGGCGCTGCTTTTTGGACATATGCCGGTGCTGCCGGTGCTGGCGCTTGTACTGGCAGATTTCGCATTTGTCGGGCTGGCCTATTATATAGGAGGAAGGACTTTGCTGCGCATGAATCTGGCCGATGCGCTTCGGGATGAGACCGTGCAGTGAGTGCTTCGCAGCCTTGATTCAGGATTGGCAACAGATGAGAATATTTTCCGGGAAGGGTATTGACAAACCACTCCTTCCCGGATATACTTTAGCCGAAATAGTTTGATAGTCAAAGTAAATGAAAATGGGGAGCGATCAGGCGCAGGCCTGACAGATCCGGCGAACGGAGAGAAAGATGAACACAAAAATAATTGGGACCGGCTATGATCTGCCGGCATTTACAGCGGACAATGATTATCTGGCGACATTGGTGGACACCAGCGACGAATGGATTGTGGAGCGGACGGGTATCCGTGTCAGACATCTGGCGAAAGAGGAGACGACCACATCCATGGCAGTACAGGCAGCCAGACGGGCCCTGGAGCATGCGGGAGTATCAGCAGAGGATATTGGACTTTTGATCGTCGCGACGATAACCGGCGATACAGAGACGCCAAGTACCGCCTGCCGGGTGCAGGCAGAGATCGGAGCGCATAAAGCGGTCGCGTTTGACATCAACGCGGCGTGTTCCGGATTCCTGTATGGTGTTCATGTGGCGGATGCATTTATCAGAAGCGGTATTTACAGAAATGCTCTGGTGATCGGCGCCGAGACGCTGTCCAAGATCATTGACTGGACGGACCGAAGTACCTGCGTCCTGTTCGGGGACGGAGCAGGCGCTGCTGTTTTGTGCGCCGCGGAAGAACCAGGGATACTTTCTCAGTCCATTGGGAGCAATGGGGATAAATGGGAAGTATTGGCGTGCCAGGGACGTCCGAATGAAAACCCTCTTTGTGAAAAAGGCGGGAAACCGGGGTATCTGACCATGGATGGACAGGAAGTTTTTAAATTCGCGGTGAAGACGGTTCCGGTCTGCGTAGAAGAAGCACTGGAAGATGCAGGGGTGACTGCTGACGATGTGAAATACTTTCTTCTGCATCAGGCCAATAAACGGATCATCCAGGCAGTGGCGAAACGCCTGGGACAGCCGGAAGAGAAATTTCCTATGAATCTGGATCAGTGTGGAAATACTTCCGCGGCAAGTCTTCCGATCCTTCTGGCACAGATGGACGAGCAGGGACTTCTGCAGAAAGGGGACAAATTAATCCTGTCCGGATTCGGCGCGGGACTGACCTGGGGCGCATGTCTGCTGGAATGGTAAAAAAGCATTGACAAAAGGAATGTTTACACATATACTTTGAGTGTCAAAATAAAGGGAAACCCAATTAAAAAAGAGATTTAAGGAGAATGAACATGTTAGAAAAGATCAAAGAGATGGTAGCAGAACAGTTAAATGTAGACGCGGCAGAGATTACAGAAGCGACTTCTTTCAAAGATGACCTGGGAGCAGATTCCCTGGACCTGTTTGAGCTGGTAATGGCTCTGGAAGAGGAGTATGAGATCGAGATCCCGTCTGAGGAACTGGAGAAACTTACCACAGTTGGATCTGTAGTTGAATATCTGAAATCCAAAGGTGTAGAAGAATAAGAAAGCAGGTCGTAAGATGAAGACAAGGGTAACAGAACTTTTAGGTATCGAAAAGCCGATCATTCAGGGCGGTATGGCATGGGTGGCTGAATCTCATCTGGCAGCAGCCGTTTCGGAGGCGGGTGGCTTCGGAATCATCGGGGCGGCAAATGCTCCGGCCGACGTGGTGAGAAATTACATCCGGGAGGCAAAACAGATGACAGATAAGCCTTTCGGAGTAAATATCATGCTGATGAGCCCCTATGCGGACGACATCGCACAGGTAGTGGTAGAGGAAGGCGTTGCGGCGGTGACCACCGGCGCGGGCAATCCGGAAAAATATATGGAGCAGTGGAAAGCCGCCGGTATTAAGGTGATTCCGGTAGTTGCTTCTGTTGCACTTGCGAAACGTATGGAACGGTACGGCGCCGACGCCGTGGTTGCAGAAGGTACCGAGTCCGGCGGACACATCGGGCAGGCTACGACCATGACCCTGGTGCCGCAGGTCGTGGACGCAGTTAAGATCCCGGTGATCGCAGCAGGCGGCATCGGAGACGGCAGGGGATTCGCGGCAGCTATTATGCTGGGCGCGGAAGCTGTACAGATGGGAACCCGTTTCTGTGTATCCAATGAATGTACTGTCCATGAGAAATACAAAGAGCGTATCCTGAAAGCAAAGGATATCGACTCTGAAGTGACCGGAAGAAGCCACGGGCATCCGGTACGCGGTCTGAGAAATAAGATGACTCGTGAATATCTGAAACTGGAGTCCGAGGGCGCGACCTTTGAAGAACTGGAGAAGCTGACCTTAGGCGGTCTTCGCCGGGCCGTAATCGACGGAGACACAGACAACGGTTCCGTGCTGGCAGGCCAGATTGCAGGAATGATCAATAAGCGTCAGAGCTGCAAAGAGATCATCGACGAGGTTATGGATCAGGCGGAAACTCTTTTGAAACTGAAATAAACAAATCGATAAAGGCTGCCGGAACATTGTTGCCGCAGCCTTTGTTGAAAATAAAAACTTTGATATTCAAAATTTTATGAGGTGTAGGTATGAGCAGGACTGCTTTTGTATTTCCCGGCCAGGGGGCACAGTATGTCGGCATGGGAAAAGATTTTTACGAGGCGTTTCCGGTATGCCGGGAAGTGTTTGAGACCGCTTCGAAAGCTACCGGACTGGATATTGCGAAGCTGTGTTTTGAAGAGAACGGGCAGCTGAACCAGACAGAATACACACAGATCTGTATGCTGACAGTGGAAGCGGCTATTTTGAAAGCAGTGGAAGAACAGGGAATTCATTCGGATGTGAATGCGGGATTGAGCCTGGGCGAATACGGGGCGCTGATCGCTTCGGGCGTCATGGATGCTGCCGACGCGTTCAAGGTTGTGCGTCAGAGAGGAATCCTGATGCAGAACGCGGTGCCTGCAGGAGGCGCTATGGCGGCGGTTCTGGCCATGGATGCAGGGAAGATCGAGGAGATCTGTGAACAGACAGAAGGAATCGTGTCTATTGCCAATTATAACTGCCCGGGACAGATCGTGATTACCGGTGAGGAGACGGCGGTGGACGCAGCCTGTGAAGCATTGAAAGCCGCAGGCGCCAAGCGTACAGTCAAGCTCAATGTGAGCGGGCCTTTCCATTCCCGGATGCTGACGGAAGCAGGCGAGAAGCTGGGAGAGGTATTAAAAGATGTGAAGTTGAATGATTTTACCGTGCCTTACATTACCAATGTGACGGCGGACTATGTAAGAACCCCGGAGGAAGTAAAGCCGCTTCTCTGCAGACAGGTGGCGTCCAGCGTGCGCTGGCAGCAGTCTGTGGAGCGTATGATTGCGGACGGCACGGATGTTTTTATAGAGATGGGACCGGGAAAGACACTGTCCGGGTTCATGAGAAAGATTGACCGAGGCGTGACCATGATGAATATCGATAAGGTGGAAGATTTCCAGAAAGTCATGGCAGCCCTGAAAGGAGAGGGAGCATGTTAGAAGGAAAGATCGCTCTGGTCACCGGAGCGGCCAAGGGTATCGGGCGTGCGATCGCGCTTGCACTGGCGGCGGACGGGGCCACCGTTGTGGTGAATTACAATGGTTCGAAAGAACGGGCGGAACAGGTAGTGAATGAGATCAAGGCGCTGGGTGCGGACGGTATGGCTTATCAGTGCAATGTGGCAGATACGGCGGCTGTGGCTGAGATGGTGAAAGAGATCATCAAAACTTACGGACGGCTGGACATCCTGGTCAACAATGCCGGAATCACCAGAGATAATCTGATCATGAAGATGAGCGAGGAAGATTTTGACGCGGTGATTAACGCGAACCTGAAAGGCTGCTTCAACACGATCAAGGCGGCAAGCCGTCAGATGCTGAAACAGCGTTCCGGACGCATCATTAATATTTCTTCCGTTTCCGGGATCCTGGGAAATGCCGGGCAGGCCAATTATGCCGCGTCCAAAGCCGGTATTATCGGGCTGACCAAGACCATGGCCAGAGAGCTGGCCAGCCGGGGAATTACAGTAAATGCGGTGGCGCCTGGATTTGTGGACACAGATATGACGCAGGTGCTTTCAGAGAGCGTAAGAGAAGCCGCAACCGCGCAGATTCCGCTGGGGCGGTTCGGAAAACCGGAGGATATCGCGGACATGGTGGCTTATCTGGCTTCCGAGAAAGCGTCCTATATCACCGGACAGGTTATCAGCGTTGATGGAGGGATGGCGATTTGATGAGAAGAGTGGTAGTGACCGGTATGGGGGCAATCACTCCCCTGGGTCTGAATGTGGAAGAGTTTTTTGAAAATATAAAGGCAGGAAATCACGGTTTTGGCCCGATCACCAGATTTGACGCCAGCGAGTATAAGGCAAAAGTAGCGGCAGAGGTCAAAGGCTTTGTAGGCAAAAATTACATGGATTTCAAAGCTGCCAAGAGAATGGAATTATTCTCCCAGTATGCGGTGGCAGCGACGAAGGAGGCCATGGAGCAGGCCGGACTGGATATGGAGAAGGAAGATCCTTTCCGCGTGGGATGTTCGATCGGTTCCGGTATCGGCGGCCTGGAGACCATGGAGAGGGAATATGCGAAACTGACGCAGAAAGGACCTAACCGTGTGAACCCGCTGATGGTTCCGCTGATGATCTCCAATAT
The DNA here is from genome assembly GCA_944376715.1 of uncultured Lachnoclostridium sp. GTDB lineage: Bacteria > Bacillota > Clostridia > Lachnospirales > Lachnospiraceae > Hominiventricola. The sequence goes on along the minus strand of CALWDO010000002.1, from coordinate 131,749 downwards.
GGCGGCGGGAAATGTTTCTATCGCGTACGGCCTGAAGGGAAAGAGTCTTAATGTGGTGACGGCGTGCGCTACCGGCACTCATTCTATTGGAGAAGCATACCGCAGCATTCAGGTGGGCGACGCGGATGTAATGGTGGCCGGCGGTACAGAGAGCTGTATCTGCCCTCTTGGCGTGGCAGGATTTGCGGCGCTGACTGCGCTTTCCTCCAGCGAAGACCCGGATCGCTGCTCTATCCCGTTCGATAAAGACCGCGACGGCTTTGTTATGGGCGAAGGCGCCGGCGTGGTTGTACTTGAGTCTTTAGAGCATGCTCAGGCGAGAGGCGCGAAGATCCTGGCGGAAGTAGTAGGATACGGAGCAACCAGCGACGCATATCATATTACTTCTCCGGCAGAAGACGGTCAGGGAGCAGCCACCGCCATGAAGTGGGCGGTAGAAGAGTCCGGCGCAGCTATGGAAGATATAATGTACATCAATGCTCACGGCACAAGCACGCATCACAACGACCTGTTCGAGACCCGCGCCATCAAGGCGGCTTTCGGCGAACATGCGAAAGAGATGAAGATCAATTCTACCAAGTCTATGATCGGTCATCTGCTGGGCGCAGCGGGAGCGGTAGAGTTTATCACCTGCGTCAAAGAGATCCAGGAAGGTTACGTGCATGTGACCAGAGGACTGGAACATCCGGATGAAGAACTGGATCTGGACTATGTGCAGGGCCATGGCGTAGAGATGGATCTCACATACGCTCTTTCCAACTCACTGGGATTCGGCGGACATAACGCGAGCATCCTGATTAAAAAATGGTCGGAGTAATTCTGAAAAGAGGTTTTTAATATGGTAATGGATATCAAAGAAATCATGGAGACGATCCCCCACCGTCAGCCGTTTCTGCTGATCGACCGGATCGAAGAACTGGAGCCGGGGAAACGCGCGGTAGGCAAGAAATGCGTGTCCTACAACGAGCCGTTCTTTAACGGCCATTTTCCGCAGGAACCGGTGATGCCGGGCGTGCTGATTCTGGAAGCCCTGGCGCAGGTGGGCGCCGTGGCGATCTTAAGCCAGCCGGAAAACAAAGGAAAGACCGTCTATTTTGGAGGAATTGACAAGGCGAAGTTTAAGAGAAAAGTAGTGCCGGGCGATGTGCTGACCCTGGAACTGGAAATCGTGAAACAGAAAGGCCCGATCGGCATGGGAACGGCGAAAGCGACCGTGGACGGCAAAGTTGCGGCATCCGCAGAGCTGACGTTCGCAGTGGGCTGATAAAAGGAAATAGTAAAAAGGCACTGCTTTTAAACAGTGCCTTTTTTACATGAATCATCAGGCGGCTCCTCTGCGGCCTCTGCCGCACGCCTGCTGAAATTCTTTCAGTTTTTGTCTTGCTTCCGGATTCAGATTTGTAGGTACCTGTATCTGGACGGTTACATACTGGTCGCCGCGCACGCCCGGGTTCTTCATGGAGACGATACCTTTGCCGCGCAGACGGATCTTGGAACCGGACTGTGTCCCTTCTTTGATTTTGCATACGACGCTGCCATATAATGTCTGGATCGTTGCCTCCCCGCCGAATACGGCGGTCGTAAACGGAATCGATACGGTAGTATACAGATCGGTTCCCTTTCTTTCATATCCTGACTTTTCGCCCACCTGTACTTTCAGATACAGATCCCCGGCCGCGCCGCCGCCGTATCCGGGAGCGCCTTTCCCCTGGAGACGGATGCTCTGTCCGGTATCGATACCTGCAGGAATGTGAACCTGCAGTCTTTGGGATCCTCCGTTTGGATCGGAGAGCGTGATGGTTTTGTCCGCGCCGAACGCCGCTTCGTCAAATGTGACGGAAAGATCCGCATGTACGTCCTGACCTTTGCCGCGGAAACCGCCCTGTCCGGAAAAACCGCCGTGCGGGCCGCTGCCATTAAAATATTCGTAAGAGAATCCGTGGGGATCACTTCCATGGAACATATGCCCAAACAGGTCTCCAAACAGGTCGTCCATGTCTCCGCCTTCAAAATGGTATTCCTGATATCCGCCGGAATGATTAGGACCTGCCTGCGGGCCGGCTCCGGTTCCGTCAAAGGCCGCATGTCCAAACTGATCGTAGAGTTTCCTTTTTTCAGGATCGCTCAATATTGTATACGCTTCCGTGACTTCTTTAAATTTCTCTTCTGCTTTAGGATCTCCTGCATTTGTATCAGGATGATATTTTTTCGCCAGCTTGCGGTAAGCTTTTTTTATGGCGTTATTATCTGCATTCTTTTGTATTCCCAGTATTTCATAATAATCTCTTTTTGCTGCCAATGCGTTCACCCTCTTTCTATAAAATGCATGGCTGAAACAATTCTATTTGTTCTATATATAATATAACACCATGAACAAAGAAGGTCAATATGAAAAATATGTAATTTGTGTGAATATACAGATGCGTTTATTGATCAATATGTGTGCGGAAGGCTTGAAAATAAGCCTTTTTTTGACAATGTGTTCATTGATTTTTCAAATACAGTAATATATAATATATGAGATATGCGGGTACATATCATTGAAAATCAGAGAATAAAAAGCGCAGATTCGGCGCAACCTTTAGATATATAGATAGAACGCAATTAAACTGGGGTGCAATCGTGGAACAATATGTGATTAAAGGCGGAAAGCCGCTGGAAGGCGAAGTAGAGATCGGAGGCGCTAAAAATGCGGCCCTCGCGATCCTGGCAGCGGCAAATATGACAGATGAGACCGTTTATATTGAGAATATTCCCGATGTGCGGGATATTAACGCTATGCTGGAAGCTATGGAAGGCATCGGCACAAAAGTAGAACGACTGGACAGACATACGGTGACTGTGAATGGGTCCGGTCTGGAGAATTGTATCGTAGAAAATGAGAGTATGAAGCGGATCCGGGCTTCTTACTACCTGTTGGGCGCACTGCTCGGCAAATATAAAAGGGCTCAGGTGCCTCTTCCGGGCGGATGCAATATCGGCAGCCGTCCGATCGACCAGCATCTGAAAGGATTCAAGGCTATGGGCGCCGCCACCAGGATCGAGCATGGATTTATTATCGCCGAGGCGGAGGAGCTGCATGGAGCTCACATATTCCTGGATATGGTATCTGTGGGGGCCACGATCAATATTATGATGGCAGCTTCCATGGCGGACGGCAACACGATCATCGAGAACGCGGCCAAAGAGCCTCATGTGGTGGACGTGGCAAACTTCCTGAACAGTATGGGAGCCAGTATCAAAGGCGCGGGCACGGATGTGATCCGTATCAAAGGGGTAAAATCTCTGCACCGGACGGAGTACTCCATTATACCGGATCAGATCGAAGCGGGGACCTTCATGTTTGCCGCCGCAGTTACTGCGGGGAATATCGTGCTGCGCAATGTGATCCCGAAGCATCTGGAGGCAACCAGCGCCAAATTGCTGGAACTGGGCTGCGAGGTGCATGAGTATGACGATGCCATTCGGATAATATCGAATGGCAGATTACAGAGTACGCATGTAAAGACCATGCCTTATCCGGGATTTCCTACGGATATGCAGCCGCAGATCGCCGTTTCCCTGGCGCTGGCGGAAGGCACCAGCATTGTGACAGAGAGCATTTTCGAGAACCGTTTCCGTTATGTGGATGAGCTCGCCCGGATGGGAGCGTCCATTAAAGTGGAAGGAAATGTCGCTGTGATCAGCGGCGTGGAGAAATTCACAGGAGCCAGAGTCAGCGCCCCGGATCTGAGAGCAGGAGCGGCCCTTGTGATCGCAGGACTGGCAGCGGAAGGCATCACGATCGTGGATGATATTTATTATATTGAGCGGGGCTATGAGAATCTGGACCAGAAGCTCAGAGGGCTCGGCGCGCAGATCGAGAAAGTATCCAGCGAGAAAGAGATTCAGAAGTTCAAACTGAAAGTGGGCTGACGCGGACCGGCGGCAGTCTCCCTGCACAGGGCGTGGAATCGCGGCTTGGCAGGAAATAAAATGTGGAATTTGGAAGATCCTATCGAAAATCTGAAACAGGTTTTTGATAGGGTTTTTTGATATCCGGGGGCAGGTTGCCAATTTATTTAGAAGCCTATATAATGAAGATACAAAGACAGCGCGGTATTTGAGAAAGAGAGGTGTCTGACATGACCTGGAAGCCGCTGCCGATAGGAGTGGACAATTTTGAAACGTTGATCACAAAAGATTATTATTTTGTAGATAAGACACTGTTTATCCGGGATCTCCTGGATATGAAAGGGGAAGTGAACCTTTTTACCCGTCCCCGCCGTTTTGGAAAAACGCTGAATATGAGCATGCTTCGGTATTTCTTTGAGATGGATGAGGACAACCGGGGGCTGTTTGCAGGCACAAAGATCATGTCTGCCGGGGAAGAATACCTGAAGTGGATGGGGCAGTTTCCGGTTATCAGCCTTTCCCTGAAATCAATGAAGCAGCCGACCTGGGAGCTGTCTTTTGAGATGCTGAAGCAGGCAGTGGGAGAGGAATATGAGCGGCACTGGAAGACGGTGGAAGCTGACAGGCGTATAAGCGAGGCAAAAAGGGAACGGTATCTGCGTATTTGTGATTTGAAGGGAACGGAAGCGGATTATGCGTATGCTCTGAAATTTCTGTCCGAATGTCTGTATGCCTGCACCGGAAGAAAATCCATCATCCTGATAGACGAGTATGACGTCCCTCTGGAAAATGCGTATTTTGCTGGATTTTATGATCAGATGATTGCATTGATCCGCTCCCTGTTCGAATCAGCGCTGAAGACAAACGAAAATCTGGAATTCGCGGTGGTGACAGGCTGCCTGCGGATTAGCCGGGAATCCATATTTACAGGACTGAATAACCTCAAGATCATGTCAGTCACTGCAGACGCCTATGCGGAATATTTTGGATTCACACCGGATGAAGTAGAGGAAATGTTGCGGTTTTACGGATTGGAAAAGAATCTGGAAACGGTGCGCCAGTGGTATGATGGCTACCAGTTTGGCAGCACGGAGGTTTACAATCCCTGGAGCGTCATCAATTATGTGGACTCCTGCCGGACGAATAAGGAAGCATTTGCCCGGCCCTATTGGTCCAACACCAGCTCCAACAGCATCGTCCGCACTCTGGTGGAGAAGGCCGACCTGTCTGTGAAGCAGGAGATTGAAGCCCTGATAGAGGGCAAGACGATTACGAAGCCGATTCACGAAGATATCACTTATGAAGATATGGACTCCACCCAGGACAACTTGTGGAATTTCCTGTTCTTTACCGGTTATCTGAAAAAGATACAGGAGCGGCAGGAGGGAGAGACGATCTATATGGAGATGGCAATCCCGAACAGGGAAGTCCGGTACATTTATAAGAATACTGTCCTGCGCTGGTTCGAGGAAAGAACAGACAAAAAGGAGCTGTCGCCGCTCTACGACAGCATTCTGAACGGAGACACGGAAAAGATGGCGGAGATCCTGTCTGAGAATCTGATGGAGACCATCAGCTTTTATGATTATCAGGAAAGCTATTATCACGGCTTCCTTGCAGGAATGCTGAAAAACATCGGAAACTATATCGTCCTTTCCAACCGGGAATCGGGAAACGGCAGGCCGGATATCATCCTGAAATATCCCAGCGTCCGGGGCAAGGCGGTGATTATGGAGATCAAGGTGGCAGAGAGTTATCAGGATCTGGAGAGAAAATGCGATGAAGCGCTCCGCCAGATAGAAGAACAGAGATATGACGAAGAGCTTCGCCGGGAAGGCTACCGGAATATTATGAAATACGGGATTGCATTTTACCGGAAGGAGTGCATGGCGAAGCTGGCGCCGGAGATATAACAGAAGAAATACAGGGCAGAGCAGTTTTTATACCGCTCTGCCCTGCTGCATAAGACAAGATTATGGTTCGATCTGATGTTTATCCGCATACCCGGTCAGGATCAGCGTCAATGCGCCGTCTCCGGTCACATTGCAGGCGGTGCCGAAGCTGTCCTGCAGAGCGAAGATGGTCAGCATCAATGCGGTTCCGGTAGCGTCAAACAGAAGAACTCCGGTGATCAGTCCCAGGGATGCCATAACCGTACCGCCTGGAACGCCCGGCGCGCCGATGGCAAAAACGCCCAGAAGCAGGCAGAAAAGAACCATCGTGCCGACAGCCGGCATACTTCCGTAGAGGATCTGAGATACCGTCATGACGAAAAATACTTCCGTGAGCACGGAACCGCACAGATGGATGTTGGCAAACAGGGGAATGCCAAAGTTCACCATGTCTTCCCTGAGCACGGAAGATTTTTTCGCGCAGCGGAGCGCTACGGCGAGGGTGGCGGCCGAAGACATAGTACCTACTGCTGTGATATAAGCAGGCCCGTAATGTTTTACGACCTCCAGAGGATTCTTTCCGGAATAGAGACCGGCCAGGCCATACAGGAGCGTCATCCAGATGAAATGTCCGACTATAACGATCAGGATCACTTTCAGGAACACAGGCAGCTGCTGTGTGATCGTGCCTTCATAAGCCAGTCCGCAGAACGTGCAGGCGATGAAGAAGGGCAGGAGCGGTATGATTACACGGCTGACGACCTGGAGAATGATTTTCTGAAATTCCTCCAGCAGCTCTGCCGTGCGGGATGAACCGGTCCAGGTCACGCCCAGTCCGATCAATATGGAAAATACCAGAGCGCTCATGACGCTCATAATCGGCGCGATCTCCAGCTGGAAAACGGCTTCCGGAAGAGCACGAAGACCCTCGGCGGCAGAAACGATGGAAAGCCGCGGGATCAGCGCATAACCGGCCGCGGTGGAGAAAAAAGCGGCTCCGATAGAGGAGGCGTAGGCGAGCAGAAGTGCTACGCCCAGCATGCGGGACGCGCTTTTTCCAAGGGTGGTGATGGAGGGCGCGATAAATCCGATGATGATGAGCGGCACGCAGAAATTAATGATCTCGCCCAGAATCTGTTTCAAAGATACGATGACATTCATGAATGCCATGGAAACAGGAGCTTCCGGATAATGGCCGGACAGAAGCCCCAGCAGGATGCCGATGACGACGCCCAGAAGGAGCCGGAACGGCAGGCTGTGAATGATTTTTTTCATGTATGGTCTCCCTTGAGTAGTTATTTGCCTGAACAGGACCAGGCATTTGTTCTTATAGTATATGTTGTTTTTACATTTCTGGCAATCCGCAGAAAATTTCCAGGAGAAACTTTGCGGGCATGTTTTAGGTAAAGTTGAAAAAAGGACGGCCGCAGATTACGAAAAGTCTGCAGCCGTCCATACAAAATCTCCAATGAATATCTGAATTATTTCAAATATGCTTTGAGTACATCCACTTTGTCCGTCTTCTCCCAGGGCAGATCCAGATCTGTACGGCCAAAGTGTCCGTAAGCAGCAGTCTGCTTGTAGATCGGACGGCGCAGATCCAGCATCTGGATGATGCCTGCGGGTCTTAAATCGAAGTTTTCACGGATGATCTCTACCAGTTCGCTGTCAGAGAGTTTTCCTGTACCAAAGGTGTCTACACGGACAGAGGTGGGCTTTGCCACACCGATGGCATAAGAGAGCTGGATCTCGCATTTATCGGCAAGACCTGCCGCAACAATATTTTTGGCTGCATAACGTGCAGCGTAGGCTGCGGAACGGTCTACTTTTGTGCAGTCTTTGCCGGAGAATGCCCCGCCGCCGTGACGTGCATATCCGCCGTAGGTGTCCACGATAATCTTACGTCCGGTCAGGCCGCTGTCCCCGTGGGGGCCTCCGATGACGAAACGTCCGGTAGGATTGATGAAGAATTTGGTGTCGGCGTCAACCATATCAGCGGGCAGAATTTCATCGAAGACATATTTTTTAATATCTTTGTGGATCTGCTCCTGGGTCACATCATCGTCATGCTGGGTGGACAAAACGACAGCGTTAAGGCGTACCGGCTTGCCCTCTGCGTTGTATTCCACGGTTACCTGAGTCTTTCCGTCCGGGCGGAGATACGGCAGGGTGCCGTCTTTGCGGACTTCGGTCAGGCGGCGGGCCAGTTTGTGCGCCAGGGCGATCGCGTAAGGCATCAGTTCCGGCGTTTCATTGGTGGCGTATCCGAACATCATACCCTGATCACCGGCTCCGATCGCTTCGATCTCACTGTCGTCCATGGTATGTTCTTTCGCTTCCAGAGCTTTGTCAACGCCCATGGCGATGTCTGTGGACTGTTTGTCAAGTGCGGTGATGACTGCGCATGTATCTGCGTCAAAACCGTATGCCGCGTCGGTGTAACCGATTTCGCGGATCGTATCCCTTACGATTTTCTGAATGTCGATAGACGCCTTTGTGGTGATCTCTCCCATGACCAGAACCAGACCGGTAGTGGTGCAGGTCTCGCATGCTACGCGGCTCATGGGATCCTGGGCCATCAGCGCGTCCAGAATGGCATCGGAGATCTGATCGCAGACCTTGTCCGGATGGCCTTCTGTTACAGATTCAGAAGTAAATAATAATTTCTCCATTAGATAACTCCTCTCTTTGGCAAATCGCGGGAGTTATTTCCTCCCGGATGTAAAAAGTGACATAAAAAAAGTCCGCATAAGCGGACCTGATAAAATCGTTTATCAAATCCCTTATTGTTCGATTGCTCGCTCAGGTTAGCACCTTCCTGCAATGGCAGGGGTTGCCGGGTTTCACAGATCCTATGTATCTCCACCGCTCTGAATAAGAGAAATACTGCTATGGACTTTTTTCACACAATAAGATACGACAGTAATATGGAAAAGTCAATAGATTTACAAAAAGTTTATAAATAGAAAACATAATGTATGATATAATGTTCACGTAGGCAACGAGCAGTGCAGAAGACGGAAAAACAGATTTTTCATGCTTGCATGAAAGAATCTGTTTTTAACGGATTCTATAGGGCGAAGCCCGTGAGCGAGACGAAGCGAAGCGAAGTCGAGCGAGCACTGCGGGGAAAAACCCTGCCGGTGCAGAAGACGAAGAAGCTGACGTTTCATGCTTGCATGAAAGAATCTGTTTTTGACGGATTCTATAGGGCGAAGCCCGTGAGCGAGACGAAGCGAAGCGAAGTCGAGCGAGCACTGCGGGGAAAAACCCTTCCGGGCCTGCAGACGGAGGATCACATGAATCTGAAAACAAAACTGATCATCACATTCAGCGTGGTGATAGCAGTCCCGCTTTTTTTGATCACGATTGTATTTATAGGATTTATGAGCATGCAGCCCGCGGAAGTGGCTACGCCTCAGACAAAAGAGTTTCTGGGGGAGATGCTTCTTTCGGTGCTTCTGATCATGGCGATGACCAGCGCGTTTCTGATCGTCTGGATATACCGCAGTATCTTAAATCCCATCGAGACCATGAAGAAAGCCACCCGCAATATCCGGGACGGCAATCTGGATTTTGAGATGGAGATTGAGGACAACGACGAGATCGGCGAGCTGTGCGCGGATTTTGAGGAAATGCGGCTGCGTCTGAAGGAATCGACCGAAGAGCGGATCGCTTTCGACAGCCAGAGCAAGGAACTGATCAGCAATATATCCCATGACCTGAAGACGCCGATCACCGCAATCAAAGGGTATGTGGAAGGGCTGCTGGACGGGGTGGCGGACACGCCGGAGAAGCAGGTAAAGTATCTGAGAACCATCTATAATAAGGCAAATGACATGGACCGTCTGATCAACGAGCTGACGTTTTACTCCAAGATCGATACGAACCGGATCCCGTATACATTTAACAAGATTAATGTAAAAGAATATTTTGACGACTGTATCGAAGATATCGGTCTGGAACTAAGCCCGCAGAAGATCGGGCTGTCTTATACTAATGAAGTGGCTGACGACGTGACCGTTATCGCGGACGCGGAGCAGATGAAACGTGTCATCAACAATATTGTCAGCAACTCGGTAAAATATATGGACAAGCCGGAGAAGTTTATCCATATCCGGGTCAAGGATGTGGGGGACTTTATCCAGGTGGAGATTGAAGACAACGGAAAGGGTATCCCTGCCAAGGATCAGCCGTATATCTTTGACCGGTTTTTCCGGTCGGATACATCCCGGAACTCCTCCAAAGGGGGCAGCGGAATCGGGCTTTCCATCGTTCACAAGATTATGGAGGATCACGGCGGAAAGGTCTGGGTGACCAGCAAAGAAGGCGTTGGCACGACGATGTATTTTGTGCTTAGAAAATATCAGGAGGTACCTGTGAATGAGTAAGATATTGATTATCGAAGACGAAGAAGCGATCGCGGATCTTGAGAAAGATTATCTGGAACTGAGCGGATTTGAAGTAGAGATTGAGGAGAGAGGAGACGCCGGACTGACGAAGGCGCTTAAGGAAGACTTTGACCTGATTATTCTGGATCTGATGCTCCCGGGTGTGGACGGATTTGAAATCTGTAAAAAGATCCGGGAGGAGAAAGACATTCCGGTGATCATGGTTTCGGCCAAGAAAGATGACATCGATAAGATCCGGGGTCTGGGTCTGGGCGCGGATGACTATATGACAAAGCCGTTCAGCCCCAGCGAACTGGTTGCCCGCGTCAAGGCGCATCTGGCGCGTTATGAGCGGCTGGTAGGCAGCGGGATCCAGGAGAATGAGATTATAGAGATCCGCGGAATAAAGATCGATAAGACTGCCAGGCGGGTCTGGGTGAACGGCGAGGAGAAGGCTTTTACATCCAAAGAGTTCGACCTGCTCACTTTCCTGGCGCAGAATCCGAACCACGTATTCACCAAGGAAGAACTGTTCAGCAAGATCTGGGATATGGAATCCATCGGAGATATCGCGACAGTGACGGTGCACATCAAGAAAATTAGGGAAAAGATCGAGTTCAATACGGCGAAGCCCCAGTATATTGAGACCATATGGGGGGTCGGATACCGCTTTAAAGTATAAAAAGGACAACAAAAAGGAATGCCGCCGGCATTCCTTTTTTGCTACATTATGATTTTTTTCCAAAATGGCGCTTGAAAAATCCTTGTTTTTTCTGGGGTTTTTCCAGACCGCCGCGGGCGCCTTTGATAGCTGTGATGTAGATGCCGCTGATCACGACTTTGACTTCCTTTTTAACTGGGATCTGCTCGAAGACTTTTTCGTCTGCGATCAGGGTCATGATCTTGGGTCCGACCTTGGCTTTAACTACCGGTACTCTAGACCGGCGAAGATACCAGGGCGTCTGGTTGATAACGACGGCCGGTAATCCGGACTCTTTAATCTTCATACGCTTCTTATCGATAACCAGCATACTGGCGGTCTGAGCCATAGCGTCTAACTGCGCCTGGCTTTCGTCCTGCTTCTTCTGCAGGCGGCGTCCCATGAAATACAGGATAGCCAGTATAATGATCAGAATTACAAGAATAGCAATCAGTATATACCAGATGTTCATATGTTTTTCCGCGTTCCTCCCTGTTTCATTTTCTCGTCTCATTGTAGCATTGTTTATCGTAAAATGCAAGAATAAGAGAGGTTGCCAACCCCGGGGGAAAATGATATACTTTGTTACCATAATGGAGGAAAGGATTAAATATGAAGAGAAAATATGTTTTATTTTGCCTGGCGGTATTCCTGCTTGGACTGACCGCATGCGGCAGCAATGGAAGTGAAGATAATGGGACTGATACCGAGAAGGAAAGCGCGGAAGAATCGACCGAGAATAGTGATGGAATATCCGGATATGACCCGGTGCTCTATGAGGATCTGACCAGTACGCTGGTATCCCTTGGACCTTATAAGGGCTTGGAGGCGCATCGTGCAGTGGAAGCGGTTACGGACGAGGATGTTCAGGCAGAAGTGGATGCAATTAAAAAAGAATATTCTCAGCTGGAAACAGTGGACCGTCCGGCCCGGGAAGGAGATGTAGTAGTCATCGATTTTACCGGATATGTGGACGGCGAGACGTCCGATTCCCTGCAGGGGACAGAGTATTCTCTGGAGCTGGGAAGCGGAGAGATGGTTCCCGGATTTGAAGACCAGTTAATCGGTGCAGTGGCGGACGAGACCCGGGAGATCGCGCTGACTTTCCCGGAGGAGTATTATGAGGAAGTGGCAGGGAAAGACGCCACGTTCGAGGTATATGTACATGAAGTACAGGAATATGTCCTGGATGACTGGAGCGACGAATTCGTGCAGGAAAATCTCGATTATAACAGCATAGCCGACTTGGAGAGTTCAATCCGTGACAGTCTGGAGCAGACCGCAGAGGAAGAAGCCGAGTCCAATCTGCAGTATGACCTGGTAGCCGCATTTCTGGAGGGATGCGAGTTTGAGATTCAGGACGCAGATGTGGAAGCCTACATCGATCAGATGATGAGCGAATATGAGACGTATGCGGCTATGTACAGCATGGAACTGGACGAGTTTCTGGAACAGGCGCTGGGCGTGACAGAAGAGCAGCTGCGGGAAGCGTTCCGCGAGACTGCTAATTTCCGTGTGCAGATGACGCTGGCGTTTCATCAGGTGGCAGAAGAAGAAGGAATCACAGTTTCCGAGGAAGAGTACCAGGAGCAGCTGCAGAGTCTGGCCGATCAGTATGGATACGAGGATACGGCAGATATTGAGGCAGTCTACAGCAGGGACATGATTGAAGAGCAGATGATACAGGAGAGGGTCATCGACCTGATTGAGGAAAACGCAGTGATTTCCTGAAAAATAGCTTGTTGATTCACAGAAAATGTAGTAAGATACTGATATGGGCACGGTGTGCCAAATATGGTGAAGAAAGGATGACAAACAATGCCATTAGTTACAACCACAGAAATGTTCAAAAAGGCGTATGACGGCGGATATGCAGTAGGCGCTTTCAATGTGAACAACATGGAGATCGTACAGGGTATTACCGAGGCGGCAGGCGAGCTGAAGAGTCCGGTGATCCTTCAGGTTTCCAAGGGTGCGAGAGCTTATGCAAACCACACTTATCTTGTAAAATTAGTAGAGGCTGCAGTGATTGAGAATCCGGATATTCCGATCGCACTGCATCTGGATCATGGCGATAGCTTTGAGACCTGCAAATCCTGTATCGACGGCGGATTTACTTCCGTTATGATCGATGCTTCCTCCAAACCTTTCGAGGAGAACATCGAGATTACGAAGAAAGTCGTTGAGTACGCACATGCTCATGGCGTAGTTGTTGAGGCTGAGCTGGGTACTCTGGCTGGTATCGAGGATGAAGTAGTTGTAGAAGCCGGACATGAGAGCTATACCCGTCCGGAAGAGGTAGAAGAGTTCGTAAGCCGGACAGGCTGTGACTCCCTTGCAATCGCAATCGGTACCTCCCATGGCGCTTACAAATTTACTCCGGAGCAGTGCACCCGCAATGCAGACGGCGTTTTAGTTCCGCCGCCACTGCGTTTCGACGTACTGGAAGAGTGCATTAAGAGACTTCCGGGATTCCCGATCGTTCTTCATGGTTCTTCCTCTGTTCCGCAGGAGTTCGTAAAGATGATCAATCAGTACGGCGGAAATATGCCGGATGCCGTTGGTATTCCGGAAGAGCAGCTTAGAAAAGCAGCTCAGCTCGCAGTGTGCAAGATCAACATTGACTCCGATATCCGTCTTGCTATGACCGGTACGATCAGAAAGTACATGGCAGAGCATCCGGATCATTTCGACCCGAGACAGTATCTGAAACCGGCTCGTCAGGCGGTTAAGGAAATGGTTGCTCACAAGATTGTGAACGTACTCGGATCCGACGGAAAAGCTTGAGAAACAGCATAATAAAAAGAATTGGCTGCCGCGGTTTGCGGCAGCCTTTTTTACATGCAAAGATTTATAGACTGATGCATCTCTGGAAATCAATAGGATTTTTGTTGGCCCCAGCATTTTTGTAAAGGTCCAACTGGAATATGCAACGATCTGCCCGGGTTATGGAACTAGTGTATTCAAATACGTATCCAGAGTTGAGATGTGAAGTTCGTGTAATATTGTATCCAGGAATCCTCGCATTGCATTTTAATAAATCAGCATAATCTTTTGTGATAATAATTGCTTCGATAGTTTCATTAGCATGATAAAGATCCAAGGAGTATTTTTCCGTCAAAGTATGATAAAGAGATAAGGTGGAAAAATCATATTGTTCAATGCCAGGACACAGATAATAGGGTAGATAAGTGTTCTCTAACAGAATAGGTTCGTTATTGGCACACCGCAATCGGAGAAGATGAAAAGCATGAGTCTGTCCCATTGGCATCTGAAGAGTAGCCAGCAGAGCTTTGTCAGTTAGGTTGATGACTTCTGATTGTAATACTTGGGAAGATGGTGTGGCACCAAGGCTTAAAATGTTTTCTGTAAAATCATACAAATAATTGATAGGTCGTTTTAGTTTTTGATCAGCGATAAAAGACCCTTTCCCACGGTGACGTACAATATATCCTTCTTCTGCTAGCTGATTCATACATTGCCGCACTGTTGTTCGGCTGACGTTTAATATTTCGCATAACTCATTTTCTGTGATTATTTTATCACCCGGTTTCAACACACCGGCTTGAATCTGAATCTTTATGTAGGCAGCAAGTTGCATATACAGAGGAGAAGACGAATCTGTAGAAAATCGAAAAGTCTCTTTAAAATATTCTTTATCCATAATTACCTCATTACTTTTTAGTTATATAAAATGGAACAGTCTGATCATTTGTATTTTAGAACTAGCACTATTATACCATATGTGATATAATAAACAAGGAATGTATGATACAAATGATACATAAGAATGTATCACTTTTATAAAAATAGCACATTCTTCTGTAAATTTCAAGCAAAAGAGGAAAGAAAATGAAAAGAGCTGTGATAGGGATGGATGGTTTTGTGGATGAAGTCGTGTATGTGGTGGATCAACGTATCAGTAAGGATGATTATACCAGGATTATGACAATTCAAGATTATGCGGTCCGAATCGCTCAGGGAGCAGGGTTGAGCACGAATGTAGAGATTGTGACAATTCAAAAAAAGATTGGTGGGAATGGACCAATCTATGCGCAGGGATTGAAGAATTTGGAGGTGGGAGTTACATATATCGGAAGTATCGGTGATGGAGAAGTCCATCCTATATTTAAAAAATTTGCAGAGGAGATCGAGGTCTACTGTTTAGCGGAGCCTGCCCAGACAGATGCTATGGAATTTTGTGACGGAAAGATTATTCGTTCAAAACTGTCTTCGTTGGATACGGTTAGCTGGGGCACAATGGTGACTCGGATTGGCTTTGACCGCATGTCCGAACTATACGATCAGGCAGATCTTATCAGTTTTAATAACTGGACGATGATACTAAATATGAACGGAATATGGGAGGGATTTTTAAAACAAATCGTGCCCAGATTGAGAAGCCGGCCGGAGGATAAGATCGTTTTTTTGGATCTAGCAGATCCGCAGAAACGGACGGATAGAGATATTTGGGAAGCATTAAGCTGGATCAGGGAATTTGAAGCTGTTGGATTCCGGACGATATTGGGACTCAATCTGAAGGAAGCAACAGAGATTCTAATGGTACTCAATGGGAAGGACAGATCAGCATTGCCAAATATCAATTTAAGAGAGATAGTGGAACAGATAGCGGGATACCTGAATCTTTGGTGCATTACAGTTCATCCGGTAGATCGAGCTGCCTGCTGGCAGAATGGGCAGTATTGGGAGTGTATGGGACCTTATTGTACCTGTCCAATACTGACGACTGGAGCAGGTGATGCATATAACGCCGGATTCGTCTATGGACAGTTGTCTGGCTGTACACCGAAAGAATGTCTGAAGTTGGGAGTCGCTTCCTCGGGTTTTTATGTAAGAAACGGGAGAACTGCGCGGAAGCGGGAGTTGGAACAATTTATGAAGTTATGGCAGCAGGGGAAGCTGCAGGAGGGTTGACAATGGGCACTTGCAGAGATGCAGTACTGACAATTACGGATTTTCTTTGCCTTAGGGATGTGGAACGACTGAATTGTGCATGCGTGGAGCGGTATTTTGGCGGAAAACGAGCAGATGTGATTGTTGTTTTTGGCAATGATTTGCCACAGGTGGCCGTGGCCGGGTGCAGGGCGTGGATAGAAGGGATTGGAACATGGCTCCTGTTTTGTGGAGGCGTAGGCCACTCGACGGCGATCTTGCGGGAGAGGATGAGAAGGGATCCCAGATATAAGAGGTGTGTCGAAAAAGAGTCGGAGGCTGAACTATTTGCCGAAATTGCTGCTCATGGATACGGTATTCCAAAAGAAAGGATTTTGCTGGATACGACTTCTACCAACAGTGGAGAAAATGCGCAGAATGCCTGGAAAATACTGGATGAACATAAGATATCAAAAGAGCGATTAATCCTGATGCAGGACCCGTTAATGCAGCGGAGAAGTTATATGTCTTTGAAAAAGGCGATACCGGATACCTGTCAGATATTAAATTTTGCCCCTTTTCTCCCTGACTGCGATGAAGATTTGAATCCAACCGGAGGCCGGGGTGAAGTGTGGGGCAGAGATCGTTTTCTGGAATTATTGTTGGGCGAGGTGCGGCGGCTTAGAGACGACGGAAACGGCTATGGTCCCAAGGGAGCCGGATTTATCGATCATGTAGATATTCCCGAGAAGGTGGAAGAAGCATGGAAAATTCTTTATAAAACAAACTTGACAGCTCATGGAAGATGTTGAAACAGAGAAAAGGAGGGGTATAGATATGCCATTTATTCATTCAAACGTATCTGTTAAGATGACGCCGGAACAGCGGGAACAGCTAAAGGCAGCATTTGGAAAAGCAATCTCTATTTTTAATGGAAAATCAGAGCATGGTCTGATGCTGAGATTCTCGGATGAATGTCAGATGTACCACCGTGGAATCAGTTATCCGGGTATCGCCTGTGTACAAGTTCATTTATTTGGGAAGCAGCCGGAGGAAAAGTATTTGAAGTTTACAAAAGAGGTATGCGGGTTTTATGAACAGATCCTGCAGATACCGGCAGAGCACGTTGATATCATATATGAAACGGCTGCTGCGTGGGGGTCTGATTTCCGGAACTCCTGACTGACAGAAGAAAGGAAATGACTGAGCATGGATCGGGATAGAAAGCAAAAAATACTGGAAAAACTGGATCGGGACGGATATGTAAAAGTCAGTGAACTAAGTCGCATTTTAAATTGCACAGAAGTTACGCTGAGAAGGGATTTGAAAAATCTGGACCAAAGAGGTCTTCTCAAAAAAGTACATGGCGGGGCAGTAAAGATTGGCAATAATTTTGTCCACAATAATGTGAAAGAAGCTTTTTATCAGAAACTGTACGAAAAGATGGAGATTGCGAAAGTGGCGTTTGACAGGATCCTACCAGGAGAAACGATTATCATTGATGACGCTTCCACTTGTATTCATCTGGCAGGTACAATCGCTAACAATCCGGATAAACATTTGAAAGTGGTCACAAATTCTGTAATTGTTGCAGAAAAGCTACTAGATTACAGTCACGTGGAAATTATGATGGTTGGAGGGGTTGTGGGCAGGAATCTGGGGGCGACGGAAGGTGCAGCGGCACTTTCACAGCTTGACAAACTGCAGGCTGATAAAGCCTTTATTGGGGTCAACGGCATAGATTTTAAGACGGGTATTACTCTGACCGGATATCCCCAGCAAAAGATAAAGCAGAAAATGATGGAAATTAGCAAAGAAAGTTTCATTCTCGCAGACAGCAGTAAATTTGGAATGTCTTATATGTCACTTCTTTGCCCCATAAACAGGCCTACTGCGATTATTACGGATAAGAATGTGGATCAGGCAGTGATGGAACAAGCAGAGAGAGAAAAGGTACAAATTTTCACAAAATGTTTGGAACCAAAAATAAAATAGATAATTTGTTCGGAAATATGATGGAAATCAAAAAAAAGAAGTAACGTTAAATTGTATCTTTTTTGGTTTTTGCTACAATTAAGTTGAAAGGAGCGCAGATGATGAATTTAAAAAAATTTAATTGGACGCGGGAACCGAAAGAGTTCTGTATACAGGACGATAGGATTGAAATTATAACAGAGCCTTATACGGATCTGTGGCAGAGGACCTATTATCATTTTCGAAATGACAATGCGCCTGTACTGCAAATGGAGACGGAGGAGAAATATTTCAGTTTTGTTGCAAAAACTGATTTTGCCGGAAGCCATCATCGTTTTGATCAGTGCGGTATTGTAATGTATTTAGACAGTGATAACTGGCTGAAAGGTTGTGCGGAATATGAAAATGACGAGTACCAGAACCTGGGAAGCGTTGTTACGAATCATGGATATTCTGACTGGGCAACAATGCAGATAGATACATCTGTGAAGAGTATGTGGTATCGTTTCAGCAGGAGAGAGGATGATTATTGTATTGAGTACTCTATGGACGGCGTATTGTATCGTCAGATGAGAGTTTGCCATATGTATGAAGGGGCAGGAAAGATTCGGTTTGGTATCTATGCCTGCTCTCCGGAAGATTCCTCTTTTAAAGCGGTATTTTCCAATATGGAGATGATGGAGTGTCAGTGGAAAGCACATGACGGTCAGCAACCGGACTGAGAACGCGGAGCATGAAATGAGAAGAAAGTGAGTCGTGTGTGGAGTTTTGCTTATAACCAAACAGCTGGAGACAGGAGGTTTCATTATGCAAGAAGTTAAGAAGAAATTGTTGCCGGAAGGAATTGATAGAAAAACGAGGACTGAATTCTTGAATCAGGCCATGCGTTCTGTAGTGCCAAGCATATGTGTAGAAAGGGCAAAAATTGTAACAGAAAGCTATAAGCGCACGGAAGGGAAACCGTTCGTTATGAGGCGGGCGATTGCGCTGAAGGATCTGTTGGAACAAATGACAATATTCATCGATCGGGAAGAATTGATCGTTGGAAATCATGGATCGAGACCGAGAGCTGCGTTAATCTTCCCGGAATTTGGTACTTTTGATAAAAAAGAATTGGATTTGATGCCGGTCCGAAAGGTGGATACACTTCAGATCAGTGAAGAAGATAAGAAATTCCTGCTGGAGGAAATCTATCCTTACTGGGAGAACCGATGTACCGGAAATATTTCCAGATATTATGTCGATGAAAAGATCATGAAAGTCCTGGACTCACCTTATCGTGTTTTCAATCCGCTCAGCCGGACCAGAAGTGGATACGGACATTATTTGCCTAACATCGAAAAGATCCTGAAAGTTGGCTTTAAAGGAATAGAGGAAGAGGCTTATAGACATCTGGAAAATTTGGATCTCATGGATCCGGAGTTGACGGAGAAAAGGAATTTTTATAAATCTATGGTGATCATCTGCGAAGGCGTCCAGGTGTTCCAGCACCGTTTTGCGGAGCTCGCTGCGAATATGGCGCTGGAAGAGACAGATGAACGCAGAAGGAAAGAGCTTCTTCTGATCGCGGAAAATTGCCGTCGTGTGCCTTATGAACCGGCTGAAAGCTTTTATGAAGCACTTCAGTCTTACTGGTTTACGATTCTGATTGATTATTGCGGACAGAATGGGTCGGCGATCTCAGGAGGAAGAGTGGATCAAATTTTTTATCCTTATTATAAGAAGGATATCGAAAGCGGCGTAATGGTGAAAGAAGAAGCAAGGGAACTTTTGGAGGCGCTCTGGGTAAAGCACAGTGACATCATAAAGGCCGGAACTTATTCTAGTGCGAAGAATAACGGTGGTTTTGCCACGACAATCAATTTTGTGTTAGGTGGCGTGGATAATGACGGCAATGATGCGGTCAACGAATTAACATATCTGTGCCTGGATGCGGAGAAGTCCGTGTTTAATTCGGAACCAAATACAAGTATCCGGATCTCCAGCAAGAACCCGGATCGTTTTATGAAACGGGTAATCGAGATCCTGGTGGAAAAAGAGGGCGGAAAGCTCCCGTTTTTTAATGATGATATTATCATAGACGCGCTGCAGGATGATGACATCAGCCTAGAAGACGCAAGAAATTATGCGATTGTCGGGTGCGTGGAGCCGACGCCTTATGGGAACACTATGGGTAGGACTAATTCCTGTTATTTCAATCTTGCAAAATGTCTTGAGCTTGCATTATTTGATGGAAAATGTCAGATGTCCGGTCAACAGATGGGTCCTAAAACTGGTAAGTTTGAAGATTTTACCTCTTTTGAACAGGTAAAAATGGCTTATGAAGAGCAAGTGGAATATTTTGTTAAGATGATGGTCAGTTCTCTGAATGCCATTGGAAAGCTGCATGCAGACTATACGCCGCATATTTACTGCTCTATGTTATTGGATGGTTGTATGGAATCCGGTCATGACTGTACCCGTGGAGGTGCCAAATATGATTTTGTAGGAGTACAGGGTGTTGGTATGGTAGATGTGGGCGATTCTTTGACTGCGATTAAGAAACTGGTATTTGAAGAAGGAAGAGTAAGTAAGAAAGATTTGCTGGAAGGAATGCGCACAAACTTTGAAGCAAATCCCCTGCTCAAATATGTTCTTCTGAACAAAGCGCCAAAATATGGTAATGACATTGACGAGGCTGATCAGATGGTGGCTTATGTGGGAGAACAGTACTGCAAATGTGTGCGCCAGTATAGAAATCTGGACGGCGGAAACTATAGACCAGGCTTATTCTGCCTGTCTTCTAATACCCCGCTGGGCAAACAGGTCTGCGCGCTTCCAAGTGGCCGAGACTCTGGAACGCCGCTTGGCGATGGCGGTGTTTCGCCGAAGCATGGTATGGATATGCTTGGACCGACGGCAGCGGCTAAATCGGTGGCGAAGGTAGATCATCGGCTGGCATCTAATGGAGTGAATTTTAATTTAAAATTCATGCCGACGATCTTAAAAACAGATGCAGATCGGCAGAAGCTAGTAGACCTGATCCGTGCGTATTTTTCTATTGGCGGCATGCATATTCAGTTTAATATTCTGTCTCCCGAAAAACTGACAGAGGCACAAAAGCATCCGGAAAAATACAGAAGTCTGGTTGTTAGGGTGGCTGGATACAGTGCATTTTTCGTGGAACTGGATAAAGATATTCAGGATGAGATTATCAGCAGAACATTAATAGGGGCATAGGGAGCAAGATGAAGGGAAACATATTCGATATTCAGAGGTACAGCATCCATGATGGAAAGGGGATACGCACAGTGGTGTTTTTAAAAGGATGTCCGTTGCGGTGCAAATGGTGCGCCAATCCGGAGTCCTGGGAGGTGCATCCTCAGCTTTATTATGTGAAATCTAAATGTATCGGATGCAAGACTTGTGTGGCGACATGTGCAAATCATGAGGTGGAGGCTGAAGAAGATCATATTAAAGTGATCCGGGAAAATTGTACCGGGGATTATACGTGGGTAGACAACTGCCCTACGGGAGCGCTTCGTGTGGAAGGGCAGAAGATGCAGGCAAAAGATGTTGTGGAAGAAGTCAAAAAGGATCAGATTTTTTATCAATACAGTGATGGGGGCGTGACATTTTCAGGTGGGGAACCTTTGTTGCAAAAAGATTTTATACAAGAGTTGCTGGAACTGTGTAAACAGGAAGGGATCTCCACTGCAGTAGAAACAGCAGGACTTGTCAGTCCGGAAGTCTTGGATCAAGTGAGACCTTATGTGGATCTGTTCTTATATGATATCAAGTCTATGGATCCGGAAGTTCATTGGAGATGGACCGGACAGAGCAACGATCAGATTCTACAGAACTTGAAAAGACTGGCACAGTCAGGAGCGAATATCATGGTGCGGACTCCGCTGATACCGGGGGTCAATGATCGGGAAGAGGATATCAACGCGATCATGGATTACCTGAACCAGTGCGGTATAAAAAAATACAGTATTCTTCCGTTTCATCAATATGGGAGCGGAAAATATGAATCACTGGGTTTGAATTATGAACTGGCAGATCTGAAAGTTCCTAGCGATGATTATATAGTAAAATTGAAAAAGCAGATTCAGGATCGCGGGTTTACAGACGAATTTTAGGGGGATGAATCAATGAGCTGGATTGATCTACACATGCATTCTGTCTTCAGCAATGACGGAGATTTTACACCGGAGGAACTTGTTGAGAAATGTCAGAAGGCCGGTATTCGGCTGATGGCAATTGCAGACCATAATTCCTGCAAAGCGGTACAAGCTGAAATGGCAGAGGCAAAAAAAAGAGGGCTATCATGCATTTCGGCGATTGAGCTGGATTGCAGTTATGGAGATGTGGATTTACATGTCTTGGGGTATGGTATCGATGCTTCGAATTCGCGTTTTGCTGAGCTGGAAGAGAATCTGGCGGATGAGGAAAGGGCCAGTTCTGCGCCGCGGCTTCAGATGATGAAGGAAAGAGGTCTTGTCATTGATGAAAAGAAGGCCTATGATCTCGCACATTATGGATATGTAACGGGAGAGGTGATTGCAGAAGTGGCACTTGCCGATCCGAGGAACGACGGACATCCGATGTTGAAAGAGTATCGGCCGGGAGGAAGCAGATCGGATAATCCGTATGTGAACTTTTACTGGGATTGGTGTGCGAAAGGAAAAGAGATTTATATACCGATTCATTTTATTAGCCTGCAGGAGGCGATCGATCTGATCCGATCGTCGGGCGGAGTTCCGGTTCTTGCGCATCCAGGAAATAATGTAAAAGAGAAAGATGAACTTTTGGATGGAATCCTGAAATGCGGCATAGAAGGAATCGAGGTATATAGTACTTATCACAGCCCGGAACAGGAGAAGTATTATCGTAAGAAAGCAAATGACTATCATCTTGCCATTACCTGTGGAAGTGATTTTCATGGTAAAACAAAACCCTCTATCAAGCTTGGGGTCATGGATTGCGACGGAGAAGAAGACCGAATTGTGGAGGGCCTTCGCGGGCTGGGTATCAAATTTTAATATTAAAAAGGATTAAGGACGGCACTCTAGCTTTCTTGAGAAAGATGGAGTGTCGTCTTTTTTGGGTTTGGATTGTTAAAAATGCATAAAAATTATCATGAAACGTAAGTTTGTGTTGACAAATGTAAGAAAGATGCTATAATTATAAATGTATCATACAAATGAAACAATAGTATAGTACAAAATGATTAGGGCAGTAGAAACTAGGAGGGGTAATATGGAAGCAGAATCCAGAACCAAAAATCTAAAGGGCAACTTGGTGAAATTGAAAACGATGGGAATGCTTTGGGCGCTGATTATTATCTGTGTAATTGCGGCAATCATTTCACCTCAATTTTTAAAAGCAAGCAATATCGTGAACGTGATCAGACTGGTATCGATCAACGGAATCATTGCCATGGGTATGACATTTGTAGTACTGACCGGCGGTGTTGATTTGTCAGTAGGTGCCATCGTGGGTGTAGTTGCGGTAGCTGTTGCAATGCTGTTTCAGAGAAATGTTCCGATTGTTTTGGCGGTTGCAGTCGGTCTGGTGATTGGAGCTGTGCTAGGAGCTATTAATGGATTGGGAGTTACAAAAGGAAAGCTGGCACCGTTTATCATGACTCTTGGTTCTCTTACTGCACTGCAGGGTGTGTCTCTTTACCTGGCAAACGGTTCTCCGCAAAACTGGAGAGACACGGGTATTGATTTTAAATTTTTAGGCCAGGGAACTCTACTGGGGATTCCAGTTCCGGTCTACATTTTTGCAGCTGTTTTCCTGATTTCGTTATATGTTTTGAAATATACGGAGTTTGGACGAAATGTATATGCGGTTGGAGATAGCAGAGAAGCGGCGAGACTGTCCGGCATCAATACGAAAAAGGTAGAAGCACTCTGCTTTGTTATCACAGGATTCCTTTCTGCGCTGTCATCTATCATCCTTATCTCCCGCCTGAGCGTTGGGGAACCAACGGCAGGTGACGGATATGAGTTAGATGCATTGGCAATGGTATACATTGGGGGCTGCAGTACTTCTGGGGGTAGTGGAAGCGTAGTAGGTACGTTGATTGGAGCAATCCTGCTGTCAGTCATTTCCAATGTGCTGAATCTTCTGGGGGTATCGCCGTTTATTCAAAAAGTAGTCAAAGGCCTGATTATCATTGGAGCGGTGCTCTTAGAAAAACAGGGGAAAAAGGCCAAGAACTGAATGCATAAGGAAAATGCATTGGGTATAAAAACTTATTTTCAAAAGGAGGAGAAAAATGAAAAGGAGACTTGTAAACGTATTGTTGTGTGTGACTATGGTGGTTGCTGTGGTGGCAGGATGCGGATCATCCGGTTCAGATTCCACATCGTCTGGAGACAGTACGTCAAGCAATGACACATCGGGAGATGAAGCATCGGATGCGACGGAAAATACTGGGGATACTGCCGCGGTGGGGACTGCTTCAGATGGAAAGACCTACAGAATCGGATTCTCCCAAGGAACTATGAACCATCCATATCGTATTGCTATGGTTGAAGACAATGTAAATTACGCAAAGGAACATTATCCTGAGTTCGAGATCATTACCACAGATGGGCAGAACGATTCCGCAACACAGGTACAGAATGTAGAGGACTTACTAGCTTCCGACATTGATTTGCTTCTGATTTCACCGTTGACTTCGGATGCACTGACAGACGTTTGCCAGAAAGCGATGGATATGGGTATTCCGGTTGTTACGCTTGACCGTAATGTGGAGTGTGAGGTTACCTGTTATGTAGGAGCGGAGAACCGTCCAATGGGTGTTTCATCCGGTGAAGAATTTGCAAAAATGTTGGATGGAAAAGGAAATATCATTGAAGTCCTCGGAACCGCTGGTGCGTCTGCGGACATTGATCGACAGAGCGGTTTTGAAGAAGCATTGGAAGCATATCCAGATATGAATATTATTGCAAGCCAGTACTGTGATTATCTGAGAGAGGATGCAATGCAGTTTATGGAAGACATGCTTCAGAGATTTGGTGAAGGCGAGATCGACGGCGTGTTCTGTACTAATGATGAGATGGCGATGGGCGTATTGGAAGCGATCAAATCAGCAGGACGTGAGGATGAAGGTATTCTTATAAGCGGCATGGACGGAACAGAGATTGCATTCGAGGCGATTCAGAATGGCGAGATGGCGTTTACGGTAGTATATCCGACCTGCGCTCCGGAAGGTGTTGAGGCCGCATATGATATTCTGGAAGGTGACGGTATCGAAAGTCGCTGGGAACTGGATGCAACTCTGGTTAATAATGATAATGTGTCCGAATGGGTTGGAAAAGGTCTTGAGTAAGTAGATAAATTAGACGGGGGGAAAGCAGCATGCTGAAGATGAATCACATTACAAAGGTATTCCCGGGAGTAAAAGCATTGGATGATGTATCGATCGACATTTCCAGGGGTGAAATACATGCTCTGGTAGGGGAAAATGGGGCAGGAAAATCTACCTTGATGAAGATTTTATCCGGTGCCTATACGCTGGATGAAGGAGAAATATTCATTGACGGAGAAAAGATAGAAAATCCATCCCCGGCAAAGATGATTGAAAAAGGTGTGGCAGTCATCTATCAGGAACTTATGTTGCTTTCTCACCAAACTGTGGCGGAGAATATCTATTTAGGACGTATGCCAAAAAATAAGTTCGGGAAAATCGATTATAAAAAGATGGTGGCAGATGCCAGAGTGGTATTGGAGCGTCTAAATCTTCAGCTAGACCCGAATGAAGTAGTCGAGAATCTGAGTGTTGCGAAACGGCAGATGGTCGAGATTGCGAAAGCAATGTCTCGCAATGCCAAGATCATTGTGTTGGATGAACCAACTGCGGTATTAAGTGACAGTGAGTTGGAAGGATTATTCAAGATTGTAAAGGAACTGTCCGGCCAGGGAATTACTTTTATCTATATATCACATCGTTTGAAAGAGATTTTTGAGCTGTGTACGAATCTGACAATTATGAAAGATGGAAAAAAGGTCGAGTCCGGCGAAGTGGGAAATTATACATCTGAGGTTCTGGTCAAGCGGATGGTAGGCCGGGATATGACGGATATTTATCCTAAAAGAAACAGCCAGATTGGAGAACCAATTCTGAAAGTAAAAGGGCTGACCAGAAAAGGAATTATTAATAATGTTTCTTTTGAGTTGCGGAAAGGTGAGATATTGGGAATCGCTGGTCTTGCTGGAGCAGGAAGGACGGAGATTTTACGGGCTATCATTGGAGCGGATCCAATTGATGCTGGAGAAATTGAATTAGAAGGTAAGAAAGTAACTTTTAAAAATGTGAAAGAAGCAATTAATGCCGGATTTGGCATTGTACCGGAGGAGCGCAAGACACAGGGACTGATGCTGAAACAGGATATGGTCTATAATATGACGATTCCCGCATTAAAAATGTACAAAAATAAGTTTAGGAAGCTGAATCTCCAAAAGGAATTTGAAGTGACTAAAAAATATATAGATACGTTTCATATTCGTCCAAATAATCCACGAGTAGTCTCTCAGTTTATGAGTGGTGGAAACCAGCAGAAGGTTGTGCTTGCTAAGTGGATTGCCGCTAACTGTAAAATTTTGCTTGTGGATGAACCAACAAGAGGCGTAGATGTGGGAGCAAAGCAGGAGATATATGGAATATTAAATGAACTGATTGCCAATGGTCTGTCTATCATTATGGTGTCTTCAGAACTTCCTGAGCTTTTGGGAACTTGCGACCGTGTCATGATTATGAACGAGGGCGAGCAGACAGGTATATTGGGAATTGAAGAGTGTTCCGAAGAGTTGATTATGTCCTTCGCGACGCAGTGAACAGGAGATAAATATGTATGATTTGAGTGCAATAGGTGATGCATTAATTGATTTTACTCCTTCCTCCGGGTTTGAGGAAGACCGTCCGGTATATCAGTGCAATGTGGGAGGGACTGTTTGTAATCTAGTTGTTGCGGCAGCTAAGCTTGGCCTTGAGACTATGTTTGTGGGTAAAGTTGGGGACGACTGTATGGGCGATTTGATCCATAAGGAGATGAAACGCTATAAAGTGGATCTCTCAGGCTATGTGAAGGATAAGGAACACTTTACTACACAGTCTTTTGTAACACTGCAGCCCAACGGAGAAAGAAACTTCAGTTTCTCCAGAAGGTATGGCGCGGATATATTCCTTAAAATCAATGAAGTACCAGTAGAAAAGATGATGGATACCGTATTTCTCCATTTTTCCGGAATGTGTATGACAGATGAACCTATCCGTAACACAACTTTTGAAATTCTGAAAGAAGCGAAGAAACGTGAAAAGATAGTCACGGTGGATGTGAATTATCGATCCAAGTTGTGGAAAAGTGAAGAAGACATGGTCAAAACTATGTGGAAATCATTGCAATATGTGACTCTTTTCAAATCTTCGGATGAGGAGGCATTTTTGCTGACGGGGGAAAAGACATTAGATAAAGCCGCGGCGAAAATTCTCGAGTTGGGATGTAAAATTGTAATCATTTCCTGTGGAGAAAAAGGCTGTTATTACAGTTATTATGGAGGACACGGACAAATCCCCTCTTATCGTGTAAAAGCAGTGGATACAACAGGGGCGGGGGATTGCTTTTTGGCTGGTTTCTTATATCAGCTCCGAAATGCGAATGATATAGACAACATTTCAGAAGAAAATATAATCTCTATGCTGCGTTTTGCAAACGCAGCAGGAGCTTTGACGACAACTAGGAAAGGCGGAGTGGCAGGAGCACCGTCTATTGACGAGATCGAAGCCTGCATAAAAGAAACTCCTATTTTGAATCTATAAAGACTGCTCCCAAAGGGAGTTGCAAAATTATAAAATTTACAGGAGGAAAATGATTATGAAACATCCTAATAAGAAAGCAAGCGAGATGAGTGTCAAGGAATTGGCTGCGTACATCGATCAGTCTGTGTTGAAACCGGAGTTCACCCAAGATGATATCCGGAAATATATCCAAGAAGGTATTGATTTTGGATGTGCGACTGTATGTATCAACCCGGCCTCCTTGGATATCGCGGCGGAAATGTGCAAAGGTACCAATACAAAAATTTGTGTGGTGTGTGATTTTCCGTTTGGACTTTCTACGACAGAATCGAAAGTACTTCAGGCAGAATGCTACTGTAAACGCGGTGATATCTATGAACTTGATGTGGTAGCTAACTTTGGATGGATCCGCAGCGGTATGTGGGAAGAAGTAGGCAAAGATATCAAGGCTGTATGCGATGTTTGCCATAAATATGGAACGGCAGTAAAAGTGATTTTTGAGACAGATGCCTTGACTATGGATGAAATAAAAAAGGCGGCGGAAGTTGCAATTGAAGCAGGGGCTGATTTCTTGAAAACTTCCACGGGTTTTTATACCGGAGGAAAGAATGACGGAGCAACATGTGAAGTAATTAAAACACTTCTGGAGGTAGCAGGTGATCGATGCAAGGTAAAAGGATCAGGAGCAATTCGTACAAGAGAGCATTTCTTAGAATTGATTGATATGGGAATTGATAGAATGGGGATCGGATTTCGATCTACACCGGTAGTGCTAAACTGTACTCCAGAGGAAGCTAAAAAAATGCAATAATAATTTTTCTTAGAAAAGAACCATTGCATCTGTAAATATACTGAGGATGCGGTGGTTCTTTTCGAATAAGAATTAATCATTAAAATTCCATAATCGTGATAGAAGTGATCACCGGCTGGTCTTCCGCTGCCACTGTTCCGTTGCCGTCCTGCACCGGCGTATCCGCACAGATGGCGTCTACCACATCCATGCCGTCCGTCACATGGCCGAACGCGGCATACTGTCCGTCCAGATAAGTGCTGTCCTGGTGAACAATGAAAAACTGGGAAGAAGCGCTGTCCGGGTCACTGGATCTTGCCATGGAGATCGTCCCTCTCACATGAGAGATATCATTTTCAACTCCATTGTCGGAGAATTCCCCTTTGATCGTTTCGCCGGAGCCGCCGGTTCCGTTGCCCAGCGGATCGCCGCCCTGAATCATAAAACCGTCGATGATCCGGTGGAAAGTCAGCCCGTCATAGAATCCGTCCTTCGCCAGATTGACAAAATTGGTGACGGTAATCGGCGCCGTATCAGCGTCCAGCTCCAGCGAAATGGTGCCGTAGTCTTCCACCTGGATCTCGGCGTAGTGAAGACCGCTTAAAAGGTCGGCGTCGCCTGTGGAGGCATCCGCTTCTGCATTGGATCCGCAGCCCGATGCAGCGCCGACCAGAACTGTGCACAGAAGGAATACGATTAATTTTTTCATACTTTTGCTCCTCTTAACATTGATGTGTCTATTTTAGGAGTGTACAATGGAAATGTCAAATGAATAATGTGTGAAAGAAAGGAGAAGAAGATGTCTGTACTGTTTGTAGAATACCCCAAGTGCTCTACCTGTCAGAAAGCGAAAAAATGGCTGGATCAGCACGGGGTGGAATATGAGGACCGTCATATCAAAGAGCAGAATCCTACGGAAGAAGAATTGAGAGAGTGGCATGCCAGAAGCGGACTGCCTCTTAAAAAGTTTTTCAACACCAGCGGAATGCTTTACAAGTCCATGCAGCTGAAAGAAAAGCTGCCGGAGATGAGCGAGGAAGAGCAGTTCCGCCTCCTGGCAACGGACGGCATGTTAGTGAAACGCCCGTTGATCGTCATGGATGATCAGGTATTGGTCGGCTTTAAAGAGGCAGAATGGGAAAAAGCATTTACATGATCTTGCCCAGGAAATAAGCGGCCTGTTTGCGCCACCAGTCCCAGTCGTGATTCACGTCGTAGCCCCAGTAGTCCACAAAGGCAGGGATATTCTTGGCTTTTAAAACAGCGTCCAGTTTACGGGTGTCCGCAAGAAGTTCATCTTCCCACGCGCCCTGTCCTACGCAGAAGAACATCCGGCTGCGGCGGTAGAGATCCATGTAGGGATGATCCTCCGGCATATTGGGAAGACAATGGATGGGAGAATTCAGATATACCAGGTCGTCCATATATCCGCCAAGGATATTGGCGGCGTCGTAGACACCGCTCAGACAGATGGTCACGTCGAAACGGTCCGGAAAACGAAAGAACAGATTCCCGGCATGGAATGCGCCCATACTGCAGCCCATAGTCATGAGCTTGTCTCCTTCGCTGCAGTTTTCCATGAGCGGACAGACTTCCCGCATGAGATACTGGATCCAGCGTTCATGCAGCTCGATGCGTTCTCTGGGCGGTTTCCATGAGCAGGACCAGGTCTCCGCGTCGATGGTATCAATGCAGAAAAGCTGCAGCTTTCCGCCGTCGATCCAGGGACGGCAGGCTTCTACCATGCCGAAAGATTCAAAATCGCCGTGTTTCCCGTTCTGAGAGGGGATGACCAGACAGGGCTTGCCTGCGTGACCGTATATTTTCAACGGCATATCCCGGTTTAATCGTTCGCTGTACCAGTGGAGTTCTTTTGTCTGCATTTTTTGGTCGCTTCCTTTTTTGTTTGATTTTTGGTATTGACGGGACTGGCATCAGAGGGCGGAACCAGTTCCAGCGTATATTTGAAAAAGTCCTGAAGCTCTTCCTGCGACTTCAGTCTTGCCAGATACATATAATTGCCCATGCCATGAGCCAGTACATCCGGAAGTTCCTCCGCGGCTTTCAACTGTACCTGATATGTTTCCAGAATTTCCTGATGAGAATGGAGGTACGGGAGTCCTTTCCAGCGTCCCGCGTAGGCGCAGAAACAGCGGGTGGAACGGGTCTGATGCTTCAGACGGTCATAGACTACCATATCTGCATAATGCTGATAGCAGTTGGTGCTGTACGCGAAATTAACCATATCCGGGGTCGGACCGCCGGATGGACGCATATTGACCTCAAGGCCGACGATCTGGCCTTTTTTTCCCAGATACGGATGATCTTTCAGGAGACGGAAGAATTCCAGATGGACGAACCGGCTCCGCACCCGAAATGCTTTCAGGCAGGCGCGGCCGGCGGCTTTCAGATCTTCGGCAACCTGATCCACGATATAGAAACGGATGCTCTCATGGATATTAACGCAGTCCATGATGGAAACAGGAGTAATGTTGCCCGTTTCAAACAGAACACGTCCCCGGCTGTTTACGATCGCATCGTAGGAACAGATCTCGCCCGGTACGAATTCTTCCATTATATATGGTACATCCGGAAGATTGCAGTAGAAGCTGTTCAGTTCCTGCTCGTTCTGGAGCTTCCAGGTATCGGAGGCGCCTACGCCGCAGTCCGGTTTTACGATGACCGGATATCCTACTTCCTGGATGAACTCTTTGGCTTCTTCCAGGGTTCCAACCATATGGAAACGCGCGCAGGGAACCCCGGCACGTGCGTATCCTTCTTTCATCCGAGATTTATGTTTTATAAGAGCCATGTCTTTAGGCAGCAGTCCGGTGGTGATATGAAAATCTTCCCGAAGCCGGGCGTCCTGCTCCAGCCAGTATTCATTGTTGCTTTCCAGCCAGTCAATCTTTCCGTGGTGGAAAGACAAAAATGCTACTGCCCGGAACATCTCGTCGTAATTTTCCATATTATCTACCCGGTAATACTCGGTCAGCGCATTTTTAAGACGGGGTGACAGCGCGTCATACGGAGTATCTCCGATCCCAAGCACATTGACACCGTTAGCTTTCAGGGCAATACAGAAATTCTCATAGTTGCCGGGAAAGGATGGTGAGATAAAGATAAAGTTCTTCATATAATATGTTCCTTTCATAAAGGAAGCCCGTCCGCTTTGATGGGAAGGGCTTTCGAGATCAGATCTGTCCGTTTCGGTATTTTTCCAGAAAAGCGGCAATTCTCTCATAGGGATCCAGAAGGTCGCTGATAGATGCGTCGTGATTCAGCGTGTCGATCAACAGAGCGATATATTTACTCATATCACAGGAAATGTAATATGGTCTGGAGAGCAGTTCCGGTGTCTGGTAGATCAGATTAGTGGTCAGGATCCGGTCAAAGACGCCTTCTTCGTAAGCAGCGTCGAATTTGTCCATGCCGTTCGTAAAAAGACCAAACGTTGAGTATAAAAAGATACGTCTGGCTTTCAGCTCTTTTAATTTCCTTGCCACATCGAGCATGCTCTCGCCGGAAGAAATCATATCGTCGATAACGATCACATCCTTGCCTTCTACATTGCTTCCAAGGAAGTCATGGGCCACGATCGGATTGCGTCCGTTGATTACGCGTGTATAATCGCGGCGTTTGTAGAACATGCCCATATCAATCCCGAGCACGTTGGCGATGTAAACGGCGCGGTTGGTGGCGCCTTCATCCGGGCTGACTACCATGAGATGATCACTGTCCAGCTGAATATCCGGTACATTGCCGAGCAAAGCCTTGATAAACTGGTAGGCTGTCTGTACAGTCTCGAATCCGTGAAGCGGGATGGCATTCTGTACGCGGGGGTCATGGGCATCGAAGGTAATGATATTATCTACGCCCATATTGGCCAGTTCCTGGAGAGCCAGCGCGCAGTCCAGGGACTCTCTGGCAGAACGCTTATGCTGACGGCTTTCATACAGGAAGGGCATGATCACAGTGAGACGTTTCGCTTTGCCGCCGCATGCGGCGATGATGCGTTTTAAATCCTGATAGTGATCGTCCGGAGACATGTGATTGATCTGGCCTCTGAGTTTATAGGTCATGCTATAATTACACACATCTACCATCAGATACAGATCCCGCCCTCTTACAGATTCTTGTACGATGCCTTTTGCCTCGCCGGAACCAAAACGGGGAACGGCAGCCCCCACCAGATAGGAATCCTGTTCGTATCCCTGAAAAGCGATTGTGTTTTTGTGCTCCAGCGCGCTTTCTTTGCGCCATTGCACCAGATAATCGTTTACCTTTTGTCCCAGCTCTTTACAGCTCGGCAGGGGAATGATCCCCAGAGAGCCGACAGGAATCGTCTCTAAAACACGCTCACTGCGCTGAATATTCATATGATATGTCCTCCAAATATAAATGAAATATATGTGAATCTTAAGTAAAACATTCTGTCAAAACCTTTATAACATTGTCTGTGTGCGGCAGTCAAGGTATTTCATGGCGGGCCGGAAATTTTCCTTCGAATACGGATATCGCTGCCTGTAAATTTCAACAGTGTGTAGGAACTGGTGATTCTGGAAAAGATCCGTTCGCTGTATAAATCCCGGAAATCTTTCAAAGACAGATTCGTGGAGATGATTGTGGATCTTCTGCGCAGTGCCCGTTCATTTAAGACCTGGAAAAGACGTGACACGGTAAATGTGTTCAGCATTTCTGTGCCAAGGTCATCCAGAATCAGCAGATCACTGTCCAGGACTGCCTCGCTGCGCTGCCGAAAGCCGTTTTCTTCCGCATGGGAAGGGGAGAGCAGTTCAAAAAGCTGGAACGCCGTAAAATAGACGACGGAATGTCCCCGGTCCAGCAGTTCTTTTGCGACGCAGTTGGTCAGGAAGGTTTTTCCGGTGCCGACAGGACCATAGAGCATCAGGTTCTGGAACTTATCGTCGAAGGACTGCACAAACAGGCGGCAGGCATCGATAATAGCGGGCATGGCGGCCTTTTGTTCTTCGTCATATACATCAAAAGAAAGCGTTGTAAAATTCTCTCTGGACAGTGCCTCCTCCAGACGGGAAGAAGAATAAAGAAGCCGGATCTCTTCCCTGCGGAAACAGTCGCATTTCCGGCTGCCTACGTATCCGGTGTCCTGGCATGCGGGACAGGTATAATGCATCTCCAGGTAATCGGCGGGATAGCCGTTTTGCTTCAGAAGAAGTTCTTTCTCCCGGCGCAGAGCGGACAGGCCGCGGCGAAGATCTTCCAGAGCATGAGGATCCGCGCTGGTTTTTTCGTCGGAGAGAAACAGTTTCTCTGCCTGTGTCATACTGAAGGAGGAGATGCTTTCCTCAATCTCCCGGACGCGCGGGATCTTCTGGTAGATTTCATCCTTCCGCGCGCACTGAACCCGGTAGTTATGATATTGACGGCGATCGTATTCTCGCATGATCGCATCGTATTGTTTGTTGGTCAGCGGCATATATCCCTCCTATGAGTTCTGGATCAGCTGTTTTTCCAGCTCGTCAAAATTGTAGTCCCGCTGCTCGAAATTGTTAAAACGTGTGGACGAGGGGGCGGGAGCGGGTTTCTGACGGGAAGCCTGGCGTTTTTGATGTTCTTCATCAAGTTTGCGGACGTCTTCCGCCGTATGGACTTTCTGTTCGGTCCAGCTTTGCAGGATCCGGTCGGCATATTCAAAATTAGGTTTGTGAAGCCGTTCCATAGTGCGTCTGCAGGCTTCCAGTACCAGATCCAATGTGAAATCGTATTCCTTCAGCCATTTGTTGATATATTTCAGTTCCGGTTCCACCGGATTGCGGTCATTGATGCCGAAAGCCTTCATGATGGCGAAAGTATTGCGCGTATAAGTAGTGGTACGTTCTTTGGCCTGAGAGACCGTCTGGATCCCGGCTTCCGCCCATGCCAGGGCGACAGTTTCTATGTAGTGGATGCTGCGGCTGCCTTTGCAGACGCAGTATTCTACCAGATATTCGATCAAATCCGCGGAAAAGTGCAGTTGGTCATAAAAATAAAGGATCGTCTCCATCTCGGACGGGGACAGGGTTTTCTTCATATATTGTTCGCACACAAATAAGAGCTGACGGCATTCCGCCTGCTCTGCGAACTGCGCCAACTCGCTGCGGCTGTAGGATTTTCTGGCAGGGACGGCGTCGTCGGCAGGGATATGAAGTTGCTCCGTATCAGCGGCAGGTTCCGGAACCCGCAGGATATAGATGCCGAGTAATGTGTTGGACGCATCGCATTCTAATTTTAAAAGTCCCTGCTTTTCCCAGTATTTCAGAGCGCGAAGGATGTCGCTTTCTGTATATTCCAGGGCGTCGGCAAGTCCGGCCACAGTAATATCGTGTTGCCCGCCCTGCAGGGACCGCAGCAGATATAAGTATACTTTTGTGTATTCTCCGCTGGCTTTCGGCATGTAATAATCCAGGAACAGATTAGAAACGCTGGTTGCGCCGGCAGACAGATCGGTTTTTAAAGTCAGATGCTCCATGCAGTAGTTGCCTCCGCGAAATCTTTTGGTATCGCCATTATATCACACTAAATTTTAAAATGAAATAGTGTGTGAATATGTCCACAAAGGGGAAATCGGATGTTGACTGAAAATGTGGATAATGTGGATAACTCGGTGGAAAGATTTTATTATGGGAACCAGGATTCGACAAAAAACGTGATAAAATGCGTAAAATCGAGCTTCCAGGGAAAAGGGTATGTAAAAATTATGTAAATGTGTTATCCACGAAAAAATCCACATGCTTCAAACATGCGAGATGTTGATAAACATGTGGATAATGTGGATAACTTTATTGTTGAAGGAGATTTTCACCGATTTTATGCACGTCTCCGGCCCCCATAGTTATCAACAGGTCCCCGTGCATACAGTTTTTTGGCAAAAATGCTTCAATTTCTTCAAATGTGGGGAAATACCAGCAGGTTTTCCCTGTTTTCTCCAATTCTTTTTGCAGATCTGCGGAGCTGATCCCGATCGTATTGACTTCCCGGGCGGGGAAGATATCCGCCAGTACCACGTGATCCGCCAGAGAAAGCGCTTCTGCAAATTCGTGGAGAAATGCTTTGGTCCGCGTATAGGTGTGCGGCTGGAAGACGCACCAGATCTCCCGGTGGGGATAATTGGCTGCGGCTTTTAATGTGGCGGCGATCTCAGTGGGATGGTGGGCGTAATCGTCGATGATTGTGACTCCGTTTACCTCGCCTTTATACTGGAACCGCCGGTCGGCGCCGTGGAAATGGGAAAGTCCTTCCTGTATTACGTCCATAGAGATGCCCAGCTCCAGGGAAGCGGCCACGGAAGCCAGCGCGTTGGAGACATTGTGGATACCTGGGACATGGAGGACGATTTGGCCAAGATCCTTGCCCTGGTGTCTGACCTGGAAGGAAGCGCATCCTTTTTCGTCATAAGTAATGTCGCCGGCGCTGTAGTCTTGCTGCCCTGTCAGGCCGTAGGTAACTGTGCGCGCCGCAATTCCATCTGTGATCTCCTCCGGATGACTGATCTCGCCGTTCAGGACAAGCAGGCCGCAGGAAGGCAGCAGCGCCGCAAAACGATGGAAGGAATTGCGGATATCTGCCAGATCCTTGAAGAAATCCATATGGTCTTCTTCTATATTTAAGATGATCCCCAGCGTGGGATAAAATGACAGAAAGCTGTTGGTATATTCGCATGCCTCCGTCAGAAAGACGTCGGAATGTCCGACCCGGATATTGCCGCCGATCTCATGCAGAATCCCGCCCACGGAGATCGTGGGGTCTTTTTCTGCTTCCAGAAGGATCAGAGAGAGCATGGAAGTGGTCGTAGTCTTGCCGTGGGTGCCGGACACTGCGATAGCATGCCGGTAATTCCTCATGATCTGCCCCAGAAGTTCAGCTCTTGTGAGCAGCGGAATCCCTGCTTTAACCGCGGCGGCGTATTCCGGATTATCCGGATGAATGGCCGCGGTGTAGACCACTGCGTCTATACCTTCAGTAATGTTTTCTGCACGCTGCCCATAATGTACTGTGGCGCCTGCGGATTCCAGGTGCCTGGTCAGCTCGGATTCTTTGGCATCGGAGCCGGATATGGTAAATCCTTCTTTCAGAAGAATCTCTGCCAGCCCGCTCATGCTGATGCCCCCGATTCCGATAAAATGGACATGGATAGGAGTATGAAAATCTATCTGATACATACAAAGCCCTCGTTTCCTTTTTAATAGTGTTTAATATGTTTAAATTATACTTCTTTTATTTGAAAAATCAATGCACGGATCCATAGAAAAACTGTGCATTCAAATAATTGCACAAAATATTAATGAAATGTATGTATAAAATGACGAAAGGAGAGAAAAATGAGTCTGTTATAGCATAAAAACTGTCACAAAATGTTAAAAAAACACTAATATTTTTGCAACGAAATGTTCACTATTTACAAAAGGTGTGGTATAATGTCTCCATCAAAAGCATTTATATGTTGCAGCAAGAGGTGATAGCGTGATTAAAAAGGAAATGATTGCCATGCTTCTGGCAGGAGGACAGGGAAGCCGGCTGGGTGTGCTGACGTCTAAGGTAGCGAAGCCTGCAGTAGCTTTCGGAGGGAAGTACCGTATTATTGATTTCCCGCTCAGTAACTGCATCAACTCCGGGATAGACACCGTCGGCGTGCTCACTCAGTACCAGCCCCTTCGGCTGAACACGCACATAGGGATCGGGATGCCCTGGGATCTGGATCGGAATAACGGAGGAGTGACGATCCTGTCACCCTATGAAAGAAGTGCCGGAAGTGACTGGTATTCCGGTACTGCGAATGCTATCTACCAGAACATCGATTATATTGACACGTATAATCCGGATTATGTGCTGATCCTGTCCGGTGATCATATATATAAGATGGATTATGAGGTAATGCTGGATTTTCATAAGGAAAATGACGCGGCAGTCACGATTGCCTGCATGCCTGTCCCGTGGGAAGAAGCAAGCCGTTTTGGGGTTGTGATCGCGGATGAGAAGGGCCAGATCAGCGAATTCGAAGAAAAGCCGGCCAAGCCCAGAAGCAATCTGGCTTCCATGGGTATCTATATTTTTACATGGAAAGTGCTCAGGGAAGCGCTGATCAAGATGAAAGACGTGCCTGGATGCGATTTCGGAAAACATATTCTTCCGGAGTGTCTGGCGAACGGGGACCGTCTCTTTGCCTATGAATATAATGGCTATTGGAAGGATGTGGGGACACTCGGTTCTTACTGGGAAGCCAATATGGAACTGATCGACATCATTCCGGAGTTTAACCTTTATGAAGAATTTTGGAAGATTTATACCAAGAGCGACGCGGTGCCGCCTCTGTATGTGTCTTCTACAGGTTATATCGAGAAAAGCATCGTCAGCGGCAACTCTATTGTGGAAGGATCTGTGATCAATTCCGTGATTGGAGCAGGCGTGACAATAGGCGAAGGCGCGGAAGTACGGGATTCCATCATCATGAAAAACACTGTGATCGGAAAAGGATGCAGGATCAACCGGGCGATTATTGCGGAAGAAGTAACGGTAGGAGACGGATGCGTGATCGGAGAAGGAGAAGATATCCCCAACAAGCTGAATCCGAAAGTATATTCCTACGGGCTGGCGACTATTGGTGAGAAGACGGTTATTCCGCCCAATGTACATATCGGCTTGAATACAGCAGTTTCCGGCGTGACGGAGAGCGGCGACTATCCGGACGGCGTGCTTGCAAGCGGCGAGACATTGATTAAGGCAGGTGAACGAGTATGAGGGCGATAGGTATTATTTTAGCCGGTGGGAATAATCATCGGATGAGGGAACTCTCAAACAAGCGCGCGATCGCTGCGATGCCGGTGGCAGGGAGTTATCGAAGTATTGACTTTGCGCTGAGCAATATGTCCAATTCCCATGTGCAGAAGGTGGCGGTGCTTACACAGTATAATTCCCGTTCCTTGAATGAACACCTGAGCTCTTCCAAATGGTGGGATTTCGGAAGAAAGCAGGGAGGACTGTATATTTTTACTCCGACAGTGACTGCGGAGAACAGTTTCTGGTACCGGGGGACGGCGGACGCGATCTGGCAGAATCTGGACTGGCTTAAGCAGAGCCATGAGCCGTATGTGGTGATCGCTTCCGGAGACGGCATTTATAAGATGGATTACAATAAAGTGCTGGAGTATCATATTGATAAGAAAGCGGATATTACCATCGTCTGCAAAGAGATGCCGGAAGGGACAGATATGAGCCGTTTTGGCGTGGTGAAGATCGATCATACGGGAAGAATACTGGATTTCGATGAAAAACCCGTGGCGACGGACGCCAGGATGGCGTCCTGCGGGATCTATGTGATCCGCAGGCGTCAGCTGATTGAACTGATTGAGAAATGCGCACAGGAAGACCGCTTCGACTTTGTCCGGGATATCCTGATCCGCTATAAGAATATCAAGAAGATTTTTGCCTATCAGATGGATACATATTGGAACAGCATTTCATCGGTAGAATCTTATTACGAGACGAACATGGATTTCCTGAAACCGGAGATAAGGAATTATTTCTTAAGGGAATATCCGGAGATATATTCCAAAGTACAGGATCTTCCGCCAGCCAAGTTTAACGCCGGATCGGATGTGAAGAACAGCCTGGTGGCCAGCGGATGCATTATCAATGGCACGGTGGAGAATTCCGTCCTGTTCAAGAAGGTATTTGTGGGAAATAACTGCATTATCAAAAATTCCATTATCCTGAACGACGTGTATTTGGGAGACAATACCTGCATTGAAAACTGCATCGTGGAAAGCCGGGACACTATCCGGGCCAATTCGCGTTATGTGGGTGAAGACGGAATTAAGATCGTTGTAGAAAAAAATGAAAGGTATATCATGTAAGTCTTAAAATCAGGATAGATATACGGAGGGAAAGCATATGAAAATCACAGATGTACGGATCAGAAAAGTTGCCAAAGAAGGTAAAATGAAAGCAGTGGTATCGATTACAATTGACGATGAGTTTGTAGTACACGATATCAAGGTGATTGAAGGCGAGAAAGGGCTGTTTATAGCAATGCCGAGCCGCAAGGCGTCCGACGGCG
Organism: uncultured Lachnoclostridium sp.; assembly: GCA_944376715.1. Lineage (GTDB taxonomy): Bacteria > Bacillota > Clostridia > Lachnospirales > Lachnospiraceae > Hominiventricola. The sequence continues at coordinate 92,348 of CALWDO010000002.1, read as the reverse complement.
AATACAGGGATATCGCACATCCCATCAATTCTGCCACACGTGATTTCATCCAGACGATGATCCTGGATAAATATGCAGAGGCTGCCGCGGCAGCGGAAGAAGCGGCTGCTGAGTAAGCAGAGCAAACAGGCCGGCACACCGGAAGGTGCGCCGGTTTTTTGCTACTTGTCAAAAAAAACGCCGTCGTGTACAATGAGCAAAGCAGATTAGCCGTTGAAATGGAGAGAAGAGAGATGTATGTGATTGCTGGCCTGGGTAATCCAGGATCGAAATATGAAAAGACGAGACACAATGTGGGATTTCAGGTCATTGACCGGCTGGCGGAAAAATATCATATAGATATGAAGATGAAGAGGCACCGGGCGATCTGCGGAACGGGAATGATCGAGGGGGTCAAGGTACTCCTGATGAAGCCGCAGACTTTTATGAACCTGAGCGGAGAGAGTATTCAGGAAGCGGTACGGTTCTCCGGGGCAGATCCGGAAACAGAATTCCTGGTGGTCTACGATGACGTTTCACTTCCTCCCGGACAGCTCCGCATCCGCAAAAAGGGAAGCGCGGGGGGACATAACGGGATGAAAAATATCATCCTGCACCTGGGAACCCAGACATTTACAAGGGTGCGCGTGGGAGTGGGAGAAAAGCCGGAGGGTTACGATCTGGCAGACTACGTACTGGGGCGTTTCCCCAGGGAAGAAGAGAAACAGATGGAAGACGCCTTTGAACGGGCCGCACAAGCGGTGGCCGTGATCTTGAAAGAAGGCGCGGACCGGGCTATGAATCAATTTAATTAGGAGCGGAAGATGGATACTTTTTATGAACCGTTGCTGCAGATGGAGTCCTTTGTACAGATCCGGGAAAGGCTGAAGAAGGATCAGGGACTCCAGTTGATTACCGGATGCGTGGATTCCCAGAAGACACACCTGATGTACGGACTGGGACGCGGCTGGCCGGTGAAATTGATTCTTACTTATAACGAGTTAAAAGCGAAGGAAATCTACGAGGAATATCAGGCCCTTGAAGAGGATGTCTACTACTATCCTGCGAAAGATTTTCTCTTTTTTCATGCAGATATTCAGGGAAAAGAACTGCTGCGTCAGAGGATATCCGCGGTCAGCAGTCTGTTTTCCGGGCCGGAGACCGTGATTATCACCACTCTGGACGGATGCATGGATCCGCTGCTTCCTCTGGAAAAATGGAAACAGCTTACGGTGACGATCGGTGTGGGCAGTGTGCTGGAAATGGACGCCATGAAGACCCGTCTGGTGAGAATGGGATATGAACGGACCGGCCAGGTGGAGATGCCGGGGCAGTTCGCGGTGCGCGGAGGGATTCTGGACATCTACCCGCTGACGGAGGAATCTCCCGTCCGGATCGAGCTGTGGGATGACGAAGTGGATTCCATCCGCAGTTTTGACGCGGAAAGCCAGAGATCCATGGAGAATCTGGATGAGATCACGCTCTATCCGGCGGCGGAAGTGGATATGCAGGAGGGCGGAGAAGGGGTCAGCCTGCTGGAATATATCCGCCAGTTTGATTCTCTGGTATTCCTGGACGAGGTGAACCGTCTGGCAGAATGCGGGGAGACTGTAGAAAAAGAATATCGTCAGAATTACGAAAACCGCCTGGAAAAAGGACAGATAAAAAAAGGCCAGCCGGAAGAGATTATCCCGTATGAGCAGGTGCTTCATATGTTGAATCATATGAAAGGCGCCGCGCTGGGCACGCTGGAGACGACGGACAAGAGGATGGATTTCTGCGGACGCTTCCGTCTGGATACCCGTTCCATACAGTCCTATAATAATCATTTTGAACTGCTGGTAAAGGATCTGAAACGCTGGAAGCGGGAGAAATACCGGGTAGTACTGCTCTGCGCGTCCAGGACCAGAGGACGCCGACTGGCGGAGGATCTGCTGGCGGAAGATTTAAACGCCTTCTACAGTGAAGATCCGTCCAGGGTGGCGCAGCCAGGGGAGATCATGGTGGTGCACGGCAACGTGCTCCGCGGATATGAATATCCCCTGATCCGTTTCGCAGTCATCTCGGAGACCGACGTCTTCGGCAGGGAGAAAAAGAAGAAACGCAGAAAACAGCGCACCTACGAGGGCCGGAAAATCAGCAGCTTCACGGAATTGTCCGTAGGGGACTATGTGGTGCATGAAAATCACGGCCTGGGGATCTACCGGGGAATCGAGAAGATCACGGTGGACAAAACGGTCAAGGATTACATGAAAATTGAATACAGCAAGGGAGCCTGTCTCTATATCCTGGCTACGCAGATGGACGCGATCCAGAAATACAGCAGCGCCGACGGCGAGAAGGTGCCTAAGCTGAATACGCTGGGCGGCCAGGACTGGAAAAAGACCAAGTCGAAGGTAAAGGGCGCCGTTCAGGAAGTGGCGAAGGATCTGGTGGAGCTGTATGCTGCGCGTCAGTCAGAGAAAGGGTATGTATATGGGCCGGATACTGTCTGGCAGAAAGAATTTGAAGAACTGTTTCCTTATGAGGAGACGGAGGACCAGATTAAGGCCATCGCGGATACCAAGAAAGATATGGAGAGCGGAAAGATCATGGACCGCCTGATCTGCGGCGATGTGGGATACGGAAAAACGGAGGTGGCCATCCGGGCTGCTTTCAAGGCCGTTCAGGAAAGCAAGCAGGTGGTATATCTGGTACCCACGACGATTCTCGCCCAGCAGCATTATAATACCTTCGTACAGCGGATGAAGGAGTTTCCTGTCCGGATCGACCTGCTTTGCCGGTTCCGTACGGCTGCGCAGCAGAAAAAGACGATTGAAGACCTGAAAAAGGGGCTGGTAGATATCGTGATCGGTACCCACCGGGTTTTGTCTAAGGATGTGGAGTATAAAGATCTGGGGCTTCTGATCATCGACGAGGAACAGCGGTTTGGCGTAGCGGATAAAGAGAAAGTGAAGAAGCTGAAGACCAATGTGGATGTGCTGACGCTGAGCGCGACCCCGATTCCCCGCACCCTGCACATGAGCCTTGCGGGAATCCGCGACATGAGCGTGCTGGAGGAGCCGCCCATCGACCGTCTTCCTATCCAGACCTATGTATGCGAGTATGACGAAGAGATGGTGCGTGCGGCGATTCACCGGGAACTGGCCAGAGAGGGCCAGGTATATTACGTGTACAACCGGGTGGAATCCATCGCCGATATCGCGCACAGGATCCAGGAACTGGTGCCGGAGGCTGTGGTAGCCTTCGCCCACGGACAGATGAAGGAGCATGAACTGGAGAAGATCATGTATGAATTCATCGAAGGAGAAGTAGACGTACTGGTGGCCACGACGATTATTGAAACCGGCATGGACATCTCCAATGTAAATACGATCATTATCCATGACGCGGACAATATGGGGCTCTCACAGCTCTATCAGCTCCGGGGAAGAGTGGGACGTTCCAACAGGACCGCGTATGCGTTCCTTCTATATAAAAGGGATAAGATGCTTAAAGAGGTCGCTGAGAAACGTCTCCATGCGATCAGGGAATACTCTGATCTGGGAAGCGGTTTTAAAATTGCCATGCGGGATATGGAGATCCGGGGAGTCGGTACCCTGCTGGGGCAGAGACAGCACGGACACATGCAGGCGGTGGGTTACAGCCTGTATTGTAAGATGCTGAATGAGGCGGTGCTGCGGATGAAAGGAGAGAGTCAGGACGGAACCGATGAATTTGAGACTGTGGCGGATCTCCAGATCGACGCGTTTATACCGGACACTTATATCCGCAACGAGGCGTTGAAACTGGATATTTACCGGAGGATTGCGGCCGTGGAGAGCGAAGAAGAGCGGGATGATATGCTGGAAGAGCTGATCGACCGGTTTGGCGAACCTCCCAGATCTGTATTGAACCTTCTGGAAATCACGGGCCTTCGGGGCAAAGCTCACCAGCTGTATATTAAAGAGGTGCAGGGACGTCCCGACCGTATCGTATTTACCATGTATGAGCGCGCGCGGATTAATCCGGCAAAGATTCCGGATCTGATCGCGTCTATGGATGGAGCCATGACCTTCCGGAAAACCGATCCGCCGCAGTTTATCTATGAAATGAAAAACAACAGAAAGAAATATTCCGGAAATCTTCTGGAAGTAACAGGGCAGATTCTGGATGATATGGAGATACTGAAAGAGCAGGAGTAAAGAATGAAAAGAAGGATAATCGTACTTTTGGCAGCCGCGCTGTTCCTGACCGGCTGCAAAGCGGGCCGGGAGCAGGAAACCGATGCGGACCAGACTGCTTTCACGGTCAATGGGGAGGAGATCAGTCTCAGAGAGTGGAATTTTTATGTGCGTATGAACCAGATGCAGTGGGAGAGAGAAGATCTGGACACATATGGAGACGATATGTGGAGCATGGAAGTGGACGACGACGGAACCACGCTGGCGGACAGCCTGAAAGAAGAAGTGATGAATCTGATCTGCAGAACGCATCTGTCCGCGCAGAAAGCGGAAGAATACGGCGTGTCCCTGAGTGAAGAGCAGTTGGAGGAAGTGAGACAGCGGGCAGAAGATTTCATGGGAGCTTACAATGAAGCGCTGCTGGAGTATGCAGGAGCGGATGAAGAATTTGTCTGTGACCAGCTTTCTCTGACAGAACTTTCCCTGCAGACCGAAGAAGCGGCTGTGGCAGATTATGAGCCGGAACTTTCGGAAGAAGACTACCATCGGGAGGGAATCTGCTATGTGCTGGTATCTACCACAGGACTTCGGGACGCGGAAGGGAATCTGACCCCGTTCACGGAGGAAGAAGTACAGGAGAGGACAGATCTGGCTTTCGAGATCTGTGAAACAGCCCGGGAGACCGGGGATCTGAAAAGTGTGGCAGAGGAAAAAGGAATGACGCCGGTGGTATCCAGTATGGGCATGACCAATGAGAACGACGGTCAGGAACCGCTGATGCTGGATGCGGCCAGAACGCTGGAAGTAGGTGAAATATCAGATCCCGTCGAGACGGAGGAAGGCTGGTTTGTGGTTCAGCACACGAATGATTTTGATGCGGACGCCAGCGATTACTGGAAAGATTACCTGACGGATCTGGGCAGACAGGAACGTCTGGCCCAGATACTGGACGAGTGGATGGAGCAGGCGGAAATCACAGTAAACCAGGATGTGATAGATCAGGTAAATGTGAAAATTGTTTTAAAGGAATTGCTTTAAAAAACAAAAGGGATTATAATTAACTACTATGATAACGTTTAGGAGGAATACTTACTATGAAAAGGAAAATAGCGGGACTTTTCGCTCTGCTGCTGACGGTGGCGACGGCAGTCACGGGCTGCTCCGGAAGGATCACTCTGGACGGCGCGGCAGAAGCAGCCAGTGTGAATGGAGTATCGATCCCGTTGTCTGAGGTGAATTTTTATCTGAGATATCAGCAGTCTCAGATGCAGAGTATGTACGGAGCTTATTTTGGTGAAGATTTTATGAGCCAGGATCTGATGGGAACAGGGACTCCTTATGGCGAAACTGTTCGCGACACTGTGGTAGATACCCTGGAAGAGTATTATATTGTAGAAGCCAACGCAGAAGACCTGGGAGTCTCTCTGAGCGAGGAAGAGAAGGCGGCCGCATCCGAAGCGGCGCAGGCCTTTCTTGCAGCAAATGACAGCGAAACACTGGAGGCTATGACGGCAGACGAGACGTCTGTGACTCATGTTCTGGAACTGGCCGCTCTGCAGTCTAAAGTATATCAGGCATTGGCACAGACCATAGATACCAATGTGCCGGACGAAGAAGTGGCTCAGAAGAGGATCTCTTATGTGAGAAATGATATTACCGGAACTACGGACGAAAATGGAAATACTGTGGCTTTATCGGATGCGGAACTGGCAGAAAAAGAGATCGTCATGGACGAGATCCTGAAAGAAGCACAGGAAAGCGGAGATCTGAGCGCAGCGGCCGAAGATCATGATCTGACGGCTACAACGGTGACATATGGGGAAGACAATAATTCTTCCCTGAATGAAGATCTGAAGGCGGCGGCCGACGAGCTGGGTGAAGGCGAATTTTCGGACGTGATCAAGACGGACAGCGCATATTATATTGTATATATGGAAAGTCTGTTTGATGAAGAGGCGACCGAGACAGAGAGACAGAATGTACTGGCGGAGCGCGAACAGGAAGCTTATGATAACTGGCTGAACCCGCTCAGGGATGCAGCTGAGATTACAGTAAACGATGATGTGCTGGATACGATTCCCCTGGAAAAGATCTTTAATATGAAACAGGAGGAGACGGACACAGAAGAAAGCACAGATACAACAAGTACAGAGACGACGGATACAGAGACTGCTGATGATACGGCATCAACCGATGCTGCTGAAGAGACGGAGGCAGAATAAGCAGGTGAGCAGGAATGGGGCGGGGCTGATATTGTTTTTGGGAGCGCTGGCGTCGGCGGTTTCCGGCTGCGGCGCAGAAGAAAAGAGCCCGGAAGAGGTACAGATCCCATATGAGGAAGCGTATCTGGAGGAAGATTCTACAGAACGGGAAAGCGGAAACGACACAAAAGTTTCCGCTTTTCATGAAACTGAGGATTATGAGATAGATGAAGCAGAGGGAGATACGAAGATCTCTTATGAGGTTCAGGACGTATCTGAGGTGACGGTGACAGAAGATTCGGTGAATTCCGCCCTGGAAGATACCTGGTCTCCATCATCCTCTGATGGAATGCCAAATGATACGGTAGAATTTGTCGGCTCCTCGGAAGAGGAGATCATGAAAACTGTTTATGAAGAATCGACGGTGGATGAAAATGATCCGTCCACCTACCGGATTGTTGAAAGAGAAGAAGTAATTCCGGTGACGACGGAGGCTCCCACAGAGTACTCCGATAGTTCCGGAAAGGTAAAGTATTCCCTTCAGAACGGCGTATGGCAGGAGTATTCTTACAGTACCGGAGAAGTTGTGCTGGACAGTGAGGACGAGGAACTGGCTATGCTGCTTTTGAACATGGACGGATCTTATGATGGATATGATCTGGTTTCCATCACCTGCAACCGGGTTGAAGAAGAAGGAAATGCAGCCGGGTACAGCTATCAGGTGCTTTACAGAAAGATGAAGCCTCTGGAAGGAGAACCTTCAGAAACAGAGCATCTGACTGTGACTTCATCTGTTCAGACACAGACGGAGGAGACTCGGATCATACAGGAGAAAGTCCCTGTTATGGTAGAAAAGGAAGTGCCCACCGGAGAATACCGTTATTTCGGATGGCAGGAAGAAGACGGACATGCCTGCTACTATGACAAAGACGGCGAGCGTGTGACGGGAAACCAGATCATAAAAGGGATCCGTTACCGGTTTGACGAGAACGGATATCTGATTAGCCGGGCCGGGGTGGACGTTTCCAGCCGGAACGGCGCCGTGGACTGGAATAAAGTTCGGAACGCGGGAATCGAATTTGCCATGATCCGCGCAGGATACCGGGGCGCCAGTAATGGGAAACTGGTACTGGATGCGGAAGCAGAGCGCAATCTGTCCGGAGCGGCTGCGGCGGGACTGAAAACCGGCGTCTATATATTCTCTCAGGCAGTCACGGAGCAGGAAGCAGTAGAAGAGGCCAGTCTGGCCGTCATACTTGCAAGAAAATATGGAAGCACTTTGCCGGTGGCTTTAAAAGTGGATTATTCCGGACCGGCCTGTACAGGCAGAGCAGACGGGCTCAGCCCGGAGGACCGGACAAAAATCGTCCGCGCGTTTTGTACGACAGTCAGAAACGCGGGGTATGAGCCAATGATATTTGGCGGCGAAAACTGGATGTCCAACAGTCTGGATCTGTCCGGGACGAATCATGCGCAGATCTGGTTTGCAGTTGACGGCGTGGATCATTCGGCTTTGGATGCCTGCAGCGTCTGGCAGTATACGGCGATGGGAACCGTGGACGGAATCACAGGAAATACAGGTATAAACATCAGCTGCACAAAGCAGCAGTAGATAAAAGGAGGATATTCCAATGAGCAGCACAGCACAGAATCTGACATTGCTGACAGACCTTTATGAATTGACTATGATGCAGGGGTATTTCAAGAATCCGGTACAGGAGACCGTGATCTTTGACGCTTTCTACCGGGTGAACCCCTGCGGCAACGGCTATGCCATCGCGGCGGGCCTGGAGCAGGTGATTGATTATATCAAAAATCTGCGGTTTTCCGAAGAAGATGTGGAGTATTTGAGAAGCCTGGGGATCTTTGATGCGGATTTCCTGGATTATCTGAAGCATTTCCGTTTCAGCGGGGATATCTACGCGATTCCGGAAGGAACGGTGGTCTTTCCGAGAGAGCCCCTGGTAAAAGTGATTGCTCCGATCATGGAAGCGCAGCTGGTAGAGACGGCGATTCTGAATATTATCAATCATCAGAGCCTGATCGCCACTAAAGCGGCGCGCGTAGTGAACGCGGCCCGTGGAGACGGCGTCATGGAATTCGGGCTGCGCCGCGCCCAGGGACCGGATGCAGGAACTTACGGTGCGCGCGCGGCCATGATCGGCGGATGTATCGGTACTTCTAATGTGCTGGCGGGACAGCTTTTCGACGTGCCGGTGCTGGGAACCCATGCCCATAGCTGGATTATGAGCTTCCCGGATGAATATACGGCATTCAAGACCTATGCGAAACTGTATCCTAATGCCTGCACGCTGCTTGTGGATACCTATGATACTTTGAAATCCGGCGTACCCAACGCGATCCGTGTGTTTAAAGAGATGCGCAAGGCGAAAAAGCTGAACGGACGCTACGGCATCCGTCTGGACAGCGGCGACCTGGCTTATCTGTCCAAAGAAGCCCGCAAGATGCTGGATGCGGCAGGGTTCAAGAACGCGATTATATCCGCCTCCAGCGATCTGGATGAATACCTGATTGACAGCCTGAAATCTCAGGGGGCGAAGATCACTTCCTGGGGCGTGGGAACCAATCTGATCACTTCCAAAGACTGCCCGGCATTCGGCGGCGTATACAAGCTGGCGGCAGTCAAAACCGGTGACGGGGATTTTGTGCCCAAGATCAAATTATCCGAGAATTCCGAGAAGGTGACGAATCCCGGAAATAAAACGGTGTATCGGATCTATGAGAAAGCCAATGGAAAACTGAAGGCCGATCTGATCAGCCTGGTGGACGACCATTTTGACGAATCGAAGGATCTGGTTATCTTTGACCCGCTGGAGACCTGGAAAAAGACTCATCTGAAGGGCGGCACTTACACCATGAGAGAACTGATGGTGAAGGTATTTGACAAAGGCGAGTGCGTCTATGAATCTCCGTCGGTGATGGATATCCGCGAATATTGTTTCCATGAGCAGGAGACCCTCTGGGATGAAACCCGCCGTCTGGTCAATCCGCATGAAGTATATGTGGACCTTTCCGACCGCCTGTATAAGATTAAAACGGATCTGCTGAACCAGATGCATGCAGGGGAGTAAGCGGAAAAGGATTTTCTATAAGGTATAAATTCCTCTATTTTACAGATAATATGTTTATCTTCCGGATCTGCCAGATTTATGGCGGAGGGTGATAAAGACAGCATGTAGGATGGAGGAATTTTTTACTATGAAAGCAACGGGAATTGTGCGGCGGATTGACGATCTCGGCAGAGTTGTGGTTCCGAAGGAAATCCGGCGCACTTTAAGAATCAGAGAAGGAGATCCCCTGGAGATCTTTACGGACCGGGAAGGAGAGATCATCCTGAAAAAATATTCTCCGATCGGAGAACTTGGAACTTTTGCAAAACAGTACGCGGAAAGCCTGGCACAGACTACCGGACATATGGTCTGCGTAACGGACCGCGACATGGTGATCGCGGCGGCAGGCGGAGCGAAAAAAGACTATTTTGGCAAGTCGATCAGCCCTGATCTGGAACATCTGATCGAGGAGAGGGAAAGCCTGCAGGCGTCCGCGGGAGACCGGAAATTTATCCCGGTGATTCAGGACGAGATGGAAGGAATCACAGGAGAGACGATCTGTCCGGTGATCAGCGAGGGGGATGTGATCGGCGCGGTGCTGATCCTGGCCCGGGACGGCAAAGCCAAGATGGGCGAGGTCGAGATGAAAGTTGCGGCATCTGCGGCAGGATTTCTGGGACGGCAGATGGAGCAGTAAAATTACGAAAGCAGAGGGATACATCGTGTATACCTGGGAAGAACTGGAACAGTTTGTAAATAACTGCAGAGCCTGTCCGCTCTGTCACACCAGAAAACATCCGGTGATGGGGCGTGGTGATCACAAGGGGAAGCTGATGCTGGTGGCGGAAGCGCCAGGCAGTCAGGAAGATCTGGCAGGCATTCCCTTTGTGGGACCGTCCGGAAAAGTCCTGGACGAGCTGCTGGCGGCGGCCGGGATCCGAAGAGAAGAGATCTATATTACTAATATCCTGAAATGCCACCCTCCGGGGAACCGGGATCCGCTGGATCGGGAAAAAGAAGCCTGCATCCCATATCTGAAATATGAAACATATCTGTTGAAACCGCAGGCTATCGTATGCCTTGGCAGAGTGGCGGCCCAGAGACTTATCAACCCGGACTACCGTATTACGCGGCAGCATGGGACCTGGATCGAACGAAAAGGATGCTTTCTGACGGCGACCTACCATCCTTCGGCCCTGCTTCGGGATCCTTCCAGGCTGGAAGAGGCGAAGAGAGATTTCCAGGCGATCGGAGAAAAGCTGCGTCATCTGGAGAGGGCGAAGAAATGACCGGAAAAAAAGAAGAGAAAAAGTTGAAAAAAATAAAAAAAGTACTTGCATTTTTACGCGGTATCCAGTATAATAACATTCGTTGAACACATAGGGCTATCGCCAAACGGTAAGGCAACGGACTCTGACTCCGTCATTTCAAGGTTCGAATCCTTGTAGCCCTGCTCTATGACCCCGGCGGGATGATCCGCCGGGGATTTTTTGTGCCTGAGCTTGTCCTTCGCTCAGATACTTATCTTGTTTCTCCAGTAGTCTGCAGAATTAAGTACAATATGCAGATGATTTATCCTTTTTGTGGGAAAGACTGTACAGCAGCATTAGTGAATGGATTGTCTGTTTTTTTACTCGCTTACCCATCAATGGCATTGCGGGGCTTGTCTACAAATGAAGAAGCGGGTATAATATAATTGAATGATGTGTGTTTCTGCATCCTGCACGCAGGATGGGAATTGAATATAATATTTGTATAACCAATTGAGTCATGTATGAATCAGGAGAGAACAGATGGTCACAGTATACTTTGAACTGCCGGATGAAGAGATTATATCGACCTCAAAATATTTTAATAATTCCTATACAGACGAGTGGCTGGATGATTGGGCGAAACGGGTGATCCGCGAAATTGACAATTCAGAACTCATATCGGAAGGAATGGTACAGAGTCCGGTGCTGGGACCGATTACAATCAGGGAAATCAGCGGCGGAGCAAAGGCTTTGATTACCATGAATTCTGATAATACCGTGATCAGCAATGCGAACAGCTGCGGAGATAATTGTGCGCCGCTGCTGGCAGAACTGAGCCGCAGAAAAGATTTCTCTGTTTATTTGTCCTATCCGATGAAATTTGGAGATCTCACTTTTGATATGAAGATCGCAAGGACAGGACGGATCTGTCACAAAGCGGCAGAATATGAGAAGGAGTACCTGTTATGGAGACAAAACATGACATCTTAGTGAATAATAAAAGAGGCGTCCAGTTTAAGTTTACTATTTATCGTAAGTTCACAATTATACGGGGAGACAGCGCCACGGGTAAAACGACACTTTTTCAGATGGTAAGCGATGCCGCGTCTTCCAGGGTGTCAGGCGTTACCGTTTCCTGCGATGTGACTGTGAGACCGCTGAATGAAAGCGGGTATATTCTGGAACTTCAGGAGGAATCCAACAGAATCTATGTAATTGATGAGGATTTCGGCCCTCTGAAAAGCTATGATTTTGCAAAAGCCGCTTTGCAGTCGGATAATTGTTTTATAATTATTACACGTGAATCGCTCCCGGCGATTCCTTACAGTTACAAAGAGATTTATGGTATAAAAACCTCTGGGAAATTTCATTCACTGGAACGTATTTATCCGGACTATGAAGAATTTCATAATACAGGAAAAATTGTAACAGAGGATGAAGATGCTGGATATGATTATTATAAATTCTTTTATGGAGATAAAGTCTTGACCAGCAAAGGAAACAGCAATTTGTCGAAATATGGATCTAAAAATACTTTGTTGATAGGAGACGGCTGTGCGATCGGAGCATATATTCAGGATTTGCTTTTGACCAAATCGGATCTGTATCTTCCGGAATCTTTTGAGTATACGCTCCTGCGAAAGAGTATGTTTCTTCATGTGAACGAAGTAAAGGAGAGCTTAAGCAACCCGGGGAAAAAGATCAGCACAAAATATGTCAGTGCAGAACGATATTATACAGACCTTTTGACACAGATTACCAGAAATACACCGGCACAGTACTCAAAAGCGAATTTAAATGAATGCTATGTGAAGGATTGTTGCTGTAAAGGTACTCGATGTGAATTTTTTACAAGAGAGAAAAAGGCACCTGAGACGTAGTTACAGTGCGATAGGTCAATTCATAGGTCAATCTGAAATGGCAGAATGTGTTGAAAATATAAGCTATTTTCCCTAAGATAGATGTGTAAATCAACTATTTCTTTTTAGAATTGGTTCGGGAGGACTGCAGATATATTTTTACGGCAAAAGAAAATAGCAGTTGCATACGTGTAGTTGAATCATCCAGATTTTTGTCCAATATCTCTTGTAAACGTTCTGACCGGTATCGCATAGTATTTCTGTGTATTCCCAAATCATTGGCTGTTTCCAGCTGGCGCCGTTCATTGATGAGATAATAATACAATGTTTTCAGATATTCCGTATCATTTTCAAGATCATATTGTTCCAGTTTGAAGATAGCCGGATCAATATACGAGTTTAAGTCGATTTGATTTCGGCAACACTGAAACAGATATGCCATCTGATATTCTGAATAGCGATACAACAATTGATCGGGGTTGATTTCTGTTCCGACTGAGAGGATACCTTCGGCCTGTCTTATGTAACTGACCAGGTTTAAGAAGCCTTCAAAAATACTGCTGACTCCAAAGCGGTATTTACAGGATTTAAGAAGCGGTTTAATCTGCTGGCAGATTTCCTCCGCCTGTTCAGAAGCGGTAATTTTGAAGATGCAAAATAATTCATCATCAATAATCACTGGTTTCCCGTAAAATATATGTGAGAGACGGGAAAAAAGGATTTGATTAACAGACCTTTTAAATGAGTCAAGTCTGCAGACTGTTACCATATAAGAGTCCCGGATAGTCCAGCCAAGAGGCATTAGCTGCTCTGCTATCATTTGTTGGTCTGTGAGTTCTCCGCGGATCACATCTCCAAAAAAGTGTTCATAATAGTTTCCCCGATAGTTTTGTGTAGGAATGGCACTGCTGGACATTCTATTGACGGACGGCATGATCCATTCAATTAAATCAAGATCACCCTGTACCAGTTTATGATTAATCCCGATTATGATTAAATAGCCTTGAAGGTTGCCGTCATGATAAATTCCGCAGTTAATGAATGGGCAGTAGAATTCTTTCATTTCCATAAGAATTGGTTTTTCAGAGAATAACACTTTATTCCAAATTTCGCTGTGCAGGAGTTCCATGACAATATTGATCGGCATATATCCATGTTCTTTCAGCCGTTTCCATGTCAGGCTGTAAAATGGCATTTCAAGCGAATCGGCAGTTTCGTCCATTCCAATCAATTTAAACTGAGTGTCCATAGCGTATACAGGATTTTTCATGAATTCAGATAAGACAGTCAGGCACTGAACAAACGCATTATTTTCCGAATAAAGGTCTTTCAGCGAATTTTCCATGGACTGGAGACGATACTGTATTTTTATCATAGCATTCAGTAATTCACCGGGCGGGCAGTCCGGAGCCAGAAGATAATTATTTGGCAGGTTCCTCAGACGCAGTTTGTATGAGGCGGCAAAAGAAACATCAGACGGATAATCGGTTTCCGGGTCAGGATCTTGCAAAAGGACATATAAAATTTCTCTTTTGAATGTGTCCGTTTTCTCTGTGACGATTTGCAGGGCAGAATAATATATCTTTTCCCTGCATGTTACTTTCACCTGAATTTTCTCTTCTGCCAGATATTTCTGAAGCATATACAGACTAAATTTCATTCTCATCCTCTCCTTTGTGTTTAAGTATATAGAGCATTTTTTTGGCTGTCAATTATGACCTGTGCAAAAAGCACAAATGACAGAAATCTGAGTTGTTAGAAGTCGGCAGTGCATGATCTTTTTCAGATTGTTATAATTAATTCAAAAGATTGAAAGCGCGCGGAATCAGTCAAAAACAATGTAGAAAAGGAGTAGTGTTTTATGAGTTCATATGATAAGAAATTAGATCGGATTATGGCGGCTGTTGCTTTGGAGCCGGTAGATATGGCGCCTGTTGTATCAGGAAACGCCGCGTTTAATGCTGCTGCCTGCGAAGTGAAACTTTCCGATTATATCAATGATATGGAATTAAACTGTACCTGTAATATAGAAGGATTTAAGAAATCCGGCAATATAGACGGAGTCCAGCTGCGTCTGTCTACTCCTTATGTGCTTCCTGGCATGTGGCTGTCTGAAATCCGCGTGCCGGGCCGTGATCTGCCGGATAATGAACTCTGGCAGGTACTGGAGAAGGAACTGATTACAGATGAAGACTACGACAAAATTCTGGAAAATGGCTGGGACGAATGGTACAACGATTTTATGGTCAACCGCCTGGGCAATCCTGCGAAAGAAACGGTCAAGATGACGGAATATGCCCCGATAGCAAAGAAGAGATTCCGGGAGGCCGAGATCCCTTGTATCAAAGAAGGAAATATCTTCAGCCCGTTTGAAATGCTTTGTGGTGGCCGTTCCCTTGCAAAATTCCTGGTTGATGATTTATTGGAGCAGCCTGATAAGATTGAAGAAGTTTTCAAGATTATCCATAAGAGCAACATGGATAAATATACAAAACAATTTGAGTCCGAAAATAAACCATTCGGTGTCTGGGTTGGCGGCTGGAGAGGGACACCAGGAATTCTTTCTCCTGCCATGTTTGACCGTTTTGCATGGCCATATTTCCGTGAGCTAGTAGATCTGTGCCTGAATTACAATGTTCTTCCTATCATGCATCTGGATTCCTCCTGGGATCGCGGCCTTGAGAAATTCCGTGAGTTTCCGGCTGGAAAATGTATTATGGCGTTGGATGGGAAAACCGACATGAAACTGGCTAAAGAAACAGTTGGGGATAAGATGTGCATTATGGGAGATGTCCCGGCTGAGATGCTTGCCTTTTCTAAAAAAGAGGAGGTTTATGATTACGTCACTAATCTGTTGAAGACTATGGGGCCGACCGGATATATTGTCTGCTCCGGCTGTGATGTTCCTTATAATGCAAAACTGGAGAATGTACAGATGATGGCTCAGGCCAGGGATGATTTTTACAAAAAATAAACACTGGAGAGGGTAGAAAATGGAACTTGTGGTAACTCTTCTTATCTTTGCTCTTTTGATCGTCGGAATCAGAAAGAAGGTTGACCTGAAAGCCCTCCTTCTGGGAGAAACTTTTCTTATACTGCTTTTCCTCACGGTTATAAAGGGCAGTGTTTTGGGTGACAGTACAACAGGCAATTCCTTTTTGGACTGTATCAGTTATATCGGCAACTATTTTTCATCTAATATAGGTGGTACAGTTCTTTCTATCATCATAGTTTCTGCTTATGTAGAGGTCATGAATGTTTTGGATGCGACCAATAAACTGGCACAATTGATACGGATCCCAATGAAAAAAGTCAAAAACCCTTATGCGATCATCGTAATCGTCATGTTGATCACAGGGTTTTTAAGAACATGCATTACATCAGGCCCTGCCGCTGTCCTTCTGGTTATGGCCACATTTTATCCGGTTATGATCAGTTGTGGCTGTACACCTGTTGCATCTTGTATGGCCATCCTGATTGCAAATGCGCTCTGCTGGGGGCCCGCAAACCCGATAGCCTTAGCTGCATCACAATTAATGAGTATTGAAGTTAATATGACGGAATGGTTTGTCGGTGTTCGGCTGTTGATTTTTGTCATATTCTTTGCAGTGATGATCATCGTATATCAGATAACAGCCAGAATCAATGACCGAAAAGAGGCTTTCGTAGTTGATCAGGTTCAGGCGGATCAGGCAGAGTATACAGTGCCAGTTCTATATGCGATCCTGCCGTTGTTGCCGCTGGTTTTTATGCTGATTTTCAGCCCGTTCCTTATAAGTACAATAACGATTGATATCAATACAGCCTGTCTCCTGTCATTGTTGATAACATTGATTTTTGTGTTGGTTTCTTCCAGAGAGCTGACCTCTCTGGTCAAAATCATTCAGAAGTTTTTCGATTCGTTCGGTGATGTTTTAAAAAGTCTGGGCATTGTTGTTTTATTGGCAATGATGTTTGCAACATGTTTAAACAGTATCGGAGGCATGCAGATCATAGCCGGTGTATTAACAGGTTTGAATATCCCACCAGTTTTATTGATCCTGCTGATCTGTATTTTTGCAGGAGTGATCAATGTAGTTGTTGGTTCCTTTATTGGTGCCCTCAGCATAGCAGAACCAATTGCCGCAACGGTGGCTTCTGCAACAGGATTAAATGCACCATTAATTTGCTTTCTCGTCATACTGGCCTGCGGTGCCGGTTGTGTCTGCAGTCCGGTTAACCCTATGGTTCTGGTCTTGAATAAAAGAGTGCCAGCCGGTAAGCTCATTAAAAATGGAGTGGTCGCTGTATGGTCAGGGGCAATTGTCGCTATCATTGCAGGCTGTCTGATACTTGGGTAAAGAAATAAAGAATATGAGAGAAAAGAGGCAGCGGAAGAAGCTGCTGAAGAACGTAAGAGAGAGTCTATCTGTGATTTTCTTGCTGAACACGGGGATGTACCGGAGGACTTAAAGCAGAATCTGGAAAAGGAACATAAACCGGAGGTCCTGAGAGAATGGCAGAAGTTATCGGCGCGGGTAAAGAGTATTGATGAGTTCCGGATTCGTACGGGCGTGTAAGAATACCTGCTGTGAGTGCCCGGCGCACAATCATCCCGCTGCTCAATTTCCCTCTTCCTCCAGCAGCTTCAGCGAAATCAGGAGATCCAGCGTGAGATCCGAAGTAAATTCTGTAATTCCTGTCAGATGGGATATCTGCTCCATCCGGCGGCAGAAAGTGGTGCGGTGAATGTACAGCTGAACTGCGGCGTGGGTCATATTCATGCCGCAGTTCAAATATGCCCTCAGAGTAGGGACCAGTTCGGTTCCTTTTTGTGTGTCCCGGTCCCGGAGAAGCCGTACTGCCGGATGAAGCAGCTGCTCCGAGGGCAGCTCTTTCGTCATGGCCTCCAGACAGTAGCGCAGCCGGTAGTCCTCAAACTGATAGTACCAGAAGGTATCATCGGAGCGGGATCCCAGGCGCAGAGCTGCCTCCGCTTCCAGAGCCGCGCCGTGAATAAATGAAATATCGGAAAATACTTCGCTGATCCCTGCACGGCACACATTCTCCCGAATGAACACGGAAAAACAGGAGAGAAAGGAAGCCTGTTTTGTGAGTGAAAGATTTATCACCCATAGAACTTTATTTCCCAGAGAGACAGCGCAGGAATCCGGCCATTGCCGTTCCAGTTCCCGTACTAAAAAGGGAAGCGTGATTTCCATCTGGGTCTGCCATTCCTCCTGCTGATATGCTTTCAGAATCACAGTCTGGTATTGGTGGTTCAGCTTCCAATGGTAAGGGGACAGGGCAGTCTGGAGCATGGTGATATCCGGATTTTCGCCTGCGTACAGAGATCTGCAGAGCTGATGAAGAAGATCGTTCTGATGACGGTCCGGAGTCTGCAGGTTGTTTTGAAAATAAAGTTCTATATACCGGGCAAATAGCTCGATGATGTATGCTTCGCCCCGGGAGACAGTTTCTTCCCCATTGTCCAGCCTGCAGATCAGACGCGCATAGTATTGGCCGAAGAGAAAAATGTTCCGGCAATAGAGAGAAGACTCTGTGTAATAGCTGTAAAAATAAAATCCTTCTGTTTTTAACGCGGCTTCATGGAAGTCTTTGCGCATCAACAGGGAATGGGTCAGCTCGGCAGAGAGGCGCCTGATCCCATCTTTTCCCAATTCCGGATGATATTCGGGAGTAGAAAACATGACGTTCATATCCCGGTCAATGAGGGTGTACTCCTGCCGGATGTATGTTTTTCCGTGCATCAATATTTCCTGAAAAGGAGCATGCAGCAGGATGCTTTGTGCCAGCCGGTTTTCCCATGCGTCCAGATCCTGCCATTGCTCTGACAGATATTCGAAGATCTGTTGGCTGCCTGCGGCTCCTTTTGTCTGGCAGCATGGATGCGCTTCCGGCATCCCGGATTTATCCGAAAAAAACATAAATACAGAGTCTTTTGTATCGCTGTCTTTCAGATAAAGAGTTTCCTGCCCGCCGGGGATATCTGCCCATACCTGTTCTTCGGAATTATTTTTAAGAAAGCGCAGCCTTTGCACTTCCCGGTTTCTGTGTTCGCCAGTATCTGTTTCTATGACCATATCCGGATAGTGGTTCTGCCGCTGCAGCAGATAAAGAAGCACTGCAAATGTCATTTTCATAGATATATCCTCCTGCTACAAATTGTAGCGTGTCCTCCCGCAAAAATCAACAGGCGGCGTCTGGGAAAAGCTCCTGTCATGCCATATAATTCAATTATCAAGAATATTTTAAGGAGGGAATATATATGGGTGAACAGACAGTTTTGACGCCGGAACAGGAGGCGTATAATCAGAGAATTCAGCGTGTGGAGACTGCGATTGCGCTGAAGGAACCGGACCGGGTTCCGGTGGTTCCATTTATCGCGTCCTACGCACAGAGAGCCTATGGCTCCTGCTATGCGGACCTCTATTATGATTATGAAAAAGCGGGGGATGCTGCCGTACAGTTTTACAAGGATCATCCGCAGATGGATGTGAGTATGTTTTCGGGATTCACCAGCGGGCGTGCCAATGAGCTGGCAGGGTCTCAGATGATCGACTGGCCGGGACGTCCCGGTACGATGGTCTCTCCTTACAGTTCTCATCAGGTGATCGAGCGGGAGTTCATGTCTCCGGAAGAATATCCGGAAATGCTGGGCGATTTTACCGGTTTCATGATCCGCAAGTATATTCCGCGGGCATATAAGAATCTCACCGGTACGTCCGATATACGTCTGGATCCGGCCATCGTCCTGAGCACCAGCCTGCTGAAGCCGCTCTATACTCCTCAGGCCCAGGAAACCTTCCGCCTGCTGGGACAGATCGGAGAGGAAGACGCCAAGGCGGCGGAGATGACTGCGCAATATCAGGCAAAGATTGCAGCCATGGGATTCCCTCCCATGATGACCGGACGCTGTGAGGCGCCGTATGATATTCTGGGCGATTATTTCCGGGGGACCATGGGAATCTTTGAAGATCTGCTGGATGAAGAAACCCAGGAATATGTGGAACAGGCGTGCTGGATGTTCGCGGATCAGCAGATTCGGGCCCTGCAGTATTTCCGGAACGCGAATTTGCCGGTAAGGCGCGTGTTCTTCCCGCTGCACAAGGCTATGGACGGATTTATGAGCGCGGCTCAGTTTGAACGGTTTTATTGGAAACCTCTGAAAAAGATCATGATGGCGCTGATCGAGATGGATGTTACGCCCTATATCTATACAGAAGGGCCCTACAATACCAGATTAGAGCAGTTGGCAGATGTACCGAAGGGCAAAGTGCTGTATCATTTTGAGACGGTGGATATGAAAGAAGCAAAACGGATTCTGGGCGGCACAGCCTGCATCTGCGGAAACCTGTCTGTTACAGAACTGGAGTTCGGGAAGAAGGAGACTGTTGTGGAGGAGACCAAACGTCTGCTGGACGTCTGCGCTCCCGGCGGCGGATATCTGTTTGATCTGAACGGAAGCCTGGAGAACTGCAAACCGGAGAACCTGGAAGCGATGTTTGAAACGCTGGATAAATACGGGAAGTATTGATCTTTCCTGTATATTGCGTCCCGGACGGCAGTCCGGGGCGTATCTGTCCAGGATGATATAACAGAAAAAATAATATTAAAATAAAAAAAGAAAAATAATAATATTTTTATAAAAATATTTTCAGAAAACTATTGATAAAACAGAGAAGATGTTGTAATATAAAATCACAAAATCAAAAGAGATTCACCAATCTCTAGATGATGGAGGAAGGTCCAATGGGAAGGTAATCAGAATCCACCAGAAGGATTTCAGGATGTAAGAATCAGACGACATGGAAGCACGTGAAGAAAGAGGAATGCATCGGATGTCCCCGGAAGTGGAAGGCGGAAAGAATCAGAAAAGTATTTGATGTTTTTGAATCTGTTTTTGCCGAACACAGAGGGAAAAAGAAGATCTCGTAAATGAAAAAATCATACGTGAGAAAATATCGAGGATTGAATATTATCTGAGAAGAAATTTGACGATGGCAGATGCATCGGAGAGAAGAACCTGAGATGATGATAAAAAAGATCCGAGATAAAAAGATCAGATATGAGAAAGTCATGAGAAGAGAAAAAGTGTGATGATTACGGAGCGCAAGGGGACTGGAATCCAAATAATATCTTGAAAGGGGATTTCAAAGGTGAAACTCCAGATTGACAGGTAAAGGGCCATTCGAGAAGATAAAGTATCGAATGGCTCTTTCCCTGTGTATGCGACATGGATACGACAGATAAAAGTAGAATTTATGGAAAGAAGAAAAATAATAAAAAAATTTTAGAAAAAATTTCAGAAAACTATTGACAAAACAGAGAAGATATTGTAATATAAAATCACAAAATCAAAAGAGATTCACCAATCTCTGGATGACGGAGGAAGGTCCAATGGGAAGGTAATCAAAATTCACCGGATGGATTTCAGGATGAAAGCAATCATCTAAGATGGAATAACATGGATGATGGCGGTAAGATCAGAACTTCGGATATGGAAGACAAGAAGAATCAGTAAAGTATTTTATGAAATGAGTGGTTTTGTAGAAGAACTTTAAAATCTGTTTTTGCCGAAGCGGAAGAAGGAAAGGTTGAAACTGCCGACAGAAATGAAGACCTGTCAGGATGAAAGGCGGAAGTTCAGAAAAAGTCTTAAATGTGACGATTGCAAAGAACAAGGGATACTGGAATCCGAAAAATATCTTGAAAGGAGATCAAAAAGGTGAAACTCCAGATTGACAGGTAAAGAGCCATTCGAGAAGATAAAGTATCGAATGGCTCTTTCCTATTGTATGTAAAACTTCTTGTGGCGTTTTTCCACAAATGCCGTTATAATGAAGACTGACAAAGCAAGTGCGGAAAGAGGATGGCGTAATGTATCAATATGTCAGTCGAATACGATTTACAGAAGTCGATCAGAACAGAAAGACCACTTTAAATGCAATCCTGAATTATTTTCAGGATTGTGCTACGTTTCAGTCGGAGGATCTGGGCGTCGGTATGACAAAGCTGGAGGATATGAACCGGATGTGGGTCCTGAATTCCTGGAAGATTCAGGTGTATCGGTATCCTGAATTCGGAGAACGTGTCACAGTGGAGACCTGGCCGTACGAATTCGGAAAGATGACAGGACAGAGGAATTTCCGGCTGGTAGGAGAAGACGGCAGCGTGGCAGCATGCGCGGATTCTTTCTGGGTATATATGGATACGAAGCGGATGCGCCCCGCAAAGCTGGACGAGCTTATGACGCGGACGTATCTGACGGAGCCCAGGCTGGATATGGGGGATGACGAGGGGAAGATATCGTTGCCCGAAGACATGGAGGAGAAGGATACATTTCTGATCCATGAATATCATCTGGATGTGAATCATCATGTGAATAATGGACAGTATGTATGGCTTGCGGGGGACTACCTCCCGGAAGGCTTCCAGATCCGCCAGATGCGTGCGGAATATAAGAAATCAGCTTTACTGGGCGATATGATTTATCCCCGCCTGGGAAGGATTGAAGACGGATATGTGATCCTTCTCGGGGATGCGAAGGGCGCCCCTTATGCGACAGTGGAATTCAGATAGGAGATAATACATGCAGTTAGGAAAAAAACAGTTATTGACAGTCGTAAAGATGGTAGATTTCGGAATCTATCTGGCAGATCCGGACGATCCGGAAGACAGAGTGCTGCTTCCGAAGAAGCAGGTGCGCGCGGGAGTGCGGCCGGGAGACCAGATGGAAGTTTTCTTGTATAAGGATTCCAGGGACAGGCCCATCGCTACGACGGCGGATCCGCTGCTCACACTGGGGGATGTGGGACGGCTGAAGGTGAAAGAGGTGTCCAGGATCGGAGCATTTCTGGACTGGGGCCTGGAGAAAGATCTGTTCCTGCCGTTCCGGCAGCAGACCAGGAAAGTGCGCGCGGGAGAAGAGTGTCTGGTAGCTCTCTATATTGATAAAAGCGGACGCCTGTGCGCTACCATGAACGTATACGAATATCTGAGAACAGACAGTCCCTACGGGGTGGATGACCATGTGACGGGAACGGTATATCAGATCAGCGAGAATTTCGGCGCGTTTGTGGCGGTGGATGACTTGTATTCGGGACTGGTCCCCAAAAAGGAATTTTTCGGTCAGGCGCAGATCGGAGATCAGGTGGAGGCGCGGGTGACAGGCGTCAAAGAAGACGGAAAGCTGGATCTGAGCCTGCGCGAGAAATCATATCTGCAGATCGACGAGGATGCGGAACAGGTAATGAAAGCGATTGAAGAATTCGGCGGCGTCCTGCCGTTTTCAGACAAAGCGTCTCCAGAAGTGATCAAAAGAGAGTTGTCTATGAGCAAAAATGCATTTAAACGTGCGGTTGGACGGCTTTTGAAGGAAGGACGTGTTGAAATTACAGATAAAAGCATTCGCAAACGATAGCGCGCCATAGGCAATTTGCTGATTTTCTCATAAAAGGAAAAAATTACTTGAAATCACAGAATTGATTGATTATAATGAGGGCGTAAAGAAAGGAAAGGAGCATAAGGAAATGAAAGTACAGAATATAAAAGACGTGAATAAGTTTTTCGAAGTAGTAGACAGCTGTAAAGGTAAAGTAGAACTGGTAACTGGAGAAGGAGACAGACTGAATCTGAAGTCTAAACTTTCCCAGTATGTATCTCTTGCAAATATCTTCTCCAACGGCGAGATTCCGGAGCTGGAGATTGTTGCATATGAGAAAGAGGATATTGATAAATTATTGTCCTTTATGATTAACGGCTAATCGGTTATAATGGAGGAGTAACAGCGAAAGCTGTTGCTCCTTTTTTTCGTTATAAAAAACTTTTGGACTGGAACAGATAGGGGGAATGGCAGCATGAGTTTTGTGCACCTGCATGTACATACAGAATACAGCCTGCTGGATGGCTCCAATAAGATTAAAGAATATGTGGCCAGGGTGAAAGAACTGGGCATGGACAGCGCGGCGATCACGGACCATGGGGCTATGTACGGCGTGATTGATTTTTATAAAGAAGCGAAAACCCAGGGAATCAAGCCGATTATAGGCTGCGAGGTGTATGTGGCGCCGAATTCCCGCTTTGACAAGGAGACCACCGGAGGCGAGGACCGGTATTATCACCTGGTCCTGCTGGCAGAGAACAATCAAGGGTATCAGAACCTGATCAAGATTGTTTCTGACGGTTATACAGAAGGCTTTTATTACCGCCCCAGGGTGGACAGGGAGATCCTGGCAAAGTACCATGAAGGGATCATCGCCACCAGCGCCTGCCTGGCCGGTGAGGTGCAGCGTTATATTCAGAAGGGAATGTACGAGGAGGCGTGCAATGCGGCGCGCCGCTACGAGGATATTTTTGGGAAGGGTAATTTCTTCCTGGAGCTGCAGGATCATGGCATTCCGGATCAGAAAATGGTGAATCAGGCGCTGCTGCGCATGAGCCGGGAACTGGGGATAGAGCTGGTAGCTACAAATGATGTGCATTACACTTACGCGGAGGACGTAAAACCGCACGATATCCTGCTCTGTCTGCAGACGGGAAAACGGCTGGCTGACGAGGACCGCATGCGGTATGAAGGAGGCCAGTATTTTGTAAAATCTCCGGAAGAGATGGAGCGGCTGTTCCCCTATGCGAAGCAGGCGCTGGAAAATACCCAGAAGATCGCGGATCGCTGCAACGTGGAGATCGAATTTGGCGTGACAAAGCTTCCAAAATACGACGTGCCGGATGGCTACACTTCCTGGGAGTATTTAAACAAACTCTGCCGGGAAGGGTTCGCCGGGCGCTATCCGGACGACGACGGGACGCTGAAAAAACAGTTGGAGTATGAGCTTTCCATTATTCAGAAGATGGGGTATGTGGATTACTTCCTGATCGTGTGGGATTTCATTAAATACGCCCGGGATCATGGCATCGCTGTGGGACCGGGAAGAGGAAGCGCGGCCGGCAGCCTGGTGTCTTATACGCTTGGAATCACCAATATTGATCCCGCCAAATATCAGCTTCTGTTTGAACGTTTCCTGAATCCGGAGCGTGTATCCATGCCGGATATTGACGTGGATTTCTGCTTTGAACGGAGGCAGGAAGTCATCGATTACGTGGTGCGCAAGTACGGCAAGGACCGGGTGGTGCAGATTGTCACGTTTGGTACGCTGGCCGCCAGAGGTGTGCTCAGGGATGTGGGAAGGGTTATGGACCTGCCCTACGCATTCGTGGATTCCATCGCGAAGATGGTGCCGCAGGAGTTGAATATTACACTGGATAAAGCATTGCAGATGAACCCGGAACTGCGCACGCTGTATGAGACTAATGAGCAGGTAAGAGAACTGGTGGACATGTCCAAGCGTCTGGAAGGACTGCCGAGGCATACTTCCATGCACGCCGCGGGCGTGGTGATCAGCCAGAAATCCGTAGATGAATACGTCCCGCTTTCCAGGGCTCAGGACGGTTCCCTGGTGACGCAGTTTACCATGACGACGCTGGAAGAACTGGGACTTCTGAAGATGGATTTCCTGGGGCTTCGGACGCTGACCGTGATCCAGAACGCGGTGGCTCTGGCGGAGAAAAGCAGCGGGAAAAAGATCGATATTGATCATATTGATTATGACGATAAGAAAGTGCTGGATTCTCTGGGGACGGGGCACACGGACGGCGTGTTCCAGCTGGAAAGTACGGGGATGAAAAACTTCATGAAAGAGCTGAAGCCCCAGAGTCTGGAAGATATTATCGCCGGAATCTCCCTGTACCGTCCGGGTCCCATGGACTTTATCCCCCAATATATCCGGGGAAAGAATCATCCGGAAGAGGTCACCTACGACTGTCCTGAACTGGAGCCGATCCTGGAACCCACTTACGGCTGTATCGTTTACCAGGAGCAGGTTATGCAGATCGTGCAGAAACTGGCGGGTTATACGCTGGGACGGAGCGATCTGGTGCGCAGGGCCATGTCGAAAAAGAAAGCTGCCGTCATGGAGCGGGAACGCCAGAACTTTGTCTATGGAAACAAAGAAGAAAATGTTCCCGGCTGTATTGCCAGGGGGATCCCGGAACAGACGGCGAACAAGATCTTTGACGAGATGATCGACTTTGCCAAATATGCGTTTAACAAATCCCATGCGGCCGCATATGCGGTGGTGGCATATCAGACGGCCTGGCTGAAATATTATTACCCGGTAGAATTTATGGCGGCTCTGATGACGTCGGTGATCGACAATTCTGCCAAGGTATCTGAATACATTATGACGTGCCGTCAGATGAATATACAGATCCTTCCTCCCCATGTCAACGAGAGCGAAGGCGTATTCTCTGTATCGGACGGCGCGATTCGCTACGGACTGAACGCCGTGAAAAGCGTGGGGCGTCCTGTGATCGAAAGCATCCTGGAAGAACGCCGGCAGAATGGCCCGTACAAGGATCTGAACGATTTCATTGACCGGACCTGCGGGCGGGAAGTGAACAAGAGAACTGTGGAAAATCTGATCAAAGCGGGCGCTTTCGACGGCTTGGGCGCCAACCGTCACCAGATGATGAAAGTGTATGAACGGATGATGGATCAGGCTTCCCAGAAGAAGAAAACCGATTTCGCAGGCCAGATGAGCCTGTTCGATCTGGTTCCGGAGGAAGAGAAAAAGGCATTCCGGATAGAGCTTCCGCAGGTGAAAGAATACCGGAAGGAAGAACTGCTGGCATTTGAAAAAGAAGTGCTGGGGATCTATATCAGCGGCCATCCTCTGGAAGAGTACGAAGAGCAGTGGCGGCGGGGTATCAGCCATGTGACCACGGATTTCCTGGCGCCGGAAGAAGGCGAAGCGCCCAAAGTGCGCGACGGCGAGCGGGCGATCGTGGGAGGAATGATCACCTCCAAGACCATGAAGGCCACGAAAAATAATAAGATGATGGCGTTTATCACGATAGAGGATCTGCTCGGTACGGTGGAAGTGATCGTATTTCCGCGGGATTATGAAAGAAATGCTTCTCTTCTGAATCTGGACAGCAAGGTGTTTGTCAGCGGACGGATCTCGGCGGAAGAAGAAAAGGCGAGCAAGCTGATCCTGGAGAAGATCGTGCCTTTTGAGACTGTACACCGGCAGCTGTGGATCCAGTTCCCGGACATGGACGCATACCAGAACCAGGAAAATAACCTCTACCGGCTTTTGATGGACAGCGAGGGCGGCGACGAGGTGATTATCTACGTGCGCAAAGAAAAAATGAAGAAGGTATTGCCCGCGTCTCGGAATGTCAAAGCGGATCCGGAACTTCTGGAGCGGCTCTTCGCGGTTTTTGGGGAGAAAAACGTGAAAGTGGTTGAGAAGCGTATTGAAAACAGAGCCCAAATGGATTAAAATGATATTTGATAATGTAAAAACGCAGAAATGTTTTGCGGAGGTTAAACCATGGCAAAAGAAATTAGCACGATAGGGGTTTTGACAAGCGGCGGTGACGCGCCGGGCATGAATGCGGCGATACGTGCCGTTGTAAGAAAGGCATGCGCCAATGGGAAACGGGTAAAAGGGATCCGCAGAGGATACCAGGGACTTTTGGAAGAAGACATCATAGATATGAACCGTCAGTCGGTCAGCGATATCATTGATACCGGCGGTACGATCTTGTTTACGGCCCGCTGCGCGGAGTTCCGCACAGAAGAAGGACAGAAAAAGGGCGCTGAGATCTGCCGGAAACACCATATCGACGGTCTGGTTGTCATCGGCGGAGACGGCTCTTTCGCGGGAGCGCAGAAGCTGGCGAATCTGGGGATCAATACGGTAGGCGTGCCGGGAACGATTGACCTGGACATCGCATGTACCGAATACACGATCGGCTTTGACACGGCAGTCAATACGGCCATGCAGGCGATCGATAAAGTGCGCGACACCTCTACCTCCCATGAACGCTGCAGTATCATAGAGGTAATGGGAAGAAACGCGGGATATATTGCGCTCTGGTGCGGTATCGCCAACGGCGCGGAGGATATCCTGATTCCGGAGCAGTATGATTATGATGAGCAGAAGATCATCAATAACATCATCGAGAGCCGCAAGAGAGGAAAGAAACATCATATTATCATCAACGCGGAGGGGATCGGCCACTCTACATCCATGGCTAAGAGGATCGAGGCCGCAACGGGCGTGGAGACCCGCGCGACGATCCTGGGTTACATGCAGCGCGGAGGCAGCCCTTCCTGTCAGGACCGTGTATATGCGACCATGATGGGCGCTCTGGCAGTGGATCTGCTCTGCGAAGGCAAGTCCAACCGTGTGGTGGGATACAAAAACGGAGAATTCAAAGACTTCGACATCAATGAGGCCCTGGGCATGAACAAAGGCGTAGACCCGTATATGATCGATGTCTCGAAAGCGATGGCAAAGTGATGATTACCAGTACATCGAATCAGCAGGTAAAGCACCTGCAGCAGCTGGCAAAAAAAGCCAAAGAGAGAAATGAACAGGGCGTTTTCCTGGTGGAAGGAATCAAGATGTTCCAGGAAGCGCCCGATGATAAAATACGCAAAGTGTATATTTCAAAAAGCCTGTACGAAGAAAAAGGACAGGCTTTTTTGCGTAACCATGAATATGAGGTCCTGGAGGACCGGGTGTTTCAGGCGGTCAGCGATACCAAAACGCCCCAGGGCATTCTGTGCGTGGTAGAACAGTTCCGGTACCGGTTGGAGGATCTGACGCGCGGGGAAAATCCCCACCTCCTGATCCTGGAAAACCTGCAGGACCCCGGCAACCTGGGGACAATCCTCCGGACGGCGGAGGGGGCAGGCGCCGACGGCATTATCCTGAACCGGGCATCGGTGGATCTGTACAATCCAAAAACGATCCGTTCCACCATGGGGTCTGTCTATCGGATGCCTTTCTTGTATGTGGAGGAGATCGAAGAGATCCTGCCGGAGCTGAAGAGAAGGAACATCCGGACGTATGCTGCCCATTTGAAAGGGAAAAACTGCTATGATGGTGAGGATTACCGGACAGGGACCGCCTTTTTCATCGGCAATGAGGGAAACGGTCTTTCAGAGCGGCTGAGCCGTATGGCAGATGTGTGGATCCGCATCCCTATGGAAGGGCGTCTGGAGTCGCTGAATGCGGCAGTGGCGGCCTCGATTCTTATGTATGAAGTCAACAGACAGCGCCGCAGTTGACAAATAATTCATTATCTGATAAACTCTCTGTAATAAATGTAACAGTTTTGTAATATATTTGTATCAATCGGGAAATCTGATGGTAAAATATGGAGGGAATATCAGATGTGTAAAAAAGGAATACTCTGCTGTATACTCCTGGGTATGTGGCTCGGGCTGTCCGGATTTACCACTCTTGGAAATGAAGGGGAAGACACGCTGAGCGCACTGCTGGGACAGTTGTCCGCAGAAGATGTGGAAGGCCTTATGGCCGAAGACGAATGGGCCGGACGTGTGATGGCAAAGGTAGAAGATTCTGTCAGCGTCCGCGAGTCAGCCAGTACGGACTCCGCAGTGGTTGGCAAGATGTACAAAGGCGACGCCGGAGATATTGTGGAACAGGCGGACGGATGGACAAGGATCCAGTCCGGAGATGTGGACGGATGGGTCAGCGATGAGTATCTGGCATTCGGACAGGAGGCGGAAGAACGGGCGGCGCAGGATGTGGCCAAGACCGCTACTGTCATTACGGAGACTTTGAAAGTGCGCGATGAGCCCAGCACAGACGCCGGAGTTATCGACCTGATCGGTATGGGCGAGAAGATCCGGGTTGGAGAAGAGCAGGATGGCTGGCTGCAAATCCTGTATTCTGACGGAGAAGTAGATTATGTCTCTGCGGAGTATGTGGAAGTGGCATATGACTATGGCGAGGCCAAGACCATAGAGCAGATAGAAGCGGAAGAAGCCGAAAAGAAAGCGGAAGAAGAGAAGGCCAAAAGGACTACAAATCTGGGAGCGGTTGCCGCGTCTACCGATGAAGTGACGCTTTTGGCGGCGCTGATCCAGGCAGAAGCGGGGAATCAGCCGTATGAGGGCCAGGTGGCTGTAGGAGCGGTCGTCATGAACCGTGTGCGCAGCAGCGCGTATCCGAACACGATTCAGGGAGTGATCTCCGCGCCGGGACAGTTCGGGCCGGCAGCGACCGGCCAGGTGGCGTCTATCATGGCGTCCGGGCCGAAATCCAGCTGTATGCAGGCAGCGCAGGCGGCGATCAACGGAGAGACCACGATAGGGACGTTTACGCATTTCAAGAGCGCCAGCTCTTCGGTCAGCGGACCGTCGGTTGTGATCGGAGGACATGTCTTTTATTAAAGCATAACATAAATTTAAGAAGGATCCCGCAGTTTTCAAAAGGCTGCGGGATCCTTTCAGCTTCCGGGAAATTTCATTGTCAAGGATGAAGCGGCATGGTATAATGAGCACGAAGTGCGAATTATACCATTGCGCATGCCGGTTTCTGCGCTCGCCGCAGAAAGCCGGGCGCATCCGCCGGAGGCATCATGTCTGCGCAGCGGACATGGTATAATGAGCGCAGAAGCAAAATGGAAAGGAGGAACGGTATGGGACTGATACTGGAGTCCCCTGCTATGATGTGGCTGGGACTTTTAATCCTTTTGTTGATTATTGAGATCGTTACGCTGCAGCTGACTACGATCTGGTTCGCAGGAGGGGCGCTGGCGGCGTTTGTTGCCACACTTTTAGGCGCTGACTCCACAGTGCAATGGACGGTTTTTTTGGTTCTGTCTTTCGCGCTTCTGCTCCTGACCCGTCCGGCGGCCATGAAATATATGAGTAAAGGCCATGTGAGGACGAATGCGGACAGTCTGATCGGAAAGACGGCGATTGTATCAAAAGAGATCAATAACCTTGCTCAGACCGGAGAAGTGATGATCGCCGATGTGAGCTGGACAGCCAGAACCAGAGAAGACGGCTGTGTGATCCCGGAAGGCGGCAAGGTGAAGATATGCGCGATCGAAGGTGTAAAACTGATCGTGGAAGAGGTAAAGGAGGAAAAATAAATGCCTATTGTAGTAATCATCCTGGTTCTTGTGATTCTTGTGATCCTGGCATCCTGTATCAAGATTGTGCCGCAGGCTACCGTACTGGTAATGGAAAGACTGGGCGCGTACAACGGGACCTGGCAGGTGGGAGTCCACTTTAAGGTACCTTTTATCGACCGTGTGGCCAGAAGGGTTACATTGAAAGAGCAGGTTGTGGATTTTGCGCCTCAGCCGGTGATCACGAAGGATAATGTAACTATGCGGATTGATACAGTGGTCTTTTTCCAGATTACGGATCCGAAGCTGTTTACCTACGGCGTGGAGAATCCGATCATGGCTATCGAGAACCTGACGGCTACCACACTGCGTAATATCATCGGAGATCTGGAGCTGGATCAGACGCTGACCTCCCGCGAGACGATCAATACAAAGATGCGCGCTTCGCTGGATGTTGCGACGGATCCCTGGGGAATCAAGGTGAACCGCGTAGAGCTGAAGAATATTATCCCGCCGGCGGCGATTCAGGACGCGATGGAAAAGCAGATGAAAGCAGAACGCGAACGCCGTGAAGCGATCCTGCGCGCGGAAGGTGAAAAGAAATCTACGATCCTGGTAGCGGAAGGAAACAAAGAATCCGCGATCCTGGATGCAGAGGCGGAGAAACAGGCGGCGATCCTGCGCGCGGAAGCAGAGAAGGAAAAGATGATCAAGGAAGCGGAAGGACGCGCGGAGGCGATCCTGAAGGTACAGCAGGCAAATGCAGACGGTCTTCGGTTCCTGAAAGAAGTCGGCGTGGACGAAGCGGTGATCCAGCTGAAGAGCCTGGAAGCATTCGCCAAGGCGGCGGACGGAAAGGCGACGAAGATCATTATCCCGTCGGAGATCCAGAATCTGGCAGGGCTGGTATCCTCCCTGACCGAGGTGGCGAAAACGGATATGGAGCCTGCGGCAGACGCAGCAAACGCCGACAGAGCGGAAGCTTAAGGGAGAGACTGACAGTAACTTCATACTTGCATGACAAAGGGGCTGGTGCAGATCGCGCCAGTCCTTTGACGGAGGAGACGTAATATGGATTTAAAAGGAAGAAATTTTCTGAAACTCTTGGATTATACCCCGGACGAGATCCGGTATCTGCTGGATCTTGCCGCGGAACTGAAGGAGAAGAAAAAGAAAGGGATCCCGGTAGATACCCTGCGCGGAAAAAATGTGGCGCTGATTTTCGAGAAAACCAGCACCAGAACCAGATGCGCTTTTGAAGTGGCGGCTCATGATCTGGGGATGGGAACCACTTATCTGGATCCCTCCGGTTCTCAGATCGGAAAAAAGGAGAGCATTGCCGACACAGCCAGAGTGCTTGGAAGGATGTATGAAGGGATCGAATACCGCGGATTTGGACAGGACGTGGTAGAGGAACTGGCAAAATATGCGGGAGTGCCGGTCTGGAACGGGCTGACCAATGAGTTCCATCCCACGCAGATCCTTGCGGATCTGTTGACAATCCGGGAACATTTCGGCACTCTGGATGTAAAAGTGACCTATATGGGAGACGCCCGCTATAACATGGGCAATTCCTGGATGGTGGGCTGTGCGAAGATGGGTATGAAATTCACCGCATGCGCGCCGAAGAAATACTGGCCATCGGAGGAACTCATAGCCAGATGCCGCGAGATCGCGGGAGAGACAGGGGCGGAGATCACACTGGAAGAGGATGTACAGAAAGCAGTCAAGGGCGCGGATGTGATTTACACGGACGTATGGGTTTCCATGGGCGAGCCGGATGAAGTCTGGGCAGAGCGGATCAAGGATCTGTTCCCGTATCAGGTACACCGTTCTGTGATGGAGACGGCAGGACCTGGAGCGGTGTTTATGCACTGTCTGCCGGCATTCCACGATCTGAACACGGCCATCGGTAAAGAGATCAGCGCAAAATACGGTCTGGACGCTATGGAAGTGACGGATGAAGTGTTCGAATCTTCCAGATCTATTGTATTTGAAGAGGCAGAAAACCGTATGCATACCATCAAAGCGGTGATGGCAGCCACACTGGGCGCATAAGCAGTGCGGAAAGGAGCGGGGGTGCTTGTGAAAGAGAGGTACAGAACGGCCACGGTTTGTCTGAGCCTGTTGATTCTGGCGCTTGTATTCGCTGTGGCTTCGGATAAGGAACTGAGCAGGATCTGCATCCCTTTGGCCTTTTTTGCCGGGACCCTGCTATATGGAACGGGAATGGCATATGACCGGAAGGCGGGGAAAAAGACGGAAAGCCGTCTTCAAGGTATCCTGGCCCTGCTGTTTCTGGCGGCGGCTGTTTTCAGCGTGCTGTATATAGGGGGGATCTTATGAAGGCAGAGCTTCTGAAGATTCTGAGAGAAACAGATGGTTATGTATCCGGCCAGCAGCTCTGCGGACATTTTAATGTTTCAAGGACCTCGGTCTGGAAGGCGATTCGCCAGCTGCGGGAGGAGGGGTATCAGATCGAGGCGGTGCAGAACAAGGGATACCGTCTTCGGGAAAGCCCGGAACGGATGAGCGCGGCGGAAGTCAAGAGCCGTCTGCATACCCGTTGGATGGGAAGGGAATGCATCTGCCTGGAAACCGTGGATTCCACAAACACATATGCCCGCCGTCTGGCGGAAGAAGGAGCGGCTGACGGGACGCTGGTGCTGGCAGAAGAACAGACCGGCGGGAGAGGAAGAAGAGGAAGAAACTGGTCTTCTCCCAGAGGAGAACAGATTGCCATGACGCTTCTGCTCCGGCCGAAAGTCCGACCGGAGCATGCGTCCCGGATGACTCTGCTGATGGCCCTGGCGGTGACCAGAGGGATCCGCAAGCTGTGCGGTCTGGATCCGAAGATTAAATGGCCCAACGATGTGGTTGTGGGAGGCAGGAAGGTGTGCGGGATCCTGACGGAAATGAACACCGAAGTGGATTATATCCATTATGTAGTCATCGGTACCGGAATCAATGTAAATCAGACAGAATTTCCGGAAGAATTAAGGGAGACCGCCTCCTCCCTGAGGATGGAGACCGGCCATAGCTATTCCAGGGCAGAACTGGCCGCATGTATCATGGACGAACTGGAACCGGTTTATGAGACGTTTCTGAAAACGGAAGACCTGCGGGATTTGTATCAGGATTACAATGAGCTGTGCATCAACTGCGGACGGCAGGTACAGGTGCTGTACCCGAAGGGAGCGTACACCGGGACGGCGGAAGGAATCAACCAGAAGGGAGAACTTCTGGTGCGCCGGGAAGACGGCACCGTAGAGCAGGTATATGCCGGGGAAGTATCCGTGCGGGGCCTGTATGGATATACGTAAAGAGACATTTAAAAAAGAAAGACAGAGAGGGATATATGGAACAGGATCGGGTGGTGCTCTGCGCGGCCAGCGCGTACGAGCAGAAATATTATCTGAATGAGGCGTTTGGCAGTCTCCCGTCCCAGATACAGGACGAGCTGAAGATCATGTGCGTGCTGTTTACAGAAGATGTGGGCGGCATACTTACGCTGGCATTTGATGAGGACGGGAACCTGCTGTTGGAAGTTTCGGCAGATCCGGGGGATCTGCTTTACGACGAGATCGGCAGCGAATTGAAGATTCGCCAGATACAGAGAGAAAAGGCGGAGCTTTTACAGGAACTGGAGCTCTATTATAAAGTGTTTTTCCAGGGAGAAAAGATAGAATGATCCGTAAACTGAAGATCGGGGATGTGGAGCTTCCTAACAATCTGATCCTGGCACCCATGGCGGGGGTTACGGATCTTCCTTTTCGCCTTTTATGCAAAGAGCAGGGGGCCGGCCTGGTATGTATGGAGATGGTCAGCGCTAAGGCCATTTATTATCATAATAAAAACACAGAGAGCCTGCTGGAGATTGACAAAAGAGAGACGCCCGTGTCGCTCCAGCTTTTCGGATCTGATCCGGATATTATCAGTGAAATGGCAAAGAAGATTGAAGACCGCCCCTTTTCTATCCTGGATATCAATATGGGGTGCCCGGTGCCTAAAGTAGTTAATAATGGCGAAGGTTCCGCTTTGATGAAGAATCCGGGACTGGTGGAGGAGATTGTTTCCAAGACAGTTAAAGCGATCCGGAAACCGGTTACCGTGAAGATCCGGAAAGGATTTGACGAGGAACATATCAATGCGGTAGAGATTGCCAGGATTGCGGAGAGCGCCGGAGCCGCGGCGGTGGCGGTACACGGAAGGACAAGGGAACAGTATTATCACGGGAAAGCGGACTGGGATATTATCCGCCGGGTGAAAGACGCCGTGCACATTCCTGTGATCGGGAACGGAGATGTGGATTCTCCCGAGGCGGCGCACCGGATGCAGGAAGAGACAGGATGCGACGGGATCATGATCGGCAGGGGAGCGCAGGGAAATCCCTGGATCTTTCATCAGATTCTTCACTGGATGGAAACCGGAGAGGAGGAAAAGAAACCGGATCTTCAGGAAGTGAAGGAAATGATCCTGCGTCATGGAAGATTATTGGCAGAGTATAAAGGAGAATATACCGGGATCCGGGAAATGCGGAAACATGTGGCATGGTATACCGTCGGATATCCGAATTCTTCAAAATTGCGGGCCAGAGTCAACGAAGCGGAAACTTTAGATGAACTGGAGGGTTTAATCCGGAAGCTTTGACATATACTGAAACGAAGATATTGAATGGCTGTTTTGCAGATGTTCTGGAAAAAACTTTTTTTGTTTCACAGAAAGAAAAACGAAGATATTGCGGAGAAACCGGCAGAGGAAAAGAGTTTTTTGCTGTATACCAGATACGCGCCGCAGATCCTGACCTGGTTTCGCAGGGAGAAAGGAATTCCGAAAAAAGACCTGCAGCTGGCTGTGATCGATGATGAGGAACAGCCGGCATGGAAGGTAATACGATTATTGGAAATCCTGATGACAGACCTGAATCTTCTTTATCTGATAACGAAGCGGGGAGAGGCCTTCGAAGAATTGGCGGAGCAGGCATATGAGGAAAACGGACTTCTGATCCTGATACAGGAAGAAGACGAGGATGGAAATATTCCGGGAAATCTGGTGCTTGACCTGAGAGACTGGGAAAAGCACCTTGACATTATTTCTGAGGTAAGCTATAATACGTTGATTATGTAGGGCTGTCTGATTTTTCAGAAAAAGCCCGTTATTTCACGGCAGCATCACAGATTGGAAGGTGTAGAGGATGGAAGAGAAGAAAAATATTCTGACCTATGAAGGTTTGAAAAAACTGGAAGACGAGCTGCAGGATTTAAAGGTGGTCCGCAGACAGGAGATCGCACAGAAGATCAAGGAAGCGAGAGAACAGGGTGACCTGTCTGAGAACGCGGAGTACGATGCAGCGAAGGATGAACAGCGCGATATTGAGGCCAGGATCGAACAGATCGAGAAGATCCTGAAGAACGCGGAAGTTGTCCTGGAGGATGAGATCGATCTGGATAAGATCAATATCGGGTGCAGTGTGCGCGTCCTGGATATGGAATATAATGAAGAAGAAGAATACAAGCTGGTGGGTTCTTCCGAGGCAAGCAGCCTGAAGAACAAGATATCCAACGAATCCCCCATCGGACAGGCACTGATCGGAGCAAAAGTGGGAGATGTGGTGACGGTAGAAGCGCCGGCAGGAGAGATAAAGTATAAAGTACTCAGTATCCACAGAGCAAGCTAAGGAGTGAAGAAAGTGGCAGAAGCAAAGAATGTACAGGAACAGGACATTAACCAGCTTTTAAAGGTCCGCAGGGAAAAACTGGCGGAGCTCCAGAGCGAGGGAAAAGATCCGTTCCGGATAACGAAATACGATGTGACGCATCACAGCAGTGATGTGAAGGAGCAGTTTGACGCGCTGGAAGGTCATACTGTGCGTGTGGCCGGCAGGATGATGTCCAAACGTGTGATGGGCAAGGCGTCTTTCTGTAATGTACAGGACCTGAAGGGCAATATTCAGGCTTATGTGGCGCGGGACAGCGTCGGCGAGGAAAGCTATAAAGAATTTAAAAAGTACGATATCGGGGATATTGTAGGTATCGAAGGACAGGTGTTCCGAACCAAGACCGGAGAGATCTCCATCCACGCTTCAAAGCTTACGCTTCTGTCCAAGAGCCTTCAGATCCTTCCGGAAAAATTCCATGGCCTGACCAATACGGATCTGCGTTATCGTCAGCGTTATGTAGACCTGATCATGAATCCGGATGTGAAGGATACTTTTATTAAACGTTCCAGGATTATCAGCGCGATCCGCCGTTACCTGGACAGCCAGGGATTTATGGAGGTGGAGACTCCTATCCTGGTAGCCAACGCGGGCGGCGCTGCCGCGCGTCCGTTTGAGACGCATTTTAACGCGTTAAACGAAGATTTCAAGCTCCGTATTTCGCTGGAGCTGTACCTGAAGAGGCTGATCGTAGGCGGCCTGGAGCGTGTCTACGAGATCGGACGCGTATTCCGCAATGAGGGTCTGGATACCCGCCACAATCCGGAATTTACGCTGATGGAGCTCTATCAGGCATATACAGACTATAACGGCATGATGGATCTTACAGAAAATCTGTACCGTTTCGTGGCTCAGGAGGTGCTGGGCACCACGAAGATTGTCTATAACGGTGTGGAGATGGATCTGGGCAAGCCCTTCGAGCGCATCACCATGGTAGACGCGGTGAAAAAGTATGCGGGTATTGACTGGAATGAAGTAGAGACTCTGGAGCAGGCGAGAGCTCTGGCAAAAGAGCATCATGTAGAATATGAAGAGCGTCATAAGAAAGGAGATATCCTTTCTCTGTTCTTCGAGGAGTTCGCGGAGGAGCATCTGATCCAGCCTACGTTTGTCATGGATCATCCGATCGAGATCTCTCCTCTGACGAAGAAGAAGCCGGAGAATCCGGATTATGTAGAACGATTTGAGTTCTTTATGAACGGCTGGGAGATGGCGAACGCATACTCCGAGCTGAATGACCCGATCGACCAGAAAGAACGGTTTAAAGCTCAGGAAGAGATGCTGGCTCTGGGGGATGAGGAAGCGAATACTACGGATGAAGACTTCCTGAACGCCCTGGAGATCGGTATGCCGCCTACCGGAGGTATCGGATTCGGTATCGACCGTATGTGCATGCTGCTGACGAATTCCGCGGCGATCAGAGACGTGCTGCTGTTCCCCACTATGAAGTCCCAGGGGGCCGCGAAGAACGAGGCGAACAATGCTGCCCAGGCGGCCGTAAAACTGGATCTTTCCAAAGTGAAGATCGAGCCGCTGTTTGAAGATATGGTTGATTTTGACACGTTCAGCAAGTCAGACTTCCGCGCCGTGAAAGTGAAGGCGTGCGAGGCAGTGCCGAAGAGCAAAAAGCTACTGAAATTCGTCCTGGACGACGGGTCCGGCGCGGACCGTGTGATTTTAAGCGGTATTCACGAGTATTATGAGCCGGAAGAGCTGGTCGGAAAGACCTGTATCGCGATTACCAATCTACCGCCGAGGAAGATGATGGGCATCGATTCCTGCGGTATGCTGATCAGCGCCGTGTATGAGTATGACGGACATGAAGGGCTGAATCTGCTGATGGTGGACGATGCTATTCCGGCGGGTGCAAAGCTGTATTAAAAAATCGAGTTAAATATTATCCCCCTTTTCCGGCGTCGTGTCGGGCGAGGGGGATTTTATATTATCTCTTTTTGTTTTCAATAATTTGGTTTTAGATTGCTCTGCTGACAGTGGTATGTTATACTCTTTATATGGAAAACCAGAGCACATAAAGGCGGCCTACCCTTCATTTACATCGGAGGGGCTGACCCTCCGGACGAAAGAAAGGAGGGCGATGCCAATGTATGTTACATATGCTGATCTGATTCAGCTTTTAATATTCATTGTCGCTCTTGTTGGTCTTATTTATGAGATCCTCAAGGGAAAGAAATAGCCGCCACTACTGCCAATAGTGACGACTAATGTTGAAAAACATTTAGACTGAATTATTTGGGGTAGGCCGTGTGTCTCTGGCTTTCCCTTTTCTATTACCAATATAGCACATCCGGCGTGGGGATTCAAGAGCCGGCCTCCATTATTTTGCTTATTTTGTGAGGCGGCAATTCCTACAAAATTGTAGGCTGTACGTCATCCGGCAGTAGGATAAAGGTGCTACTCTTTTCATATCAAAAGAAGAATGAGGTGCAAAAAAGTGGAACTGTTGGAAGTTAAGAATGTTTCCAAGACATACGGAAAAGGGGAAGCGGCGGTGCGGGCTTTGAAAAAGGTCTCCTTTTCTGTCCCCAAGGGTGAATTTGTGGCTGTTGTCGGAGAGTCCGGCTCCGGAAAAAGTACGTTATTGAATATGATCGGCGCGCTGGACACGCCTACTTCGGGAAAGGTATTTATCGACGGTAAAGATATCTTTTCCATGAAGGAACGCAATCTTACCGTATTCCGACGCAGGAACATCGGTTTTATTTTCCAGAGCTTTAACCTGATTCCGGAATTGACGGTGGAACAGAACATGATGTTTCCGGTACTGCTGGATTATCAAAAACCAAACAGAAAGTATCTGGAGGAATTGCTGACGGTCCTGAATCTGAAAGAGCGCCGTCACCATCTGCCCGGCCAGCTGTCCGGCGGGCAGCAGCAGCGGGTGGCCATCGGGCGGGCGCTGATCACCCGGCCGGCGCTGATCCTGGCGGATGAACCCACCGGCAATCTGGACACGCAGAATACCAGCGAGGTGATCGCTTTGTTGAAAAAAGCTTCCAGAAAATATGAGCAGACGATCGTGATGATTACTCACAGCCGGAGTATAGCCCAGACGGCAGACCGGATCCTGAGAGTGTCGGACGGCGTGCTGACGGATTTCGGGAGGTGCCGCGAATGAAAAGCTATCTTGATCTGATCCCCATATCGGCGAGAGTACACAGGCGCCAGAACCGTATGACCCTTCTGTGTATTATCTTTGCCGTATTCATGGTGACGGCTGTGTTCAGCATGGCGGACATGGGCGCGAGAATTGAGCAGTCCCGGCTGGCAGACAAGCAT
This sequence comes from uncultured Lachnoclostridium sp., assembly GCA_944376715.1. GTDB lineage: Bacteria > Bacillota > Clostridia > Lachnospirales > Lachnospiraceae > Hominiventricola. The sequence goes on along the minus strand of CALWDO010000002.1, from coordinate 52,851 downwards.
AATGCCCTGACTCTTCGGGAAATCGGAAGTACTGCCATGGGCCAGACGCTCTTTGTCACCGCGGCAGTTCTGTTCATGCTCATACTGGCTGCAGGAGTACTGATGATCTCCAGCAGCATCAACAGCAGCGTAGCGCAGCGGACGAGATTTTTCGGGATGATGCGCTGCATCGGGATGAGCAGGCAGCAGATTATCCGCTTCGTGAGGCTGGAAGCTTTGAACTGGTGCAGGACGGCGATCCCCATAGGTCTTGTCCTGGGAGTCGCGGCTTCATGGGCGCTGTGCGCGGCACTCCGTTTTCTGGTGGGAGAGGAGTTTTCCAGGATTCCTCTTTTTGGCTTCAGCGCCGTTGGAATTATCAGCGGTATTGCCGTGGGTATCATCTCCGTGCTGCTGGCCGCAGGATCTCCTGCCAGGCGGGCCGCGAAAGTGCCGCCTGCCGCAGCCGTATCGGGCAATTCAGAAAATGGAAGCGCAGACAGACGTCCGGTCCATGCGCGTTTTGTGAAGATTGAAACGGCGATTGGAATTCATCATGCTGTTTCTGCCAGGAAAAATCTGGTTCTTATGGCGGGATCTTTCGCGCTGAGCATTATACTGTTTTTAAGCTTTTCTGTTCTGATCGATTTCGCCGGATACCTTATGCCTCAGTCAGCAGCGGCTTCTGATATAGATATATCCAGCGCGGACGGCGGCAACACGGTTGACGCCGGACTGCTGGAGGCAATCGGCGGCATGGACGGTGTAAAAAGAGCATACGGACGCCGGAGTTGTTTTGATGTTTCTGTGATCCTGAGCGGGGATACAAAATCTACCCGCAAAGCGGATATGATTTCCTTTGACGATTTTGATCTGAAGAGTCTGAAGAAAGATGGAATGTTGAAGCGCGGCAGCGATTTGTCAAAAGTGTATGGAGACAGCCGGTACGTCCTGGCAACATGGGATCAGGACTGCAGCTGGGAAATTGGAGATACGGTTCTGATTGGAGATGAGGAACTGGAAATCGCGGGCCTTCTGAAATACGATCCGTTCAACAGCGACGGGCTGACAGGCGGGAAGATCACGTTAATCACTTCAGATGAAACCTTTGTCCGTCTGACCGGAACGGAGGATTATTCTCTTATTATGGTGCAGACGAAAGGGAATATAACGGAAGAAGAAGTGGAAGCGCTCCGCAGCGCGGCAGGCAGTGAGTACACATTCAGCGACAGACGTGAACAAAGCACCGGTGGTACTTATCTGGCCTTTGTGGTTGGAGTTTATAGTTTCCTGGCGATTATCGCACTGGTCAGTGTGCTGAATATTGTCAACAGTATTTCCATGAGCGTATCCGCGAGGATAAAACAGTACGGCGCCATGCGGGCGGTGGGGATGGATGAACGCCAGGTGATGAAAATGATCGCGGCCGAAGCATTTACTTATGCTTTCTGGGGCTGTGCGGTCGGCTGTGGGGCCGGGCTGCCGTTTGCCAGGCTGCTGTATGGTTTTCTGATCACCAGCCACTTCAGCTACGCGGTATGGAGGGTGCCGGCTGGCTCTCTGGGAATCATACTTCTGCTTGTAATACTGGCTGCGTCGTCGGCAGTTTACGGGCCTGCAAAAAGAATAAAGAACATGTCTGTGACGGAAACAATCAGTGAGTTATGATATTTAAAAATATGGAAGAATGGAATCCCGCAAAGAAATCTGCGGGATTTCACATTATATTTACCAATCTTTTACAAGTTACAGATAGAGGATTTTACATTCACCCCGTAAAATCTTGGAAAGAGGTGGCTTGATATGTTTATTGACATGAGAAATATTTCCAAATCCTACGATAAGGTGGAAGTGATTAAGGATTTAAATTTGAAGATTGAAGACAAGGAATTTACAACATTGCTTGGACCTTCAGGTTGTGGGAAGACGACGATCCTGCGTATGATTGCCGGATTGGAAACTCCGACGGCAGGTGAGATTTATTTTGATGATAAGTGCGTATTTTCGGACAAAGAGGGTATCAATGTTCCTCCGGAAAAAAGGAACATTGGTTTTGTTTTCCAGGATTTTGCATTGTGGCCGCATCTGACGGTCTTCGAAAATGTGGCGTTTGGGCTTCGGGCCAGGCGAGATACGAAAAATATAGAAGAACGTGTAATACATGCGCTTAAGGCCGTCAGGCTGGGAGAGTATAGGGACAGATACCCTTCCCAGCTTTCCGGAGGACAGCAGCAGAGAGTCGGTTTTGCCAGAGCGATTGTAACCAGGCCGGACTGCATTTTGTTCGATGAACCTCTGTCCGCGCTGGACGCAATCCTCAGAGATGAAATGCGGGTAGAGATTAAAAGACTGACTGCCGAACTGGGCGTAACGGCTGTTTTTGTCACACATGATCAGATGGAAGCCATGAGCATGAGCGACCGTATTGTGGTGTTGAACAAAGGGGCAATAGAACAGCAGGGAAAACCGGAAGAAATCTATCAACGGCCCAGAACTCCTTTTACGGCAAAGTTTATTGGGAAATCAAACTGGCTGGATCAGAATGCGATGTTTCGTCCTGAGACAGCCAGCCTGGAAAAGAAAGACGGATATAAAGTATACCGCACGGTAGTGGATGGAGTTCAGTTTTTGGGAGAAAATTATCAGCTTTATCTGGATGCGGGGGGAAAACAGTGGATCATGGAATCCCCATGCAGATATGACATCGGTTCCGATGTGTCTGTTTACATAAATGAGGATCAGATAGTAACTTTTTAAAAATAAAAGACAACAGGAGGATTACACCATGAAAAAAAAGTTATTAGCAGCATTTTTAATGACAGCTATGGGAGTCAGTCTTGTGGCCTGCGGTTCCAATGGCAGCAGCACCGAGACAGCAGCCGATTCCGCGCAGACGGCCGAGGAGTCGGAAGGCGGCAGCGAAACGGATACGGAGACAGCCGATGCAGAGACACAGGAGGACGCCGAGGACAGTTCGGACGAACTGAGCGGCACCCTGACTGTATATATGCCAAGCCCGACAGATCTGAATACCGCTTATGTAGATGGGTTTGAAAAGGCGACCGGCGTCAAAGTGGAATTATTCGAGGGAACGACCGGAGAGATACAGGCCCGCCTGGAGGCAGAAAAGGATAATCCGGTGGCAGATGTGGTAGTCCTGGCATCCTGGTCAGATGGGCTGGCGATGAAAGAAACGGGGCAGATTATGAGTTATCCGGAAGCGGAAAATGCAGATAAGCTTTATGACGGCTGGGTAGATGAAGACAATATGTTGTTTGGAACCAGTGCTTCTGCTCTTGGCGTTATCTATAACACGACGCTGATCGACAGCCTGGATGCTGACTGGTCGGAACTGGCGGATGCAAAATACAAAGATATGATTGCTATTCCGGATCCGGAAAAATCAGGCTCTTGCAAAGATTTCCTTGCAGGGTATATGTACTCCACTGATAATGACTGGAGCGCCTGGGAGGGGATGGCTGAAAACGGCCTGATGGTGGCAGGAGCGAACAAGGCAGCTTTGGAGACGGTGACAACCGGAGAGAGAGCTATCCTTGTAGCCGGCGTCGATTACAATGCCTATTCAAATATTGATAAAGGGGAACCTCTGGCAATCTATTATCCTGCGTCCGGAACTGTGATCAATCCGAGACCGGCAATGATCATGAATACCAGCAAAAACGTAGAAAATGCCAAAGCATTTATTGACTATCTGATGTCTGATGAGGCACAACAGATGGTGGCGGACGCATATCTGCTTCCGGGAAGAAGCGATATTACCTGTGATAACCGTACGAATGTATCTGATATTCCTACTTTCCAGGATCTTGACTGGAATGTGATGATGGAGAATTCCAGTGATATCGCGGCGAGATTAAACGAGTTATGTCAGTAAAGAGGTGCGGCAGGAAGTGAACAGAACAACAGATAAAAAACAGACGATTGTATATTTTACAATCTTTGTTATACTATTTGCATTAGTTATCCTTCCGATCATTGCAGTATTCAGCGAAGCGGTCATTGTAGATGGCCGCTTCGATTTTAGTAATGCATTGCAGACGATCATAGACAAGGAGAATTTAACAACAATTACCAATTCCCTGCTTCTGGGAGTTCTGGTTGTAATCGTCTCTACTATTATATCCACGCCGCTGGCGCTTTTGCTGGCACGTACCAGATACGCCAGATGGAAGTGGCTTGATGTGGTGCTCATGATTCCCTTTATGACGCCGCCATATATCTCTTCCATGGGCTGGATTTTGTTTATGCAGAAGAGGGGATTGTTTCAGCAGCTGTTTCCCTGGACAGGAAGTATCTCAGAGAGTTTCTTTTCTCTGGGAGGTCTGGTGCTTGTTATGAGTTTTCATGTGTCTCCATTTATGACGACCATGCTTAAAAATGCCATTTTAAATATTGGCATGAATCTGGAAGAAAGCGCCGCTGTCAGCGGGGCAGGTTTTCTTTACCGCTTGAGGAGAGTGATGCTTCCTCTGCTGACCGGAAATTATGCGATTGCCATGTTGCTTGTATTTGTGAAAACGCTTTCTGAGTATGGGACTCCCTCTACCCTGGGAAATCGTATCGGATTTTATGTTTTTACAACGGATATTCATCGATATGCGTCTACTGCGCCGATTGACTTTGGAAAGGCGTCAAGCCTGTCCGGCGTATTGGTCGTTATCTGTATGATCATGTGGCTGGCACAGAGCTATACTACCTCAAAACATACCTATAATTTGGTCGGAGGAAAAGGGAAAAAGGAAAGTCTGTACAATTGCAGGAGAGCGACAGAATTAATCGGAGGCATCTATATATTTCTGATCATAGCGGTTACGATAGGTGTTCCGTATTTTTCGGTGATTGCGACTTCTCTGATTAAACTGAGAGGATATGGCCTGGCAGCAGGCAATTTTACATTTCAGCATTATGTAGAATTATTTACGAATAACAGCAAGGGATGGGAAGCATTGGTGACCAGTACTTTCCTGGCGGTGGTATCTGCCACTATTGCCAGCATAATGGGAACATTGATTGTGGTCCTGATCAAAAAAGCCGGAAACTGGAAAAAAGTAATAGAAGGAGAAGCTCTTTTGCCGGAGATGCTGCCCAATATTGTACTTGTGATCGGGATGATGTTGTTCTGGAATAAGATATATAAGCTGCTGCCGTTATACAATACCCTCGGTTTTTTGGTATTGGTATATGTGGTTATGTTTCTTCCTTATTCAATACAGTATGTCAGCTCTGCAATTATGCAGACCGGAGATTCTTTGATGGAAGCGGGAAAAGTGTGCGGAGGGAACCGGTCCTATGTTTTCCTGCACGTGACATTGCCGCTGATTATGCGGGGCGTAATGCAGGGGTGGATGATGATTTTTATTATTGTATTTCGGGAATTGGTCGCTGCCAGCCTGATCTCTCCGCCTAATGTACAGACTGTGTCCACTTTTATCGTGCGGGAATTTGAACAAGGCAGCGCCTCGGTGGCAATGGCTATGGCGTTAATCTGTGTGGTGATCACAACGACATTGCTGATTATTTTGAACAATGTAATTGGCAAAAAGAAATATTAACTTTGATGGAAGCGCTTCACATCTGGAAATTCCTCCAAAAATGTAGTATAGTATCCTGTTGTGAGTTGATTTTGATTTGTTGTATTTGGAGGGATCGATATGTGGATTGCAGACAAATATATTGATTACATAAGAGAACAGACCATAGAAAATCCCGGCCAGAGCTGGGGCAAGATGCTGCTGGGATTTCAGGCAAACAAGCTCCGGACCAAACTGCTTCCAAAAAAAGAGATCTCAAAAGGCTACCAGAAGCTGGAGGCCTTGATGATGTCTTTTGTGGCGGATTCACTCTGCCGGCCGGACAGTTATGTATGGGGAAATATCTTTTCTCCCTGCGAGATCATGCAGTGTTTCGGACTCGGTACATTATCTATCGAATGTCTGGCATGTTATCTGAGCGGATATCATCTGGAAGATTATTTTATTGATTATGCGCAGAATACGGGCATCGCGCCTACTCTGTGTTCCTATCATAAGACGTTTGTGGGAGCCATTGACAGCGGAGCGGTGCCGGTGCCCCAGTATGCGGTGACCACCTCCCTTTCCTGCGACGGCAATCTGAATACCTTCCGCTATCTGGAAAAGAAAAAAGGAGTGCCGTTTACTTTTCTTGATGTGCCGTATGGGGATGACGAAGCGTCGGTGGATTATCTGGCAGGGCAGCTCCGGGACTTTGCCGGAGAGCTGGAACGGCGTTTCGGGAAAACGTTTGACGAGAAGAAACTGAAAGAAAACATACGTATCGAGAATGAGACAAGAAAAGAACTGATGCGTTTCTTCCGGCTCCAGAGTGAATATTATTATCCGGGGGAGCTGATCAGCCACCTGTATATGATGATGGGCATGCACCTGCTGATCGGTACCCGGGAATTCCTGGATCTGGTCCGTTTTATGATCGAGGAGATCCAGACCTATCCGAAATTTGAGGGGAAAAAGATCCTGTGGGTACATCTTCTTCCTTTCTATCAGGAGAGCCTGCAGCACTATTTTAATACGAACCAGAAATATCAGATCATCGCCAGCGATATTATCCTGGATTCTGTGGAGGAGATGGACGCGGAGAAACCGTTCCATGCACTGGCGCGCAAGATCATCCATAATGCCTATAACGGGTCTTATTCACACAGAGCGGAGCTGGTCTGCGGACTGACCGATACGCTGCGTCCGGACGCGGTGATCCAGTTCTGCCACTGGGGCTGCAAGCAGTCTTCCGGCGGAAGCATTCTTCTGAAAGAAAAAATGCAGGAACTGGAGATCCCCATGTTAATACTGGACGGCGACGGCATTGATAAAAGGAACAGCCATGACGGGCAGATCAAGACCCGCCTGGAAGCATTCCTGGAGATGCTGGACTCTGAAGAAAAGGAGCGGGAAGAGGTATGTTAGGTTATATATGCAAATATGCTCCGGTAGAGATTTTTGAGTCCATGGGCGTGGAGATGAAGCGGATCGAGCCGGATGTGACAAATTTTAACCAGGCGGAGATCAGGATGCATCCCAACATCTGCAGTTTTGCCAAGGGCGTGCTGGAGGATGTGATGAGCAGCGACTATGAAGGCGTCATTCTCACCACATGCTGTGACAGCATCCGCCGTTTTTATGATGTGCTCAGAGAAGAATATCCGGGAAAATTTATCTATATGCTGGATACCCCCAGGATCACGAAGGACGCCGGAATCAGTCTCTATGAGCAGCGGATCCGGGCGATGATCCGTGCCTATGAGGAATTTTCCGGAAAAACCTTTGATGAAGAGATTTTCCGTGAGTATATAAAGGGAAAAAATGAAGAACAGCAGATTGCTGTGCGCGCAGGCGCGCTTAATATCGGCATCCTGGGAGCCAGAGCAAATAAAAACATCGCGGAGATTCTGAAAACGAAGGGCACCAATGTGGCGTTTGATCTGACCTGTACCGGTCTTGGGCGCAAGGTGGTCTATGAAGAACAGAATCCGATGACCGGATATGTAGGCGGTCTTCTGAGTCAATTCCCCTGTATGCGGATGGAGCAGGCGTCCAACCGGGACGAACTGATCCGGCGCTATGCGGACAGTGTGGACGGCGTAATCTATCATACGGTCCAGTTCTGCGACAACTATGCCTATGAATATGCATGGCTGAAAAGCTGGCTGAGATCTCCGCTGCTGCTTCTGGAGACGGATTACACCAAACAGAGTTACGGGCAGATTCTGACCCGTATCGAAGCGTTTCTGGAGTCACTTAAGCCGGATGTACAGAGAATTCAAAGACAGACGAAGGGAGAGAATGCCATGTATGTGCTGGGAATAGACAGCGGTTCCACATCTACCAACGCGGTGATCATGGACCGGGACAGAAAGATTAAAGCATTTTCTGTAGTGCGTACCGGGGCAAAATCCGGTGTCAGCGCGCAGAAGGCGCTGGATGAAGTGCTGCAGCGTGCGGGCCTTGCGAGGGAGGATATATCCTGGATTGTATCCACCGGGTATGGCCGGGTCAGCATTGAATTTGCAGACGAGAATGTGACGGAGATCAGTTGTCACGGAAAAGGAGCCCATTATTTTAACCCGAAGATCCGTACTATCCTGGATATCGGAGGACAGGACAGTAAAGCGATTCATCTGAATGAAAAGGGAGAGGTGAAGGACTTTGTCATGAATGACAAATGCGCTGCCGGAACCGGACGCTTTCTGGAGATGATCGCCCGTACGCTGGAAGTCAGTCTGGACGAGCTGGGAGCCATCGCGCTGACGTCTGCAGAGAAGATCGAGATCACCAGCATGTGCTCTGTGTTCGCGGAGTCGGAGGTAATCTCACTGATCGCCAACAATAAGGAAAAGGCAGATATCGCCGATGGAGTATGCCACGCCATCGCCAACAAGGCGTTCGGACTTCTGCGCCGTGTAGGGCTGGAACCGGATTTCATGATGACCGGAGGAGTAGCGAAGAATCCGGGCGTCGTCCGCGCGGTGGAAGAGAAGATCGGCGCGAAGCTGTATATCTGCGAGGAGCCGGAGATCGTAGGGGCCACGGGAGCAGCCCTGTATGCGCTGGAGAGGATCTCTGAGGAATAAAATATGTGAACGCACAAGGGGTGCTGCATGCTGAAGCAGCGCCTCATTTTTTATTATTTAGGGAGAGACGGTGATTTTTTTATCTTCCGCGGTCTTTAATGCCAGGGCAAGGCATGCGGTCAGGACCTGCGACAGTACCACGCTCCACCATACGCCTGTCTGCCCCAGGACAAGGGGAAGGAGAAACAGCAGGATCAGCAGCAGGACCGGTTCCGCGTAGACGCAGAGATAGGAATAGAGATTGTTTTCTGTGGCGTAGAACCCGGAGGTCGTGATCCTGGAAAACGCGTAGAAAATAAGTCCGAATAAAAAGATCGGAAGGACCCGGACTACCATCGCGCTGACGTCGTCCGAGGACCCGAACAGCTCTCCCAGTCCGGACCGGGCGGCGAACAGTACCGCGTTGCTGAGCAGAGCCAGACCGACGGCGCAGATATAGGCAGTCTTACGCATCCTGCGGACCAGATCCGTCCTTCCTTCTCCATAATACTGGCTCAGGAGCGGCTGTACTCCGTCTCCTACGCCCTGCATCAGCATCTGGACGATAGTGAGGGCGTAGGCGATGCAGGCGTAACAGGCCACAGCCATGGCCCCGCCGTTAGCCATGGAAAAACGGTTAATCAGCATAAGAGAGATCATGGGAGAGAGCGTCAGGCCAAAGGGAGCGACGCCGATCTTCCAGATATTTCCGGCCATCTTGCCGAAACCGGCCAGAGATCCGGTGACGGGCAGCCGGCTGTAAATCAGATAGGCGAACGCCAGCACTGTCGTGACAGCCTGTCCCAGGATGGTTGCGAGGGCCGCTCCGGCGGTCCCCATATCCCATACCCATACGAACAGATAGTCCAGCAGGATGTTGGACAGGAAACCGGACATCATAGTGATCAGCGCGAAAAAGGAACTGCCGTTATTCCGTATAAAAGGAACGATGCCGGTAGCCAGGATCTGAAAGACGTCGCCCAGTACGATTACATCCAGATAGTCTTTGCCCAGCGTCAGGATATCGCCTTTGGTCCCGAACAGCCGCAGGACCGGTCCGGTCAGAAAGAAAAAGAAGGCAGTGGTGAGCATGCTTGAAATGAGAAGGAGCAGCAGGGTGGCGCGGATATATTTCCCGGCCAGGCCCGGATCTTCCGTCTCTTTCCGAACCGTCCACAGCACCGCGCCGCCCATGCCGATGCCTGTGCCCACGGACTGCATAAGAGATACGATGGGAAACGCAATATTGATGGCGGAAAGGCCGGTATCGCCCATGCTGTGGCCTACGAAAAAACCGTCCACGATGGCGTAGACCCCGGACAGGGCGAAAGCCAGCACGGAGGGCGCTACATATTTCAGAAATATTCTATATTGGCTCATTTGGATCCCTCCAGTAATTTTTTCATTGAGTTGTTAAAAAGATCGATCGTCTCCAGCATCTGAGAGAGTCTCTGTCCGCCCACTTCCGAAAATGTATGTTGTTCCGCCTGGTATAAAGGCGCCAGAAGCTCTTTGGCATAGGCAGATCCGGAATCGGTCAGACTGACCAGTTTTTCTCTTTTGTCCGCGGGATTGGTCTCCAAAGAAATATATCCGTCATTTTTTAAACGGCGTATGATGCCGTTTACGGTCTGCTTCGGAAAACCATAGAAATCACAGATGTTTTTCTGGGTCATGCGGCCGTGGATATCGAGACCGTACAGAGTGATCAGCGTGTCATAAGGCACGCCGAGATGTTCCGCCCATCTGCTGTAAATAATATTAATCTGGCTCCATAAAAGGTAGAAGTCCCGCTGTTGGTCTTTAAATGAATTTTGCATTTTTTCAATTTCCTCTTATATAATAGTCCTCACAGAGACTATTATATGAAAAACAATCCGAATGTCAAGTAAACGCAGAAAAGAACGTATGAATCAACAGAAAGCTGTAGATATTTTTTTAAAACAGACGTATGATATGTCCAGGCAACAAAGAAAAAGGAGAACGGATATGAGAATAGGAACCATCGGTACCGGAGTAATTGTCCGGCACATATTGAAAGGTGTAGAACGCACGGAAGGGGTATGCTGCGAAGCGGTGTATTCCAGAAAGGAGGAGACGGGAAGAAAGCTGGCAGATGAATTCGGAGTGAAAAAAGTGTATACAGACCTGGACGCCATGTGTCAGGACGAGGCGATCGATTTTATCTATGTGGCATCGCCCAACAGTCTCCACTATGAGCAGGTAAAGAAGGCGCTGGACTATGGGAAAAACGTCATCTGTGAGAAGCCGTTTACGCCCACGGCTGCGGAAGCGGAGGAACTGATCCGTATGGCGAAGGAGCGGCATCTGTTCCTGTTTGAAGCGGTCACGACGCTGTACCATCCGCATTATCCATGGATCCGCAGCCATATGGCGGACGTGGGAGACCTGAAAATGATTTCCTGCACTTTCTGCCAGTATTCCAGCCGTTACGACCAGCTGAAAGCCGGAGAAGTTACCAATATATTTAACCCGGAATTCGCAGGCGGCAGTTTAATGGATATCAATGTATATAATATTCATTTTGTTGTGGGGCTTTTGGGACGGCCGGATCAGGTAGAATATCTTGCGGGACGCCACGGGAACGGCGTCGATATCCATGGAATCCTCGTGATGCGGTATGGGGATGTGATCTGTCAGTGTACCGGAGCGAAAGATACCTGGTGCGAGAACAGCGCGCAGATTATGGGAGACCAGGGATATATCCGGGTGACTCCCTGCAGCAACAATCTGCAGGAAGCGCGTCTGGTACGGAAAGGGACCGAGGACCTGACGGTGAGGGTGGACGACGACCAGTGGTTCTATGAAGTGCAGGAACTGGCGCGCCTGGTAGAGCAGAAAGATTATGAGACCTGTTACAGGAACCTGGACAATACTCTGGAAGTGGTCAGGATTCTGGAGAAATGCAGAGGGAACTGAATCGTCCCCTCTGTATTCCTTTTAGAAAGCCTTCGGTTTGTCAAAGTTTCATTCTTTCTTTCGTGTTAAGAAAATTCCAATGACAGCAATGATAAAGATAATCGGCGCTGTCCTGACAAAGAGCCATTCAAACGAGTGGAAAGCCACTCCGAGAACGGCGGTTTCAGGGGCGCTGTAATCCCAGCCCAAATAAGGACTATTTAATATTGCCAGGGCCGCAAAAATCATTACTATAATTATACATAATGATATAAGCAGCCAGCGAATAATTTTTCTTCTCGTAGTCTTTCTCTGTGCCAGCTGCAAATTTATCACCTCTAGTTTTTCGGAAATGGCTTTTAAGTTATCAACTTCCGCTTCAATGACAGTTTCTCCCAGCAGCGTGCTTACAGGTGTTTCAAGCACTTCCGATATGGAGATTAACATATCAGAGTCGGGAACCGACAAACCTTGTTCCCATTTAGAAACGGTTTGCCGTACGACGTTCAGCTTGACGGCAAGCTCCTGCTGCGAAAGCCCTTTGGATTTTCTGATTGCTTTAATATTTTCATTGAGCATCAGGGACAGTCTCCTTTCTTTCTATCGTTACCGTTATTGTAGTCTGAATCGCCCGTTGCCACAAGCAACGTATCTTAACATCTAAGTTTTTGCAAGACACCTTATGGTACAAGAGCATTTACCCAGACCGATTAAGGCTGCCCCGGAAAGGACCATGAGAATGCGCAGAGGAATATGATCCGCCAGCGGTCCGAAGACTGCCATGCCAAGAGGCAGGAAGCCTGAATACATGGAACTGAAAAGCCCGAAAATGCGACCCTGCATGAAAGTCTCTGTTTTTTCCTGCAGGAGAGTGGTCAGAGAGGTCTGCACACCGGTCAGCGCGACGCCGTAGACTGCCATCAGAATCAGATAAGGAATAAACCGGCTGGAAACCGCCATCAGGACGGCCATGGCTCCGAAGACAGTCAGACTGTTCCGGAGAGTGCGCGCCTTTTTCCGGGACTGTCCGCTGTATGCGGCCAGGAGTCCGCCTGCGGTCATGCCTGCGAATCCGGCCAGTTCCACAGCGGTCAGGTATCCGTAGGATTCACCGTAAATTCTGCTTACAAACAGACCGGACAGATATCCGGCGGGAACGCAGAGAAATACAAAGCCTCCGTAAATCAACAAAAGCACGCCCACATCCCGGTTGGAAACGGCATAAGAGATTCCGCTTTTCAGTTCCTGAAAGGCGGATGTTTTTTCTTCCGGAAGTCTCCGAAAAGGGAGCGGAACCATGCACAGCAGACCGATCCCCAGCGCGGCGGTCAGGACATCAATCAGAAGCGTACTGCGAAGGGAAAAGGAGACTAATACGGCTCCGGCCGCCGCAGGCGCCGCGAACTGTACCAGAGACTGTAAAGCCGCGTTGATGCCGTTTGCACGCATCAGCTGTTCTTCCGGAACCAGCCGGGGCAGAGCGGCATGGACTGCCGGAGTCTGGATTCCCGCCCCCAGAGAGCGGACTGCCGACATGAGAAGCAGTAAGAAAAGCAGAATTGTCCGGTCCTGAATATGAGGGATCGCCGTGGCCATGGCCAGCGTGACTGCTGCGATAGCGGCATCAGCCCCTGCAATCAGCCGTTTCCCGGGGAAACGGTCCGCCCAGACGCCGCCCCAGAAAGAGACGAGAAACTGGGGAAGATACGAGCAGACGCTGAAAGCGGCGACCCAGACTCCGGATGAGGTCAGCAGAGTAGCGTACCAGACGACTGCCATCTGGACCAGCGTGGAGCCGAAGAGCGTGATGCTCTGGCTGATCAGAAATAAAATGACTTTCTTGCGCATGTGAATTCCTCCTTAGGTGATATAGGAAGGAGGAAGCGCTGGGTAGGATAACCGTATTCCGTGAGCAGGCAATCGGGAAGAAATCCCAGGCACAGCAGATCCCGGATCGGCTTTGTCCTGATCCCGGTAGGTCGTGATCTGGAACCGGAGGCAGGACGGATACTCCATGCGCAATCGGTCCAGAAAGGCGGAAAAGATATTCTGCTTTCGGTACTGCGGATGAATGCCGATAAATTCTATGTTGCCGGATTCCGGGGAAAAGATCAGAATTCCTGCAGCCTGTCCCGCGTCTTCCCACAGGAAAGCGCGCCGTTCGGCGATGCTTCTTTGCAGATCCGGCAGATATCCTTGCTTGGTAAGATGCGGATATCCGCCGACAGTCTGCCAGACCAGATCCATCCAAGCCGGGATGTCTTCCTTCTTCGCCGGACGGATCTTGTCAGGGGAGCATATATCGCCTGAGATCTCACGACGGAGTGAAAAAGGCACCTGTAATGGATAGAAATTTCCCTGCCTGCGGTATTCTGCCGGAGAAAGCTTGTACATTTCCCGGAAAGCGGTGGTAAATGCCCGTTGGCTTTCATAACCGCAGTCAAGCGCGATATCCAGAATCGGCGCGCAGGAACCGGTAAGCTTTCCGGCGGCTTTTGTGAGCCGCCGTCTCCGCACATACTCGTGCACAGGGATGCCGACTGTCTCGGAAAAAATCCGATGCAGATGGTATTTGGAATAATGCGCAGCGGCCGCCACCTGGTCCAGGTCCAGCCGGGATTCCAGGTGGGATTCTATATATTCGACTGCGGCGCCGACGCCCGCAAGCATCTGGTCTGTCATGGCGGCCTCCTTCCTTCAGAAAGTATAGCGGAAACGGACAGAGATTGTTTCATGAATCTTGCGCAATCCGGCGGGTTTTGTCATAAGATCGGAATATTTGACAAAAGTATTTGAACGACTGCTGCGACGGCGAACGCACCAATGACGCATATAATGATCCTGACAGGTCCGGACATGCAGTCAAATCTTTTGTTCTTTTTTCTCTGTTCAAATTTCCCCAGCAGTCCGGTCGTATATAAGGGAATCAAAAGGGTTGTAACATAGATCAGCGTTTGACAGTACAGGTATATACTTTCCAATATGGCGTTCTGCAGGGCAGCGCCTGTTACGTCAAGAAGAAAATATACTGCAAGTGCGCAGACTCCCATGAGGCTAAGATTTCGTATGTTTTTGATAAGGGTCTCTTTTTCGGTTCCTGCATAGTCCGACATTTTTTCGGCAACTTCTTTTACTTCTTTTTCCATAGTCTCGCTTTTCCTTTCTCCATCGATGATTTCAGGAATACTTACATCATAAAACTCTGCCAGTTCGACCAGCAGGCTGATGTCTGGCATGTTGTTTCCGGTTTCCCAACGGGAGACGGTTCGTCCGGATATATTCAGCCTTTCTGCAAGTTGTTCCTGGGTGAGATTTTTTGCTTTCCGAAGTTCTTTCAGAAAACGTCCTATTTTTTGCTGGTCCATTTTTTAACCTCCTTCACCCACAAGATAAAACGGAATGTCTGGTTTTTACACGACATAAAGCGAGAAAATGCCGTTTCAGGTGCCGGACAAACATGTCGGGTGGGAACATACTCTTTGGCTCTACACTTGTTCAGATGGCCAAACATCCAGCGGTACGCGGGAACCGGTGAGCTTTCCGGCGGGGGGTCAGAATTCCAGACTGTTCCGATTCAGCAGAAAATACTTCATTCCCATAATCACAAACCCTTCTTCGTTTCTCCAGGGTTTTGAAGTTCCGCCGACAATGATTATTTTTTTAAAGGAATCGGGAATACTGCGCAGAGAGTGAAATTCCTGCGACTGTTTCTCTCTCGATGTCATGTCATAGGCAACCTGAATATAGTATCTTTGGCTTCCCTGATTGACTACAAAGTCGACCTCAAGCTGTTTGCGAACTCTTTTTCCATCCATATTATTTGAAAATATATCCAATATGCCTACATCAACATTGTATCCTCGAATAAGCAGCTCGTTGTAAACAACATTTTCCATCAGATAGGTCGGTTCCTGCTGTCTGAAATTCAGCCGCGAATTTCTGAGTCCTACGTCCGTAAAATAATATTTTAAATTTGCTCCGATATACTTTCGTCCTTTAATGTCATACCTGTTTGCTTTAGAGATCAGAAACGCCTCTTCCAGATAATCAATATGTCTGGAAATTGTTTTGTTGGTATAACGTGCCTGACGCTCGCTTGCAAATGTATTGGAAATCTTTGTAGGATTTGTCAGACATCCAATAGCGGAAGCAAGAATATCAACCAAGGTATTCAGTTCATCTGCGTGTTGAATGTTATTTCTTTCGATTACATCTTTCAAATAGACATTTGCAAAAATATTTTTCAAATATTCTGCTTTTTGACGTTCTGTTCGAAAACTGACAATCTGCGGCAGCCCTCCATAGGTCATATATTCATCCCAGGCGTCTTCAAAGTCTCCGTCGTAAACAGAATAAAATTCTGAGAATGAGAGGGGATAAACTCGTAGTTCGTCCCCTCTTCCCCGAAACTCTGTTACGATATCACTGGACAGAAGCCTGGAATTACTTCCAGTAACATAAATGTCCAGATTTTTTATGCGGAGCAGACTGTTTAGTACTTCCTCAAACCGGGGCATGAATTGTATTTCATCCAAGATCAGATAGTATGTGTCACTGTCCTTTACCACGCCTTTGACATACTGATAGCATGTTTTGGGATCCCTTAATTCTTCGCTTTCGATGCCGTCCAGGGCAATTTCAATAATATGATCTTCCTTTACCCCATTCTTCATCAGATATGCCTTAAATATATTGAACAGCAAATACGATTTCCCGCATCTGCGTATCCCTGTGATAACTTTTATCATTCCGTTATTTTTTTTCTGTATCAACTCCTGAAGGTAAGCATTTCTTTCAATTTCCATGATGACTCCTTATTTCTGTGCGAATGAACATTTTTTAGTAATATTATATGATCCGGTATAATCAAAGTCAATTATGAATTTATTCTTTGACATTCCTATTTTATGTGCAGATGAACATTTTTATGTATTGGAACGGGACTTTCTCAAGCAGTATCATAGACTTGATCAATTTAAAGATGAAAACAAAAGTGAATATTCACTTTTGATATTGAAAAAAGTGAATGGATATGGGTATAATTATTGAAAATTTCGGGAGGGAAACATCATGATCCGTATCGCGGTCTGCGACGATGAGGAAAATACGGCGCGTCTCCACCAGGACAAGATCCGTGAAATTTTAAGCGAAAACCGGACGGTGTATGAGACGGCGGTCTATACGCGCAGCGACAATCTGCTCTCCGACATCACGGAGGACGGTTTTTTTTATGATATTCTGCTGCTGGATATCGAGATGCCGGGGATCGACGGGATGGAGATCGCGGAAAAGGTCCGCCCGTATCTGCCGGATGTGAAGATCATATTTATCACATCCCATATAGAATATGCCGTCGATGCCTACGAACTGTCCGTTTTCCGCTATGTCCCGAAGAATGATCTGAACCGGAGGCTTCCCGCCGCGGTTCTGGACGCGGTGAAGCTGCTGGAACTGGAGGCGGACCGGGTCTATACGATCCGGACGAACAGCCGTCTGGAGCGTATTCCTTATAAATCTATTTATTATATTGAAAGGGACGGCAAGAACGCGGCCATTGTTACCGCCGCGGGCGTGTCGAAAGTGCGCCGGACCCTGGCGCAGATTCATGAGGAACTGGACGCGGAGGAATTTATTTATATTGACCGGGGATGCATCGTCAATCTGATCCATATTGCGCAGGTGAAGGGGAATACGGCAGTTCTGAAAGACGGGTCCGTCCTGCCGGTGAGCCGTTCTCATCTTCAGTCTGTGAAGGAGGAGATCAACCGGTACTGGGGGAATCATATATGATCCATTTGTTTTTTCTGATATCGGAGATCCTGACCGGGATCGTGCGTATGGCGGCAGGATATTTCCTGGCGTCCCATATACTGAGAATGGATCGCCCGGGAAAGAGAGCGGTCCTTACGGGGATATTGGGAACGGTGATCCTGTCGGCGGTATTGGCGGTAACCGGGGCGCCGTTATCGCTGAGCATCGCTCTGGAAAGTCTCTGGATGGCAGCGTATGAAAAGAGACACTGCGGGGCAGACATGCGCCAGAGCCTGTTTGTGAATATATTCTATGAGATTGGCTTTTCTCTCTGGATCTTTCTGGCGGAAGCGGGGGCGGAACTGGTGCAGGCAGCGTCGGGGCGGCCGGTATCGGCCGCGTATTCAGGGATGGCGGCAGGCTGGACGGTCAGCATAGCGGCGGCGGGATTATGCCTGTATATAAGGCGGCGTCCGGCTCTGGGAGAAAAGGACGGGTTCCGCCTGGCGTCGGGGCTGGCGATTCTGGGCTTCGTGGGTACGATATCGCTTTCGGAACAGCGCATGCTTGTCATATCCGGCGATACGCTGGATATCTGGATGATCCTGTCTCTGATCTGTATGATCTCCATCCTGATTTTCCGGATGCGCAGACAGTATGAAGTGGAGCGGGAGCTGGCAGAGGTGAAGGCAGAGCAGGCGGAGCTTCTGGAAAGGGACTATACGGAGCTGAACCGGATGTACGGGGTAAACGCCAGGCTGTTTCATGATTTTCACAATCACATCGGAGTACTGCAGCGCTTTCTGGACACGGGGAAATATGAGGAAGCGCGTCATTATCTAAGTGAACTGCAGCAGCCGGTCCGGAATCTGACGGAACAGTCCTGGACCGGCGATGAGGGGGCGGATTACCTGATAGGCAGCAAGAAAGCGGCAGCCGAAGCGGCGGGGATCCGGATGGAGGTACAGGTAGAATATCCAAGACACGCCAATCTGCATGGCGCGGATCTGTGCGCGATATTGGGGAATCTTCTGGACAATGCGCTGGAGGCCGCAGAGAAGGTGCCGGATCCGGCCCAGAGACGGGTATCGCTTACCATCCGCCGGATTTACCGGATGCTGGTGGTGAAAGTGGAAAATACGTTTGCGCAGGAACCGATGGAGAGAGACGGACGCCTGGTGTCCGCCAAATCCGGGCAGGGACTTCACGGCTGGGGAATCCGAAGCGTGCAGGCCGCGGCGGAGAAATACGACGGGACCGTGCAGACCTCTTTTGAGGGAAATGTTTTCCGGGCGGTTGTGACGCTCTCTCTTCCGGATCTGCGCAAAGAAACATAATTTCTATTCATTCGGGGACAAAAAAATGCCGTTTGCGGACATTTCCGCAGAACGGCGTTTTTTTGTCTATGATAGAGCCATGAAAGGAAAACAGTTATGGAGGAGAATGGATTATGAAACATGTGTATTTTCGAATTGCAATGACTTTACTGTGGGTAGTGGTTGGGGTGATCAGTATGAACCCTTTGTTCCTGATCGTGGGAGCCGTCTTCGGATGGAGCGCCTATGATCTCTGGAAAAAAACAAAAGACGGCGGGGAGGGGCGGTAAGATGGACGCTGCCTGCCTGACAGTACGTAATCTGAAGGCCTGGTACACGCCGCAGAGGATGGTGCTTTCAGGTCTTTCCTTTGAGTTGAAAAAACATGAGGCGGTGGGGCTGATCGGCTGGAACGTCGCCGGAAAGACGACGCTGCTCAGGGCTTTGTCGGGGCTTTTGAAAAACTGCCGGGGGGATGTGGTCCAGGGCGGTTCCCGTCCGGCGGATTTCCGGGATGAAACGTTCAAACGCTGTCGTTATACGGTGTTCGATGAGGACCATTCATTTGCGTACTTTACGTTTCGGGAGTATTTCTCTTATGTCTGCAGGGCCTACGGGAAAACCGGAAAAGATATGCCTGATCCGGGAGAAATAGCGGAAGGATTTCATTTCGCGGAATATCAGGATGTATTGCTGAAAGAGCTGTCCACGGGGAACCGGAAAAAGGCGTTCCTGATCACTGCGTTCGCATTGAAGCCGGAGCTTCTTTTTCTGGATGAGCCGGTGAACGGGCTGGACTTTCAGAGCACGGAATATTTATACCGGCTGATCCGGAGATATAAGGCATACGGGACAGTCTTATTTGCCTCTCATATACTGGAGAGCGTCACGCTCACGTCAGACCGGGTGCTGGTGCTGGAAAATGGCCGGATCGGCCGTACTTTTGAGAAAGACCAGATAGACGCGGAAAGGATCAGGGAGGCGCTGCGGGATGAGAATAATGTTTGAGAGTTTTGCCAGGCGGCTGCTTGGAATCCGGTACAGACGGGTATTTCGGGAGACGGCAGTGTGCGCGCTGCTGTTCTGGGCACTTCGTTCCACCGGGTATCGAATACAGATAGCATCGGAGATTTTATATATCATGAGCATATTCTGCGCTGCGTGCGTCATGTGGAGGACGGTTTCTTCCACAGGAAACGCCGGGCATCTGGACGGCCTGCTGATGATGCCTTTTCACCGGCAAAAGCTGGTGTTTGCCTGCGTGGGAGCCTGCGGGATCTATACGTTTTTTGCCGCAGTCATGCCTCTGGCCGCGGTGCTTGCGGCAGTAACGGCGCAGAGGCCCGCGGAATGGGCGCTGTCTTGCCTCTGCGCGGGAAACGGAATCGGCATGGCGGCGGCAGTCTGGCTTTACAGAAGACATAAGGCCCTGATGATGTGCTGGGAAGGTCTCCTGACGATGGTGGTTCTTTTTCTGGAAGCGGATTATTTATGTTGGTTGCTGGCAGGGAATTTGATGATGGTTTTCTTACTGCTGGCAGGAGCGGACGCTTATGAACTGCGCCCGTATGCGGAAAAGGGAAAGGCTCTAAGAAAGGGATCGGGGAAATATGCGGTATTCCGTTATTTCGTCCGCTACCTGACTGCCCATAAGAACTATCTGGCCAATACGGGGATGCTGGCGGCGGTGGCCGTCATTCTGCCGCAGTTTTTCCGGGAGATGGACAGGCAATTCGTGCTGCCTGTCGGTTTCGCGATCCTCTCCCTGAATACGCCTTTGGGGATTCTGCTATCCTGCGATCCTTCCCTGGAACAGGCCGTCCGTTCACTGCCGGGGCAGATCAGGGGATTTTTCGCGCCGTACGGCGTGTTTGTATTTCTCTGCAATGGCGCGTTGGATCTGATCTTTCTGGGGAGTCTGGAGATCTGCGGAAACCGGCTCGTGCCTGCGGATTACATTATGGCGATATTCTTTTCCGCTCTGGGGGCGGTGGGAACTGTTTTTATGGAATGCTTTTTCCCGATCAGAGGGTGGAAGACGGAAAATGATTTGTGGAGGCATCCGAGGAAATATTTGGTTCCGGCGGCGCTTCTGCTGGCGGCGGGCATCGTCGGTGAAATAATTTAACCATTCGCCTTGCAATCCCCCGTCCGCCGGTCTATACTACGCTTATGGACTAGGGTTGGAGGAACGCGGAAGATGCTGCGGGTGTATCTGGAGATACTCCGGCGAAAAGAAGACAGTGGTGTAGAGGAGAGCGAACATGGCAAATAAAAGATCGACAAGCTGCGAGACCTGCGCATTCTACGTCTATGACGATGAATACGGGGCGTATCTGTGCGATATGAACATGGACGAGGACGACTATGTGAGAATCATGACGGACAGGTATTATCAGTGCCCGTATTACCGGAACGGGGACGAGTATGCCGTGGTTAGAAAGCAGATGTAATATACGGGAAATAAGTATAATGTTTACAAGTGCAGGGCAAAGGAAACGAGATCGGAGGATTGTTGAAGTGGGATAAGACCATTTGGGGTTTGTCCCGCTTCTTTTTGTTGAAAGGATATATCCCTGAACAGCCGGTAAAAATCTTAAAGAGACTTGACTCTCCTCAAGTAATCCTGTATAGTGATAATTGTCCGAAATCATAATGTCCGATTTTTGATATTTAAACGGAGGTGGATGCGACGGAAGAGAAAAATGGTAAAAAAACTTTGATCGCATATCGTGAGACTTCTATGGAGCTAGATGATCTTTATTCATATTTTCCCAAATCCTGCGGCCTTTCAGATCCGGAATACTGGTCTTTGCTTTTGATTTATAAAGGTGTTGTTACACAGAGCAGGATCAGCGGGATATTATATGTAAGCCGTCAGACGATTAATTCTGCGTTTAAGCAGCTGGTAAAAAAAGAATTGATCACCCTGGAACCTTATGAAGATAACCAGAGAAGTAAAAAGGCGTCTCTGACTTCTGAGGGGCGTCGTATCGTGGAAGAGCAGGTAGCCTATATGCATCAGAAAGAGGAACAGGCGTGGGGAAAGCTTTCGGAAGAAGAGAGGGAACAGCTGGCCAGGCTGACAAGGAAGTTCACGGATGCTCTGCGGGAAACGATAGGCGATCTGAAAAAATAAAATAGAATCTGACAATCATCGGAGGGTATGCGGCCGCAGCCGCAATATCGGAGAAGATGTCGAGTGCGCTCGTTTATTTTAGTATCTAAGATAAACGGGCGCTTTTTCAATCAGGATGATTTAAGAAAGGAAAATAGTATGACGCTTATTTTACGGTTTATAAAACCTCATTGGAAACTTTTTGCTGCGACGGCGCTGCTTCTGATCCTGGACGTAATCGGCGCGTTGTTTATTCCAACACTGGCAGCCCGGATGCTGAATATGGGTACGTCAGGAAGCTCTTTTGAAGCGCTGCGGCATACGGGAGTTCAAATGGGAGCGATCTCTCTTTTGTCAGGATTGTGCTCCATTCTGGGAGGGTATGCCTGCGCGGTATTGACGGCAAGGATCAGCAAGGATCTGCGTATGGCCGTCTATGAAAAATCTTTGAAATTATCGGTCTATGATTTCCGGAAGTTTGGAACGGCTTCCATAACAACCAGGACGATTTCGGATATCAATACGATTCAGATGGCTTTGAGCAATATGATTCAACTGATCCTTCCGGTTCCCGCGCTTTGCATCGCGGCGTTGATTTTGTGTTTCGCTCTGGATGTCCAGATGGGGTGTATCCTGCTGGCGGTCGTGGGCTGCGTGACAATTCTGGCTCTTGGAATTATGCGGAGCGCGTCGCCGTTGTTTAAAAGATTGCAGATATTGCTGGACCGGATGTCGGAAGTGTTTTTGGAGAATCTGACGGGAGTCCGCGTAGTGCGCGCTTTCCATAATGAGTCCAGAGAACAAAAAAGGATGGATAAGGCATTTGAAGATTATGCGGAGACTTCGATCCGTGCCAACCGCCGGTTCGCGAATCTGGATGGTCTTTCTTTCTTCTTTATCAATCTCTTCGTGGTTATTGTGTACTGGCTTTCCGGAGGCAAGATTGCGGCGGGAGATTTTCAGATCGGAGATATTACGGCGATGATCGAGTATGCGCTGCTGGTAATGTTCTTTTTAATGATGGCGCAGATGGTGATTCTGACGCTGCCCAGGGCGTTGGAGTGCTGCAGCCGCATCCGGGAAGTACTGGACTATATGCCGGAGATACGGGACCCGAAGGAAGCGCGTTTGCAGGAGCCAAAAGAAAAGCAGGACGCGGTGCTGGAATTTCGGGATGTTTCTTTCCGGTTTGCAGATGCGGAAGAAAATACACTGCACCATCTAAATTTTGTGTGCAGGAGAGGAGAAACGACTGCGGTGATCGGAGGAACCGGAAGCGGAAAATCTACAGTGGCGTCCCTGATCCTGCGGTTTCATGATGTAACGGAGGGAGCTGTTCTCTTAGACGGGACGGATGTCCGGAAGATAAAACAGAAATGTCTGCGGGATCATCTGGCGTATGTACAGCAGAAAGCATGGTTGTTTTCCGGGACGATCGCTTCCAATCTCCGGTATGGAAGAAAAGACGCTTCTGATGAAGAGCTGATGCATGCGGCAGACGTGGCGCAGGCTGGAGATTTTATCCGTTCCCTGCCGGAAGGTCTGGATTCTTTTGTCGCTCAGGGCGGCACTAATTTTTCCGGAGGGCAGAAACAATGCCTTTCTATTGCAAGGGCTCTGGTAAAAAAGCCGGAACTGTATATCTTTGACGACAGTTTCTCTGCCCTGGATTTTAAGACGGACGCGGCTCTTCGCAAAGCGTTGGCGGAGGAGACAAAAGATTCCGCAGTATTGATCATTGCCCAACGAGTCAGTACCGTCCGCCATGCGGACCAGATTGTAGTGCTGCATGACGGAGAGATGGCCGGATTGGGAACCCATAAGGAACTGATGCAGAATTGCCCGATATATCGGGAAATTTATGAGTCACAGACAAAGGAGGCGCAGGAAGCATGAGATTGGCAAGAACTGTGGAAAGACAGAATACAGCCGCGCGTCTGTTCAGTTATCTGCGGGGACAGCGTATCCGCCTGGCGGTAGTGGCTGTTTCCATCGTAATCTATGTGGCGTTAAGTATCTGGAACCCTATGTACAGCGCGTTTGTGATTGACAGACTATGGGAGAGCATACAGGCGTCCTGGAAAAGCGGCACGGCTTTTGTCATTACCTGGAACCATATGGGACGCGAACTTTTTCAGCTGTCTTTTCAATATTTTCTTACCTGGATATTTTATTATCTTCAATCATATCTGATGGCGAATGTGGCGGAATGTCTTACATTAGATTTGAGACGGCAGATCGCCGTGAAATTGAACCGTCTGCCGCTCCGGTTTTTCGACCGGAATAAGTCCGGCGAGATCCTGAGCCATGTTACCAGTGATTTGGACAAGATCGCGGAAGTGATGCAGACGGGGCTTTTGAAATTGATTGTAGCTATGGGAACAATTATAGGTTCTCTGATTGTAATGTTTTATTACAGTGTTCCGCTGACTTGTATTTTCCTGATTTTTATGTTTGCCGGCAGCGCAATCACAAAGGTGGTTTCAGAAAAAAGTCTGAGATATGCGGAAGAGCAGCAGGACACGGTCGGGAGCCTGACCGGAGTCGCAGAGGAGTATTATAATGGAAGAAATGTAATCCGGGCGTATAATCATGAAAAAGAAAGTGTGGAACAGGTTGATCGGGCGGCGGAAGCGGCCTGTATGGCAAATCAGAAAGTAAATTTTCTGATCAACTGCGTAAATCCGCTGATCCGGTTGCTGACCCGGATGTCCTATGTGGTGATTGCGGTTATTTCCGGTTGGGCAATGTTGAATGGAATCATGACAGTAGGAGTGGTTCAGGCATTTTTCCAGTATATTAATCAGGCGGCGGAACCCCTGACAGAAGCGTCTTATATGATAAATTCCCTCCAGTCGGCATTTGCTTCTGCCAAACGTACTTTTGAGCTGCTGGATGAGGAAGAAGAAATCCCCGATCCGGCTGATTCAGTGGACCTGGAAAAGGCCAAAGGAGAGGTCCGGTTTGACCGGGTCAGCTTTGGCTATGATCCGTCAGAACTGTTGATGAAGAGTATCAGCTTTACGGCAAAACCAGGACAGAAGATCGCGGTAGTGGGAAGCACCGGAGCAGGAAAGACGACCCTGGTCAATCTGCTTATGCGGTTTTATGAAGTAAACGGCGGAAGGATTACTCTGGACGGTATCAGCACCGCGGATATGAAAAGAGGGGATCTGAGGAAAAATTTCGGTATGGTACTGCAGGATACCTGGCTGTTTGGAGGTTCGGTGGCAGAAAATATCGCTTACGGGAAACCGGATGCTTCCCGGGAAGAAATCATCAGTGCCGCCAAGGCTGCCAAGGCGGATTATTTTATCCGGACCATGCCGCAGGGATATGATACGATGCTGGATAACGAGGCGGCCAATCTGTCAGCAGGACAGCGTCAGCTGCTGACCATCGCAAGGGTTTTCCTGTGCGATCCCCCGATCCTGATTTTGGACGAAGCCACATCCAGTGTGGACACGCGTACAGAAGTGGAGATCGGAAAGGCCATGAAGAAACTGATGAGCGGACGTACCAGTTTTGTGATCGCTCACCGTCTGTCCACGATCCGCGACGCGGATATGATCCTGTTCATGGAACATGGAAACATCATCGAGCAGGACAGCCACAAAGAACTGCTGAAGAAAAATGGAGCCTACGCGGCGCTGTACTACAGCCAGTTTGAGTAGGCGGGAATTGGATCATGTGTTATACTGAAACAGAAAATCTATCTGCGGAGGTAACGGCATGGAAAATTTGTCATTTCGGTTTGCGAAAAAAGCGGACGTCAGTAAGATCCTGTATTTTATCAGAGAACTGGCGTCCTATGAACATATGCTGGATGAAGTGGTGGCGACGGAAGAGCTGTTAGAAGAATGGCTGTTTGAAAAGGGAAAAGCGGAGGTACTGTTTGCGGTAAAGGACGGAGAGGAGATAGGATTTGCCCTGTTTTTCCATAATTTTTCCACATTTCTGGGGCGTGCGGGAATCTATCTGGAGGATCTGTATGTGAAGCCGGAGCACCGGGGAAGCGGATATGGAAAGGCGCTGCTCCAGGAATTGGCGAGGATCGCTCTGGAGCGGGGCTGCGGCAGACTGGAGTGGTGGTGTCTGGACTGGAATCGGCCCAGCATTGATTTTTATCTTGCCATGGGAGCGGAACCCATGAAAGACTGGACCGTATACCGGGTGGCAGGAGAAGCGCTGGAAAAACTTGGAGGCCGGAAAACGGAATAAATGTGACTTTATTACATACACAGGGATGTCTCTCCGATATAATGAAAAAAAGCAATGCGGCAGACAGAGCGCGGCGGAACCAGGCGCACTCCATCTGCCGCGAAATATCAGATATTGGAGGAGACAGTATGTTATCGAAAAGACTGGCAGAAGTGGACCGGACGCGCTGCGTGGCATGCGGCGCGTGCGTGCAGGAATGTCCGAAAGGAGCAGTCCGGATCATGAACGGATGTTTCGCCCGGATCCAGAAAGAAATCTGCGTGGGATGCGGAAAATGCGCGAAAATCTGCCCCGCAGGGTGTATTGACGTGAAAGACAGGGAGGGGCGAAGATGAAAAAGCATTGGTATGATTATCTGTGGATCTGGTCGATCGTCTATTTTGCCCTGGGATTTTTCAACATTCTGTTTGCCTGGCTGGGGATGATCGACTTTCTGATTCCCTTGGGATTTGCCATATTTGGCGGAAATAAAGGGTTCTGCAACCATTTCTGCGGGAGAGGACAGCTTTTCGCGAAGCTGGGAGGTCAGTTAAAATGCTCCCGGGGACGTGCGACGCCCCGTTTTCTGACTTCCAGAGGATTCCGATATGGATTCCTGGTCTTTTTCCTGATTATGTTCGGGAATATGGTGTTTCAGACTTATCTGGTGGGAGCCGGAGCGGCGTCGTTCCGGGAGACGATCAAGCTTTTCTGGACGATCCGTGTGCCCTGGGGATGGACGTATACAGCGGGAATGGTACCGAACTGGATCGCCCAGTATAGTTTTGGACTTTACAGCCTGATGTTGACCTCTCTTTTGATCGGGCTGATCGTGATGGTATTCTATAAACCCCGTTCCTGGTGCGCGTTCTGTCCTATGGGGACGATGACACAGGGGATCTGCAGGATACGCGCGAAGGTGACAAAATCTCAGAGATCTTAGTACAGGATGTGGAGAGAAACCCGCGCCGCGTTTTCTGTGCTTGTACAGGAGGAAATCATGGAAAAAGTTGTTGTGATTTATGATTCAAAATATGGTTCTACGGAAAGATATGCCCGGTGGATCGCAGAGGAACTGAGCTGCCCGCTGAAAAAGAGAGCGGAGGCCGGCAAGGATGACCTGAAGAATTATGATGTAATCGTCTATGGGGGCGGCCTGTACGCCGGAGGGGTAAGCGGGATCCGTCTGTTGACCGGCAGCGGTAAACTCCTTGAAAATAAAAAAGTCATCTTATTTACCTGCGGGCTGGCGGATCCGTCCGACCCGGAGAACGTGAAGCATATCCGGGAAAGTCTGGGCAAGGTTCTGACGCCGGACATGATGGAACGGTTCCGGATCTTTCATCTGCGCGGCGGGATCGATTATGGAAAACTCAGCCTGGTGCACCGCTCTATGATGGGGATGCTGGTCCGCATGATGAAGAAAAAAGATCCGTCGGAACTGGGGGAAGAAGACAGAGAGATTCTGAGAACGTATGGAGGGACTGTGGATTTTATCAATCTGGAGACGGCGCGCCCTGTGATAGAATGCGCCAGGGAAGCGGCAGTATGATCCTGAGTGTCAGCAGAAGGACGGATATTCCCAATCATTATGCGGACTGGTTCCTGAACCGGATCCGGACAGGAGAACTGTACGTGAAAAATCCTGTGAATGCGAAGCAGATCCGCCGTGTGGACCTGTCGCCGGAAGCGGTGGACTGTATTGTTTTCTGGACGAAGAATCCTTCCGGGATCATAGACCGGCTGGATGAGCTGCACGACTATCATTATTATTTTCAATTCACTCTGACCGGATATGGAAGAGATATAGAGCCGGGACTGCCGGACAAGAAAAAAGCATTGATCCCGCTGTTTCGGAAACTGGCGGACCGGATCGGGAAGGAGCGGGTGATCTGGCGGTATGATCCGATCCTGATCAATGACAGATATACGGCGGAATATCATGAAAAAGCGTTTTCTCAGATCGCGGAAAGCCTGTCCGGGTATACGGAGCGGGTGGTAGTCAGTTTTCTGGATATGTATGCCGGGATTCAGAAAGATATGGAGCGGTTCGGCGTGGGAGAAGCGCCGGAAGGGGAGATCCGGAATCTGGCGGGAAGGTTGGCGGCCATCGCAGGAGAACATGGACTGGAGATTGTAAGCTGTGCGGAGGCGATGGATCTGGAGACGGAAGGAATCCGCCATGGGAGCTGTATCGACCGGGAACTGATCGAACGGATCACCGGGAAAAGTCTGCCTGTGAAGAAGGACCGGAACCAGCGCCCGGCCTGCGGCTGCGCGGAGAGCGTGGATGTGGGTGCTTATGATACCTGCCCGAACGGATGCAGGTATTGCTACGCGGTCCGGAGCGCGGCACGGGTGAGGGCGAACAGGGAGAGGTATGATGCGGAGGGGGAGATGCTGTGTGGGGAACTACAAAAATAGAGGAATATAAGAATCCAAGGGGGATGAAATGGAGTATTTTGCACATGTGGATGAAGGAAACAGAGACAGAAAACAGACATTAAAAGAACACCTGGAAGGAACTGCTGGGCTAGCCGCGCAGTTTGCGGAATCATTCGGGAAAAAGGATTGGGGTTACTGCTGCGGGATGCTTCACGATATTGGAAAATATTCAGAAGCATTTCAAAAAAAGCTGGAAGAGAACAGCAACAGGCAGGTTGACCATTCCACGGCTGGCGCACAGGTATGCATGGAAAAAGGCGGTTTATACGGATATATGAGCTACTGTATCGCGGGGCATCATACGGGACTTCCAGATTATGGAAGCTCTTTTGATACGGATGGGACCTTGGAGGCCAGAAAAAGGAAAAAAGTAGAAAGTTATCAGGCATATAGGGATGAAATCAGAATTCCGGATGTGAAAACGCTGCCCTTTGATCAAAGAACAACAAAGAATCCTGATTTTTCCATGAGTACCTTTATTCGGATGTTATACTCTTGTCTGGTGGATGCTGATTTCTTGGATACAGAGAGATTCATGAAAAATGAACGGGTGGAACGGGATGCGGGGGAAAGCATGGGGGTTCTTCTGGAAAAACTAGATCAGCATATTTCCGGCTGGCTGCAGAATGACGATCTGGAGACAGTGAACGGGAGGCGAACGGAGATTCTGAAGCACTGTCTGGACAGTGGAGAGGCGGAAAAGGGGATGTTTCGTCTGACTGTGCCTACCGGTGGAGGGAAGACGATTGCCTCGTTGGCGTTTGCTCTGAATCATGCAGTGAAGCATCAGATGGACCGGGTGATTTATGTGATTCCTTATACCAGTATCATTGAGCAGAATGCCGGCGTATTCCGGGATATTCTGGGAGAACGGAACGTATTGGAACATCATTGTAATGTGGATTACAGAGATGCGGAGGAACTGATTCCCATGCAGCTTGCCTCAGAGAACTGGGATAAGCCGGTGGTAGTAACAACAAATGTACAGTTTTTTGAATCTTTGTTTGCAAATAAATCTTCCCGGTGCAGAAAATTGCATAACATTGCGAATAGTGTAATTGTTTTGGATGAAGCACAAATGCTGCCCAATGATTACTTGGTTCCATGTACGGCTATGCTGGAAGAACTGGTCAGAAATTATAGATCCAGTGTAGTATTGTGTACTGCTACGCAGCCTGCACTGGATTCTTTTTTTCCAAATATCACGAATATTATAGAGTTGTGTCCCAGGATGGAGGAACAGTTCCGATTTTTTGAGAGGGTGAATTATCAGAATCTGGGTGCGGTATTTGAGGAAGATCTGGTGGGGAGATTGGAAAATGAAAATCAGGCGTTATGCATTGTGAATACCAGAAAACAGGCACAGCGCGTATATCAGCAGTTAAAAGGGGACGGGGTTTATCATCTGTCTACAACCATGTATCCCAAGCATAGATATAGGATTCTGGATAAGATCAGAAAACGTTTGAAGGATCAGAAAAAATGTATCGTCATCTCGACGAGCCTGGTGGAAGCCGGAGTGGATCTGGATTTTGAGACGGTGTACCGGCAGATCGCCGGAGTGGACTCCATCATACAAGCGGCAGGAAGATGCAATCGCGAAGGGAAACGATGCGCGGCAGAAAGTGTGGTGTGTCTTTTCTGGGTTGAGGGAAAAGAGTCCGTACCGGGACAAAGGCAGCAGATCGACGTGACCAAGAATCTGCTTGCAGAAGGATGGGAGCTGTCTTCTCAGAAAATGGTGGAAGAATATTTTCAGCGGCTCTATCATTTTCGGGGAGAGGGTTTGGATAAAAAGCGGATCATGGAGGAATTCAGGAAACAAAGATACAATTTTTCAAAAGTAGGCAAAGAATTTCGGCTGATTGAAGAAAATGCGAAAACGATATATATTCCACTGGAAGAAGAGGCAAAGCAGCTTTTGCAGAAAATGAAATGCCAGGGATACACAAAGTCAGGGATGCGGGAAGCAGGAAAGTACTGTGTCCAGGTGTATGAAAAGGATTTCGATAAATTATATGGTGCGGGGATGATTCAAAGGATTTCTGAAGATATCGAGGATTATTATGAACTGGTGAATTTTTCTCAGTATACAGATGAGATGGGGCTGAGCCTGGATGTGGAGTCGGGGATAGCTATTTTTTCTTGAAAAGTATGAAGAGAATTTATACCTGTAATAAGTGCGGACGGCATCAAAGCAAAATATACTTTGATGCCGTCCTGTTTGCATTACTGCAAATGTTATCATTTCAATCCACAGGATTCCCTGACGAAAAAAGTATAACAGAAGAAAAGAATAACTTCAATAATATTCATAAAATCAATTCGATAAAATTTGAAGTAAAAATATTTAAAACAGTATTGCACTTAGATATGAGGTGTAGTATAATTGGAAAAAATCAGAAAATAAAGAAAATGAAAGATAGAAGTATGATTTTATACCATGGAAGAGGCGAAATTGTAGAATATCCAGAAATCAGAAAGGCAAAATTTAATAAGGACTTTTACTTTGGATTTTACTGTACGAAAATTGAAGAGCAGGCAAAACGTTGGGCATCGCGTTATGGAAGTGATGGGTATTTGAATAAGTATGAATATATTCCGAATAGCAATTTAAGTTATTTAACATTTCCAGAGATGACAGAAGAGTGGCTGGATTTTGTTGTAGCCTGCCGCAGCGGTAAAGCACATAAATATGATATTGTGGAAGGACCTATGGCAGACGACACGATCTATAACTATATTCAAAATTTTATAGATGGAAAGATATCAAGAGCGGCTTTCTGGGAACTGGTGAAATTCAAACATCCGACTCATCAGATTAGTTTTCACTCGATCTCTGCTCTAGATACATTGACATTTGTGGGAAGTGAGGTCGTATATGGGCAAAAAAAATAATAACCATTTATTTTTCACATGCAGTCTGATCGAATATATTGGCAGACGGATGAAAAGGGCGAGAAAAGAAGTTGTAGATTATCTTGGAAAAGACAGAATTGCAAGAATTTATGAATATGCGGATGTATTTCATTGTGAACCAATAGAGAAAGTCGCGGCGGAATTTATAGAAGAAAGCGGGATTACAGAGGGGAACTTTGACAATGTAAAAGAATGCAGGTATTCCGTGCCGGATTACTGGGATATCGGAGAAGTATATGAAAGACTGATAGAAGACTCCTATACGGATGAACAGATTGTGGATGGGATCTGGGAAGTATATCATTCCTGGATCGACGCGCATATCTCGGATTATAATACAGATTTCTATTATCAGCCGCGAGATTATATTGCGGCATGTTATAAGGAAGGAGTGGTACTGTAGATGAAAGAAAGGAAGGGGTATGGATTATGGGAATGGGGGTAAGAGTCAGGGTATGGGGTGATTATGCTCTTTTTTCGCGTCCGGAACTCAAAGTGGAGCGGTGTTCTTATGATGTAATGACCCCGTCTGCCGCGAGAGGGATACTGGAAGCTATTTACTGGCATCCTGGTATGAGATGGATAATCGATAAGATTTATGTAAAAAAACCGATCCAATTTACCAGTGTCCGGCGCAATGAAGTGAAGAGTAAGATTCTCGCAAGCAGTGTGTTGCAAGTTTACAATGGCGCAGACAAGCTCCTCTACATAAGCAGTAAGTCCGACATTGTGCAGCGGGCGTCACTGTTGTTGTACGATGTGGAATATGTGATTGAAGCTCATTTCGAGATGACAGAAAATGCCAATGCATCGGACAATCCGGGAAAATTTAAAGATATCATCATGAGACGGCTGCGGCGGGGGGAGTGCTTCCACATGCCATATTTTGGATGCAGGGAGTTTCCGGCACATTTCTGCCTTTGCGAAGAAGAGCAGATTCAGACG
The DNA here is from genome assembly GCA_944376715.1 of uncultured Lachnoclostridium sp. Classification (GTDB taxonomy): domain Bacteria; phylum Bacillota; class Clostridia; order Lachnospirales; family Lachnospiraceae; genus Hominiventricola. Next base: position 20,657 of record CALWDO010000002.1, on the reverse strand, counting down.
GCTTATGATGATGTGGATGAAAAAGACCTGGGGTATATGCTTTACGATATTGACTATTCAGATAAGGAAAATATTCAGCCTATGTTTTTCCGGGCGGTTATGAAAAATGGCGTTTTGGATCTGAGAGACTGTGAGGTGGTTCGATGATCTTGCAGGCATTGGTAAAGTATTATGAGGACTTGGCGGAAGAAGGTAAGGTGGCAAAGGAAGGCTGGTGTCAGGCGAAAGTTTCCTATGCATTGAATCTATCAAGGGAAGGAAAAATACTCGGAATTATTTCCTTAAAACAAGAGGTCCCAAGGGGAAAGAAAAAGGTATGGATACCGTCTCCGGCCATTGTTCCGGAAATGGTGACTCGTTCATCCGGGGTGTCTGCCAATTTTTTATGTGATAATTCCAAATATATTCTTGGAATTGATACAGATGGGACGAATGAGAGGGTTTTGGAATGCTTTCAGGCGGCTAAAGAGAAACATTTGGATATACTGAACGGTGTAGAAGGAGATATGGCGCAGGCAGTGCGTTTGTATTTTGAAAACTGGATTCCTGAAAAAGCCGAAGAGTGCAGTGAAATAAAAGAAAACTGGGAAAATTTAACAGACGGTGGTAATCTTGTTTTTTGCATGGGGATGGAAAATGCACAGGATGATTTTTATATCAGACAGGCATGGAATCAATTTAGAAATGGTAGTTCCGGAGCCCAGAAGGGAATCTGTCTGGTAACGGGGAAAAGAGCGGAGATTTCCAGAATACATAAGACGATTAAAGGGGTGCCGGGAGCACAATCCAGCGGCGCGGCATTAGTTTCCTTTAACGCTCCCGCTTTCGAGTCGTATGGGAAAGAACAGAGTTATAATGCCCCTGTAGGAAAATATGCAGAATTTGCCTACACGACAGCTTTGAATTATCTTTTGAGTCAAAGAGAGTATACGTTCCAGCTTGGAGATTCTATGGTAGTATTCTGGGCGGAAAACGGAGAAGAAGCATATCAGGATTTCTTTGCCATGGCAGCAGAACCAGAACCGGATAATCAGGAGGAGTTGAAGGGATTATTCGAAAATCTGAAGCAATGGGGCGTAATCCGTGTACATGATATCTCTTTGAATCCGGATCAGAGGTTTTATATTTTGTGCTTGGCGCCTAATGCGGCGAGACTTTCGGTAAGATTTTTTTATCAGGATTCTTTTGGGAATATACTGGAGAATCTTTCCCGACACTATCAAAGAATGTCAGTGGTAAAGCCGTCCTGGGAAAAACGGGAATACTTGGGGACCAGACAGCTGCTGTATGAGACGGTAAATCAAAAATCCAAAGATAAGTTACCGATTCCCAATATGGCTGCCATGGTACTGCAGGCAGTCTTATCGGGGAGCAAGTATCCGGAGAGTCTTTATACGAATACGCTGATTCGTATCCGGGCGGAACAGGGAAATGTTACCTGGGGAAGAGCCGGTATTATAAAAGCATATTTGATGCGAAACCGTAAATGGGAGAGAGGAGATAATTATATGGGACTAAATGAAGCCAGTAATGAAACACCATATGTATTGGGAAGGCTGTTTGCTGTATTGGAGGCAGTCCAGATGGATGCAAATCCAGGAATTAACGCAACGATCCGGGATCGCTATTTCAATTCTGCCTGTGCGACACCGGCGTTTGTTTTCCCTATTCTTTTGAAACTGAAGAATAGTCATATGAGGAAGCTGGAGAGGGATAAAGCAGGATCAAAGATTTATTATGAAAAACTGTTGACAGGGATTATGGGAAAATTTGAGGCATTTCCAAAGCAGCTGTCGTTGGAAGAGCAGGGGAAATTCATCCTGGGATATTATCACCAGGTACAGAAAAGATATGAGAAAAAGGAGGATAAATAAATGAGCGAAGCAATCAAAAACAGATATGAGTTTGTCATATTATTTGACGTGGAGAATGGAAATCCCAACGGCGATCCAGATGCAGGAAATATGCCCAGGATTGATCCGGAGAGCGGTCTTGGCCTGGTGACGGATGTGTGTCTGAAAAGAAAGATTCGTAATTATGTAGAAATGGTGAAAGAAGACGAGGCCGGATATAAGATTTACATAAAAGAAGATGTACCTTTGAATCGGAGCGACAGGGAAGCATGCGAATCTCTGGGAATCCGTGAGACAGAAGATAAAAAAGTTACAGACGCATTGAAAAAATTAAAAAAAGACGATCCGGATGTAGATGTGAAGTTGAGGGATTATATGTGTCGGAACTTTTATGATATCCGTACATTTGGGGCGGTCATGACGACTTTTGTGAAGGCATCGCTGAATTGCGGACAGGTGAGGGGGCCCGTGCAGATTGGATTTGCCCGGAGTATTGATCCGATTGTCAGCCAGGAGGTGACGATCACCAGGGTTGCAATCACCACAGAAAAAGATGCAGAAAACAAGAGTACGGAGATGGGAAGGAAAAGTATTGTTCCATACGGACTGTATCGGGCGGAAGGATTTATCTCTGCAAATCTGGCGCGTAAAGTGACGGGATTTTCGGAAGAAGATCTGCAGCTTCTTTGGGATGCGATTATTAATATGTTTGAAAACGATCATTCGGCTGCGAGAGGGAAAATGGCAGTTCGGGAGTTGATTGTATTTAAGCATAGTAAGGAATTGGGCGATTGTCCGGCATATAAACTGTTTGACGCGGTAGAAGTCCGAAGAAATGAAGGGGTAGAATATCCGAGAAAATATCAGGACTATACAGTTCAGATCCACAATGACCAGATCCCGGACTCGGTGGAAATAAAAAGGATGATTTGATGGAATATGCAGAAGATGACTATTTGATGATTTCAGGAATACAACACTTTAAATTTTGCAGGCGCCAATGGGCTTTGATTCATGTTGAACAGCAATGGGAAGATAATGTACATACTGTGGTCGGAGAATTGATGCATAAAAAAGTACATGATCCTTATCTGACAGAAAAAAGAAAAGATGTAATCATAGCAAGGGCTATGCCGGTTTCTTCCAGGGAACTTGGAATCAGCGGAGAATGTGACGTAGTGGAATTTCATAAATGTGAAGATGGAATAAAGCTGTATGGGCATAGGGGACTATATTCGGTATACCCTATTGAATATAAGAAAGGGAAACCGAAACTGACAGAAGAGGACAAACTGCAGCTTGCCGCGCAAGTTTTATGCCTGGAAGAAATGTTTTCCACACAAATTCCGGAAGGAGCGATCTTTTATGGGGAAACACGGCGTCGTGAACCGGTGGAGATTACGAAAGAACTTAAGGAGGAGGTACGGGATATGTTCGGAGAAATGCACGGATATTATTCACGGCGCTATACTCCCAGAGTAAAATACAGCAAGTCTTGTAACGCATGTTCCCTTAAGGAAATCTGTCTTCCTAAACTTGGAAAAACCGGATCTGTGAAATCGTATATTCAGCGGATGCTGGAGGAGGAAGAAAAATGAAAAAGCTGCTGAATACCTTGTATGTCACTTCTGAAAACAGTTATCTGGCATTGGACGGCGAAAATGTTGTTGTACTGGACGATAAGACAGAGATTGGAAGAGTGCCCTTGCATAATCTGGAGGGAATTGTCTCTTTTGGATACAGAGGAACGAGCCCTGCATTGATGGGAGCATGCGCTGACAGAAACATTTCCTTATGCTATTTGACTCCGCAGGGGAAATTCCTGGCGCGTGTCTCCGGAAAGACAAGAGGAAATGTACTTTTGAGACAACAGCAGTTTGCCAGCAGCAGAGATGAGAAGATAAGTCTGGAAATAGCTCAAAATTGTATTCTTGGAAAAGTATATAATGCCAGATGGGTATTAGAACGGGCGATAAGAGACCATCCACTACAGATCGATACAGCTCAGGTAAAAGAAGCGTCTTGTTTCTTGAAAAATTCATTAGAGTATATTCAAAATGTGCAGTCAAAAGAACAGCTGAGGGGATATGAAGGAGAAGCAGCGAGTGTCTATTTTGGGGTATTTGATCAACTGATCTTACAGCAAAAGAAGGACTTTGTATTTCATGGCAGGAATAAAAGACCGCCTCTGGATAATGTGAATGCGCTGCTTTCTTTTGTATATACATTGTTGACAAATCATATTACTTCTGCGCTGGAGAGTGTAGGTCTGGATCCATATGTTGGTTATCTGCATACAGAACGCCCGGGCAGAGCCTCCTTGTCACTTGATCTGATCGAGGAGCTTCGTGCGGTACTGGCAGATCGTTTTGTACTGTCACTGATCAATAAGAAGATAATTAACGGGAAAAATTTTTCGAGAAAAGAAAATGGCGCTGTTTTAATGAGTGACGAATTGCGAAAAAAGGTGCTGTCTGAATGGCAAAACAAGAAAAAGGAGATGATTACTCATCCTTATCTGCAAGAAAAGATAGAGTGGGGAATGGTTCCCTATGTACAGGCAATGCTTTTGGCACGGTACCTGAGAGGCGATCTGGACAGTTATCCGGTCTTTTTGTGGAAGTGAGAGAAAATGCTGGTATTGATTACTTATGATGTAAATACAGAAACCGCTGCGGGGAGAGCCAGGCTGCGGAAAGTAGCAAAACAATGTGTGAATTATGGAAGAAGAGTACAAAACTCTGTGTTTGAATGTATCTTGGACAATGCACAATGTATTATGTTGAAGTCAATTTTAACAGATATCATAGACGAAAATGTCGATAGTCTGCGTTTTTATTATCTGGGAAATAAATATCAGACAAAAGTGGAGCATATAGGGGTGGACAGAGGACTTGCGGCAGACCAAACTTTGATATTATAAGAATGTGCGAACCTGAAGCGTACATAAGATTGTGGGGAGACTCGCACCAGAAAAAATGCATAAAAAAGGGAAAAATGAAGGGGGGAGGATAATATTCGGTTGGCTTCTTTTAGAATATAAGAAGTAGATTTGGTGAATGTTTATAAAAATGGATGTTGAAAATTAGTTATAATTGCTGTCGTCCCCCTCATGGGGACGTGGATTGAAATTGGATGGTTTTAGAAACGCACTGGATATGCACAGCGTCGTCCCCCTCATGGGGACGTGGATTGAAATAAACAGCGTTTGATGAATTTATGGCAACAATCGAGTCGTCCCCCTCATGGGGACGTGGATTGAAATCTGCAATGCTTGTTGCGATAGAAATTACACCGGGTCGTCCCCCTCATGGGGACGTGGATTGAAATTGGAACCGTTCGGAAACTTTATCTGCATAGGACTGTCGTCCCCCTCATGGGGACGTGGATTGAAATCTTATCATGCCAGATGATACTAATACCTTCCCCGTCGTCCCCCTCATGGGGACGTGGATTGAAATTTTGCATTGTTCTTATACGGTTTGAGATCCCGTATTTGTCGTCCCCCTCATGGGGACGTGGATTGAAATCTGTACGATTGCAGGAACCAAATATTGTCCTTTTGTCGTCCCCCTCATGGGGACGTGGATTGAAATCACGAACGTGTATCTACGGAATAAACAGGCACCGTCGTCCCCCTCATGGGGACGTGGATTGAAATACCTACAAAAAGAATGTATGGAGAGCAATGGATGGTCGTCCCCCTCATGGGGACGTGGATTGAAATCTGAAACATATCCAGTTTTTCCATCATATCTATGGTCGTCCCCCTCATGGGGACGTGGATTGAAATTCCAAACATAAACGTAGTTAATGGATTCACAGTGGTCGTCCCCCTCATGGGGACGTGGATTGAAATATCCTCTGACACAATAATAGCAGAAGCATGCAAGTCGTCCCCCTCATGGGGACGTGGATTGAAATTTAAACTGAAATGTGTTGACAGACTTGATCTCTAGTCGTCCCCCTCATGGGGACGTGGATTGAAATCGTCCAGTTCTTCGATCCCGGTTGACCATCTGGGTCGTCCCCCTCATGGGGACGTGGATTGAAATCCAATGTAAGGTAAGCTACAATGTAGCATATCCAGTCGTCCCCCTCATGGGGACGTGGATTGAAATTGTGATCTCGTTTTCTGTTGGCATGTACCTTTCCGTCGTCCCCCTCATGGGGACGTGGATTGAAATTACAACACACAGCCGAATCCCTATGAGTATGCAGTCGTCCCCCTCATGGGGACGTGGATTGAAATATATCCCAATATAGAACCTAAATGGTTTATGACCGTCGTCCCCCTCATGGGGACGTGGATTGAAATAAAGTAGGAACAATAACATTTAAAACAGCACACTGTCGTCCCCCTCATGGGGACGAGGATTGAAATCTGCAGCAGCCGGTAAAATCGGCCCTTATATAACGTCGCCCCTTGTGGAGACGAGGATTGAAATATTGATATCTATGATTGCTATGCCTCCTTGTTAGTCGTCCCCCTCATGGGGACGAGGATTGAAATTACCCCGATACAGGCAATGATATCCTGGATGTCAGTCGTTCCCCTCGTGGGAACGTGGATTGAAATTTTTGTCCGTAAATTTCCGGGTGATCCCGGATAAGTCGTCTCCCTCGTGGAGACATGGCTTGAAATTCAATTAAATGTAAAAAATAAGACGCTTTCTAATGTGTTTTTTCCACTGAAATGTGGATGAAATTATAATGGGAACGAATATGTGATCGGATAGATGAGTCTTTCTCACAAAGATGGTACTTGAATTATGCCAGGATATACATGGTTTAACCAATCTTCGCTCAAAAAAGGTTTTACTATATATTCTTCATAGCATGAATAAATGTTAAATCCCCAATGTTAACTATCATTGCTTGCCAATTTGCCGTTTTTGCGGATATACTTCATACAGCTCCGGTGCTAAAATTTCATTATGGCAGGAACGAGATGGTATGATTCATGACAATATACGCAAATATCGTAAAGAAAAAGGACTCAGTCAGGAAGAAATGGCAGTGAGGCTCCATGTGGTCCGGCAGACGGTTTCAAAATGGGAGAATGGAAAATCTGTGCCGGATGCCGGAGTGCTGATTGATATGGCGGCGCTGTTTGAAGTCCCGGTAAGCAAACTGCTTGGGTCAGAGACGGATCAGGATGGTACAGAAAATCTGGCAGAGAAACTTGCCGCTTTGAATGAAGAACTTGCAGAGAGAAATCATCGGGAAACATTGATGAAAAGAGCAGGGGAAAAGAGAGGACTGATCCTGAGTCTGTCTTTTATATCAATGCTGATTGTGCTTGGGATTAAAGATCCGGTTGTGTCAGTTGTGCTGCCGGGCGGGTGTATGCTGCTGGCAGTCGTTGTCCTGTATCGAAATCTGGCGTTGCTGACCAGTGTGACGACCGATGATATGAAGCTGAGAGTATTACGTGTGACCACCCTGTTTAATATTGGAGTATTCGTTTTGGGAGTTGTACTGGCGGCTCTTACGGCGGCAGACGTAATTCATTATTCAGAACATGGAGAGAAAATGTTTGCTATGCTTTTTGTTGCCTGCATCATGATTTTTGCGGGAATTGTATCTCCTAAACTGCCTTTTACAAGACATACAGGTCTAAGACTTCCCTGGACGGTTCGGGATGAGGAAACCTGGAATGTCGCGCATACGATTCTGGGGTATATTTCCGTGCCGCTGGCCCTGTTGTATGTGGCTTGTTCTTTAACTGTCAATTGTTTTGAACAGGTAACGCTTATCATTATGCTATTATGGATCGGAATTCCGGGAGGAATCTCGTACATTTTTTTCTGGAAAAAGATGCATGGCAGATATGGACAGCGGGTATAAGTAAATAAACAAAATACCCGAATATATCCCCGTTGTACAACAGACAGTTATTTGTCTGGCTGTAGAAAAATACAACGGGGATATATTAAATAATTTATAGAGAATTCTTTCCGCAACACTTCTTATATTTTTTCCCGGATCCGCATGGACAGGGATCGTTTCTCCCTATTTTCTGGGTTGTACGTACATAAGGCTGCTGAACCGCCGGTACGTCTTCCCAGAGCGGTTCCCAGAAAAACGGATCGTCGTCTTCAGTCGATGTGCCCGATGGACTCTCCGGTTCGCGGAGTAGAAATTCCGCTGCGTTCTTTCCCCGTGCCGAGCTATTTTTCAGCTCACGAATCAGTTTTGCTGCTTTTTTCGAGTCGCCACAGGAAGTATATGCTTCTGCAAGCAGGAACAAAAATTCTTCTGAAATAATCCCTTCTTTTTTTTGATAATTCCATAGGGCATCCAGACTTGGACGGTCTGACTGTTCGGCCAGATAAATTTGTTCCTGGATATTCGCAGGGAATTCATAGATGTGTTTGTTTTTGGAGTTTTCAACATCTTCGCCCGGCGAAACCATCTGTATTTCCCAAGGAGATATCTGTTTTAGAGAAGCATATTCTTCCCGGCTCCTTCCTTTGAGCATGGGAAGTTCCAATTCAAGCATGATGTCCGCAAGAGATTCCCATAAAGCACACACTACGGCAAGTTCTTCTTCCGCCGAATCGAATAAAGAAAAACTATTCAAAACATCTGTCAGCGTTCCTCCGTTTTTGATTCTCTCAAAAACGACGCTCATCATTTGATCTGCCGCGCTTTCCGGCAGATGCATGCCGAATATCATTATTTCATATAAGGCCTGAAGCGAGCCGTGCACATCGGCGGGATTTTTCGCTCTTTGTTTCAGCCCATGTCGCGAATAGGATTGATAATCCAGATTTTCCGTATAGTTCATCTGATCATGCAGTACCTTTTGCGCATCAATCTGTATAGATGCTGCGTAACTTGTGCCGTCGGCAGTGTATACGGTTTGAATCAGATTGTTGAATCTGGCATGCCAGTACACAAAACGGCGAAAATCAGCCTGAGAAATCTTTTCATTATATACATCGCAGAACATATCGTACAGGGCGTCCATTTCGATCAGTCCGTAGACCAGGATGAAATTTTCCAGTTTATCGGAATAATTCTGCAGCCATCGGTAGGTTTGCCGGCTTTCTTTTAAACCGCTTAAAATATCTTCCAGATCTTTGGCAAAGCAGATCTCGACCCGGTATGTATTCTCTTCCTGTATAAATTTTGCATCGAGAAGGCCGAGCGCCATGGCCTTAATCAGCATGTCGGATATATTCCGCCCGTTTTCGATGATTCCGGGAGACAGCTTTCTCCATTCTTGAAATTCCCGATATTCTTCCTCAAAAAATACATATAAAATATATTCCGGATGTGTCCGGAAGGTCAGGGAGAGCTCCCGGACCATTCTGTCTTTTCCCCAGGAATCGGGAACTGAGATTTGAAGATACTTACAGTAATCTTTTACTTCCTGAAGGGAAAGCTCCTCCAAAAGTTCTGCATTGGACCGGGTACCTGGACACAGTCTCAGAACCGCATTCTCCTGATTCTTTACATGCTTTTTCCAGCCATCCACTTTTTGGGCGATCCCGGAAGGCGTTTTTGTATTTCCGCTTTTCTGTATAGTATCCCATTCTTCCAGGAACCGGTTAAAATACTGATTCATCATCTCCAGGGGGCTTTCCTGTATCCGCAATTTTTCCCCGGAGCGTACCGGGAAAGGTATATTTTCCAGTCTTCTTTTTGTGGCTTCCGTGTCAAAGGGATACCTGCCTTCATCGCCGGTATCTAGGGTTTCAACGACGTCTTCGCAGAAGTGCTCGCCTTTGGCTTTCATGAATACAACTGTCCGGCTCTGATAGGCTTCGTCCGTTTTCTCATAAATGATTTTATGCCGCCATTCGTCGCCGAAATCATAAGTGTAGCGAATCCATTTACAGGAATCCCAGAATTGGTCGATCAGCAGTTCGCTTTCTTCAAAATCAGACCTTCCCCAGTTGTCCCCATTCTTCCCTATAGTTATTTTTCGGGAAGGTGTCGAGAAATCGTGGAGATGGTCTCCGTCCCAGTCAAACAGTATCTGTATTATTTTGTGAAGATCTGCGAAAGTGATATTCTCTGGTACCATGACTCTTCGCCATACCGGCGGATGAGTATCTTCCAGAACAATTTTCAATATGTAACCTGCCATGGCGTTTCCTCTCTGTTTGCTTTCTTTTGTTAAAATTATACTTCAATACTAATCTATCATATTGTGTGTCTGAACACTATTGTCTTTTACAAAATAAAGGCATAGATTGAACCGGCTTTGAACAAAAACAGCGTTTACGTCCGTTTCTGCTGTAATATAGTGCCGATTCAACCAACAGTAGGATGCGCTCTGTGAGCGATATGTTATAATCTTATCACAGGAGGGCATATCTATGATTGATCTGAAAGAAACCGGGAGATTCATTGCGGAATGCCGGAAAGAGAAAAAATTGACACAGAAGCAGCTTGGCAGTAGACTGAATGTAACTGACCGTGCCGTCTCGAAATGGGAAACCGGAAAGCGGAGCCAGAAAGAAGGGGGAAAAGGATGGAGTATCGAGTGGATGATCAGGAACTGGAGACGTCAGTTTTCCTTTCCTTTGTTAATAAAATCTGGCCGGGGAATTATGATGTGGATAAGACGCGCGCGGCATTGTCCAAAACTCTCAATATAACCGCATATGATGGTCAGGTGCTGGTGGGCTGCCTGCGTATCCTTACAGATGGTTATTATTTTGGAACGATTACAGAATTGCTGGTTCTTCCCCAGTATCAACGACAGGGAATAGGAAGCAGACTGCTTCAACTTGCGAAAGATCATACGCCGACAGTGCTGTATTTTGGCGCGCAGCCGGAAGCAGAACCATTCTATGAAAAGAATGGCTGCCAAAAGAGTTTGCAGTCCTATATGCTTAAAAATGACGAGGCAGAAAAATGAACGCTTTTTTCCTGTTGTGCCCTTTCTTAATAATTCGATTTGTGCTATTATCTGTTTTAAATGGAAAAGCAATCCGGCGCGCCGCCTATTTTGCGCCGCTGCAGGGCGGTGAAAGGATTGCATACTGTATTTATCAGATATCTAATATTGCTGTCTTTTTATCTTTGTTTTTCCTGACTGTAAAAATTGATTTTACATGGTTCTTTTATCTGGGACTTGGATGTTACCTTGCCGGACTGTGCCTGTGTACGGCAGCTGTCGTAAGTTTTTCTGCGCCGGATGAAAACGGGCTGAATACAAAAGAACAGTACAGGAGACGGGTAAGGCGGTATATTTAAGAGGGAGGATCAGACAGACGGATGAATCCACATGACATACTGAAGAAATATTTTGGTTACGACAGTTTCCGGCCGGGGCAGGAATCGTTGATAGAGGCAATCCTGTCCGGCCGGGATGTGCTGGGCATCATGCCTACCGGCGCGGGCAAATCGGTCTGCTATCAGGTTCCGGCGCTTCTCCTGCCGGGAATTACGATTGTTGTCTCGCCTTTGATTTCTCTTATGAAAGACCAAGTGCGCGCTTTGAATGAAGCGGGCGTTCATGCGGCGTATATCAACAGTTCTCTGACGGAGGGACAGATCGAGAAGGCGTTTTCTCTGGCGTGCCGGGGACAGTATAAGATCATCTATGTGGCTCCGGAACGGCTGCCTACTTATCTGTTCCAGGATTTCGCGAGGCAGGTTCAGATCAGCATGGTGACGGTAGATGAGGCGCACTGCATATCCCAGTGGGGACAGGACTTTCGGCCCAGTTATCTGAACATCGTGGATATGGTGGCAGGACTTTCGGTTCGTCCGGTGGTCAGCGCCTTCACGGCCACGGCGACGAAGGAAGTTCGGGAAGATATACAGTGTGTGCTGCGGCTTCAGGAGCCGAAAGTACTGGTGACAGGATTTGACCGGGCAAACCTGTATTTTGAGGTGAGAAACGGCGGCAGCAAGGATGCCCAGCTTCTGGAATACATAAAAGAGCACCGGGGCGAAAGCGGGATCATCTACTGCGCGACTAGGAAGAATGTGGAGGCGGTATATACCGCGCTGCGGATGGCGGATATTCCGGTGACCAGATATCATGCGGGACTGTCCGCAGAGGAAAGGAAACAGAACCAGGACCAGTTTATCTTCGACGAGCGGCCGGTCATGGTGGCTACCAACGCGTTCGGTATGGGGATCGATAAGTCCAATGTACGCTATGTGGCGCATTACAATATGCCTCAGAGCATGGAGAATTATTATCAGGAAGCAGGCCGTGCGGGAAGGGATGGCGAACGGGCGGAGTGCGTGCTCCTGTATTCCCCTCAGGACGTGCGGATCAATCAGATGCTTTTGTCAAATAAAGAATTCCGGGAGGAGATGACGGACGAAGAGATAGGCGCAGTCCGCGAGAGGGACGCGGAGAGATTGAAGCGCATGACCTATTATGGGACAACCAAAGACTGTCTGCGCGGTTACATTCTGAATTATTTTGGGGAGAAGGCGCCCCGGCGGTGTGAAAACTGTTCCAACTGTCTGCATGAATTTGTAGAAGAAGACGTGACGGATATATGCCGGGATATTTTTCAGTGTATCCGGGAAATGAAGTGGAGTTACGGCGCCGGAACTGTGGCGGGAGTACTTCACGGCAGCAAAGCGGCCAGAATAAAATCCGGGGGACTGGATGAGATCAGTGTCTATGGCAGACAGAGCGGTGTGACGGAATTTCGGTTAAAAGAGATTATTCGTGAGTTGGCAGGGATGGGCCTGCTGGAAGAGAGCGATGACCGGTATACGGTGCTGCGTCTGGGAGAAGGCGCTAAGGATGTCCTGGATGGAAAACAGAGGATTATCATGAAATTTGCCAGGCCGAAGGAAAAGAAGATGCCTCTGCCGAAAAAGAGGGCGGGCGTCTCAGGAGATCTGGATTCTGCCAGCTGGCAGCTTTTCGAGCGTCTGCGGACGCTGCGCCTGATGATCGCCAGGGAAACCGGGGTGCCGCCCTATATTGTATTTACGGATAAAACGCTGATCGATATGTGCGTTAAGCGGCCAAAGGATAAAAATGAGATGCTGGATGTCTCCGGCGTGGGAGAGGCAAAGTACAAACGGTATGGGGAGAGGTTTTTGGAGGAGATCAGGAAGGAATAATTCCTCTGCCCTGATCTTTCATCAGGGCAGAATCTCCAGAGAATACAGATAAATATTTCTGGTATTTTGTATGTCAGGAAAATCCCGAAGTCCGCAGACCGTTTTTACTTTGAAACGTACCCAGTCGTTGACAGACGGATCCTGGAAATCTCCCGCATGATAAAGAAGCCAGTGCGTTTCATCTTCTTTGTACCCGGAAACCTGATCCAGCAGTCCCCGCAGTTTGAAACAGCGGTATTGGGGATTGATTTTTCTTCGTACTTCCGCGATCTGCGCGGTATAGTAACCGTCTGCGTCCGGCGTCAGGATCTGCGGATTGGGAAGCGTCAGATAAGGGATCGCCGCAGGCGAAGCGATAAATGACGTTCCGTTGTTGCTTTGCTTTACAAACCAGGCAAGCGTACCCCAGGTATCCTCTACGCCGATTCTGAGAAAAGGCGGAAACCACATGAGGCGGATCTCGCCGTCGCCTTCCCAGCCATTCTGACGAAACAGCTCTTCAACCTGATGGATCAATGCGGGGCACCCGCCATATGCGCTCAGAAAATCTATGGCAGAAGGAAGAAAACTTAAAATATCGATATGTTCATAGGTATACACGTAATAGGACTGGAGACGGGAAGGATCTTCCAGCAGATCGTGAATATAATAAAAGAGAAGGTCATCTTCCTGCCCATAAGCTTCAGCATCAGGTTCATGTCTTTTCTCAGGTTCCTGAGATTCTTCTTCAACTTCAATATGAATATCAATCAGGTCGGAAAGATCTATGAAAGAGGAAGAAGAGGGACGTCCCTGCTCAAAATCTGAAACGGGAGGTTCCGGATGTTTTTCCTGATATTCCAGAAGTCTTCTGTATGCGATTTCAGCAAGATTTTTCCAGGTTCGTTCCCGTTCTGCATCGTTCATCTCCGCAACGGTATACTCCGGATCGTTGACTGCCTGAAAACGTGACAGCTCCGTTACATGAGAAAAACTGCAGGGTTTTACGATGACAGGAAGAATATATACGCCTTCTTTCTCCCATGCATCCAGCAGAGGAGGAAGCTCGTTGGATCGGATGAAATCAGAGTCCAGAAAATCTGCGGATACCAGAAGGATGGCCACGGCGGTTTTTTCCAGATTGTTTTCGATCTCATTTCTCCATTGGTCTCCGGTACGAAGCTGCGTATCCGACCAGTATTTTACACTTCCGGAACGTTCAAAAATAGACAGATGCGTCCTGAGACGAAGCTGATAATCACTGTCCGCATGGCTGTAACTGATAAAGATCTGATCTCTCATAAATTATCCCCCCACAACGATGCCGAGAGGCACCCTTTTTTGATTCCGTTTTCCGGCCCTATGGCTGCTTCCGCACTGCTTAGTGCCTGCGCGAACATTATAACATGCTTTTCCATTTTTTGACAGAAAACGAAAGAAAGTATTGCGGATGATTGATCATATTTTTTCAATTTGATATGATGAAACATGACATATAGTTGTCGTGTTTAAGTGTGTATGATAGAGATGTAAAAGGAGCAGGCATGAAGATAGACAGACAGATCGGTATCCTGGCGGTTCTGCTGCAGAGGGATATCGTCACCGCGCATTATCTGGCAAGGCAGTTTGAAGTATCCAGACGGACGATTAACAGAGATATAGAAGATCTGTGCAAGGCAGGGATTCCCATTGTCACAAAGCAGGGTATAAACGGCGGGATCTCGATCATGGAAAACTACAAGTTTGACCGGACCTTGCTGAACGGCTCAGAGATGCAGGATATACTGGCGGGGCTCCGGAGTCTGGACAGTGTCAGCGGGACAAACCGGTACGGAAAATTGATGGAAAAACTGTCTGCAGGATCTTCGGATTTCATGACGGGAGATCCATCGGTGCTGATTGACCTGTCCTCCTGGTACAAAGAATCTCTGGCACCGAAGATTGAACAGATCCGGATGGCGATAGAGCGGACAAGAGAACTGGAATTCGCGTATTATTCGCCGAGAGGGGAGACGAAACGTCTCATAGAACCGTATTACCTGATCTTCCGATGGTCCAGCTGGTATGTGTGGGGATGGTGCAAAATACGGGAAGATTTCAGGCTGTTTAAGCTAAATCGAATGGAAGAGATAAAGGTGACGGACCGGGAATTTGTGAAGAGACAGGTACCGCTTCCGGATCTGAGCAATGAGACTATTTTTCCGGGCGGCATTATGGTGAAAATCCTGTTTGAGCCGGAATGTAAATGGAAACTGATCGAGGAATTTGGAATCGGGAGTTTTCGGGAACTGGATGACGGCCGGCTTCTGTTCCAGGCAGATTATACAAATAAAGAAAATCTGACCGCATGGCTGTTGACGTTCGGCGACAGAGCAGAACTGTTGGAGCCAAAGGAGATCCGGAAGGAACTTGGAGAAGTTCTGAGGAAGATAGAAAGCAGATACAGTCGGAACTGAAGAAGGGAGAATGGAAGATGGCGTTTGACTATAAGAAGGAATATAAAGAATTCTATATGCCGAAAAGCAAGCCGGGTATCGTGGACATACCGCCTGTAAATTACATCGCAGTGCGGGGGAAGGGGGACCCGAACGAAGAGGGCAGCGAGTATAAAGCATCTATAGGACTGCTGTACGCCGTCGCGTTTACAATCAAGATGAGTAAAAAGGGAAGTCGTCAGATCGAAGGATATTTTGACTATGTGGTTCCACCCCTGGAAGGTTTCTGGTGGCAGGAGCATGGAGAAGAGATTGATTACTCTCAGAAAGAAGGATTCCGTTTTATCTCAGTGATCCGTCTGCCGGATTTTGTGACGGAGAAAGACTTTGCATGGGCGGTGGAAGAGGCGGCGCGGAAAAAGGGAGAGGACTTTTCAAAAGTGGAGTTTCTGACCTATAACGAGGGTTTGTGCGTCCAGTGCATGCATATCGGCCCCTACGACCAGGAACCAGAGACGATCAGCAGGATGCACGACTTTCTGAAAGAGCAGGGATATGAACTGGATATCACTAAGGAGCGGCTCCATCATGAGATTTATTTAAGCGACGTAAGGAGAGTGGCTCCGGAAAAATGGAAAACGGTGATCCGGCATCCGGTGAAAACGGCAGAGGGGAGAGATTGAGTCATGTGCGCGGATTTTATTAATTTGACAGCGGAAAATCTGGCGGAAGAACATTTATGCTGCATTATTCGCAGCAGGAAGGCGCATCCGGGAGTGGAGGCAAAACGCAGATGGCTTGCGGAGCGTCTGAAAGAAGGACACGTCTTCCGGAAGCTGGACGCAAAAGCCACTGCCTTTGTGGAGTATGCGCCGCTGGAAGCGGCCTGGGTTCCCATCGTGGGTGATAATTATATCTATATTTACTGCCTGTGGGTGCTGGGAGATTATAAAGGAAAAGGCTATGGAAAGGCATTAATGGAATACTGCCTGAACGACGCCGGGAAGATGGGCAGATCCGGAGTGTGTATGCTGGGGTCAACAAAACAGAAAGCCTGGCTGTCGGATCAGTCGTTTGCAAAAAAATTCGGTTGTGAGACCGTTGACCGGATGGAAAAGGGGTATGAACTGCTGGCGCGGTCCTTTGACGGGACCGTTCCTGCTTTTTCTCCGAATGCCAAAAAGATGAAAATAGAACAGGAGGAACTGACCATCTACTACGATCAGCAATGTCCGTATACTTATCAAAGCATCGAGTCCGTGAAACAGTATTGTGCATCAAACCATGTTCCCGTGTCGTTTTTCCTGGTGGATACACTTCAAAAGGCAAAAGAACTGCCCTGTGTATTCAACAACTGGGCGGTGTTTTATAAGGGCAGATTCGAGACGGTCAATCTTCTGGATGCAGCCGCATTAAAGCGAATATTAAAAAAATAGATTCGAAAGGGAAGGGATATATGAAATTTAAAAATCCTCTGCTGGTTGTCAAAGACATGGACGCAAGCGTGGAGTTCTATAAGAACGTGCTCGGACTTCATAAGATCATGGATTTTGGAGCAAATGTTACGCTCACAGGGGGAGTCTGCCTGCAGACATTGGATACCTGGAAAGAATTTATCGGAACAGAAGAAATTATTTTCGGCGCCAGAGATACAGAACTCTATTTTGAAGAAGATGACTTCGATAAATTTTTAGAAAAACTGGAATCATTGGATTTGGATTATGTCCATCCCGTCCGAGAGCACAGTTGGGGACAGCGGGTCCTGCGCTTTTATGATCCGGACCGGCATGTGATTGAAGTGGGCGAGAATATGAAATCCGTCTGCAGGAAATTTCTGGATAGCGGCATGACCCCTGAGCAGGCGGCAGAACGTATGGGGGTGCCATTGAAATTTGTGAAGGGATGTATGCGCAAGAAACAGGCAGACCACCCCTTGGATGTCAGCCGTATGGCGCCGGAGCAGCTAAACGCAGAATTGGAGAAAGGATATGCGGATATTCAGGCGGAGCGTACTCGTCCGGCTTCAGAAGTGTTTGCCGATATCCGCAAGGAATTTAAATTATTAGCTTAAATCCCCGTAATTTGTCATAAAACAGAAAATAGATATTGGTTAAAATTATGAATCAGGCATCCTGCCCGGCTCTTCGATATTTCTTCATTCTGCAGAAAACGTAAATGGAACTCGCCACATCCAGCACAAAGAAAAAATGCAGGATAATATTTAGGATCATACATTTTCCGGAGACGACTCCGGCGGATCTTGCGCGGACCAGAGCGCTCACTCCATAGGCGGAGGTGACTGCCATCAGGAGATAATTGGAAGCCGTCAGCATCAGAACCAGTATCGGAGATGCAAAGATAAAGGCGGGTACGACCATGACAAGCAGAAGGAGCACGCCGATCAGGGCAGTAATCAGGTAAAATGGGATATGGCACAGTTTAACGACCATATTCCAGAATGCCATCTGATAGAAGGCGCCTTCTCCGCGAAAACGGCAGACATAGATGATGTTTATAATGTATATGACAGGTGTGGCAAGAATGCAGGCAATCCAGAGAAAAGGCGAATGCTGCCCGGCGGGGATCAGGACGGTAAGGAAGGACAGATAAGGCCATACAGCCAAAAGGATCGGATACTGTTTTTTCATTTTGAAATTCTCCTGAGTATGAAAATATATGGATGCTCCGGTCTGCGTACAATGACAGCCGAAAAAGATTTGCCCTCCCAATGGCAGAGGAGCATAAAGAAGTATTACAAAAATACTGACCTATGTCAAGTGAAAGGGATAAAAACGAAAGGGACGATCCCAGGGGGGAAATGAAATTGTATACATCCCTGGATAAATTCAGTCACCAGGTCGGACAGCCCAATGCCGCCCATGAGCAGAACCAGCGTGATTTTGGCGCTGGAATTTTTATAGCAGCGATAAACCCGGCGAAATTTTGCAAGTATCGTGAAAAACTTCCTGTCTCTTTATTTCCGGCCCACCAGCATCCGGGAGTCGCCCAGCATCATCATAGCCGCCCGCCGGTGGGAGCCGAAGGCCTCCCGGGCCGTATCGATGATGTGCACGTCCTCATATCCCATGTCCCGCAGTTCCTGGGCGAAGGTCTCCATGTCCCCGTACGTCCGGGGCTTCATATTGTCGTTGATGGCGAACACGCCGCCCTTTCTCAGCACCCGCAGGGTCTCTAACAGCAACGCCCTCTTGTCTGACCCCATGATATTATGATAGACATAGTTGCTCACCACAGCGTCGAAGCTCTCGTCCGGGAAGTCCAGCTTGTTGGCGTCCCCCTGCTGGAACCGGCACCGGGCGGCCACGCCCTCGCTGGCGGCATTTTTCTCGCACATAGCCTGGTTGTAGCCGAAGTCTACGCCCCAATAGTCAATGCCCGTTACTTTTACCTCCGGCCACATCAAGGCCGTCCGGATGGATAACGGCCCGGAGCCGCAGCCCACTTCGAGCAGCTGCCCCTGCCCGTCAAAATCCAGATGAGAAAGGACAACCAGGTGGGTCCGCTCCATCATACCGCCGCCCCCAAAAGCATATTGCCGCCGTATCCAGGCGCACCACAGGAGCAGCGCCAGCAGGAGCACTGCGGCAATCACGAACACTACGCCAAGCGCCGTGATATGGAACACCGTAAATGACAACACGGCCAGCATCGCGGCCAAGGCCAAAAGACCGCCTATCACATAGAAAACAGGGTTTGACATCCAACTCCTGTAATTCTCTCCATGCGTCCCAAGGCGGATTACCGCCTGTCGGAAATTCCTGTCTTGCATGATAATATCATCTCCTTACTTAGCTAAATCTTTCTTGCTTTACGACTATCCTGCCTGCAGCAGCGTATTCATGATCAACCCCAGCCCTGCCTGTATTGCCGCCATCAAAGGGCAGAGGATCAATGTCCATTGCAGCAAGTGCTCCGGCAGAGCGCAGTCCTTCATCCATGTTTTGAATGCATAGCCAGGGTGCCCTTCGGTTCCAGGGATGACAAAGCGGCGCTTTGCTTTTTTCTGTATCAGCCAGAAGTCCAGAAAGAACAGATCACAGAAATTGACGATCATCCACTGGATGTACCCAGTCAGGGCCAGATGCCAGAACCCGGTCGTCCCGCCATCCGCAGTGCTGACCGCACCATAAAGCAAGAGGGGCAGCAGCTCCCCAAAACAGATCCAAAGCCGGTAAAAACGATTTTCGGCCTTTGTCGGCGGTTCTTCCGCCGCCTTGATGATGGCGGGCGGATAGCAGGGAAACATCAGCCGGGGCTTATACAGCGCCACCGCCGCGGCGAACAGGTTAAAATAGGCCGCCATGGCGAGCCCGTCCAGGATGGTGCACGTCCAGTTCATATACATTCCCTGTTCACTTTTAAGCAGATCATACATGGAGTTAGTAATAACTAACTTATGCATATTCAGTATATCTCATTCTGTATGAAAAAGCAATATGAAAGCAGGTGAACGTGCCTGTCAGAGACAGGAAAGAAATCATCTGTAATTTTGCTGTCAAAATTCGTAGTATATAGTTAGAGAGGGGGGCAGAATGAATGGAAGACCGGAAGATCGTAGAATTATTTTGGAATCGGTCGGAATACGCGATTGCTGAACTGTCTGAAAAATACGGAGGTTTATGCCGATCATTGGCGGGAAGAATCCTCCGGGACAGCCGGAACGTGGAGGAGTGTGTAAATGACGCGTATCTGGCGGTCTGGCAGCGTATCCCGCCGGAGAGGCCTTCTCCGTTATCGGCTTACATATGCGGGATCACAAAGAATCTGGCGCTGAAAAAATATCATATGCTTGCCGCGCAGAAACGGAATTCCCGGTATGATATGGTGCTGGAAGAAATAAGCGAATGTCTGGTCTCGGAACATACGGCGGAGGACGAGGTAATGGCGGGGGAACTCTCTGCCTGTGTTAATATGTTCCTGGGCATGCTCAAACGGAAAGACCGGGTGATTTTTATACAGCGTTATTGGTTCTGCCGGGAGATCCCGGAGATCGCAGAGAGTCTGGGAGTAACCCGCAATTATGTGAATGTCCGCCTGTTCCGGGTCAGGGACAGGATGAAAAAATATCTGAAGGAGGAGGGGTTACTTTGAAAACACAGGAATATGTGGAACATGTGCTTTCCGGCATTGACGACAGGTACATAGCGGAAAGCCTGAAATACGTGGGCGCCGGAAAGCATTGCCGGAGAATTTGGAAACGGCTGGGGACGGTTGCCGCCTGTCTGTGCGCGGCGTTTATACTGTTGATCTCTTCACTGTCCATCGCTGCAGCGGCGGGTTCTTCCTCTGCTTATGAGGCATTGTATAC
>CALWDO010000001.1 GCA_944376715.1 uncultured Lachnoclostridium sp. | reverse complement strand
CATGGAAAATCTGACTGGCGGCACCCCTCCCGTCAGATACCTACCCTGTGTAGTCCCTTGTAAACTGTACTTTGCTGCTATTTAAATTACATACATTTATTGCTTCAATAAATGTATGATCTTCAGTGATTGATTTAATAAAGTTTTTCCTTTTCACATAGCTCATATTCTTGGCCAGTTTACTTTGTGTTATTGCCCTGCATCCTGTCGTGAGTATTTTTTCCAAATATTTTTTCCTAAATTTGGATTTGCAAGCAAAATCTTGGATTTCCATAACATTAGATAAGATCATTTTGAAAGTGCTGTAGTAGGCGGGATCAAACTTCGCTGTCATTCCGGAACCCATTCTATAAATATATAGATTCTTGTTAAGATAATAAAACGTATGTGCATGGCTTATTACCTCTGCAGATTGAAGAGTATCTTCTCCCATTGAGAGTTTTCCATAACTTGAATAATCCTTGTCAATGTCAAAACACTTTCTTCGGATTAATTTTCCGCACATAGGCATTACAACAGGCAACTCTGTATAAAAATAGGCATCTAATACATCTTCTTTTTCTAATTCACATCCGCTTTCTTTTGTAAAGACATTTGAATAATATGGGCGTATACCTGATGAGTCCATTACCGAGAGATTGTAAAAAATGATATCTGCCTGCGATAAAATAATGGTTTCATATAAGCTCATTATCGCATTTTTCTCTAACAGATCATCTGAATCCAAGCATAGTATATAATCACCCGCTGCCTCTTTAAAACCCGCTCGTCTTGCCTGCAATAATCCTTTGTTCTCTTGATGAATAACTTTAACGGTTTCGTATTTTTCTTTATATTTATCACACATCGTTCCGCTTTTATCTGTTGAGCCATCGTCAACTAGAATTATTTCAACAGGTACAGATACTGCGCATATCTGCGATAGCACAGACTGGATACATTCATCCAGATATTCCTCCACATTATAAACCGGAATAACAATACTAAAAAAAGGATTCATGATTTAACATTACCTCCGCATAACTAACCTTTTTATTTTCTGTTTTAGCCAGTAATACTTGCGATATATGAGAGCAGGAAAGCCCTTTGTAGGCCAGGATTTTACCGTAGTGCAAATGATGTCAAACCGTTCCCGATACTTTCTAATTAACTGTTCAAGTTGTGCCATATATCTCTCATCAAGCGATTGACCTGAAGATAAGTGCCAAATATGAGCAGGAATCACATAATTACAAAACCCGTTACATATTGCTTCGAGACAATATTCAACAGAATATAAATGCCACCCATCTAACCCAGAAAAAGGGTGTTTTTCAAAATACTTTCTTTTTACAATGAACAAACATTCATCCAGTGTCTGTACTCTTTCTGCTTTGTCAATTTTTTCACCAACAGATTCTTTCTCATCTCCTTGTACAATTGTTGTTAATATTTTTCTGCCCCCTGGAGTTCTGACAGCTCCTGCAATACCAACAACACCAAATTCACCAATTGTATCCAAATTTTTTACAATTTCCTCCAGTACCGTGTTATCTAAAAACCGAATATCTGGATGGCAAAAAAAATAGTATTCAAAATTCTGACCATTGGCTTTTTCGTTGAATGCCTTTCCTGCTGAACTGAATTCACCTTTACAATTCATAATCGGAAATAGTTCAAAATGAACACCTGTTTGAGAATCAAGATTTCTCTTGAACTCATTGAATATTTCAATATTGTTTACGATTGCGAAAACTGCAACCCTACTTTTTGATTCCATCTCTGAATTTCCTATGTTATACCCTTAAATGTAAATTAATAGTCATCAATATAAAGCGGTATTTAAATATCTTTTTGACTTTAGAGCAGAAGACAGAAGCAGTTCTTCAATCCAAATACTTTGTTGTAATAAAATGAGGCACTCCCTTTGTGTTCCATTTTATTACAAGTTATCTGTCCTCTAACTGTATCATAATATCTATGAATATAGTCCTAGATCAAAAATATACTGTCCTTCATAGTTTCCGCCGTTTAAGCTATACGCCACTATTGACCCCATAGTAATTGAAGCAATAAGATATTTACATTTTGATAAAAGAACAATTTTGGAAAAATAATAAGAGCCTCTTTTTCTTTTATCTTCAATTAAAACATTGCTTTTGCTTAATACATCTTTTCCGCTATATCCACGAACAAACGAATCAAACGATACTATTTTTATTCTATTTTTATAATGCTCCGTTAATTTTTTATAGTAAGAATAATCTTCTGTTACTAAAAACAAGTTTTCTACTTCGTAATCCGCTAAAAATTTATCTACTCCTTTTATATATTCCTCGATGGTTGGCTGCACATATTCTCCCGTGGGTTTTAACATTATATAATCTGTGCCTCTAATAAATAAACCTGCACAGTTTTCAACATGTATACGACTATTCTCATCATTGACAATCTTTTCTATTTCGGGACTAATATTAATATTGTTTAAAATAAGATTATTTGCTCGTCTGCATTCCTCGTTACTTGAAAAAATCGTACTGCGGAATAAATGATAGTCTACGGTTTTTCTTAATGATGCTCCCGTTAATATAACATTTTTACTTTTATATACTTCTTCCAGCGATAAACTTGAGGGTTGAGTAAAATAATAATCCCAAGCATTATTAACACCATCGTGGTATTGTGTTTCGTAATTTTTATAATCAACATATGGAATATAGCCATTAAGATTTGCATATTCAATCCACCTAAGAGCCTGGATAAACAAAGACATAAGTCCCTGTACTCCGTCTTCAGTACTGGGCCTTATTAATAAAATGCATTTATCAGGATTTTCATTGCCATATGATTCTCTTTTCATTAATCGATTTCTATTAATAATCATAAGATACATATATTGAATAATGCGCATAAAAGCATCCTGATCTCTCAAAAGCTTTTTAATTTTATCTTTTATCATGGACATTGCCTCATATATTAATTCTACATTCGATTCGTTGTATGTTTGTCTGACAATAACTTTGATTTATATATTCCGTTATTTGATGCTTGTCACAAAATCGTAGGTGATTGAAAATTATAGTTGTATGATTTTTTCTAATCTTTTTAATAAATGAATTATTCTTACAGGGATCGCAGCTTTAACACGTTCTTTTAGCTGTAAGCCCACGTATAATTGATCCATATACTCACATTCATCAATATGACTATAAAATTCATCTCTATTTGAGGGACGCCTGCTAGGCTGCCTCAGATTACCTTGTTTAATCAAACTCTCTTCCAGAGTTATTTTTTCTGTATATGCGAAGTCTTTTATCATTTCGAAGAGAACTTGTCCTTTTAGCGTATTAATAAAAACACATGATACCCCTTTTGAAGAGAAGAAGTCAGGATGACTATTAAAAACGCCCCAAAAATCACCGATTGTTAGATCGCCTGTACGTTTTAAATTGGCATATATGCACTGATAACAGCTTTCACGATAACAATCTCCTTGTATAAAGTGTTTTCCGTAACGATCAAGTGACAATGTATTGGTCTTGGACTTGTGCTGAGTTTTGAAAAGGAATTGCGTTCCCCAGCCACGTTTGTCTTTAGAACGAAAATTATAAGATATAATTTGTTCACCTATTTTTCTGCTTTGATATTCCAAATACTTTTGAAAGAACTTTGGCGATGGTACACCATGGCAAATCAAATCTATTGTATACAAATTAGGATCTTCTTTGCCTAAATAGCTATATAAACCTGCTATTTGACAAGGAGTCCCTGTGAAAAGAACGACTCTGCCTTCTGCAAGACGTTTCTTTGCCTTGCTGTAACAGCTTGCTGTATCAGACTGCACATATTTTGATGATTGTAGTTTTTCTCTCTCTGAATTTTGAGTGATTTCAATATGCCTTACTGCGAGAAAATCATCATAGGCTGCACCGTATACTATACCATCTTGATTTAAAATAACTTTGGCAGCAAGATCCGAAGCACCTCCAGATGCAGATTTCATAATTTCAAAATCGTTTTTATTTCTCAGAGCCCATGCGCTTTGTGGTTCATTGCGATGATTTTCGGGATGCATTACGGGGCAGGCTTTTAAACAAAGATGACATTTTACGCATTTGTCATTATCGACAATAGGATACCAGAAACCTTCGTGATTGGTTTCCATAACTATGCACTGCCTGGGACAAATCTGTTCACAACTTTTACAACCTACACATTTGTTCAACACAATAGAAATATTATCCATTGCTGTTTGCTCCTTCAACATTGTATATTTTCTTTTAAATACTGTTGGCTTTGCATTCTATGATGTTCTAATACTTTATCAAGTTTTTGGAAATCTATAGTCATTTTGTTGATTGTTGCAACATCACTGATATTAGCAGCAGCTCTATTTGTTAAATCCAGTCTTTTTAATAAGTCACTTAACTTTTCTTCATTCCCATAATCATTAGCACTACTGTTTCTGATAAGCGTTGCAAAAGGTTTATGTGTTATGATAGAAAAAATTGTGCCATGAAAAGTATCGGTAATAATTTCTTCAGCATTGCGAAAGTAAGCTAAAACTTCAAATGGAGAACAATTAATAAATCTATCTGCGTATTTTTGGATTCCGCCAATTGTGTAGATTTTGAGATCCTTTTTCTTTGCATAGGAAGCAATCCAGGCAGCTTCGTTATTTGATATTCTACCTGAATACGCATACAAAATAAGATATTTTTCAGCAGACGGCAGGTACGGAATTTTATCACAGCAATTCATATAATCATATGCCAATACGGGGTCAAGATTATATGTGACTTTTCGCCCTGTTAAGGCTTTTATAATCCTTCCAGTATTTTCGTCACGTACAGAGAATGCATCAAATTCTTTCAATAGATTACCAATTTCCTCTTGCTTTTTGTACTTATCCAGCTTTTCTAATGTTGTATTTCCAAAAGAGGCTGCATATGTAATAAGCCTTTTGGCGTTGTTGCCTTTGCCGAATAATTCAAGAGAATATCCAACATGTACGTTTTTTTGAATGCAATTAAAAACTTCATCACTTCCGATTACTAAACAGTCCAGCAAGGGATTATAATTCATTTTATCTGTTACACCCAGGAACGGCAGGTATCGTTTGTTGAAAGAATGTTTATAGTGGATGAAGGCCACTTTGTGTGAAAGCGGTGCTTTATATCGGAAGGTTTCAATCCCTTTTCTAATATTGCGACTATACTTATTACTATTGTCAACATTATCTTTTACCAGAGGTGTTTCAACATGATAATCAACAAATTCTACATTATGTCCTAAGTTTTCAATGAGTTGCTTTAATGCATATGCCTGTAAAAATGAACCATAATTTGCAATGCGTTGCATTGACATTATTCCTACTTTAGCCATATTATGATTTCCCTTTAAACATATCATCTACGATTCTATTCAGTTCTTCATTGAACCGGGCGTTATTGTTTTTCAGTTCTCCAGACATTTCATTAACAATAGAATCATAATTATTGATTGTATCTGCAAGTTGCTCCATATCATTAACCACAATAATTGTTCCCATACGTTCTGCTACGGCTTCGGCAAAAATAACCTGATGGTCGTTGACATGTTCGTTAAATTCATGTTTCCGAGGAACAACGATAGGAGTCTTCCCGATTTGAAGTGGCATAATGAAGCTGGACGGACCACCATGTGTGATGACGATTCTGGCCTGTTCGACTAACTTCAGCATTTCTTGATAAGGAAAAAGCTTTTGCCATATACAGAAAAGGGGCTTGTAGGTGCTGTAACCGGTCTGTATTATGACATCTTCATTTATCAGGCCGTCACGTTTTAAGTTGTCAATGCATTGGATTAGCCGATTAAACGGTTGCTCATGCGTACCTACTGTGACAAAGATCATGATTATACCACCTTAAAATATGCTTCCAAGATTAATGGCCTTTGGATAAACTTTTTTCATTTCTTCCCATTCCACTATGAATCGATCTGTAACAGGATATACGAGCTTCCCGGTAATGGTGGGAGAATCAATGCGATCAAATACCTCTATATAAATAGTCTTACATCCGAGCAATTTTCCAAGCCAGAAAAATGGAATAGCTGGAGCGGCGCCGGAAGAAATAATTAAATCCGGTTTTTCTTTAGGAAGAATCTTCAATGCCTTAATGAAATTAATAATCAGAGCCTTGATGCTACGATTACTTGGATAGTAACAGGGATACATGCGCTCCCCCTGTAGCAGACTTCTTGCATCTTCCTTATCAAAGGTGACCCAGAAGCGTTCTTTATCCTGCCAGAACGGCTTTAGCATATATAAATGCGTGAGATGGCCACCAGATGAACCTACTAGGCAAACTTTCATAACGCTTTTGCATGATATTTAATAAATTATCATATTCCTTTCACTTTGGTTTAAGAGAAACTAATATAAATCTTCACTTGGCGATGTATAATACAGTACAATTATTTTTGCCCAAACTTTCTGTGTGGAGCAAAAGGCTCTGTACAGACTCAACTATATTATATTTGTCAAATCGTTAGCCCTGCCCTTTAGCGTCCTACTTTATTGCAGAAATATTATTCAATCAACTTTGAAAAAATCGAATATTTCTTGGCAGACAATGGATAAAAGTCATTCTTACCGTAAAACGCAGCAAAAAATTTAGAGAACCCATTCCCTTGCCCATATTTCTTATTTATAATGCTGTAAAACATGTAATCAGAACGGCCATAGCCGCTTGTGCTGCTGCCTATGTGCAGAACAAAAGTGAGAAGCATCTTGATTTGTAAACATATCCCACGTAATGTTTGAGTGTGTCGTATTTTGGTGTTTTGGGAAAATTTGTCATATGCTGATAAGTGATAAAATATAGGGAAGGTGGGACGTCTGGACAGCCTTATCTCCGCGTACGCGGTTTCTCTTGCAAGAGAGAGATGATGTTCCGTGAGAAAGTGCCCATGGAAGAGGTCTTTGTTGCAAAAAGCATTTATCGGGAGATGGAGAAGGAAAGATATGGGGACGGACTTATTGCTTTTTCTTTCTCACTTTGTTATAATGAGTGAGAAAGAAAAAGCGAGAAAGGTGAGAACATGATGAATCACGAAAATGACATTATCGAATTCAAACAGGAATATGTTCCGGAGATCCGCAAGGAAGTAATAGCTTTTGCCAATGCAGATGGGGGCATTATACTGATCGGTGTACGGAAGGACGGTACGGTCGTCGGTATAGAGGATCCGGATGGGATTATGCTTCAGGCAGCGAATTCCCTGAAAGATTCCATTGCTCCGGATGTCATGCCTTTCGTGGCTATCCGTACAATTGAATTGGACAGGAAGAGGGTTGTTGAGATAAAAGTATCTACAGGAACCAACCGTCCTTACTATATCCGAGAAAAGGGCTTGAAGCCTGGGGGAGTATATGTCCGTAAGGGAAGTTCATCCCAGCCGATGACGGATGAGGGAATCCGCGAGATGATCATTGCAAATAGTGGACGCACATTTGAAAGTACAAGAAGTCTGAACCAGAATCTTACTTTTGAGACATTGTCAAAGGAGATGCGGATTAGGGATATGGAGTTTGGAAAGCCGCAAATGTTGACGATGAAATTGATTGGTGATGACGGGTTATATACAAATCTTGCATATCTCTTGTCTGATCAATGTGAAACAACTACAAAGGTTGCTTTATTCCAGGGGGCGGATAAGGCGATCTTCCGAGACAGGAAAGAGTTTTTTGGATCGATACTTAGACAGTTAGAGGATGTATACCAGTTTCTTGATTTGAATAATAAGACAAAAGCCTTCTTCACCGGATTGAACAGAACTGACAGGCGTGATTACCCGGAAGAAGCGGTCAGAGAAGCTCTTCTGAACAGCATTACGCACCGGGATTATTCCGTTGGTGGAAGTAATCTTATTAACATTTATGATGACCGGATAGAGTTTGTTTCCCTTGGCGGATTGATTCAGGGCCTGGAACTTGAATCGATCTTTCTCGGGGTGTCACGGTCAAGGAATCCAAACCTGGCTGCTGTGCTGTACCGGATGCGGTTGATTGAAAGCTACGGCACAGGGATAGAAAAGATCCAAAGGGCGTATGCGGAATCAGGGAAAAAGCCGGAGTTTGAAACGGCAAAAGGAGTATTTCGGGTTACATTGCCAAATCGTAATGAAGATAATACTGTGCTGGACAACATCACAACTTCCAAAGGAAAAGAAGGTTCACGCCAAAGACGGGATATGGAAATTCAAAAAGAACTGCTTCTTTCTTACGCAAAAGAAAAAGGTGAGGTCACACGAAAGGAAACAGAGAAACTGCTTGACGTTGGCTCCACCAAGGCATTTAAAATCCTGAAGGAACTTTGTGAAGAGGGTTATTTAAAGGCAGATGGCAGTGGCCGGCTCAGCAAGTATGTCATAATAGAATGACAGTACACAGTTGGTGTTTTACTTGTGTGGACATATTCAGATACCTTGAAAACGATTGGTCTTAATGGCAATATCAAAGCAGACATATTGGGGCAAGTCTGCTGGCATGTTCCATGCCGTTGGTTGTTGGAAGGAGTGCAGGGATCGTGAGAAAAAAGCTTCCTATTGGAATTGATAGATTCGAAAAAATCAGGACGAATGATTTTTACTATGCGGATAAGACATTATTCATTAAAGAACTTCTGCAAAACTGGGGCGAAGTGAATCTGTTTACCCGTCCCAGGCGTTTCGGCAAATCTTTGAACATGAGCATGTTAAAATGCTTTTTTGAGATCGGAAGCGATCCGGCACTGTTTGAGGGTTTAAAAATTATGCAGGAGAAGGCTCTGTGTGAGGAATACATGGGGAAATTCCCTGTGATTTCTATCAGTCTTAAGAGTGTAGATGGATTGAATTTCAAAATGGCATCGGATGCCCTGCGGACAGTGATAGGCAAAGAGTCTAAGCGTTTCCGGTTTCTGCGTGAAAGCTGCTTCCTCGACGAGAAAGATAAAACAGCTTATGAGCGCCTCATCAATGTAGACAGCAAAAGTGACGCAAGTTACGCTATGTCGGATGCCACACTGGTTGACAGCCTGAATACACTTTCCCAACTGTTGGCCCAGCATTACGGTCAGAAAGTCATCTTGTTGATTGATGAGTACGATGTCCCGCTGGATAAGGCATTTCAGGCAGGGTACTATGATGAGATGGTAAGTCTTATCCGAAATCTGCTTGGCAACGCTTTGAAGACAAATGGCAGCCTGTATTTTGCTGTTCTCACGGGATGCCTGCGCATTTTTAAAGAAAGTATCTTCACGGGGCTAAACAACCTGAAGGTACATACGATCTCGGATCCCAGGTATGATGAGTACTTTGGCTTTACCAACATGGATGTGGATGAGATGCTTAAGTTCTATGGCCTGTACTCCTATAAGGATGTAATCCGGGATTGGTATGATGGATACCGGTTTGGAAATACGGATGTGTATTGCCCATGGGATGTGATCAACTATTGTGACGAGCTGCTGGCAGACCCGGAGGCTGAGCCGGAAAATTACTGGGCGAATACCAGCGGAAATGACTTGATTCGCCGCCTGTTGAAGAAGGCAAACCAGACGACGCGAAACGATGTTGAGCGTCTGATTAACGGAGAAACCATTACAAAGGTGATCCGTCAGGAACTGACATACAGAGATGTGGAGGATTCCATTGATAATATTTGGAGCGTGCTTTACTCCACCGGATATCTGACCTGCCGCGGAAAGCTGCCCGGAAAGCAGATGGAGCTGGCATTTCCGAACCAGGAAGTAAGGGACCTGGTTATTGACTTGGTAAAGAATTGGTTTGAAGAAACGACTCAGGCAGACTCTGCAAAGATCAACAAGTTCTGTTCAGCGTTCTCGGCTGGAGATACGACCACGGTTCAGGAGATGCTGAGCGGTTATCTGTGGGATTCCATCAGCGTGAGGGATACAGCGGTACGAAGGAATATGAAAGAAAACTTCTATCATGGGATGCTGTTAGGTCTTCTGCAAAGTCAGGATAGCTGGATCGTAAGGTCGAATGCGGAGACAGGGGAGGGCTACAGTGACATTTCCATCCAGACACCGGAACGGATAGGGATCGTGATCGAACTGAAGTATGCGGATGACAGGAACCTGGAGACGGCATGCGGTGAAGCATTAAAGCAGATCGAAGAAAAGAAATACGCAGAGGGGTTAAAGCGCCTTGGCATGAAACGGATCATCAAATACGGAATTGCTTTCTGCGGGAAAGAATGTATGGTCGCAATGGCATAAAAAAGGCAAATAGCAGTCATAATAGAACAGGGCGTTCTGCGAAGCCCAATGGACTTGGCAGAACGCTTTTCTATAGCCGTATGAATGGAGTCATTTCTGCAGGGAATGCAGTCTTATTCCGGGTATTTGCCATCTTTGGGCGATGAGTGCGAGACTTCCATCGTTGTTTACTTTTCGGAATCCCAGGAAATCGTCCAGGGTCCGACTGTTGCCGCGGCAGTTAAGTTTTATCCCGAAGTTTGTAGTATAGGTAATTTCATCGCCGCAGACGACGCCTTCCTGTATGAAGGCTTTGTAGATACACGCGTCAAAGGAAAGATAATCCGGTGCGTCATATAGAGTTTGACTGTTGGCTTCGCCGCTGTGAAGAGTCATATTATGAGAATCGCTATTCACAGTATCCAGTCCACAGATATTCAGTTTTATTCCGGATATGTTGGTATCGGGGAGAGCCAGGAGACAGTGAAGAAAAAATTCATAGTTGGCTCTTATGACATCTGATTCTGATTTTGAGTAATTATCCAGACAGATGTTTTGAAAAAGCATCGTGATCCTGCTGGATTCTCCATGTGCGGTATAATCGCGTTTCAGCTTATAGAGCATTTCCATAAAACTCTGTTCCAGAGCGTATTCGTAGATGGTGTTGGAAAGACAGAGTTTATTCCTGCATCGCCATACAGGATAGGAGAGGCGGCAGCGGCCATGGATCGGATCCCCACGGGCGATGTTGTTATAGATGAATCGATGATACTTTTGGAGGCGGATGTTCGTCTCGTTTCTTTCTCCGCAGATAAGATTGTAAAAGACGGATGCCTTGGGACCGCGGCGATGGTCTGTCTGCGTATGATTATCGGCCAGGATTGCCTGAGCTTTGTTCCAGGTCAGACGATCGATGATTCCAGTATGATGGTTATTCACATAATAGCGGGGGGCCTCGCCATTGTTCTTTGAGGATCTGTGGGTCAGATAGTCTTTGGTGATGGTTTTTTGACATTCACAGTCGCCGATATATTTTTCGTTTCGTAATATGCGTAGGATTGCATCCGCCCGCCAGATACATCCCTGCAGTGTCTTTTGCCCTGTATGGTTCAACTCTTTTGCGATCTTGTTAGCGCTTTTTCCGGAGATAAACTGTTGAAAAATATATTGGATGATTTCTGCCTGTTCAGGATTGATGATCCATTCCCCGTTGGGACCCTGATCATATCCCAGAAAACGATTCAGATTGATAATAGGTTCGCCTCTCTGAAACTTTTTCTGTATGGCCCAGCGGATATTGTCGGAGATGGAGCGGCTTTCTTCCTGTGCAAGCGCGGATAAAATAGTCAAAAATAATTCGCCGGTGGCATCTAAGGTATTAATATTTTCTTTTTCAAAATAAATGCCGACCGGCGGGGCCAGCTGGCGGAGCAGCCGGACACAGTCCAGCGTATCCACCGTATTCCGCGCAAACCGGCTGATGGATTTGGTGATGATGAAATCTATTTTGCCGCTTTTGGCGTCTTCGATCATCTGATTAAACTGTTTCCGTTTGGCCCGGGACGTACCGGAAATCGCCTCATCCGCGTAGATGCCCGCCAGAGTCCATCCTGGCGTATTGTTGATGAGTTCCGAGTAATAGCTTTTCTGAGTTTCATAAGAAGACTGCTGATTTTCATCTCCTGTAGAAACACGGCAATATGCCGCGACCTGCAGTAAGGTGCGGTTGCCTGATGGCACATGTTTGTCTGATGTGCATCGTGTAGGAGGGATCAGCCTGACATTATATTTCTTCATAGTAACCTCGCTTTCTTGTTCAGTTTATGATATAAGATAATTCCGGGGAGAGTTGGGACAGAAGATGATTTCGAGAGTATTAAAAAAGACCATGGAGTAGTTGAATTTTAACATCTGTAGGTCCGTTTCGCAAGGAAGAGATGGGGAAGAAACACACATTCCGGCTAGTAATTGGCAATATATAATACTTGGGTTGAATTGTAAAATTATATTTGATATAGTATAAAATATAAATATTTAGAAGGAGCAAGATATGTCAAAAAGCAGCGAAATCCGTAACGTAGCATATGATTTGTTGAAAGCAAATGGAAACTGTACATTGGAGGATATCAAAAAAGAATCGGCAAACAGAGGAATAGAGTTAGATCCTAAAAGTAATGCTGCAGGTATTGTAATGGGTCAATTATTAAAAAAAGACCCCAATATAAAAAGGACTGGACGCGGAATATATGAATATATACAGGCTGATAAAACGACAGATATGGATAGTATGGATACTAAGAAAAAAGCGGACGGAAAGGTATGCAGCAATGCGGCAGAAATAGCGCGTTTAGAAAAACTGGTGGTTGAAATCATTAGAAAGTCGCGCTGCTATAATCTGGTTGCCGGAAATGATGAAGATAGAGAGGATACTATAGAGTGTATCAAAAATATAAAACATTTATATAAAACTATAGAAAAAGAATTCGCTGGAAATTAAATTGAAGTTATGGGAAGAATGCGCAGCAGGCTTCCCATAAATTTTAAGGTAAAAATGGAAAGAAGTGTAGTGAAGGTGAAGAAGAAGCTCCCCATCGGTATTGACGGATTCGAGAAAATCAGAACGAATGGTTTTTATTATGCGGATAAAACTTTATTTATTAAAGAACTTTTGCAGAACTGGGGTGAGGTGAATCTATTTACTCGGCCGAGGCGTTTTGGAAAGTCTCTGAACATGAGTATGTTAAAATGTTTTTTTGAAATCGGTTCTGATCCGGCGTTGTTTGAAGGCCTGAAGATTATGAGGGAAAAGGAACTATGCGAAGAATATATGGGAAGGTTTCCTGTGATTTCTATCAGTCTGAAAAGTGTGGATGGGACGAATTTTCAGATGGCATCCTCAGCATTGCGCCGGGTAATCGGAAATGAGGCGCGTCGCTTTGACTTTTTATCAACAGGCAATCAGCTTACACAGGGTGAAAAAGAGTTATTCAATGGATTGACATCAGTCAGAGACGGCGCATATCTTATGACGGACGATACTCTTATTGACAGTCTGCGTATCTTATCGGAACTTCTGAAAAGATACTACGGTCAGAAAGTCATCTTGCTGATCGATGAGTATGATGTTCCGCTGGATAAGGCTTTCCAGGCAGGGTACTATGAGGAGATGGTAACTCTCATACGCAATATGCTCAGTAATGCATTGAAAACTAATGAAAACCTGTATTTTGCGGTTCTGACCGGCTGTCTGAGAATTTCCAAGGAGAGTATTTTCACAGGTCTTAATAATCTGAATGTGATGACAGTATCGGATCCTTATTTCTGTGATAGTTTTGGTTTTACAGAAAATGATGTGGCAGAACTCTTGAGGTATTATGAATTAGAAGATTTTCATGATACAATACGTGATTGGTATGACGGATATCAGTTCGGAAATGTATCCGTTTATTGTCCCTGGGACGTCATAAAATATGTCCAGATTCTACTGAAAGACAAGACCGCTGAACCGGAAAATTACTGGGCAAATACCAGCGGGAATGATCTTGTACGCAGTTTGCTGAAGAAAGCGGATCAGACCACGAAAAATGAAATCGAGCGGTTGATCAACGGCGAAACCATCATAAAGGTAATCCGACAGGAATTGACGTATCGGGATGTGGAGGATTCTATTGATAATATCTGGAGCGTCCTGTATTCTACAGGTTATCTGACCCGGCGCGGCTGTCTTCCCGGAAGACAGATGAAACTGGCCCTTCCGAACCGGGAGGTAAAGGAACTGTTTGCTGATCTGGTAAAAGACTGGTTTGAGGAAACGACATTGTCGGATTCAGAAAGAATTAACAAATTCTGTAGGGCATTCCCGGACGAAGATGTATTCACGATTCAGAAAATGCTTAATGATTATCTGTGGGACTCCATCAGTATAGGGGATACGGCAGTACGGGCAAATATGAAAGAGAATTTTTACCATGGGATGCTGCTCGGACTTTTACGGAGTCAAGGGAGTTGGCTGATCCAGTCGAATGCGGAGACTGGATCAGGCTATAGTGATATCTCCATCAGTACCCCGGATCAGATAGGGATTGTGATCGAGTTAAAGTATGCAGATAATGGGAATCTGAAAAATGTATGCGCACGTGCACTAAAACAGATCGAGGACAGAAAATATGCGGAAGGACTGAGACGCCGTAATATGAAGAAGATTGTCAAGTATGGCATTGCATTTTATGAAAAGGAATGTATGGTGATGATGGCATGAAGCTACAGATTGAAGTCGCATAAACCAAGGATGATTTTTCGGGGACTCAAGATTAATAATGATTGCCAAATTAAAGAGTAATATGTTAGTATATGATAAATAGGAGAATTTATTTTCGCTAGTGTTACCGCAGTGATGTATGACAATGTCAGACGGATATCCGCCACTGACATCCTTTCAGACACATATTCAGAGAATACTCTGAAGATGGATAAGGTAGAATTCTCCTATTTTTTATTGAGGAATATGATGTACGATACTAAAGAAATAAAAGATAAATTCTTAAAACTGCAAACTCGAGAGGATGTTGCAGAATTATTAGGAATAGGAGATAAAAGTTTAAGATATTTTTTATATGCTGTTAAACCCGATAATATGTATTCGGAATTTATAATAAAAAAGAAAAATGGCGATGACAGACATATAAGTGCACCTGATAAAAGGTTAAAAAATATTCAAAGGAAAATGGCACATATTCTCAATTGTGTATATAAGGTTAAACCTGCTGTACATGGTTTCGCTATCGAAAAAAATATAGTGACTAATGCTGAAAATCATGTAGGGAAAAAATATGTGTTTAATATAGATCTGGAAAATTTTTTTGATCAAATTCATTTTGGACGAGTTCGTGGAATGTTGATGAATCCGCCATATAATATAGGAGCAGAAGCTGCGTTAGTCATAGCTCAATTAGCTTGTTGTAATGGGAAATTACCACAAGGAGCACCTACTTCTCCAGTTTTAAGCAATATGGTATGTTCACCACTAGATACACAATTAACTAAATTGGCTCATAAATACAAGCTGCAATATACACGATATGCAGATGATATTTCTTTTTCTTCATATAAAAATGAATTTCCGGTTGGAATTGCTTATACTGATGAAGAAGGAATACATGTTGGAAAAGAGTTAAAAGAAATATTAATAAATGAAAATTTTGTAGTTAATACACACAAGATACGAATATTTGATTATAGAAAACGTCAAGAAGTAACAGGATTGGTTGTTAATCAGTTTGTTAACATAAGAAGAGGGTATATTAAAAAGATTAGGGCGATACTTCACCATTGTAAAAAAGATGGGGTATATGAGGCGGCAAAGGATTATATAGAAAGAGGAAATTGTAAAAATAAATCAATTATAGAGTTGATTGGAAATGAATCAGATGAAGATAAAGAAAAGGTTGCAGTCTGGTTTAAAAAGGTTTTAAAAGGGAAATTGGGGTATGTAAAATATGTAAGAGGAAAAGATGATCAAGTCTTTCTAAAATATGTCAGAGAAATAAATGAAATTTTTGACGAAGAGATTTTTCATATAGAAGAAAAACCAAGTTTTTTGGATAAAATAGAAAATTCTATATTTATATTAGAGTCTGCTACGGACAAGCAACTAGTACAGGGCAGCGGATTTATATTACAAGGGATTGGTTTGTTGACGAATTATCATGTAACGGAAAACGGAGAAATATTCGATGTGAAAACATATAAAGGCGAAAAAAAATGCAGCATCTCTTGTGGCATAAATCTGGTAAAAGAAAATGAAAGTATAGATTATGCATGCTACGCATTTGGTAAGGCCAGCGAAGAGGCTCTAAAATTAGGAACTTCTAAAGAATTGACTATAGGAAGTGAAGTTATAGTGATTAGCTACCCGGATTATTGTTCTGGAAATTCTCCGGAAGTACAGACTGTAAATATAATTGGAGAACGCATTTTTTTGGGACAACGAATTTATACAATTTCTGGAAGAATTGTACATGGTGCAAGCGGAGGTGCAGTTTTAAATTTGTCACATGAAGTAGTAGGAATGATTAGATGCGGCCCTGCTTCGCTTGATGAAACTGCAGATAGTGCGATTCAAGGATTCATTCCTATAGATAGTATAGTTTATGATTTGGGAAACTGAGCCGGAGACCATTTTTTGCATCCTTGTATTTTATGTTATCTTTGTATATAATGAAAGCGATATCGTTGTGGTACATTTGAACTAAAAGCGATAAGAAACGGGGAGAACGATGAAGAGAAAGACAGTATTGAGAATCTTATCCTGCGCGCTGGCGTGTACGATGCTTTTTGAAACGCCTTTGCAGGCCGCGGCAGTTACAGACGGAGTAAGTTTGCAGACAGATGACGGCGAGACAGGCGGTCAGGACGCAGCGGCAGATGGCAGCGGAACCGACGGCCAGGACATACCTGTAGACGACAGCGAAACCGGCGGCCAGGACATACCTGTAGATGACAGCGGAGCCGACGGCCCGGATGCTGGAATTGATGAAAATGCTTCAAGCAAAGCTCCTGAAAAAGAGGATGGAGAGACACAGCAGGATATTCCTGTGGATACTTTCGCTCCGAATATTTCAAACAGTCTGCCGACTGCCGGTGCAGATAATGGCATGCTGTTGCAGGAACTGCAGCCGGCAATCCAGACAGGTGAACTTAAACTGTCTTTCGATGTGCAGGCAGAAAATACATTTGATTCTTCCGGATATGAAGAATTGACAGCGGTACTGACGCAGACATGGATAGACCGGAGTACGGAGTCTGTGGATGTGGCGTCAGAAGCGTTGAGTCTGGATGTGGTCAAGGATCTGCTGGAATATATGATCTGGGATCCGGAATATGACACCTCCTGTCTGCGCCCGCAGGTATCTTATGCATATATTATAGAAGATACAGGAGATGTGGAGAATCCGGAGACGGAGGATGCGCAGCGACAGATTGTACAGACGCTGACGTTCAGTTATCTGGTTCTGGACGTTCCGGAAGTATCTGCGGAAGTGCATGATTTCACGGGTGTGTCTTTGAACTGGAGCGCCGTGGAAGGCGCGGACGCGTATGAGATATACAGAACTGAGAAGACGGAAGATGATTCCGCAGCGGCAGTTCCGGAAGAACCTGTTTACCGGACGGAAGACGGCAGCGGGACGCTGTCCTGGCAGGATGAAGGCGTACTGTACGGAACAGACTACGTCTATCAGGTGGCGGCAGTTTACTCGGATGGTATCCGAACCTATCGGAGCGGCCTTTCAGAAACTGTCGAGATTCATGCGGAAGCAGACGCCCCGGCGAATCTCCAGGCCTCCGGCGCCGGGAATGCGGTGGAACTGTCCTGGGACAGCGTAGAGGGCGCCACCGGTTATGAAGTAGAAGTGCAGGATGCCGTGACCGGTGAGTATACTTTGCTGGGAACTGCGAGGGAGACTTCCTATCTTCATGAGGGCCTGGAATATGACGCTTCTTACACTTATCGTGTGCGCGCTGTGAGACAGAAACAGAGAGATGCGGCAGCGTATTCCGGCTATACCGGGGTAGTAGAAGCGAGAACGGAAGTGCCGGTATTGGAAGCTGTCTCACTGACAGCCGTATCTGAGGCGTGGAATCAGGTTCAACTCACCTGGCAGGCTGCAGATGCTTCGGCAGGGTATGAGATTGAGCGGAAAGCCGACAATGGGGCTTATGCCAAGATCGCGGATATCCGGGCAGGTACTGCGTCCTATACAGATACCGTTGAACCGGGGATTACGTATACATACCGAATCCGCCCGGTAAAACAGTTAGGCAGTCAGACATTTTATGGAGACTATTCGGGAGAACAGTCGGTACAGACGGCTTTGGATACGCCTTCGGCAGTGAGCGTGTCTGCTTCAGACATGCAGTCACTGGCTGTGTCCTGGGATGCGGTGGAAGGGGCCAATGGATATGAGGTATACCGTTCGTCGTCTTCCGGAAACGGCTATACTTTGGTTGCTAATCTGTCCGGTGGGGAAGTACAGTATCGTGACACGGGGCTTACGATTGAGAGTACTTACTATTACCAGATTCGTGCGTATCGTACGGCAGCCGGGAAGACGGTGTATTCTGGTTACTCGTCAGCGGGGAGCGGAACTGTCAAGTTGAGCCAGGTGACGGGGCTGTATGTCCAGATGACGAAATACAATACCCTTCAGTTGAGCTGGAACGCATCAGGGGATGCGAAGACTTATGAGGTATATTATTCTACATCTCCGGACAGCGGCTATAAAAAGGCAAAGACTACAAAAAGTACTACATATAAATTTACAAAAGCAAAATGCGGGCAGACCTATTACTTCAAGATCCGTACCTATGAGAAGATAGGAAAAGTAAAATATTACAGCGATTATTGCGCTGCCGTGTCCGGCCGGACAGTGCTCACAGGCACGCCGACGGTATATGTGTCCAAAACGAAATACAATAGTGTAACCATCAAATGGAGCAAAGTAAAGAATACCAAAAAATATGAGATCTATTATGCGACATCGCCGGATGGCCCTTATCAGCTTCTGAAGACACAGGGAGGGACCAGCTATAC
Source organism: uncultured Lachnoclostridium sp. (assembly GCA_944376715.1). GTDB lineage: Bacteria > Bacillota > Clostridia > Lachnospirales > Lachnospiraceae > Hominiventricola. The sequence continues at coordinate 185,833 of CALWDO010000001.1, read as the reverse complement.
ACATAAAAAACTGACGACGGGCGTTACCTACTATTATAAAGTCCGGGCAACCAGGGATTATTTTTATGGGGAATACTCCAACGTGACTTCAGGGAGACCGGTATTGGGAGAACTGAAGAACCTGAAAGTGAAGACGGGGACCAATCAGCTGAAAATCTCCTGGAAGAGCGTCAGCGGCGCGCAGGCGTATGTGCTGATGAGGTCAGACAGCGCGGACGGCGACTACGTGGAGATCAGCAGGGCGAAGAAGACTTCTTATACGGATAAGGGGCTCCAGGCGGGAACCACTTATTACTATAAGGTGTATGCGATTGCCGGGATCTATCAGACCAATACTCTGGGACCGACAGGCCAGACGACGAAGCCTCCGAAGCAGGTCGCTCAGCCGTCGAAGCCTTCGGCAGAAAAAAATATGTACTACGGAGTCGATGTGTCAAGTTACCAGGGAAGGATAGATTGGGATGAAGTGGCGGACGGCGGCATCGATTTTGCCATGATCCGGATCCTGACCGGAAAGCGGACGTCGAATCTGGATAAAGACTCATATTTTGAGTATAATTACCAGCATGCAAGGGCAGCAGGGATTAAGGTCGGCGTTTACCGGTATACCTATGCTTATACGAAGTCGGGCGCCCGCCAGGAGGCGACAGAGATCGTGGATGCGCTGGGCGGAAGATATCTGGAATATCCGATCGTGCTGGATCTGGAAGACTCCTCGGTGCTGAATAATACAACCCGGGAGAAACGGACGGAGATCATACAGGAGTATAAGAAGATCGTAGAACGGGCAGGCTACAAATTCGCGCTGTATGCCAATAAGACATGGCTGGAAAATTACATTGAGCCGGAAGCCCTGGAAGGCGTGGACATCTGGCTGGCCAGATGGAGAAGTCTGGAACAGGGCCCGGGGTATAACGGACCGGGAAATCTGACCATGTGGCAGTATACCAGCAGCGGAAGCGTGAGTGGTATCTCCGGAAATGTGGACCGGAATGTAAGCTATAAGAATTATAAATAAAAAAGAAATAAAGGTGCAGAGTGTTGCGCTTGGGGAGAAGTTTGTCTATAATATAAAATGGTGTCGCCATGATGTACAGCGGTACATCATGGCGATTTTAGTATGATTTAAGGAGCAGCGGCGTGTTTGAAAAATACTTGAATGGGATCAGAAAGGTCAGAGAAAAGGCAGCGGACATATTGGAAGTTGTATATCTGGTGTTGCTTGCGCTTTTGGTTGCGTATGATACCCTGTGCGCAACACAGATTGACATAGTATGGGATACTCTCTTTGCAGAGCAGCCGCTTCTGCATGAACTGTATCGGTTAATTTTGATGGAACCACAGTATATTCTGTTTTGGCTGGTGATTCTCAGATTTTTAATAAGCAGAAAATATGACTGGAGAGAGTGGACGGCCGGAGTGCTGCTTCTGATATGTGCGCGGCATGCGGCTGGCATCAATGGTTATGATAATATTTTGTTTATGGTACTTATGATATTGGGAGCCAGAGGGATATCTTTCCGTAAAATTGTGAAAGTATTTTTCGCGGTCTCTTTGCTTGTTACGGTAGGAGTGGCAGCGGGATCCCAGGCCGGTCTGATCGAAAACCTGGTGTATCAGCAGGCCGGAAGGAATATCCGGATTGCGTTTGGTTTTGGCTATCCTACATCTTTTGCGGCGCATATATATTTTCTCGTTTTGTGTTTCTGGTATTTGAGAGCGGAAAAACTGACGATAGCAGATCCGATTATCTCAGCATTTTTCGGTGTTTTTGTGTATGTATTCTGTGAAGCGCGTTTTACCAGTATATCGCTGTTGTTGCTGGCGTTTGTTATGTGTTGCTGTGTGTTGTATAGAGTGTATTGCAGAAGAAAGGGGCGGATCTACCGCATAAATCCGGTTTGTTCCGGGATACTGGCTCTGGCGCCGGTCCTCTGTGCGGGAGGAATAAATGTGTTATCGGTACTTTATACAGAGAAAAACTCTTTGTTGGTATTTTTGAACCAATTCATTACGAATCGTTTGGCTCTTGCCAAAAAAGGCGTGGATTTGTTTGGTTTTTCTGCTTGGGGAAGGAATATTCGTATGATTGGAAGCGGAGGAACGACGACGCAGCCAACACAGTATTTTTTCCTTGACAGTGCATATATGCAGTTCTCTCTTCAGTATGGTCTGGTGATATTGGCCCTGATCTTATTGATGCTGCTGTTTCTCTGCTGCAGGGCAAGGGCAGAGAAACAGTGGGACTTTTTATGGATTCTGGTATTTGTTTCTATCAACGGCGTAATCGAGGCCAACATTTTCCAACTGATCTATTGCCCGTTTTTGCTTGCGGTATTTGCGGATACGAAGGAGAGAACAAAAAGCAGGAGGAAAAGTGATGAAAAGAATTGATTGGCCTGTCTGGATCGGCGCCGCTTTAACAGTACTGCTGGTTGTTTTTTTGGGAGGATATCAGGCGGTTGCGGTAGTTCCTGAAGGGCCGGATCCTGTTTACGGGCCGGAGACAGCCAGAGAACAGACACTGGACGGGTACGAAGAACCGGAAGATGTGGTAGCGTATGTGATTCGTCAGATGCAGCAGGGAGACTATGATCTCGCGGTGCGGGGCTGCGCGGTGGAAGAGGTGGCTGAATACTTTTCCCTGATCGCCTATCTGAAAGAAATGGATGAATTTTCCTATGCGGAGATGATACCTTCTGCGGATTATGATGATGAAACATATATTTATATAACAGAAGCGAGAATGGCGTCAGAGTATATAAGCTTGCTGGAGCAGTTTGCCGGACAGGCTTTAGATGGTCATGAATTGGTGCTTTATGATATAGTGAAGGATGTGCCGGAAAATCCTGACGGGATGTATTATCAGACGAGGAATAAGATCTGTGAGATCCTGGGATGCAGAAATGTGGAAGAAGTGATCGCCTATGTGACAATAGATGGAGAACCGAAAGAAATCCATTTTTCCCTTGCGCAGTACAAACGCTTCTGGAAAGTGATCCTTTTTACTACTCTGGATCGATATGAGATTCCTGGACCGGATATAAGGGAAACCAGCTGGTCTCCGGAAGGACGGGACCCATGGGACTATAGTGATCAGGAAGAAGATATTCTGCCGGCAAACTGCTATATAGTGAATGACGATTCGGAAGAAACACCGGAAAAGCTGGTGCATGATTTTGCCCTGTATCTGCAGAGAGGCGATCTTCGGTCGGCAATGTCATATTTTAATTTGTATGATTCCATAGACCCTGATGTGCTGGACAGGGACGTGGTAAAAAAGCAGGGAGAGACTGCAAAGACAATTCAGAAATTCTACTATGATATATTTCTGCATGATGAAAATGAACTGGCGTGGATATACCGGCATCTGTCAGATGAACCGGATTATCTCATGTCGCAACTGCGAATATCCAACATGATTTTTGCAAGTTTTGGTGATCCTCAATTTTTAGAAGAAAAAGATGGGAAAAGCGTCTATCAGATAGGATTCAGCTATGATGGAAGCTATTTCGTGATTAATCTGGAGTTGATCTATAAGAATGGATGGAAGATCGACAGCATGAGCTGGGGAAAAGCGTGGTAATGATATGATTAGTGTTGTGATTCCGGTGTACAATGCGGCGGCGCATTTGAACGAATGCATAGATTCTTTACTTGCACAGACGGTTCCTGCCTTTGAGATTATACTGGTGGATGACGGTTCATCGGATGAAAGCGGACAGATCTGTGAAAAATATGCGTTGAAGGATTCCCGTGTGAAAGTGATTTATAAAAGGAACGGCGGTGTCTCTTCGGCGAGGAATGCGGGGATAGATGCGGCTTCAGGAGAATATCTGATTTTTGTAGATTCTGATGATTGCGCAGACCGGCAGCTGCTGGAATACTATTATGAGCATCTGGAAGGTGGCGGTATGCCGGTATGCCGGATCCGGGAAGTGACAGAGATGGAATTCACAAATGAACTGCAGCAGGCAGGACCAACAGAGCGGCCATATTCCCTTTCGCGTTTTATGGAATTTTTTTGTGCAGGACATGTGAATTCTCCATGCAATAAAATCTACTGTCTGGATATTCTGAGACATCATCATATCTATTTCCCGGAAGGGATGAGCCTGGGGGAGGATATGATTTTTAACTTAAATTATCTGAGATATGCGCCGCGGAATTATTATGTCTCTTCAAAAGATCTGTATTATTATCGCCAGGGCAGTCAGGAGAGTTTGAGCGGATGTTTCCGGATGGATCTTTTTGATCTGCAGTTATATATGTTTCAACAGCTGCGGCTCTTTTTGGAAGATATGAATGTCTGGAACAATGAGAACAAAAGATTATATTTTCAGCTGTTCTGGAACCGGCTGTATCTGACTCTGAAAATATACAAAGACCGGCAAAGGACAGTCCGCTCGCCGGAGATGCAGGAAAAGATATGCGCGGTCCTGCGCGATCCGGTCTGGACGAAAGTATGGACAGAGTGCAGGATGGGAAAAATAATTACCGGTAAGATGAGAATAAAAAAGATGCACGTTGACCTTTTAAGGCTGAGCGGGGGAAAGTAGTTATATGTTGGAACAGTTTGAAATATCCGTGGTTGTGCCGGTGTATAATGTTGAAAATTATCTGAATATATGTGTGGAATCTGTCTTGGAACAAAAAGAGGAATCGATAGAGATTGTGCTTGTAGACGACGGGAGCAGTGACAGAAGCGGTTTGATATGTGATGAGCTGGCGAAAAAGGCTGCGAATATAAGTGTGATCCATAAAAAAAACGGGGGACTTTCTTCTGCAAGAAACGCGGGCCTTCAGAGGGCGAGAGGAACTTATATCCTGTTTTTGGATTCAGACGATTATCTGGAATCGGACGCCTGCTGCGTTCTTATGGACAAGGTCAGGGATTATGGCGAACTTGATGCGGTAGTATTCAATGGAACGGAAGATTATGGAGATAGAAAGGTGCCTATGCGAAGGCAGGATGATTGTATCATCACGGTAATGAACGGGAGAGATTATCTGGTGAAATGCTATCGAAACAGGAATCTGAGCGCAGAAGCCTGCCTGTATATGTATCGGAGAGCTTTTTTACAGGAAAATGCCTTATGTTTTAAAGAGGGGATTCTCCACGAGGATGTGGAGTTTACGCCCAGAGCCTTATTGTCGGCCGAACGGGTGCTGGAGATTCCGGAACAGATGTATCATTATGTGATACGGGAAGGATCAATCAGTACGTCAAAAAATAAAGAAAAGAATATCCGAGACTTGTTTCAAACATTGCAGGAGTTGGATGAGTTGGCGGATCAGCAGGATGAAGAACTTTGCAGATGGATGAAAAACGCGCTGGTAAATAGTTATTTGAATATGGTATACGAAGCGAGAATGTACCGAAAAGAATACAGGAAACTTTTAGATAAGAAATTTTTGCTTGGAAAAGCCGCTACCCAATATAATCGGCTGCGGGTTATGCTGTGCTGTCTGAGTGTGCACTTATATTGCATTGTAAATGATGCGTCAAAAAAAATCAGAAAAAAGTGACGGGAGGATGACCTATGAGTCTGTGTTTATTAGGAGAGGTTCTCCTGACATTGTATCTGTATTTTATCAGCTATTTTTATACGCAGACAGTACCGCTGACCTGGACGGCGCCTTTGCGGCTGCTGCTTTTTGGCGCGGCAGTACACATTATTTGTGGTAAGTTGTCAAAATTTTCTTTGATAATTCGTTCTAAGGCGGCGAAAAAGAACTGGAAATTTGGTCTCCTGCTGTTCGGGATTTCGTTTACTGTTCTGGGAATTTATTACTTGGCGTATTATCCGGGAGGGTTGATTATTGATACTTTTAATCAATGGTACCAGGTGGACAAAGGATTTTTGGTAGACTGGCATCCTGCGATACACACGCTGCTTTTTTTGTGGCTTCCTTCTCTGATCTGCGACAGTCTGGCTTTTGTGAATTTTGTTCAGATGATCTGGATTAGTCTTGCTGTTGCGTATCTTGGGCTGGTTCTGGAGAGCTGGGGTATCAGGAAAAGGTGGTGCTTTTTGGTATGCTTCCTTGGAGTAGTTGTACCTTCTTCTTCTATTGTGCTTTCGTTTTGCTGGAAAGACACTGCATTGACGATTTTTGCGATCGTGCTGGCGGGACAGACTTTTCAGATACTATTTTCTGATGGGCAGTGGCTGAGAAAATGGTGCAACACAGTATGCTTCGCCGTTTTTGGGGCGCTTGCCGCTTTAATGAGACATAACGCTGTTCTGCTGGTTGCTCCGCTTATGCTTCTGGTCGCTGTGCTGTACTGGAAAAAATTGAAATACTATGGCTTGATTGCTGGTGTCCTGACAGTGGCTTTTATGGGAATTATAAAGGGCCCGGTATACCGCGTGTTAAACGTGCAGCCACACGCGCAGGTCAGCGCGGAGATGCTGGGGCTTCCTATGACTGTGTTGGCCAACGTATTGGTAAATGAACCGGAAAAACTGGACCCGGAAGCGAGAGATTTTTTATACCGGATTGGGGATCAGGAACTTTGGGAAGAAAATTACAGAGAAGGCAGCTGGAATAGCGCAAAGTGGATGGGGGATGATATTTCCAATGATGTAATGGAAGAGGAAGGCGCGGCGAATATTATTCGTTATACATGGGACGCCGTGAAGAGCGCGCCATATTATGCATACCGTGCGGTTGTAAAATTGACGGAAGTGGTGTGGAAACCCTTTGGAAACCACGTGGAATGGGGATATAATGTATCTGTTCAGGAAGGGAATTCGTACGGATATGAGACAGAAGGAGTAGCGGTTTTACAAACAGTATTGGATGCTGTAAGAGATGTATCTTTGAATGGATCATTTGTTCTGACATGGTGCTGGCATATAGGTTTTTATATTCTGCTGCTTTTGCTGGTCGGGGTCAGCAGACTAAAAAAAGAACTTCCTAAGGTTCTTTTATGGATTCCTGTGCTATGCTATAATTTTGGTACGGCATTGTTGCTATGCGGCCCTGATTTTCGATTCTTTTCTTTTAATACAGTGATTACATTTGCTTTGGTATTAGGAATGCTTTGCAAAAAAGAGGGGGAGACTGATGCGCAGCGTGATTAAGATGATGGTGATACTTCTGACCGGAATGATTATTGGAACATTGTGTATATGCGCAGTATATCTGCTCCCTGTTGAACAAATGCAGGAGAACGTCAGAAAGTCGTTGGAAGCATTTATGGCGGAAGGAGAGAATCCATTTGTCCTGGAAGGATATAAAGGAAGTTCTCTGGATAATTATACGGATGCGATTATGTTAGGAAGTGCGGTTTATGGAGAAGATCATGGATCGTTGCCGGAACGTGCAATGCGGGTGTCGCGCGCTTCTGGCGTTGAAGATGCGCCGATGGAGTCGCTGGCGTTGTATTTGAAAGGAGAAAAAACTGAGGAACATACAGAATATGCCAGATATTGGCATGGATATCTGGTGATTTTGAAGCCATTACTGTCTTTTTTTGACTATATGCAGATTCGAGGGATAAATGGAGTATTTATTCTTTGCATTATAATCTGGATTGTTCTGGAATTGTTAAGAAAGAAAATGTGGAAAGGAGTCATCGCTTATTTGCTGGCTGTCTTCAGTATGTTTCCCATGGCAATTCCGTATTCACTACAGTTTTCCACAGTGTTTTACATAGGCAACATAGCGCTTCTGTTAGTCGTAAAAAAGAATTCAGAATGGGTAAAGAAAAATCATTATCTTTATTTTTTTGAGATCGTTGGAATGTGCACCAGCTATTTCGATTTCCTAACATATCCTCTTTTTACATTTGGAATGCCGATGGTTATGTGTTTAATTCTGAATAAAGAGGTACAGTATCGAAAAAAACTGCAGTTTATTATAAATAATGGAATTGCATGGGGATTTGGATATGGTATTATGTGGGCAGGAAAATGGCTTATCGGTTCTTTATTGACAGGGGAAAATCTTTTGGATTCTGCACTAGGCGTAGTTACTTTCCGTATGTCAGGTCAGGCTTACGAGGAAAAATTGAACCGAGTTATGGCGGTGTTGAGAAATGGATATATTTATTTTAATTTTATAGGAATTGCATTAGCGGTGCTGGTTATTGTATGGATAATTGTTTTTATATATAGAAAGCATAGGAAAGTGAAAGGAATGGAATTGCTGCCGTTGGGACTGGTCGCGTGCATGCCTGTTCTATGGTACTTGACGATGGCGAATCATTCATACATTCACTATTGGTATACATTTAGAGCCCTAGCAGTAAGCGTTTTTGCTTTGACAATGATACCAGAATATATAAAAGAGAAAACACTAGAAACAAGAAGAACAGAAAGTGAGATATAAAATGGAAAAGAAAAGGGGTGCAATTGCGATTGTTGTAGTAGGATATAACCGACCGGATTCCTTGAAAAGGATTCTGGAGTCGCTTGCAAAGGCAGATTATAACTACACAGACGTCCCTCTTCATATCAGCATAGATCACAGCGGCAACGAAGAAGTGGTTGATATTGCAAAGATGTTTGAATGGAAACATGGGAAAAAGAAAGTGGTATATCAACCGGAACGTCTTGGCCTTCGGAAGCATATCATCTCCTGCGGTGATCTTACAGAAGAATATGGCGCGGTGATGATTCTGGAAGATGATCTGTATGTTTCTCCGGATTATTACAATTATGCCATGCAGGCTCTTGAAAAATACGGGGACTGTCCGCAGATCGCCGGTATATCGCTGAATACCAGAAAAGAGCTTCTGGAAAGTCCGTATCCATTTTATCCTCTCCATACGGGATATGATGTGTATTTTCAACAGTTTGCCTCTTCCTGGGGGCAGGTATGGAACAGAAGAATGTGGAAAGATTTTAAGGACTGGTATGAACAGAACCAGGTTCTGCCCGCAAGTGTCAAGGTACCGCAGACGATTCTGCATTATCCGGAGACTTCCTGGGCGAAATATTACCAGACTTATGTGGCGGAAAAAGAGAAGTATTATGTGTTCAGCTATGATTCTCTGACGACTAATTTTGGAGACGCCGGGGAGCATTTTAACCATGCTTCTTCCGCTTTCCAGTCCGTCCTGTTTTATGGGACAAAAGAATACCGGATGCCTGATTTCACAGAAGGAGTTAAATATGATATCTACGGAGAACCGGTCGGGCTGGGCAGGTATCTGGATATCCCGGAGGATGAGCTGACTTGTGACTTCTGGGGAAGGAAGCAGGAGGCTTCCTACAGAAGATATTTGCTGACTTGCTGTAAAAGACCATACCGTCTGCTTCGCCGGTTCTCCATGTGCATGAAGCCGATGGAGCTGAATGTGATAAATCATATCGACGGGGAAGATATTACGTTATATGACACAAGTGAAAGAATACCGGATTATAAGCCGGATAGCAAAGAAAGACTTCGTTTCCTGGAGTACGGGTATGGCGTGATCAACGGGAGAGACTTGATGAAATGGGCACTGGACAGGCTCCTGCAGAAAGTAAGTAGAAAGGGAAAGAAAAGTTGAAGATAGGTTTTATTACCCCTTCTTTATCTGTATGTGGAGGACTTCAGCGGGTACAGACATTGTTGGCGAATGATCTCGCAGGAAGACATCAGGTCATAATTATTGCGCTGGAAGATGGCAGTATGCCGCCATATTATGAATTGGACCGGCGGGTTCGAGTGGTCTATGAAGACATTTTTCAAAGAGTAAAGAATCAGATCCCGTGGGGAGCCGTACGGGCGGCGGCGAGAAAGTATCAGTTCGTGCTGCCTGCCTGGGCGGCGCGGCACGCTTATTATCCGGGTAAAATCATCCGGGAACTCCAAGAAAAATGGGAGAAAGAGGGGTATGACTGCCTGATTGCGTCTACAGCTTTTTGCTCTGTTCTTTTAGGGCTTATGGCGGGAAAAATGAGAGATGTAGAAAAAATAGGATGGCATCACAATTCTTTTTCTATTTATTTCCAGACTCCGGGGAAAAGCGCGTATATCCAACAAAAACTTGCAGGAAAAGTGCTGAAGAGACTGGACGCTCTGGTGACGTTGACCCGGCAGGATAAAGATGAATATAAACGATGGATGGATTTAGAAGCAAAGTATATATATAATCCGCTGAGTTTTTCGAGTGAAAAGAAGGCGGATACCAGTGAGAAGAAGTTACTGTTTGTCAGTCGGCTGGAAACGCAGCAAAAAGGACTTGATTTTCTGATCCGTATAGCAGATATATTATTTCATCAGCGTGGGCATACAGACTGGAAGCTGGAGATAGTGGGAGCAGGAAGCGGTATGGAAGAGGTCAGGAAAATGATCGCAGAATATAGTCTGGCGAACTATGTGGACCTGCTCGGTGAGAAGAAGAATGTGATAGATTATTATACCAGGGCTTCAGTTTTTCTGTGTACTTCCCGCTGGGAAGGTTTTGGCATGGTGGTGACAGAAGCGATGGAATGCGGTCTTCCGGTAGTCTCATTTAAGACGGATGGACCGTCAGAAATCATCCGGGATGGGGAAAACGGATATCTGGTGGACAATTTTAACCTGGAACAGTTTGCGGATGCAGTGGAACGGCTGATGAAGGATGAGAAACTGCGTAAAGAAATGTCAGAGAATGCCTCGGTAAGGGCAAGGGATTTCTCGGTTGAAAGGGTAGGAGAAGAGTGGGAAAAGCTTTTTAGAGACCCTGGAAAATACCAGAATATATAAGGAAAATACAGCGTCCTTGAGGGGACGCTATATTTGTTTTGAATACTTGTAAAATAAAGGCAAAGGTGATACACTATTACAGAATATGTACAAAAACTGTTTAGGAGCATGGCATGTTTAGACATAAAAGCAGAAAGATGATTTATCGGATCCTTTTGCTCGTGCTGATGGATATTCTGATTATCACGTTATCCGGTCCGCTGGCGATCTATGTGCGTTATAATCTGTTCTTTGAAGCCCGGGCGATTGAATTTATCGAAAATATTTTCCGCTATCTTCCCATAAATTTAATTGTTACGATAGCGGCTTTCTATGCCTTCCGGCTGTACCAGGGTATATGGAAATATGCCAGCGCTTCAGACCTTGTAAATATTATTGTGGCCTGCCTGATATCGGCTGTGACGCAGGCAGCCGGCATGCGGCTGATGCATCTGGACTATCCGAGAAGTTATCCGTTTATGTATTTCTTTATTCTGACTTTGGGTATATCTATATTTCGGTTCATGTACCGGATCCTGGGATATATCCAGCAGAAAAAAGAGGATTTGATCCATACAGGGAAGAAGAATACGATGATCGTAGGCGCCGGGGAAGCGGGCAATACCTTGCTGAAAGAGCTTCAGAACAGCCGGTTCAGCGAGCAGCATGTATGCTGCCTGGTGGATGACGATCCGGGTAAGCAGGGAAAGTATCTGCGCGGAGTGCCGGTGGCGGGGACCCGCAACGATATCTGCCGTCTTGCAGAAGAATACGACATCGATGAGATTATGATCGCGATCCCTTCGGCGTCCCATAGCGAGATACAGGAACTTCTGGATATCTGCAGTCAGACCAGCTGCAAGCTGAAAGTACTGCCCGGACTGTATCAGCTGGCCAATGGAGAGGTCAGTGTCTCCAAGTTAAGGAACGTAGAGATCGAAGACCTGCTGGGAAGAGAGCCCATTAACACCAAGATTGACAGCATTATGGGATATGTGTCGGGAAAGACCGTGCTGGTCACGGGGGGCGGAGGCTCCATCGGAAGCGAATTGTGCAGGCAGATCGCCAGACATGACCCCAAGCGGTTGATTATCTTTGACATTTATGAAAACAACGCTTACGATATTCAGCAGGAACTGAAGCATGAGTATCCGGAACTGGATCTGGTCGTGCTGATCGGCTCGGTGAGAAACACGCATCGGATCAACAGTGTGTTTGAGACTTACCGTCCTGAGATTGTGTACCATGCGGCGGCTCACAAACATGTGCCCTTAATGGAGGACAGTCCCAACGAGGCGATTAAGAATAACGTATTTGGCACATACAAGACTGCCCAGGCTGCTGACAAGTACGGCACATCGCGTTTTGTGCTGATTTCCACAGACAAGGCGGTGAATCCTACCAATATCATGGGGGCGTCCAAACGCATCTGCGAGATGGTGATCCAGATGATGAACGGCCGGTCCAAAACGGAATTCGTGGCGGTCCGCTTTGGAAATGTGCTGGGGAGCAACGGCAGCGTGATTCCTCTGTTCAAGAAACAGATCGAAGAGGGAGGTCCGGTTACGGTGACGGATCCCAATATTATCCGCTATTTCATGACGATCCCGGAGGCGGTCTCCCTGGTATTACAGGCAGGTGCTTTTGCGAAAGGCGGGGAGATCTTTGTACTGGATATGGGAAAACCGGTGAAGATTCTGGATCTGGCGTTAAACCTGATCCGTTTGTCGGGGTACAAGCCCTACGAAGATATTGATATCCAGTTTACCGGGCTCCGTCCTGGAGAAAAGCTGTATGAAGAGCTGTTGATGGACGAAGAAGGCCTGCAGAGTACCGCCAATGAACTGATCCATATTGGAAAACCCATAGAATTTGACGAAGAGCTGTTCATACAACAGTTAGAGGAATTGGATCGGTTGTCCAGGGAGGACAGCCCGCTGATCAAGGAGAAAGTGACGGAGGTTGTCCCCACTTATCATATGAATAAGAATTAATGGAAAAGAGGCATAGATATGGCACATATTTATCTGGCTTCTCCGCACATGAGCGCAGAAGGCTATGAACAGGAGTACATCAAAGAAGCGTTTGATACCAACTGGATCGCTCCTCTTGGGAAAAATGTGAACGAATTTGAGAAGGAGCTGGCTTCTTACGTGGGAGCCTCTGATGCGGCGGCTCTTTCTTCCGGCACCTCCGCGATCCATCTGGCGCTAAAAGCGGCAGGGGTGCGGCAGGGGGATGTGGTGATCTGCCAGGATCTGACGTTTTCAGCCACGGTGAATCCGGTGGCGTATGAAAAAGCGGTGCCTGTATTTGTGGACAGCGATTATGAGACCTGGGACATGTCTCCGGAGGCATTGGAAGATGCGCTGAAAAAGTATCCGAATGCGAAGGCGGTTATGCCGGTGCATCTGTACGGCAATCCGGCCAATATGGAACGGATCATGGAGATCTGTGGGAGATACGGCGTGCCAGTGATCGAGGACGCGGCGGAGAGCCTTGGCACCATTTATCATGGGAAGTATACGGGAACTTTTGGAGATTACGGGGCTTTTTCTTTTAATGGGAACAAGATCATCACCACTTCCGGAGGAGGTATGCTGGTCTGCAATCTGGAGGAGGAAAAAGCGAAAGAACGGATCGCGAAGGTGCGTTTCTGGGCGACTCAGGCCAGGGAGCCGGCGCGCCATTATGAACATAAAGAAATCGGTTATAATTATCGTATGAGCAATATCCTGGCCGGAATCGGCCGCGGACAGATGAAGGTGCTGGAGCAGAGGGTCGAACAGAAGCGGAAGATATTCGCGTATTATCAGGAATATCTGGGAGATCTGGAAGGCATTTCCTTTATGCCTGTGCATGAAAACGAGCGGGCTAACTGCTGGCTTTCTGTTATACAGATCGCGGAGGACTGCCCGGTGAAACCTTTGGATGTGATGGTGGCGCTGGAGCAGGGAGACGTGGAGAGCCGTCCGGTGTGGAAACCCATGCATCTTCAGCCGGTATTTGCGGGATGCGATTATATTGATCATGGCGGCGTGGCGGAGACACTGTTCAACCGGGGAGTATGTCTGCCAAGTGATACCAAGATGACGGAGGAAGATCTGGAGAGAGTCTGCGGGATCATCCGCAGATTGTGGGCATAGAAAACGAGGATATATGAAAACACCTTATTATTTAATTCATCAAAGCATTCTTGAAGAAGAGATGGACAGACTGCATATGGCATTGAAACGCCATTGGCCCAATTCTGTGGTCGGTTATTCGTTTAAGACCAATTCGCTTCCGTGGGTACTTTCCTTTATGAAAGCACATGGCTGTTATGCGGAAGTTGTGTCGGAAGACGAATACGAGCTCGCGGAATATATGGGGTTTAGACACATCATATATAATGGCCCGGTAAAAGGGAAAGAAAGTTTTTTAAGGGCATGTAAAGCCGGACATATTGTCAATCTGGATGCAGAGAGGGAAATAGAATGGTTGAAAGAGGCTGCGGATTCCGAAGAGACCATAAATGTGGGACTGAGAGTGAATTTCGACCTGGAGTCAATGTGTCCGGGAGAGGCATCCGGTGGAGAAGAGGGCGGACGTTTTGGATTCAACTATGAAAATGGGAGCCTTCGCCGTGTCGTAGGTGAGTTGGAAAAGCTTCCTGGAATCAGGTTTGCAGGACTTCATCTGCATTGTAGCTCTAAAACCAGAAGCCTGAATATATATCGCGCGATAGCAGAGACGGCGTGTAGAATATGCGACGAGTATAAATTAGAGCCGGATTATGTAGATGTAGGCGGAGGATACTTTGGCGGACTGCCAGATAAACCTCAATACGACGATTATCTGAATGTAATGTCGGAGATATTGAGAAAAAGCTTTGATCCTAAACGGACCTGTCTGATTGTAGAGCCGGGGACTTCTCTGATCTGCCCTCCGATTGAATATGTAACGACGGTGACAGATGTAAAGGAAACTAACAGAAATCGTTTTGTTATCACAGACGGCAGCAGGATCCATGTGGATCCTTTGATGAGGAAAAAAAGTTATTTTTATCACGTTGAGCCGATGAGGTCAGGAGAAGGGATTGTAAAGACGCAGATTATATCAGGATTTACCTGTATGGAAGACGATCGATTGTTTCAGTTGACAGATGCGCCGGCACTGCAGTGCGGCGATCGGATCGTATATGAAAAAGTGGGGGCATATACTATGTGCCTGTCTCCGCTGTTTATCAGTTACTACCCGGATGTATATCTGGAGGATAAAGGAAGGATTACCTGTGTACGCCGCAGATGGGGCGTAAAAGAATATGTGCAGGGAACGGAAGAATGAATGTATTGATTCTCAGTTGTGGAACCCGGAACAAAATCATACAGTATATGAAAAGAGAACTTGCCGGTGAGGGCATGGTGATTGCGACAGACATGAGCCCAAATGCGCCTGCTCTTTATGAGGCGGATAAGTATTATATTGTCCCCCGAATGACGGAGCCCGGATATCTGGATGTAATTCTGGATATTTGCCGGAAAGAGAAGATTAACGGGGTTTTTTCTCTGATTGATCCGGAGCTGTCTTTGCTGGCCCAAAATGAGGAACGGTTCAGGGAGCTGGGAGTCAGAGTGATAGGGTCTTCTTATGAATTGTGCGAGAGAACATTGGATAAGTGGCAGATGTATCAATGGCTGTCTTCTCATGGTTATCGCTGTGCAAGGAGTTATGTAGACCAGAATGCTTTTTTTAAAGATGTGGATCAGGGATTTATTACCTATCCGGTGTTTGTGAAACCGGTGCGTGGAAGCGCCAGCATTGCTATTTCAAAGGCATATGACCGGGAGACGGTTGAGCTTTTGTTTGCCCATTCTGAAGGATTGATGATCCAGGAGTATCTGCAGGGACAGGAGATTGGCGCGGATTGCTATATTGATCTGATTAGTAAAGAACCGATCTCTGTTTTTACAAAAAAGAAGCTGGTGATGAGAGCCGGGGAGACTGATAAAGGGCTCTCTTTTAAAGATTCTGAGCTCTTTGAATTGATCAGCCGATTTGTAAAGGAGAGCGGATTCACCGGGCAGATTGACATTGATATCTTCGACTGTGACGGACAATATTATATATCGGAGGTGAATCCCCGTTTCGGCGGCGGTTATCCCCATGCGTATGAATGCGGGGTAAATCATATGGCATACATTGTACAAAACCTTAAGGGAGAGGAAAATATTCCTCGGATCGGGGAATATGAGGAAGGATGGGTCATGATGAAATATAATGAAATCATGATGCGCAAAGAGGAGACTGCGCCGTGAAAACAGGAATATACGCCAGATATGGGAAGCGGGCCTGTGATGTGGTTCTTTCAGGAGGAGCGTTAGTGGTACTGAGTCCGGTGCTGGCTGTGACAGCGGTACTGGTACGTGTAAAGCTCGGGAAACCGGTTATTTTCTGCCAGGAGAGGCCAGGGAAAAATGAAAAGATTTTTAAAATGTATAAGTTCCGGACTATGACGAATACATGTGATAAAGATGGAAATCTGCTGCCGGATGAAAAACGTCTGACACCGTTTGGAAGTCTTTTGAGAAAGACAAGCCTGGATGAACTGCCTGAACTGTTTAATATTTTTAAAGGTGATATGAGCATTGTAGGCCCCAGGCCGCTTCTTTGCAGTTATCTGCCGTATTATACAGAACGGGAGAAGAAACGGCACAGCGTTATGCCGGGGCTGACCGGGCTTGCCCAGGTGAATGGAAGAAATATGCTGGCCTGGGACGACCGGCTGGAATTAGACGCGCAGTATGCGGAGCATATTACATTTCTTGGTGATGTGAAAATTATAATATGCACTGTGGCAAAGGTATTTGCCAGAGAGGGGATAGCAGTGGATACCGCTGTGGTAGAGTCTAATCTGGCAGAGGAAAGGGAAGCGAGAAAACAGAAAGAGCAAGTAGCACGATGAAAAAGCTGTGGATATTAAATCATCATTCCGGGCTGGAAGGTGACCGCCACTTTGAACTGGCGAAAGAGTTTGTGAAAAATGATTTGGAAGTAGTCGTTTTTATGTCCGGCTACAGCCATCGGGGAGAGACATATTTATATGAAAAAGAAGCAGTTGTAAAAAAGGTGGCAGATGGCGTAACATACGTCTGGCTGCATACTTCTCCTGCCTATCATGGCAATGGCGCCGCCCGTATCCTGAATATGATGGATTACAGCCGCCTGATGAGAAAATATGAGAAGAAATTTTATGAACGCTTTGGAAAACCGGACGCAGTAATCGGTTCTTCTGTGCACCCGTTTGCCTGGGAAAGCGCATGCAGGATTGCCAAAGAGTGTAAAATCCCGTTTATCTGTGAAATTCGGGATTTTTGGCCCCTGTCTTTTATAGAGATCTACGGATGGTCCAAATACCATCCGGTATGCCTTTTGTTCTCTGCGCTGGAGCGCCGGGCATATCGGAGGGCGGATGCCATTGTGATGACGATGGAGTTTGGATACCAATATCTGAAACAGTTTCCGTATGTGAAAAAAGACCGTGTATTCTGGATCCCTAACGGTTATCATACGGAGAGAATTGACCAGATACTGGCGTCGGGCAACGTGCATCTCCCGGAAGAGATGGAACATTATCTGACAGAGAACTGGTGCGCGGTATACACCGGGAGTTTCGTGGACTCAGAACGACCTTTAGATATGATTGACGCAGCGGCATATTTAAAGAAAATGGGACAGGATCAGATCCACTTTGCTTTTATCGGGGACGGGCATCTGAGAGCGAAAATGGAAGAGAAGGTTCGAAAAGAAAAACTGGACCATGTTAAAATCTTCGGGCGGATTGAACCGGATCAGGTGGCGGTCGTACTTTCCAAAGCGGGCGCCTGCATCGCGGCGCTGAAGGACGACCGGGTGTTGAACGATCTGGGCCTGAGTCTGAATAAGCTGAATGATTATCTGTATTCCGGCGTTCCTACAGTATTCGCCTGCAACTCTGTCAATGTGGTAGAGGAATCCGGCGGAGGAATAGTGACGCCGTGCGGAGATCCGAAAGCTTTTGCGGAAGCGCTTTTACGGATATATCAGATGCCGGAGGAAGAGCGCAGGGCAATGGGTGAACGAGGACGCAGGGAGATCCGTGAAAAATATAATTATTCTTTGCTGGCAGGACAGTATCTGGAGATTCTGAACACTTGTATGGGCAGGAAAGGAAGATAAAAGATGGGCATGAAACAATTACTATTGGATAAAATCGCGAAAAAGGAGATCGTAGTCGGTGTGATCGGCCTGGGCTATGTGGGTCTGCCGCTGGCGGTGGAGAAGGCGAAAGCCGGATTCAGGACAATCGGTTTCGATGAACAGCCGCACAAAGTGAAGCTGGTCAACGAGGGGCACAATTATATTGGAGATGTGGTAGATAAGGACTTGAAACGTCTGGTGGAAGAAGGAATGTTGTCCGCCACATCGGATTTCAGCTTTATCAAGGATGTGGATTTTATCGCCATCTGCGTACCTACGCCGCTGGACGTCCATCAGGAGCCGGATCTGAGCTGTGTGCGGAACTCCACGAGAGATATCGCAAAATATCTGACGAAGAACACCATGGTCGTGCTGGAGTCCACTACCTATCCGGGTACTACAGAAGAGCTGGTGAAGCCGATCCTGGAGGAAGGATCAGGGCTGAAATGCGGCGAAGATTTTTACTTGGGATTTTCTCCGGAACGTGTGGACCCGGGCAATCTGATCTATAAGACGAAGAATACTCCGAAAGTGATCGGCGGAGTGGGCAAAGACGCCACGGAAGTCATCGCAGCCATGTACCGGGCAGTCCTGGAAGGCGATGTGAAAGAGGTGTCTTCCCCGGCCATCGCGGAGATGGAGAAGATTCTGGAAAATACTTACAGGAACATCAATATTGGCCTGATCAATGAACTGGCGATGCTCTGCAACGAGATGGGCATCAGTATCTGGGAGGTCATTGACGCGGCCAGCACGAAGCCTTACGGCTTCCAGCCGTTTTATCCGGGACCGGGACTGGGCGGCCACTGCATTCCGCTGGATCCCTATTATCTGTCCTGGAAGGCGAGGGAATACGGATTCCATACTTCCATGATCGAAAGTTCCATGATGATTAACGATAAGATGCCGGCATACTGTGTGGAACGGGCAGGAAAGATCCTGAACCGTTTCCGGAAATCCCTGAACGGTTCCAGAGTGCTGATCCTTGGCGTGGCTTACAAGCAGGACATCGATGATTACCGGGAGAGCCCTGCCCTGCGCGTGATCGAGGAACTGGAAAAGACAGGAGCGGATGTGGTCTATTATGATCCCTGGGTCAGACAGTACAGATTCAAGGGACAGGAGCGCGTAAGCGAGCCGGAACTGACGGAGGATCTGATCGAGAGCGCGGATTTGGTCATGATCACGACGGCCCATACCAACGTGGATTATGAACTGGTGCAGCGGCATGCAAAAGCCGTCTTTGACACCAAGAATGTCATGAAAAACATAGAAAACAGAGAGAATATCGAGGTATTGTGATGAAATACGCGTTGATCGGATGCGGACGCATCGCCACAAATCATGTAAAAGCGGTATTGAACAACGGATTGGAATTTGCCGCGGTCTGCGACGTGGATCCGCAGCAGATGGAGAACCTGCTGGCAAAGCATGAACTGGAGAAGGACTCTTCTATCGCCAGATATACAGACTACCGAAAAATGGTGGAAGAGGTACGTCCGGAGCTGGTGGGGATCGCCACAGAGAGCGGCGTGCATGCACAGATCGCTTTGTATTGCATAGATCATGGAGTGAACTGCATCATCGAGAAGCCCATTGCCATGAGCATGAAGGATGCGGATGAGATTGTCCGCCGTTCCAAAGAGAAAGGCGTGAAAGTTTCCGCCTGCCATCAGAACCGGTTCAACATCGCGGTGCAGGAGACCAGGAAAGCGCTGGAGGCAGGAAGATTCGGAAAACTTTCCCACGGCTCTGTTCATGTGAGATGGAACAGGAATAAAAGCTACTATGACCAGGCTCCCTGGAGAGGCAGATGGGCTTCCGACGGGGGAGCGCTGATGAATCAGTGTATTCACGGCATCGATCTCCTCCGCTGGATGTTCGGGGATGAAGTGGAAGAAGTCTACGGACAGACCCGTCAGCAGTTCCACCATTACCTGGAGGCAGAGGATGTGGGCATGGCAGTGGTGAAGTTTAAAAACGGCGCGATTGCCACCATAGAGGGGACGACCAACGTATATCCGCAGAATCTGGAAGAGACTCTGTATATCTTCGGAGAGAAGGGAACTGTGAAGATCGGAGGAAAGTCCACGAACAATATTGATGTGTGGGACTTTGCGGACGAAGAAGCCAGGGATGACGCCAATAAGGGGCTTAAAGAGGCCACCAGCAATGTCTACGGGAATGGTCATACCAGTCTGTATGCGGATATGATAGACGCGATAGAACATGACCGGAAGCCGTATGTGGACGCTGCGGCAGGAAGGAATGCCCTGGAACTGGTGCTGGCCATTTACAAGAGCCAGAAAGAAGGCGTGCCGGTGAAGCTGCCGTTGAAAGATTTTGAAAGTACAGATATGGCGGGAGAGTTCGATGTTTAAGATATGTGAGATCACGATCCGGGATCTTCTGGAGGGTTTTCCCGAAGGAAGGGATCTGGAAGGAAGGATCTATGGCGTGTCTGATCCGGAAGCGCCGGAAGACCATTCTATTATATTCGTGAAAAATGATGTGTCCGAGGATGCAGAAAAGGTCAAAGAATGCATTTTCATCACGAAAAAAGATATGGAAGTAAGTCTGGATCCATCCAGTATACAACTGAAATGTTCTTATCCTAAAAATCTTTATGGAGAGCTTTTGGAGAGGCTGAAATGTCTTATGCCTCATGTAGGGCAGAGAATGGCTGCCGGATGCTGCTTCAGTGAGGATCTTCAGATAGGAGAAAATGTGCAGATTGGACCTTTCTGCGTTATTGGAAGAGATGTAGTGATAGGAGATAATTCCCGGATCGGAGCAGGGACCGTGATCGGAGATCATGTGCGGATCGGAAGAGATGTGCAGATCCGTGAAAAATGTCTGATAGGCGTGGAAGACGCGGATATATACCGGACAGAAGACGGAGCCTGCAGGACGCTGCCCCATCTGGCAGGAACGGTGATCGAGGATGGCTGTCTTTTGCTGGCGGGTTCCGTGCTGGCGGCAGGGGACACCAGGACGACCGTGCTTGGAAGAGGGTCCATGATTGGCCTTCTGGGAGATGTGGGACATAACTGCCGGATCGGTGAAGAGACCCTGGTCAGCGGGAAGGCCAGTATCTCAGGACACTGCCGGATCGGCGATCAGGCGTACGTAGCGCCCATGGCGGTGACGACGAACCGGATAGAGGTCGGGGATCATGCGTATCTGGGACTCGGAGCAGTGGCGATCAAGGATGTGCCGGAGGGTGAGAAGCAGTTTGGCAATCCGGCCAGGAAGGTACTGGAAATCAAAAAGAAATAAATGTAAAGACAGGAGAGAGTATATGGTTCAGAATATCCTGGATTATCTGGAGTGCAGCGCGTCGCAGTGCCCGGATAAGGCGGCGGTCGAGGACCTGGAGCAGAGCTACACCTATGCGCAGGTCAGAGAATACGGAAAACGGATCGGCAGTGCCCTGGCGGCAGTGCTTCCTCAGAATGCGCCGGTACCGGTTCTGATGGAAAAAGAGGCGTGGACACTGAATGTATTTATGGGAGCAGTCTATGCAGGCTGCTTTTATTCGTTGGTGGAGCCGGAACAGCCGGCGGAGCGGATCCTGACGATCCTGTCCACCCTGGAGGCTGATGTTCTGGTGACCGGCAGGAAGCTGGAACAGAAGGTGCGGGAACTGGGATTTTCCGGAAAGATTCTGTTGGCCGAGGATCTGGCGGAGCATGAGATCTGTGAGACTGTGCTGAAGTCCAGGAGAGAAGCTTCCTGTGATGTGGATCCTCTGTATACAAATTTTACTTCGGGCTCCACCGGGACGCCGAAAGGAGTGGTCGTATCCCACCGGTCTGTGATCGATTTTACGGAGCATTTTGTGAGAATATTCGGAATCGGCAGGGATGATGTGATTGCCAATCAGGCGCCTTTCGACTTTGATGTCTCAGTGAAAGACATCTTCCCTGCGCTGAAGACAGGGGCTACATTGGAAGTGATTCCAAAGAAATTTTTCTCGGTACCGAAGAAACTGTTGGATTTCCTGGATGACAGAAAGGTGACAAATCTTACATGGGCTGTTTCCGCGCTGTGCATCATCTCTATGTTGAAAGGATTCCGGTATAAAGTACCGAAGACGATCCGCAGAGTCATGTTCAGCGGCGAAGTGATGCCGGTGAAACATCTGAACTATTGGAGAAGTTATCTGCCGGACGCGCTCTATGTAAACCTATACGGACCTACCGAGATTACCTGCAACTGTACTTATTATATTGTAGACAGAGAATTCGCGGAAGATGAAGTACTGCCCATTGGGAAGGCTTTCCCGAATGAGAGAGTCTTCCTTTTGGATGAAGAAGACAGGCTTTTGACGGAGCCGGGGAAACTGGGGGAGATCTGCGTGTCGGGTACGGCGCTTGCTCTGGGATATTTCCGGAACTGGGAGAAAACGGAAGAGGTATTTGTGCAGAATCCGCTGAACCGGCGTTATCTGGAACCGGTCTACCGCACTGGCGACCTGGGACGCTATGATGAGCGGGGAGAACTTTATTATGTGACGCGGAAAGATTTCCAGATCAAGCATATGGGACACCGGATCGAACTGGGAGAGATCGAGGCGGCGTTCCAGGCATTGGACGGGGTTTCCCGCGCATGTTGCATCTATGACGAGCCAAATACGAAGATCGTAGGATTCTATGTGGGCGCGCCGGAAGCGAAAGAGATCATTGAAGGGCTGGCGGAAAAGCTGCCCCGTTTTATGATTCCTAACGTGTTTTACCGGGTAGACGATATGCCGGTGACCAAGAACGGCAAGATTGACAGGAAGGCCCTGATGGCGGAGTACAGAAAGTGAGGCTTAAATGAACGAGGAAAAGCTGCGGGAACTGGCGGTATCGCTGGATACGCCGTCTTATGTATTTGATACAGATATCCTGACAGAGCGTGCCAGGTGGATCGCGGATACGATCCGCCCTGCAAAGCTGTGTTTTGCCATGAAGGCAAACCCGTTTCTGGTGAAGACATTGGACGCATATGTGGAGAGGTACGAGGTGTGTTCCCCGGGAGAATTCCATATCTGTGTACAGAACGGGCTGGATATGAAGAAAATTGTTCTGTCCGGTGTAAATAAGGAATATGAAGATGTGCGCTATGCCATGGAGCAGGGCGTGGTACATTATACCGCGGAGTCCGGAAGTCAGTTTTATCTGGTGAGCTGCTGCGCGGAAGAACTGGAACGGCATGTGGAGATCCTGCTCCGGGTGACCAGCGGCAACCAGTTTGGAATGAGTGAAGAGGATGCGCGGCAGCTGATCCGTGAAAGGGATAAATATCCATATGTAAATATCCGCGGACTTCAGTATTTTACAGGCACCCAGAAGAAAGTAATCAAAAAGATCGCGGCTGAAGTGGAATATATAGAAGGACTGATCCGGCGTCTGAAGGAAGAGGAAGGCTTTGTGACCAGGGAACTGGAATTCGGTCCTGGGCTGGGAGTACCATATTTTACAAAGGATGATTTTTCGGAAGACCGGCGTCTTCTGGAGTCGTTCATGGAACTGTTCCGGGAGAAGAGGCCTTATGAAGTGACGTTTGAGATGGGGCGTTATCTGACCGCGTCCTGCGGATATTATATGACGAAGATCATGGACCAGAAGAGGAATGACGCGGTCAATGTGTGCATCGTGGACGGCGGGATCAATCATGTGAATTACTACGGCCAGAATATGGCTATGAAGACGCCGATCCTTTCTTACTTCCCGCAGCATCCGCTGGAGCAGGAGAAGGAAGAGGAATGGACGGTCTATGGCTCCCTGTGTACGGTGGCGGATATTCTTCTGAAAAAGCTGCCGCTTTGCGACGCAAGGATTGGGGATTACCTGGTTTTCCATAATATCGGGGCCTATTCGGTGACAGAGGGGATCTATCTGTTCCTGAGCCGCCGGATGCCGAAGATCTACCTTTACGGGGAAAAAGAAGGCGTCAGACTGGTGCGCGGCGCGTTGGAAACATGGCCATGGAACACGGAAGACTTGCGTTCATAATGCAGGCATGATAAAATGTCCTGATAGCAAACAATACTAAGTGTCAGGAGAAAGATTGTAATATGGAAGAATTAATGGAGCTTCTGCAGGCCCTGAAGCCTGAGATTGATTTTGAAACAGAAAAAGAACTGATCGACGACGGACTGCTGGAGTCTTTTGATGTGATTACCCTGATCGCAGAGATCGAAGATCAGTTCGGGGTAGAGATCCCGGCAGAGGAGATCGTGCCGGAGAATCTGAATTCCGCGGAGGGGATCTGGAACTTGATCCAGCGGATCAGAGAGGAAGAGTGAGATGGAATTTCGTGATCTGAAAAAGCAGTATCAGGTGTTGAAGTCCGGGATGGATGCCGCGATCGGACAGGTTCTGGAAGAGTCTGCCTATATCGGAGGAAAGTCGGTGGCACAGCTGGAAGCAGAGCTGGCGGAGTACGTGGGCGTGAAACATTGTATTACCTGCGGTAATGGTACAGATGCACTGACCCTTGCTCTGATGGCATGGGGGATCGGAGAGGGAGACGCGGTCTTTGTGCCGGACTTTACTTTCTTCTCTTCTGCCGAAACCGTGGCGTATGAAGGCGCGACGCCGGTGTTCACCGACATTCTGGAAGACACTTTTAATATGGATCCTGACAGTCTGGAGAGGGCGGTGCAGGCGGTACTGGCAGAAGGGAAATTGAAGCCCCGGGTAATCGTGGCGGTGGATCTTTTCGGACTGCCCGCAGATTATGAGCGGATCCGGGAGATTGCGGATCGTTACGGCATGTATATTCTGGAAGACGCGGCTCAGGGATTTGGAGGAAGTCTCCATGGCAGACGGGCAGGAAGTTTCGGCGATATCGCGACTACATCCTTTTTCCCGGCCAAGCCCCTGGGATGCTATGGAGACGGCGGCGCCGTCTTCACGGATAATGACGAATGGGCGGAATTGATCCGTTCTCTGCGGATCCATGGAAAGGGAACGGACAAGTATGACAATGTCCGGATCGGGATGAATTCCCGCCTGGACACACTCCAGGCAGCGGTACTGCGGGTAAAGCTGAAAGCTTTCCGGGAGTATGAACTGAAGGATACGGACCGTATAGCAGCCCGGTATGAGGAAGGGCTGTCAGATTGTGTGAAAGTACCGAAGATACCGGAGGGATATGGTTCCGGATGGGCACAGTATAGTATCCTTTTAAAAGACGGAGAAGAGCGCGGCGCAGTGCAGGAATACCTGAAGGAGCACGGCGTGCCTACGAATATTTATTATCCCAGAGGGATGCACCAGCAGACGGCGTTCGCGGGATGCAGACTGTATGGAGAAACGTTCCCGGTGACGTCAGACGTATGTCAGAGAGTGCTGGCGCTTCCTTTGTCGCCGTATCTGACAGAGGAGGACCAGGCGAAGGTGATCCGGCTGATCCGTGAGAAAACAGGAGCAGATATATGAAGATATTGTTGATTTCCTACGACCATTGGAAATATGATGGGCGTCTTCGGGAACTGATTAAAGTCGCCAAAGAATTGGGCGAGGTGACCTATATCACCCGCCGTTCCGACGGAGAAGAGCCGCAGGAAAAAAATCATATCCTTTATACGGACCATGGATATCCGGCTTTCATCCGTTTCTGCTGCCTGCAGGCCAGGCGGCTGGGGAAAGTGGATCTGATCTTTATCGATAACCGGAAAGGCATCCTGCCCGGATATCTGGCAAAGGGTATCTGCGGCGCCAGGTATGTAGTACAGGACTGCAGAGAATTGTACGATATGAAGAGCGCTGCCGGTATTCCGGGGAAGATCGGCTGCATCATGGAAAAAATATTTACCAGGCATTCGGACGTGGTCATCGCCGCCAATCCATTCCGGGCTAAAATCATGGTAAAAATGTTCGGGCTTAAGAAAACGCCTTTGAACTATGAAAACATCCGCAGACTGGAATATACGGCGGCAGGAAAGCAGAGGCAGATGGAGGAAGAAAACGGAGATTTTTTCCGGGAGAAAAGATTCCGTATTATTTCTACTGCAGGCTGCGATATGAGCCGGACTACCGGCAAACTGCTGGAAGCCATGAAGGAGCTGGGCGGAAAATATGAACTTCTTCTGGTCGGTGAAAATGACGAGGAGGACGAGATCCTGGCAGGCGCCACAATTCGGGAACTGAGACTTACGAATGTGAAAATACTGCCCCGCATGGATCAGGATCATCTGAAGTATTTTATTGAGAACTGTCAGATCGGTTTTGTGGCCTATCATCAGCGGGATCTTAACAATAAATACTGTGCCAGCGGGAAGATATTTGAGTTCCTGTACGAGGGAATACCGGTGCTTACTTCCACGAATCCTCCTCTTAAGGAACTCTGTGAAAAGTACGGCATAGGAATCGCTTCGGACGATTATGTCTCAGCGGTCAGGAAGCTTGCGGGCGATTACAGCAGGTGGACGGAACAGGTGGACAGATTTATCTCCAGGGTGCATGTGGAGAAGAATAATCATAAACTGGCAGAGCAGATCAGGAAAGAACTGAAGGAAGGATAGCATGAAAAAAGTAATGCTGGTATTCGGGACCAGGCCGGAGGCGATCAAGATGTGTCCGCTGGTCAATGAACTGAAGACAAGAAAAGAGATAGAGACGATAGTCTGTGTGACCGGTCAGCACCGGCAGATGCTGGATCAGGTGCTGGAGGCTTTTTCCGTGGTTCCGGACTACGATCTGTCTATCATGAAAGACCGTCAGACTTTGTTCGATGTGACGACGAATATTCTGAACCGGATCAGGGAGGTGCTGGAGACTGTGCGTCCCGATGTGGTGCTGGTACACGGGGACACTTCTACCACGTTTGTGACGGCTCTGGCCTGCTATTACCTTCAGATCCCGGTAGGGCATGTGGAGGCGGGACTGCGCACTTATAATATCTATTCTCCGTATCCGGAAGAATTTAACAGACAGGCAGTGGGGATCATCGCTGCCTATCATTTCGCGCCCACAGAATTGTCGAAGGAGAATCTGCTGAAAGAGGGAAAGAAGCCGGAGACTATCTATGTGACGGGCAATACCGCCATCGACGCACTGAAGACTACCGTACGGAAGGATTATACCCATCCGGTTCTGGAGTGGGCCGGGGACAGTCGACTGATTATGATTACGGCGCACCGCAGGGAGAACCTGGGAGAACCCATGAAGCATATGTTCCGGGCGATCCGCCGGGTCTGTGACGAACATCCGGATATCAAGGCGGTCTATCCGATTCATATGAATCCGGCAGTGCGCGAGACGGCCCAGGCCATCCTGGGAGACGACGAACGGATCCGGATCATAGAACCGCTGGACGTGCTGGATTTCCATAATTTTCTGGCCAGGAGC
The DNA here is from genome assembly GCA_944376715.1 of uncultured Lachnoclostridium sp. Classification (GTDB taxonomy): domain Bacteria; phylum Bacillota; class Clostridia; order Lachnospirales; family Lachnospiraceae; genus Hominiventricola. The sequence continues at coordinate 158,606 of CALWDO010000001.1, read as the reverse complement.
TATCTGATCCTGACAGACAGCGGCGGGATACAGGAAGAAGCGCCGTCCCTGGGTAAGCCGGTATTGGTGATGCGGGATACCACCGAGCGTCCCGAAGGGATCGCGGCGGGGACCCTGAAGCTGGTGGGCACAGACGAGACGACGATCTATGAGAACTTCAAAATGCTTCTGGAAGATCAGGAAGCTTACAGAAAAATGAGTACGGCGAGCAATCCATACGGTGATGGATTTGCCTCGAAGAGAATTGCAGACATCTTGGAAGGAAAAGCATGAATTTATATTTGATCATATTTTTGATCCTTGCTGCGGGAGCAGTATGGGAATGGTTTCGGCCGCAGTATGGAAAATATATCTACTGGTGCTGCTGGGGACTGGCTGCCGCCTGTCTGTGCCTGCGTTTTGGACAGGGTACGGATTATGTGACGTATCATGGGCTTTATGAAACCATACCGGCCTATATTGACCTGTCGCAGGGATATATCTGCGGATTTTATCCGGAGATCGGGTGGCGTCTCATATCGGCGGTGTTCAAACTGTTCCATGCCCCGTTCTGGGTATTTATTTTTGCCCTGGGGCTGGCGGATATGCTGCTTTTGCATCGGTTTTTGAATAAATATGTTCCTTTGAGAACAGCGGGGCTGTTTCTCTCTTATCCGGTATTGTATCTGGTCTATCTGGTGTCCGGGCTTCGCCAGGGACTGGCGATCTGCATATTCCTGGGGATTGCGGTCCCGTTTTACCTGGAGAAGAAGTGGGTGCGGTATATAGTAAGTGTATTGATCGCGGCTTCGTTCCACCGGGTTGGATACGCATGGTTGGTGCTTCCCGTCGTGTATTATCTGCCGTTGTATGTAATTCTTGCTTTGTTCGGTCTTTCTATCGCGGGAGGACTGATCCTGCAGATAGGAGCGGTGGAGCAGCTGATTACGAATGTTCTGCCTATGTATCATGTAAAGCAGTTTCTGCTGGACGGCGAGGTAAGTCTTTTTGCCGTGGGGGAGAGACTGGTCAGCGCCGCGGCAATACTGATTTTGTATTTCTGGAAAAAGAGAAAGGACGGTCAGCCGGAGCAGAGGACGACGCTTCTTCTGAAAGCCTATTTATGCGGGACATGTTTTTACATGCTGATGTGCGGCAGCTCTTATTATGCAAGCCGGTACTGCGTGATTTTTAAAGTACTGGAATGCGCGGTGGTTGTGCTGCTGATATCAGAACGCGACAAAATCGCAAAAACAGGGGCGGCATTCTTTCTGGGTCTGACGTTGGTGATGGGGATCAAAAATTTAAATGCGATGGTTTCCGAGGCATATTATTACAGGGAAAACGGTGTGACCGTGTGGACTTATCCATATATATCTATATTTAATTCAGATGAGATGAACTCTTATTTTGATTATCAGGATGGAGTGTGGAAGATATACAGAAATAATGTGGAAGACCAGGAACTTTGGAGAATTGAAAACCAGGATTAAGGAGAGATTATGCGTCTGGAAATTCTGTTGTCCGCAGGCATATTTTTTGGAGGAACCTTTTTTTCCGGATATGCTCTGCGCCGTCTGATAAAAATAAAGAATGAGGGATTTTTATTTTCTATAACAGCCGGGACTATGCTCTGGTGGGCGCTGATGGAATTGATACTGGTGCCTATGACCATGCTGCATGTATCTTTCCAAAGCTTTGTATATGTGTACAGCGCGGCAGCAGCGGTGCTGACAGTCTGCGGGATCTGCTGCTGGAAAGATATCATGGAAGATGGAAAGATGCTGGCAAAAGAGTGGAGAAAGTATCTGACGTTTGGCCATCTGGCTGCACTTGGGTTTATTGTATATCAGCTGGTTTATATTCATCATCATATGTATTTGGAGTGGGATGATACGTATTATGTGAACCTGGCAAATGAAGCCGTCTATTCGAATCAGATCTACTGGGTATATCCTGAGACCGGCTCCTTTCCGGATTTTGATAAAAGATATGTATTGTCATTATGGCCGATTTTCTATGCCTGGCTGTCGAAACTGATCGGGGTTATTCCCACAATTATGGCCCACACGATTCTTCCCTGGCTGGTCATTCCTCTGGCGTATATGGTATATGCTTTGATCGGGAAAAAATTGTTTCCCGAAGACAGCCAATTACAGGGGATGTTTCTGGCGATGGCAGTTTTGCTGCATCTTTTCATGAGCGGTCAGCATACGGCGGGACTTACTTTCTTGAGTATTACTCCGTGGGTAGGGAAAGGAGTATTGGCTGCAGTGCTTTTGCCGATGCTTTTCCTGCTGGTTTTGCGTGTGTCCCGGAAAAATACTTATAAAGAATGGCTGCTTTTAGGAATCAGCGGTCTCGGCGGATGTCTGCTGTCTTCCATGGGGATCATGTTGATTCCTGTCTTTATTGGAATGGCGGCGGTTCTGATCGCTGTGCAGAAGCGGACGGTTTCTTATGTGTTATGCGGTCTGGCATCCTGTCTGCCGTGTCTGGTACTGGGACTGTATTATATTTATCTGACGCACTAGGAAGGACGGCCTTATGTTACAGGAATTTTTTGAAACGGCAAAATCAGATTTTCTGGCCACTTTCGGCGGGGCATGGATTTTCCCGATTTTAATAATCAGTATTATTTGGATTCTGGTGAAAGAGAAGGAATGGAGCAGGAAGATTCTGTTTGGAATTCTTCCGTTGGCGTTTCTGGCCTTATACTGGTGTCCTTTATCAGGGCAGCTGTTTATTAAGTTACTAGGTGAGGATGTGTATTGGAGGGTATTATGGCTGATCCCTCTGGCGGCGGTTATCCCTTATGCAGGATGCATGCTTCTGAAAATGTTGACGGGTGTTAAGCGCCAAATAGCATTTGTAGGGTTGATGGCAGTACTGGTGCTCGGCGGGAAAAGTGTTCTTTCGGCAGAATGGTTTGAAGCGTCCACCAACGTATACAAGATTCCACAGTATGTGGTGGACGTGTGCGACTTGCTTCCCGGAAATATTCATGCGGTAATGTCCAACCGTCTGACGCCGTATGTGAGATTGTACGATCCGACTATTACTTTGGAATATGCCAGAAATGCGTTGATCTTTAACGGCGTTGAAGATGTATCAAATCGCGGCGCAACAGCCAATCTGTATAAAGCGGTCCAGGAATCGGAGATCGATGTGGATGTTGTGGGACCGCTTGCCCGGGAACAGGGGTGCACATTCCTCGTTTTTTCTTTGAACAGAACATATAAAGGGAACTGGGAGGACTACGGATACCGCGAATATGGGACAACCAGTGAATTCCGGATTTTTGTAGATGTAAATTATGAAGAAGGGCAGGATACAAGGAAATGGGAAGAATAAAAGAACTGAAGCCGTTCGCAAAGACTTTTTTTATATTGATTGCCGTCTTTTTTGTCTCTATGACATTGGTATACTGTATTCCGACTTCCTGGATACAAGGAAATGTGGAGAAGTCCTTAGAGGTGATGGAAGGAGAAGGGGAATATCCCATGTACTTTTTCTACCGTCACAGCGCAATTATCGATGTTCATACGGATAAACTGATGTATGAGAGTCTGATCCAGAACAGGGATTATTACAATCCGATTCAGGCAGCAATGAGTATTAACCAATATCCTCGCTACTGGCACGGGTATCAGGTACTGTTGAGACCGCTGACAGTGATCTTTCAGGTTCAGGAGCTGCGGTATCTGGGTATGCTGACTTTTCATCTGCTGTTTTTCTGGAGCGCCTGGCTGATGGCAAAGAAGACAAAGCCATTGTATGCGATGTTATATGTACTGACGGTAGCCAGCGGCTATGTTGTATTTTTGCCTGTGTGTTTCCAGTTCCTGACCACGTTCCTGGTGCTGTTTGTATCGTTGATCGTTCTTTTGAGCCGGTATGATAAAGAGAAACCGCTGCCGGCTGTGAAATGGATGTTATATTTCTTCATTGTGGGTATGGTGGAAAATTTCTTCGATTTTTTGACTTACCCGATCATCACCCTGGGGATTCCGCTGATCCTTCTGCTCTGGTTCCGGGTGAGAGATGAGAAGGCAGACTTCAAAGATAATTTCTGGTTTATGTTCAAGGCGTCGTTATCCTGGTTTTGCGGGTATGCGCTGACCTGGATCAGCAAATGGCTGCTGTCTGCGGCGATCTTAGGCGTCCGTTATTTTTGGAGAACCATGGGCGTAATACAATACCGCCTGGAAGGCAGCGAAGAGGAACCGCTGGATCGGATCGGGACGATCCAGAGAAATTTGAAAGCATGGCTGAATGTACAGGATGGAGGAGTGATTTCCTGGAGCAAAATCGCGCTGCTGATTCTGATTGTGGCGGTGGTGCTGATAATATGGAGAAAATTGAAGGACTGGAAGACCATAGGGGCATATGTGCCGATCTTATTTGTGGCAGCATATCCATATATCTGGTATCTGGTGATGTCCAATCATTCCCAGATTCACTATTGGTATACCTATAGGGCACAGCTGGTGGCGCTGTTTGGCGGCTTGGTATTTCTGGCTGCGATTTTGAGGGAAAGAAATTCTGAAGGGAAAATTGTAGAGGAGGCGGGCAAATGAAAAAAGTAATAATTATCGGAGCTGGTCCGGCCGGACTGACAGCGGCATTTGAGCTTTTAAAAAAGGCTTCCAGGGATTATGATGTGACGGTTCTGGAAGAAAGTGAGAATATCGGGGGTATTTCCCGGACTGTCAAGTACAAGAATAACCGGATGGATATTGGCGGGCACCGCTTTTTCTCTAAAGATCCGGAAGTCATGAAATGGTGGAAAGATCTGATGCCGATGCAGGGAGCACCTGCATATGATGACAAAAAGCTTGGCAGGGAAAAACCTCTCGTAAAAGGAGGACCGGATCCGGAGCAAGAAGACCGGGTGATGCTGGTGCGTCAGAGGGTATCCCGTATCTATTATAAGAAAAAGTTTTTTGACTATCCGGTATCCATGAAGCCGCAGACCTTTATCAACATGGGTTTTGCGCAGACGGTAAGGGCCGGGATGAGTTATCTGGAGGCATGCTTTCATAAACTTCCGGAAAATTCTCTGGAGAATTTTTATGTGAACCGTTTTGGCCGCGTCCTCTACGGTATGTTTTTTGAAGGTTATACGGAGAAATTATGGGGACGCCATCCCCGGGAGATTTCTGCCGATTGGGGAGCCCAGAGGGTAAAGGGACTGTCTATTACGGCGGTAGTGAAAGACATGTTCGGGAAAATGGTTCCGGGCAAAAAAAGGCGCAAAGTAGAGACTTCGTTGATCGAAGAATTTATTTATCCTAAATATGGTCCCGGACAGCTCTGGGAGACGGCCGCGGCGGAGATTGAGACTATGGGCGGACAGATTCTGAAAAACTGTAAAGTGACCGGGGTACAGACAGAAAACGGAAAAGTAACAGCTTTGGAGACGGAAGGAACAGATGGCGGTAAACAGGTTATAGAGGGGGATATTTTTATTTCTTCTATGCCTCTGAAGGATCTTGTGGCAAGCATGGGCGAGACAGTTCCCAAAGATATTCGCGCGATTGCCGAGGGCCTACCATATAGAGATTTTGTCACAGTGGGATTGTTAGTGGATCATTTGAATCTGAAAAATCTGACAAAGATCCGGACATTGAACAATATTGTACCGGACTGCTGGATCTATGTGCAGGACACCGGAGTCAAACTGGGACGGATTCAGATCTTTAATAACTGGTCTCCCTACCTGGTGGAAGATGTGGATTCAAAGGTATGGATTGGCCTGGAATATTTCTGCAACGAAGGCGACTCTTTCTGGAATCTGTCGGAGGATAAATGTGTCCGTCTGGCAACAGAAGAACTGGTTCGCATGGGAGTGATTAACCGCAGGGAAGATGTGCTGGATTCCCACAGGGAAAAAGTTAAGAAAGCGTATCCGGCTTATTTTGATACCTACAGCCAGATCGACCAGCTGATCTCCTACCTGAACGGATTTGAAAACCTGTACTGCGTAGGCCGCAACGGGCAGCATCGCTACAATAACATGGACCACTCCATGGTAACGGCGTTTGAGACGGTAAAAAATATCCTGACGGGGGAAAAGTCCAGAGAAAATATTTGGAATGTAAATACAGAAAAAGAATATCACGAAGAAAAGGCATAAAATCTGACCGTCTGCGCAACCGTTTCAGCGCAGACGGTTTTTTCTTACTCTGTCAGTCAGACGCTGCCCAAAGAGATATTTGATTCCTTCTTTCCCATAGAATTCTATTTCCCTCAGAAGCCAGCGGGGGGACGGACGGAAGATTCCAAACTCCTTCTGCATCCGCAGCTTTTCTTTGTGGGACAACAGCTTATTTCGGTCAGAATATCCTGATATTTCATAAATGCTGACCGGGAAAGGGCGGTAGTCAAAAGCGATTCCCTTTAAATACATGGACAGGAAGAAATGATGATCGGCACATACCCGGTAGGAAATATCATAAGGCTGTTCTGCCAGAAGCCGGCGTTCTACGAAAACAGACTGATGGCAGAATGCCATTTCCCAGCGAAGATGTTCCAGAGGAAGGGCAGGATAAAGCTTCTGCTGTCCCTGATAAACACATAACGTATCTCCGTAGATGACTTGTCCCCGGGAAGGAACAGAGAATACCTTTTCCAGAACATCGGAGGAAGCCAGCAGATCGCCTGCATTCAGAAAAAGCAGCCATTTGCCGGCCGCCATGGATACGCCTTTATTCATGGCGTCGTAAATGCCTTTGTCCGGCTCCGAGATAAAATGAAATGGAATTCCTTTTTCTTCAAAACATATTTGGTTTTCTGCAAGGAGATCGACCGTGTCGTCTGTGGATGCGCCGTCCACAGCTACATACTCAAACTGTGACCAGGTCTGGGCAAGCAGACTGTTCAGAGTACCCGGCAGTACATCGGAGGAATTATAACATACGGTGATGATGGATAAAATGGGATCTGACATAAAAGTATCTCCTTTGGTATATGATGGATTATTATAGAGAAAAATTGCTTTCAGGGCAAGCCCTGGTGGACAAACGGTGCCGGACAGGGTACAATGGAGCAAAATGGACAGGCAGAAAGGCATATATATGAAAACTCATAAAATTAATCTTTGCCTCGCTCTTGTATGTGCGGCGCTCTACATGGTCATTCTTGGAAGGCTGATCCCATTTGTCTATGGAATTATTGACGACCGGTCTATGATGGAGATCGTATCCGGACAGTATCTTGGGGCGCCGGATCCTCATACTATTTTTCTGGGATATTGGTATTCTGTATTTCTCACTGTACTTTATACTGCAGTGCCGAATATAGACTGGTATGCGTTTTGTTTTCTGATGCTGCAGGCAATATGTATGTGTTTGATTGTGTACCGTCTGCTGTGTTTCAGGGAAGAGAAAAGAGGAAAAGCAGCCTGTATTATATTTTCCTTTCTGATATTTGTTGCCTTTGGGCTGCAGGCGACTGTTCAGATTTCTTTTACAACAACGGCGGCAGTATTGGGGGTGACGGCAGTTTTCTGGTATGCGATGACGGAAAAAATCTGCGCAAAAGATGTCCTCCTTCTTTTTGCGTTGCTTTTTTTGACCAGCCAGGTACGGTATGATATTTTCTGTATGGTAGTGCCTGTCTGTGCGGTACTCTGGACTTTTCGGACTGTAGTGCAGAAACAAAGATATCCGGAGCAGTATCTGCTTCCGCTTCTTGTGGTTTTGATATTTGCCGCTGCTGCTCTGGGGAATCTTGCCGGATACGGGAGCGCCGAGTGGCGCGCATATAAAGCGTATGATAACAGCCGTACGGCAATCTATGATTTTCCGGATTATACATTTCCCGAATATGAAGGGGCGGAAGAACTTTACAGCAGCGTCGGAATAGAGACAAAAAGCCGTGCGAGGACATTGATTAACTACAACTATACTGCCGATGATCAGATTACGCCGGAATTCTTTCGCGATTATATTGAAGCCTATCAGAAGATGTATCCTTCTGAACAGACAGCTGTACAGAGACTGGTGCAGAGCGTGAAAGATTATCTTAAGGGGGTTCGGGACAATCGGTTTAATATGCAGCATCTTTTGGGATTGGCCATGTACATTGGACTGGTAATCCTGGCATTGTGGAAAAAAGAGTGGAGCCTGCTGGGGAAGACGCTTTGCACAGGGGGAATCCAGGGGATAATGTGGATCTATTTACTTTATAAAGGGCGGATCCCGGACCGTGTAATCTACAGTATGAACCTGATGCTTCTGGTCACAGCGTTTCTTTTGTGGAGGGAAATTTTCCCCAAAATTTCTCTGCCCGGCGCGGCCAGAAAGGCCGGAGCCTTGGCATGTATGTTTGTTCTCTGCTATCTGGCAGGAGCGCAGACGGCGAAGTTTCGCGGGAAAAATCAGGAACTGAGCCGGTGGAACCAGAATATTGAATCACTGAAAGAATACTGTATGGAACATCCCGACAACTTCTATTTCAACGACGTTACATCGCTGGCGTTTACGACCTATAATGTCCGTCTGTGGCGGGATCAGCCGTATGTGATGAACTATATGTCCCTGGGCGACTGGATGAGTTTCAGCCCTGTCTGGAAAGAAAAACTGGAACAGGAGGGCATCACATCCGTAAAAGACGCGTTGTATGGGCAGGATAACGTATATCTGATCTGCAGTTTTGACAAAGGCCTGGAATATCTGGTAAGCCTTTATCCCGACGTGGAGTGTACGAAAGTGGACGACATCCCCGGATTTGAGATTTACAGTCTGCAATCCTTGTAAACATCGTCAGAAAGTGGTAGAATACTAAAGATTATAAGAAAATGAGGAAGTATGCCTATGGACAGCTTTAACCAGTATAAACGCCTGATCCGCACCGGAGTGGTCAGCCTGGAGATCCTAATTGAAGCGGTTTTCTTTGGATATATCTGGCTTGAAATATATAATATCAGGATGGTCACGCCTTTTGAAAACAAGGGCCATTGGATGATGATCGGGTTTTATGTGCTGTATCTGATCGTTTTTGTGTATCTGTACGGAGGAACAAAATATGCCTATTACCGGAAAGGACAGCTGATCCTGTCCCAGGCACTGGGCACTTTGATTGCCAATGCGGTCATGTATGTGCAGATTATTATAGCATTCGGCGTTTTCCCGTTTCCGATCGTGTGGCCTATGCTGCTGGCAAGTGCAGTGGATTTTGTGGTGATCGTGATCCTGAATCAGATCTCGGACCGGATGTTCCACAGATTGTTTCCGCCCAAAAGGCTACTGGTGATCTGTGATTTGAAAAACAAGGAAAATCTGCTCCGGAAGATCGCGGGAAGAAAAGACTTGTATGAAGTGTCTAAATGTGTGTCGGCGGAAGAACCGCTGGAGCGTCTGAAGGAAGAGGTGCAGGACTGCGACGCCATGATGCTCTATGGCATTGAAGAGCAGAAGCGCAACGATCTGGTGAAGTACTGTTTCGAGAAATCCATCCGTATCTACGTGGCGCCGGAGATCTCGGACATCCTGCTCCGCGGGGCGGACCGCCTTCATTCCTTTGATACGCCGTTTCTGCTGCTGCGCAATTACGGTCTTTCTTTTGAACAGAAACTGATCAAACGCCTGATGGATATTGTGCTTTCGGCGCTTATGCTGGTGGTGGCGTCCCCGTTTATGCTGGTGACAGCTCTGGCGATCAAGCTGGAGGATCACGGACCGGTATTGTATAAGCAGGAACGTGTTACCTTGAACGGGAAAAAGTTCTGGATTTATAAATTCCGCAGCATGATCGTGGACGCGGAGAAGCAGGGCGCGAGATTCTCTTCCAAGAACGATGACCGGATCACGAAGGTAGGCAGAGTGATCCGCGCATTGAGACTGGACGAGCTGCCCCAGCTCTTGAATATCCTGAAAGGGGATATGAGTATCGTAGGCCCCAGACCGGAACGTCAGACCTATATAGACGAGTTCTGCAAAGAGACGCCGGAATTCACTTACCGGCTGAAAGTGAAGGCAGGGCTGACCGGATATGCGCAGATATACGGCAAGTACAATACCACGCCGCTGGACAAGCTGAAGATGGATCTGATGTATATCGAGAGTTATTCGATCCTGCAGGATATCAGGCTGATCTTCCTGACGCTGAAGATCATGTTTACAAAAGAGAGTACGGAAGGCGTAGAGGAAGGGCAGAACCATGCGTAGATTTTGGATATTTAATCATTATGCCACGACCCCTAAGACAGGGCCGCTTCTGAGACATTATTATTTCGCGGAATATTTAAAAGAAAAGGACATAGAGACGACGGTCTTTGCGGCGAATGAGCTGCATCAGACCGGGACGTCGGTAGATACGATGGGAAAGCCCTATCTTCGCACAGAAGAGGAGGGGGTTCCCTTTGTGTTTGTTAAGACCAGCAAATACCGGGGAAACGGCATCTCCCGGGTTTTTAACATGCTGTCGTTCTTTTTCGGTCTGCTGCGCATCTCAAAAAAATATGCGCGGCAGTACGGAAAGCCGGATCTGATCATGGGATCCAGCGCTCATCCGCTGACCAGTATCGCGGGGATCCTGGTAGCAAGGCGGTTCCATGTGCCGGTGATTGTAGAGGTGCGGGATCTGTGGCCGGAAGCGATCTTCTCATTCGGCAAAGTAAAGATGGAGAGCCTGGTGGGAAGGGCTTTAAGCGCCGGCGAAAAATGGATGTATGTACACGCGGACGCCATCGTGTTTACAAAAGAAGGGGATGTGGATCATATCAAAGAGATGGGCTGGGACACGGCCCATGGAGGAAAAATCGATCTGAAGAAATGCCATTATGTGAATAATGGAGTGAAACTGGATGATTATTACCGCAGTATTCAGGAAGACGTTCTGCCGGATCCGGATCTGGAGGACGACAGCTTTAAGGTGGTCTATACAGGGACTCTGCGTCCGGTCAACAATGTGGATAATCTGCTGGATACGGCAAAGCTGCTGCAGGATCATAAGGATATCCGCTTCCTGATCTTCGGCAGCGGAAATCAGCTGGAGAGGCTTAAGAAACGCGCGGAAGACGAGCATCTGGACAATGTGAAGCTGAAGGGATATGTGGAAAAGAAATATATTCCTTACATTCTGAGCCGTTCCTCCGTGAATATCCTGAATTATTCACAGTCTCATTATAACTGGTCCAGAGGAAACAGTTCCAACAAACTGTTTGAGTATATGGCAAGCGGGAAACCGATCATATCTACAGTGAAGATGGGGTACTGCATTCTTGACAAATACCAGTGTGGACTTTCTCTGGAAGAGTGTACGCCGAGGGCTCTGGCGGATATGATCCTGAAGATTCATGACATGCCGGAGGATACGTATGCGCAGATGGCGGTAAACGCCAGAGAGGGCGCGAAGGATTTTGACTTTTCTGTGTTGACGGAGCGTTTATATCAGGTGATAAAAAGTGTGGAAAAAGATTGACCGATATTACCAGACATTAAAATATCTGAAAAAAAGCCAGATCAAATATCTGGTCCGCAATCGGCTGATCAGCAGAAAGAAGGCGGAAACGTCCGCGCAGGCGCCTGCCTACGGGGAACTGCCGCTCTGGATACCGAGGCTGGACCAGCATCCTGATTACCGGAAGCGGTTTTCGGTGGAAGAGCTGCTGGAGGGCAAGGTTACTCTGCTCCACGAGTGCGGCCATCCCGGCGGACCGGGTTGGCGGGAGCCGGAGAAATCGCATCTGTGGAATTTTAATCTGCATTATCTGGAATTCCTGATTCCTCTTGCGGCCGCCTGGAGAGAGGAGCCGGACCGGAAGTATTATGAATGTTTCCGGGATTACTGCCGCAGATGGATAGAGGATAACCGGGAGGGTACCGGAGACGGCTGGCATCCTTATACGATTTCTCTGAGACTTACCAACCTGTGGATCTGCCTGGACGGATTCGGAGAAGTGGTGAGGGAGGATAAGGAATTTTTCCGGCAGCTGAATGACAGTATGTATGCCCAGTACCAGCATCTCCAGAAACGGCTGGAACTGCATTTGCTGGGGAATCATTATTTTGAGAATCTGAAGGCAGTTATGCTGGGTGCGCTGTATTTTAAAGAGCCGGGCGTATATGACGCGTATAAGATCAGGCTGGGCGATGAAATCGCGGAGCAGATTCTGCCGGACGGGGTACACTATGAGCGGAGTCTTATGTACCATAAACTGATTCTGGAGGATCTGATGCGCACCGCGAAAGCGGTAAAACCGGCAGACCATCTCCTGTATCAGGAACTGTTGGGCACGATTCAGAAGATGGCCGACGCCATGTATTCGCTGGAAGAAGGACTGGGGCGCACGCCGCTGTTCAATGACGCGGGAGATAATGTGGCCCGGAGTATGACAAGCCTGCTGGCGGCGCTGAGGGAAGAATTTCTGATCACACCGGTGCCCGGACAGGCGTTTCCCGACGCGGGATATTACTGCCTGCACGGCAAGAATATCAAGATTCTTATGGACGCGGGAGAGATCGCTCCGTCCTATATGCCGGGACACGGACATTGCGACGCCTTAAGTTTTGAATTGTCCTGGTGCGGGAAGCCTCTCCTGGTCAATTCCGGGACAGGGCTGTACCAGGGAGAGCTTCGGCCTTATTTTCGCAGTACGGCAGCCCATAACACTGTGGTGATCGATGGAGAAGAACAGTCCGAGTGCTGGGGAGAGCACCGGGTGGCGCGAAGGATAAGCCAGGTGTCCGGACAGGCCGAGCCAGGCCGGATCCGGGGAAAGCTCCTTACCTGTACGGGAAAACCCCAGGGACGTTCCATAGAGTGGAACGGACAGAGCGTGGAGATCTGGGATCAGGTCCATGGATTGGCACAGGCTTATTTTCATCTGGCTCCGGGCTTCTTTTATGAGGAACAGGACAGGAAGGTGCAGATTCAAAGCGAAGCCGGAGAACTGATCTGCACGGTACAGGTCACGCCGGGGGACCATATCACGGTACACCGTCAGGGGCAGATTTGCTCTTATGCTCCGGAGTTCGGCAGGCTTGAGCAGACGGAAGTGCTGGAGGTTTCCTGGACGGCGGACGGGTCAGAACACATGATACAGTTGAATTTTACAGAAACGAGGAAAAACATATGATTAACGTAGTAGGTTTGGGATATATCGGATTACCCACCGCGCTGATGTTCGCTTCCCACGGAGTGGAAGTGGTCGGTACGGATTATAATAAAGCCCTGGTGGATACATTAATCGCAGGTAAGACCACTTTTGAAGAAGACGGTCTGGATGAACTGTTCCAGGAAGCGGTCCGGAAAGGGATCCGTTTCTCACATGAATATCAGAAGACGGACGTTTACATTGTGGCGGTACCGACGCCTTATGATAAAGCAAGCAAAAAAGTAGACGCAAGCTATGTGGCGGCGGCCGTGGAAAATGTCATGGAAGTGTGCCCGAAAGGAGCCACGGTGGTGATCGAGTCTACCGTGTCCCCTGGTACGATTGACAAATACGTCCGTCCGGTAGTGGAGGCAAAAGGTTTTGTGATCGGCCGGGATATTCATCTGGCGCATGCTCCGGAGCGGATCATACCTGGAAATATGGTATATGAATTGAAGCACAATTCCCGGACGATCGGCGCGGACAGCAGGGAGATCGGAGAGAAGATCAAAAATCTGTATGCTTCCTTCTGTGAAGGAGAGATCGTGGTGACCGATATCCGTACCGCTGAGATGACGAAAGTGGTGGAAAATACGTTCCGCGATATCAATATTGCGTTTGCCAACGAGCTGGCGAAGATCTGCCGGTCTGACAATATGGATGTGTACGAGATCATCCGGATCGCCAACAAGCATCCCAGGGTTAATATTTTGAGCCCGGGACCGGGCGTAGGAGGTCATTGCATCTCCGTGGATCCCTGGTTCCTGGTAGGGGATTATCCGGGACTTGCCAATATCATACTGGCGGCGAGAAAGATTAACGATTCCATGCCGGATTTTGTACTGGAGCGGATCCACAATATCATGAAAGAAAAGGGCATGACCGATGTGGGGCGCGTGGGCCTGTATGGTCTGACTTACAAGGAAAATGTGGACGATGTGCGGGAAAGCCCCACGCTTCAGATGCTGGAAAGCATGGAGCGGCACCTGTGCGGCGGACAGATTAAAGTATATGATCCTTTTGTGACGAAGGACATGGTTCCCAACCAATATCACGATCTGGATGCGTTTCTGGCGGATGTGGATTTTGTGGTGCTCCTGGTGGGACACGATGAGATCAAAGAGAATATGGATAAGCTGAAAGGAAAAGTGGTGCTGGATACCAGGCATATCTGTTTCCTGGACGGGGTGTACAGGCTGTAGAATAGTGGCAAGAGGGCAGATGAATGAAATATTTATTTGACAAGAAAAATATGACGTTGTCAGAAGAAAATAATAAAAAGATATTAATGATACTTGGGATAGCCATGATTTTGCTTTTCCTGCTTGTAAATGCCGGGGTTACTTGGATTAATTATTTTAATTTTATTGACTCTGATGACGCGTCCGAGCTGATTCTGTCTAAAATGCTGGCAGAAAATGGAGAGATCATGTCTTCTAATTGGTATTACTCCACGGAAATCAGAGTGTTAAATACGCAATTAGTATACATGCTTCTTTTTCATTTCTTCTCTGATTTCAGAATAGTTCGAGTGCTGGGACAAATAATTTTATCAATTATTCTTTTGGTTTCCTATTATTTCCTGCTTCATTCTATGGAGCCGGGGAAAGCAAGCAGAAGATTTTGTGCTACAGCATTTTTCCTGCTGATTCCTATGAGTGAGGCATGGACTTTTCTGAATATGAAAAGTTACTATGTTCCCCATATAGCGATCAGTTTTGTGGCATTTGGCTTTGCTTTAAGAATAAGGTATCAAAAGAAAAAGACAATTAATTTTGTGTTGGGGATTTTGCTTGGTTTTGCTGCAGGTTTGGGCGGAATCCGCTCTCTTCAATTGACATATATACCGCTGGGAATATTTTTATGTCTGGATTTGTGGAAATATCTGGAATATCAAGGTTGGAAGAAAATATTTTTTAATAAAGATTTTTGGATTTCTTGGCTTGAAAATATGGGGTGTGCAGCTGCAAGTCTGGCAGGTTTTCTGGTGAATACGTTTATCCTTTCTGGTATGTATAATTTCAAATCATATTCAGATATGAAATATAGATATTTTTCTGCAGGAAGTATATTTGACGTTTGGAATGATTTGGTTGAAGCGGTTGGCTATATAGCGGAAACGTATATTTTTTCGTTGGATGGAATTTGTAACACTCTCGCATTAATATTAACAGGTATAATGTTAATGAAATGTGCGATATCAATAAGAAAATATAAAAGAAAACAGATAAATTATAATAATATAAATGAATATCAGAAAATAGGGGGGGGGTTTGTGATTTATCTTTTGTCTCGTCGTTAATTTTATTTTTTAATCTATTTGTGTTCGTAGTAACAAAATATGTAACTCCAAGATATATGATGGCGTGTCTGCCTTTAATGGTCTTATTTATGTTTTCGCTGGAGGGAAAACACAAAAATAAACAAAGATTTTTTTACATGATATTATGTATGGCGTGTATTCTTTTAGGAGTCAGAGAATATAAGAATATTTTTACTTTGGATGATAATGAAGCAAAAAGAAGGGTCATTGATTTTGTCGAGGAAAAAGGTTATTCTATTGGAATTGCGACGTTTTGGAATGGAAATGTGATAACAGAACTCACGGACGGAAGAATACAGTTTGCCAATATTGAGTGTGATGAAGATACGGGAGAAGCCAGTAGATATGATTGGCTGTGTCCGGTAGATATTTATGAAAAAGAAGGAACAGCGTTGCTGATTCTTACCAAAGAAGAAGATGAGCAAATTGTGCTTCCAGAAAAGGAAAAAATGGAAGCAGTATATGAAGATGAAAATTATATTGCATATGAAGCTGCTTCTCTGAAAGAATTGGAAATCTTCCGATAATGGAAAAGCAGTCTATCTTTGGCAAAAAGAAAGGATATTTGAGACCATGGCTACGAAATAGCCATGGCCCTCAAATATGTGGTTTCGAAAGCATCCAGCATTTGTTTTTCAGAAAAATATTTTAAAACTCTCTGGCGGGATGCTACTGACTTTAAGTGTAAGAGATCTGGCGATGAGAATGCCTCCTGGATCGTAAGACATAATGCATTACTGTCGATCTGTGGGACGCACCATCCGGTATCGGCGATGATCTCTTCCATGGCGCAGACAGAAAATGCGATAACCGGCGTTCCGCAGGACATGGCTTCGATATTGACAAGGCCGAAAGTCTCATACAGGGATGGATTGACCAGCAGATCGGCCATGGCGTAAAATTCATTCATTTTTTCCTGGTCTGAGATATATCCAAAATGCCGCACCGCGAAACCGTGTTGCCGGATCTTTTCCAACCCGCCTTCGCGTCCCGCGATCAGGAGAAGATAATCTTCCGGGGAGGGCAGTTTTTCCAGAGCGCCGAGAAGGAGATCCATACCTTTTGATTTTTTCTGCGGATCAGCGGCGACAAAGGCAAGGATGTGCCTGTCTGCCGGCAGCCCGTATCTTTCCCTCAGAGAAATCTTGTCTATGGGTTTCCACAGATCTGTGTCCAGGCTGTTGTGGATGCAGATACATTTTTGCCGGCCGATCACAGACTGCCGGAACTGCTGTTCCATCCAGTGGGACGGAACCGTGTACAGGATAGAGGGACGGTTAAAGCATTCCTCTTTTTTTTTCAGAAGGGCGGCAGCCTTATCCTGACGGAGCGGAGGATAATTATCCAGGTGAGGGCAGGAAGAACAACCTTCTTTCCAGAGGTCAGGACAGCCCGTGGGAGAAGCGCAGTGACCGGTCAGCGGCCAGAAATCATGTATGGTCCAGACAACCGGGCAGAGCATGCTCAGCTTCCGGATGTCGCGGATGCCAAGAAAATTGCCGTGTGCATTGTGAAGATGGATAACGTCGATGTGTTTATCCTTGATAAAAGCGGATATTTTGCGCAGGCTGTAAGGGATGGTCAGGCTGTCGTTTCCGTGGTTATGTGTGATGAGACGGTTCAGCAGCAGACGTGCTTTTGTATCGTAAATCGCTGAAACATTGCCGGGCAGAGGTTCCGGACGTTTGTGGTAGCTGACGATCTCATATACATGATGCCCCCGGGCAGACATTCCCTGCAGAATCTGGCTGGCGACGGATTCAGCGCCTCCGCATATATAAGTGGTGTTTAAAAATAAAATATTCATGATATTAAAACTCCTTCTGGTATGGTATTATACTGTAAGGCAGGATAAAAAGCAAAATGTTCTGAGATTTTGAAGGTCAGGAGATAGAAGAATATGAAACAGTTATTTCTGAACGTAAAGGACGGAAGCATGAAGCTGCTGGATCAGCCCATGCCGACGGTAAAAGAGAATATGGCGCTGGTGGAAAGCCTGTATACCGTGGTCAGCGCGGGAACGGAGAGGGGGCTTACTTCCTTTGGAGGCAAGAACCTGATCCAGAAAGCGCTGGAGCGTCCGGATCAGGTAAAGAAGGTGCTGGAAAAGCTGTCCACAGACGGTATTGTCACTACGATGGAAAGCGCTTTTAATAAACTGGCGGAGCCCATGCCCATGGGTTATTCCGGAGTGGGAAGGGTTATCGCCTGCGGTAAAGGCGTGACAGAAGTACAGGCAGGGGATCTGGTGGCGATGGTAGGCACCGCATATCACTGCGAGATCAACCGCGTCAGCCGTACAATGCTGACGAAAGTGCCGGAGGAACTGGAGGATTACCGGCAGGCCGCGTTCTGCGCGCTGGGCGGTATCGCCCTGGAAGGAATCCATCAGGCGGAAGTGATGCCGGGCGAGACTGTGGCTGTTATCGGACTGGGGCTTGTGGGGCATATACTCTGCAGGATCCTGGACGCTTACGGATGCGATGTGATTGCCTACGATGTGGTGGACAAGACCATGCCGGGGACACACCTGAAAGCTTTCATCAATTCCAATGACGACAACGCGGCGGACAAGACAAAGGCTCTGACCCATGGAAGAGGCGCGGATAAAGTGATCATCACCGCGGCCGCCAACACCAATCAGCCCATGGATCTGGCGGCGGCGATCGCCAGAGACAGGGGAATCATCTGTATGATCGGCGTGACCCAGATGAATATTGACCGCAGACCTTACTATGAGCGCGAGCTGTCCTTCCGGATTGCCCGTTCTTACGGCGCTGGACGCTATGACAGTACCTATGAGCAGAAAGGTATCGATTATCCCATCGGTTATGTCCGTTTTACGGAAGGACGCAATATTGAAGAGTTTGTACGTCTGATCACGCAGAAAAGGGCGGATTTCACGGACCTGATCACCCATGAGATTCCCTTTGAGAAAGCGGCGGATGCTTATGAGATGATTACGAAGAACCCGAATCACGAACGGTATATCGGCGTTCTCCTGAAATACAGCGATAACCAGGAAAAATGGAGAGAGATAGTAGAAAACCAGGCAGCCAAAAAGGCAGCAGGAGGAGATAAGATCCGTCTGGGGCTGATCGGCGCGGGGAATTTTGTGCGGAGCACCATGCTGCCCATCATGAAAGAGACCGGCAAGTTCGAATTCCGGGGACTGGCTACTACCGGAGGCGTAGGCGGAGCCCAGGCAAACGACGGGACTCCTTTTGCCTATACGACGAACGATTACAAGAAACTGCTGGAGGATCCGGAGATTGATCTGATCGCTGTTTCCACCCAGCATAACAGCCACGCGAGATTTGTGGTAGAGGCGCTGAAGGCCAATAAAAACGTCTACTGTGAGAAACCGCTGTGCCTGACGCTGGAGGAACTGGACGAAATCCGCAAAGCCTACGATGAGTCAGAGGGAGAATTGTTCTGCGGACTGAACCGCCGGCATGCTCCGTTGATTAAACAGTTGAAGAAAGAGCTTAAGACGGACCAGATTCCTGCGGTCTATGATTTTATAGGCAATGCAGGATTTATTCCCAAGGATCACTGGGTGCATGATGAAGAAGCAGGAGGAGGCCGGATCCTGGGAGAAGCGTGCCATTTTGTGGATCTGATCCAGTACCTGGACGGAAGCGAACTTCAGGAACTGAGAGTGACCGCTGCGGAAAATAATGCTTACCCGATGAATGACAACGTGTTGATCACGCTCCGTTTCGCTTCCGGCGCTGTGGGGAATATTATCTATTCTTCCATGGGATCCAAGAAGTATCCAAAAGAACAGTTGCGGGTATTTTCCAACGGTTCCGTCTATGAGATGGATAACTTTATCCGTCTGCGCAAATATGGCAATACGAAGACTGTGAAGGAGAAATTAAAACAGGATAAAGGAATCAAGGCAGAATATGAATATATCTGTTCTGTCCTGAAAGGAAAAACGAAAAACGACACAATCGCCGACGCTTTCCGGGGACAGGAACTGTTGATCCGCGCCATGCAGACGGTGAAGGAAAAATGAGGATTCTGGTTTACGATGTAGCCGCCGACAGCGGCGGGGCGGCTACTGTTCTGCAAAGCTTCTATGAGGAATTTCTGCAGGACACGGAGAATGAGTATGTTTTTGTCTTGAGCGTATATAAACTTCCGGAAACGGATCGCATTCGGGTATTGAATTTCCCCTGGGTAAAGAGAAGCCCCCTGCACCGGATGTATTTCGACCATTTTGCGGCCCGTCGTCTGGTGAAGCGGTACCATGCGGATAAGGTATTGTCCCTGCAGAATATAGAACTGCCCCATGCGGGAGTGCCGCAGATCGTGTATGAGCACAATGCGCTGCCCTTTTCCGAATACCGGTTTAAACCCTGGGAGGCGCTGCGCCCCTGGATGACGCAGCAGATCCTGGGACGCATGATGAAAGGATCGATCCGCCGGGCGGAAAAGGTCCTGGTGCAGACCAACTGGATGAAGCAGGAGATCGTACGCCAGTGCGGGATCCCGGCAGACAAAGTGGAAGTAAAATTCCCGCCGGTGGAGATGCTGAAGACGGCGCCTTATCATCTGGATGAAAATCACCCCATATTTTTTTATCCGGCAAATGCGTCGGCCTACAAAAACCACCGGACATTTCTGGAAGCATGTAAGCTCCTGCAGAAGGAAGGATATCAGGATTATGAGGTGATCTGGACAGTAAACGGGGATGAAAATGACGGGATCCGGGGGATCCGAAGAGAGGCGGAGGAATTGGGACTTCCGATCTGTTTCCGTGGCCCGATGCCCCGGCAAGATCTTTTCGACCTGTATGCCAGGTCGGTGCTGGTGTTTCCGTCTTATATTGAGACTATCGGCCTGCCGCTTCTGGAGGCACGTTCGGTGGGGGCTTGGATCGCGGCGGCGGATTGTCTGTATGCCAGGGACTGTGTGGGAGATTATGAAAGAGCGGAATTTTTTCCGGTGTTTAATGAAATGCAGTTGAGTGAAATTATGAAAAAGAGGATAAAGGACGTTGAAAGATAAAATTGCATGGAAAGATTTGGGAAAATATATTGGACTGATCCTGTGTTTTGTGATCATAGAAACTTATTTTCGGGTGCAGCCGCAGATGCAGTCTCTGCATGTACCGGTATTGGACGAAGTGCCTCTGTTATTTGATTTATTGTATGGTACGATTTTCGCAACAGTCATTGCATGGATTCCAGAGTCAAAACGAATTATAAAACGGGGCTTGTATGTAATTGTTTATGGATTCTGGAGCATCTTTATGTTTTCAGAATATATATACTGTTGCATTTTTAACCGTGTATATGGAGTAAAAACTCTTCAATATGCCGGGGAAGGCGCAGATTTTTTCAGCATCATATTTTCTTATTTTGATAGAGCTACATTTTTATTGATAGGACTGTTTTTATTAATAGGAGTCATCGGATGGTTTTTGATTCCCAATTGTCCTTTAAAAATGAAAAAAATATGGAATAGAGGTCTGGGCTGTGGAATCATTATAATTTGTATTGCAGGGATTGGGGTTGTTCCTACAATGCTTAAGGAGGTCTCTTCAGACTCGGGAACTGCTACTTATTTTATGAAAAAAGTGATTTACCGGGAGTGGATTGATAATAAACGCGCAGTCAGTATGTTTGGAGCATATGAATTTCTCAATAGAGATTTTTATCTGTCACTGCTTCCTAAAGAAGTATCTGAAGAAGATGTGGAGACAGTTGATCAATACTTTGCTGAAAAAGAGCCAGAAATAAATGATATGACGGGAGTTTTTGCCGGTAAAAATGTCATTCTTGTTTTGATGGAAAGTATGGATGACTGGCTGATCAATGAAGAGACGACTCCAACATTGTGTAATATGATGAATGAAGCGATTACCTTCAGTAACATGTATACTCCAATGTATGGAAGCGCAGCCACATTGAATTCCGAATTCTGCAGTTACACAGGGCTGCCTTCTCCGGCGGATGGGACACCGATTGTAAATTATACAAATAATTTGTATCCATACAGCTTGCCGCATCTGTTCAGAGAGAACGGATATGCGTCAAGATCGTTTCATTATAATTCTTCTCAGTATTATAATCGAGAGAATCTCCATAATGCGGTGGGATTTCAAGAATATGTCTCTTTCCTTGACTACGAAGATGCCGATACGGCCGCTATGGATGCGACCTTGACTAATAATGACGAGATTTATGAAAAATTAATCCAGGATACTCCTTTTTTTGATTATGTAATCACATACAGCGCGCACTGCACTCCTGGAGGAGTAAATTATTCTCATGAGGACCGGGCGCTGCAGATTTATCCGGAGTATTTAAATAAATATGAGTCTGAGGAGATGGATTCCATCAGCGCAAAGGCACATTTGACAGACGATATGTTCACTGGCCTTCTTGAACGCCTGGAAGAAGATGGTTTATTGGAGGACACGGTTATTATCGGTTTTGCGGACCATTATGACTACACAATCTCTGATCAGGAGTATCTGAAGGAACTGTCAGGATGCGACAATGTATATGAGTTATCTAAAACCCCATTTTTTATCTGGGCGGAAGGAATTCAGCCGCAGACGATAAGCAAAGTAGTCAATACCACGGACATTTATCCTACAATCTGTAATCTGTTTGGGTTGGATAATCATGGATATTATATTGGAAATGATGTGTTTGACAGTTCATATGAGGGGTACGCTTACTGGGAGGACGGATCATGGATCAGCTCGGAAGGCGCTTTTTACAGCAGCACCGGAGAGACAGTCGGAAATGTAAGTGCAGAACTGTCGGCGCAGATGCAGGGGATGATCTCTGAAAAGCTGAGAATAGATCAGTTAATACTGGATACGGATTATTTTTCGCAGATAAAAGAAAATGATTGAAAAAAAAGAGGAAATACGGTATAGTAAGCATTAGTTTGTTTTGATATTTGCCGAAATGATGAAAGGAAGGACAAAGATGGCATTATTAAAAGAGTGGCAGAAGATTGCCTACGATGAGACAAAAGATAAAGGAACGCTTCAGAGATTTTGGGCGAATTATTTTAATCTGGAAAAAGGAGTGTACGAAAAACTTCTGGAAGAGCCGGATACGGAAGTAAAAGGAACCGTGAAAGAACTGGCTGAAAAGTACGGTCTCAGTGTTATGGAGATGACAGGATTCCTGGATGGAATCAATGACAGCCTGGTAGAGTCGAATCCGATCGAAGAGATGGAGGAGGATACCGTAGTCAGTTTGAAATTTGACAAAGAGAAACTCTATAAGAACATGGTGGACGCAAAAGCAGACTGGTTATATAATCTGCCCCAGTGGGAGAAGATCTTTGACGAAGAAAAGAGAAAAGAGCTTTATCTGGAGCAAAAAAAATCGGGTACGATTGTAAAAGGACCAAAAGTAGGAAGAAATGATCCTTGTCCGTGCGGCAGCGGAAAAAAATATAAATATTGTTGTGGGAAAAAGAATTAAAATCCAAGCGGGGGCTACGATCTTGTATTGCCCCCTTTATTTATAGCTGTGCAAAGGCTGTAAAAAAGGAAAGGAATTGTTATGCGGATAAACCAAAGAAAAGCTGGAGTATTGTTGACTTACATTGCACAAGGAGTTCAGATCCTTTCAGGGCTGTTGTATACCCCTATTATGCTTCGTCTGCTTGGGCAAAGCGAATATGGCTTATACCAATTGGTGGCATCCGTAGTTTCGTATTTAAGCATACTAAGTCTCGGCTTTGGCAGTTCATATATGCGTTTTTATTCACGCATTAAAAAGAATGATGATGAGCAGGAAATTGCCCGGTTTAATGGAATGTTTATGACTATATTTTTAATCATAGCGGTCATATGTCTTCTGTGCGGAGCAGTTATGCTTGGAAATATAGAACTGGTCTTTGGAGACGGTCTTACGGCAGCAGAATATCCTAAGGCCAGAATTTTACTGGCATTAATGGTATTTAATCTTTCGCTTACATTTCCAGCCAGTGTATTTGATTCTTTTATGTCGGCTCATGAACAGTTTATCTTTCAGCGAATGCTGAAAGTTTTACAGTATTTGTTTAATCCATTTATTGCGCTTCCATTACTGATTGCCGGTTATGGTTCGATTGCGCTTGTATTGGTTACAACGGGACTCACAATTGCAAAGTTGATATCCAGCATATGGTTCTGCATGAAAGAATTGCATATTAAAATGGTTTTTCGTGGATTTGAATGGGGACTTTTAAAAGAAATGTGGTTTTTCACTTTCTTTATTTTTATTAATATGATAGTGGATCAGATTAATTGGAATGTGGATAAGTTCCTTTTGGGTAGATTTAGCGGAACCGTAGCTGTGGCAGTATATGGAATTGGAAGTCAACTGAACAATATGTATTTGCAAGTGTCAACTGCTATATCGAATGTCTTTATACCACAAGTGAATCGTATTGTTGCCGAAGGTCAGGGAGACAGGGTTTTAACAGAACTGTTTACAAAAGTTGGGCGTGTCCAATTTATTATTTTGTCGATGATTGTTTCCGGGTTTATCTTTTTGGGTCAGGCATTTATTGCGTTGTGGGCAGGAGACGGATATGAAGACTCGTATTATATTGCTTTGCTTTTGATAGTTCCGGTTACTGTTCCTTTAATACAAAATTTAGGGATAGAGATACAAAGAGCTAAAAATCTTCATAAAGTACGCTCCATAATCTATTTGATTATGGCAATTGCCAATATCTTTATTAGTATTCCATTGATACAAATATGGGATTCTATAGGTGCGGCATTGGGAACTGCAATTGCATTGGTTGCATGCAACTGTATCTTTATGAATATTTACTATCATAAAAAGATAGGTCTCGACATGGTTTACTTCTGGAGACAGATAGCCAGTTTTATCCCTGCACTCATAATTCCGGCGGTTGTGGGAGCCTTTTTACATTATTGGTGGGAAATGGAGCGCTTCGGAGGATTTCTTGCTGCGGGAATTATATATTTAGTTGTTTTTTGCCTTTCAATGTGGAAACTGGGAATGAACGAAACAGAAAAGGGAATGATTGCAGGTCCGTTGAAAAGAATCAATAGGAGAAGATTGAAGTGACGAATATGAATTTGCCGGGCATACCATCGGCGTATGCTTGTTATGCTAAAAATATGGAAATCCTAAAAAGGAGTTCTTCCGGAGGTTTGTTTTACTTACTTGGGGAAAATGTGATAAAGAAAAATGGTGTTGTATTTGGGGCCAGATTTGATGAGCATTGGGAAGTAGTACATGATAAGGCTGAAAAAATGGATGAACTGAGTCAATATATGGGAAGCAAATATCTGCAAAGTAAAATTGGAGATACTTATATTTTAGCAGAAAAATACTTGAAATTCGGCAGGTTAGTTTTATTTAGCGGTACGCCATGCCAGATTGCAGGTCTAAAGTCTTTTCTTGGTGTTGAGTATGGCAATCTGTTGACGATAGATTTGTTGTGCCATGGTGTACCCAGTGTGGTGGCGTGGAGAGAATACTTAAAGAAAATCCGAAGAAAAAGCAGTATACGTGGTGTGAATTTTAGAGATAAAAAAAATGGATGGATGGATTTTTCCTTAAAAATAGAACTCCAAAATGGTAAGATATACCAAAAAACGAAAGAAACGGATTTTTTTATGAGGGGATTTTTAAAAAATTCTTTTTTAAGACCTTCATGTTATGGGTGTCAAATAAAAAAAAATAATGTTGCAGATATAACTTTAGGTGATTTTTGGCCAGTCTTTGTCAAATGTCCCGAAATGTATAATCCAATGGGAACATCTATAGTTTTAGTTAATTCCGATAAAGGGATGCGTGCTTTACAGAGTATAGAAGATCAATTGGAAATAAAAAAGGTTGATTTTACAGAAGAGCAAATACAGACACTTTTAAAGGCGCCGCAGATGAAACCTGCTTATCGGGATGAAGTATTCGAGAGACCATCAGAGGATATTCTGGAATTTTGTAGGAAGAGAACAGTCCCTCCATATGCAAAAATCTTAAAACGAAAAATAAAGACAGAACTTCGAGGGTTTATAAAATAAGAAAAATGGAAGAAAAAATTATATTATATGAAGATAAAAAAGATTGCTGCGGATGTGCGGCGTGTGCGTCCATATGCCCTCAGAATGCAATTTACATGGAAGAGGACAGAGAGGGATTCTTATATCCCCAGATAAATGAACAGAAATGTATAAAGTGTAAAAGATGTGTCAAAGTATGTCCAGTAAAAAAACAACAGGAAGATAAGTCGGCCGTAGATACTGATAGAGTTGGCATTATTACGCTATATTATGAAAATAATAATTATGGAGGTATGGCACAGGCGTATGCTTTATGGCGCTTGATAAACGATCTTGGATATGACGCGGAGCTTATCACATATAAAAGATTGGTGAAGTCACAGACTGTTAAAGCTTCTTTGATCGAAAAAATAAGACGTAATACTATAAAAAGTCTGACGGTTAGGTATACAAAGAAAATAAAAAATGTATTAGAGAAGAAAATCGGGAAGAACTGGGAAGACGCTTTAAGAGACAGGACGAAGCGCTTAAAAGAATTTCGTGAAAGTATTCCTCACTCAAATACTTATACTATGGCGAATATAAATGAGTGTGCAAGTCAATATTCTATATTTGTCAGTGGCAGCGATCAAATATGGAAACCTGGAGTTGTGGATGGCGCATTTGTTTTTTCTTTTTTAGATGGAATTCCAGATAAAAATATTTTTTCTTATGCATCCAGCGTTGCGGTTACTACTTTCCCGGATGAATATCAGCGATTTATGAAAAAGGAATTAACTAAATACTCTGCTATCTCAGTCCGTGAAGAAAAAAATGCGGCACAGTTTTCGGATTTACTTGGGTATAAGATTGTCAATGTCTGTGATCCGACACTGCTGCTTTCGCCTGATCAGTGGCAAGGGTTGGCAGCAGCCAGGCAGATAGACGGATCATATATTTTCGCTTATCTTCTTGGAAATGAAAGAAAACATAGAAAAATAATACAAGAGTTTGCTAAGAGAGAAAAGAAGATACTGGTTACAATTCCTCATATTAAAGGAGGCAATCAATTTGCCTTTCGCATAGAAGACTGGAAATTTGGCGATATACAAATGAAATCAGTGGGGATGGAGGAATTTTTTAGTTTAATAAAATATGCCGATTGTATCGTGACGGACTCTTTCCATGCGACAGTTTTTTCATATATATTTGAAAGACCATTTTGGGTCTTTGAAAGAATAGCTAAAGACAAAAACGTGGAAATGAACTCGAGAATATATGACTTACTTGGGAGACTGGGACTTGAAAACCGTATAATAGAAGGCTTTAAAATAGAAGGAGTGGTAAATGATATAAATTTTGATGAAGCAAGAAGGCGTATAGAGCCATATTTACAGTTTTCACGTAGTTATCTGGAAAAGGCATTAAAAAATAAAAAAAGTAGTTGACAACCGGCTTCGCTTTTGGTATTATAACGAAGTCGGTTGAAAAACCGGTCAGAAAATGGGATCTTAGCTCAGCTGGGAGAGCATCTGCCTTACAAGCAGAGGGTCACAGGTTCGAGCCCTGTAGGTCCCATTGAAATAAATATGGCGAAGTAGCTCAGCTGGCTAGAGCACACGGTTCATACCCGTGGTGTCGAGGGTTCGAGTCCCCCCTTCGCTACTGTGGCTTCCTAAGGATTTAGGAAGCTATTTTTGTATCAGCTAATATATTTTGGAGGGAATACAGATGAGAGTTGGTATCGGCTATGATGTTCATCGCCTGGCAGAGGGCCGGGATCTGATCATTGGCGGGGTGAAGATTCCGTATGAGAAAGGCTTGTTGGGGCATTCGGATGCGGACGTGCTGCTGCATGCGATCATGGACGCTCTTCTCGGAGCGGCGGCCATGGGAGATATCGGAAAACATTTCCCGGATACGGATCCGAAGTATGAGGGAGCATCCAGCATAAAACTTCTGGAACATATCGGGGAGCTTCTGGAACAGGAAAGCTACCAGATTGTAAACATCGATGCGACAATCATCGCACAGAAGCCGAAGATGGCGCCCCATATCCCGCAGATGATTCAAAATGTGGCGCGGACATTGAAGATCGACGAAAGCCAGGTAAACATCAAGGCGACGACAGAGGAAGGTCTCGGATTTACCGGAAATGGAGAAGGCATCTCCTCTCAGGCGATCTGCTCGCTGCTTCCGATTACCGCTTATCTGGACGCGGATCTTGAGACGCCGCAAAATACATGTGGAGGCTGTGCAGGATGCCAGAAGGAAGCCTGATGGAGGAAATAATGCCGGAGCCGTTCTACTTGCCGGAAGAGGAAAAAGAAAGGTCAAGAAGACTCTATAAAGAGGCGTTTCCGGAAGATACGGAAAAGTTTGTAGATTATTATTATACCTGTAAAACCAGGGATAATCAGATCCTGGCTTTGGAGCAGGATGGAGAGCTGGTATCCATGGTGCATCTGAATCCGTATAAAATGATTGTAAATGGGTTTGAAACACCGGTGAATTATATTGTGGCAGTGGCTACCAGAAAAGATTGCCGGCATCGCGGATATATGCGTCTGCTCCTGGTGCGCGCTTTGCGGGATATGGCTGCCCGGAATATGCCTTTTACTTTTCTGATGCCGGCCAGTGAACGCATTTATGCGCCATTTGATTTCGTCTGGATATGCCCGTATACAGAATTGTCCCCCCGGGTAGAGCGCATGGATGCAGCGGGCCAGAACCGCTACCTGGCTGCCCGTTACCAAATGTTCTGTAAAAGGGACGCGGTATATCTGGAAAATCTAGCAGCAGAGAAGCGTGCGGAAGAAGGCGAGACGCCGTCCGGGAAGATGCCTCCTTATATGGCGCGCATCACAGATGTAAGCCAGATGCTGCGCATGGTCAATACCAGGCAGGCGCAGAAACTATATCTGAAAATTCGTGACCCGATCATTCAGAAAAATGACGGCTGGTTCTGTTGGGCGGCGGCACCGGATTTCAGCAAAGCAGAGAAACTGACGCAGCCGCCGGAGAGGATCGATCTGGAACTGACGGTCGGGGAACTGGCTTCTATGGTATTCAGAGAATTCCGGATCTGTTTGTCGGAAATTGTCTGACGGACTTGACAAAAGTTTAAGAATCCCATATTCTATAGCATATAGTGAAATGCGTGGAACGGATAGAGTAATCTTCTGTAAACCATCAGAGAGGGACCGTCACCGGCTGAAAGCGGTCCTGGGCAGAGGAAGAGGAAAGTGCATCCGGGAGCAGACAGGAGGAAAGGCATACGAGTATTCCTGTACGGAGACACACGTTACGTGTATCGAGTGGAAGGCGGGACGCCTTTCAGTAGAGTGGAACCGCGGATACCTTCGTCTCTAGTTTTGGAGACGGAGGTTTTATTTTTTCTGGAGGGAAGTATATGGGGCTCATTAAATATGTAAAAGAAGAGATCGCCGTCATACGGGAACGGGATCCGGCGATTAAATCCAACATGGAAGTGTTTTTATACCCTACTTTTCATGCGATTCTGAAGTACCGGCTTGCTCATAAGCTTTATAAGAAAGGTCATTATTTCTGGGCCAGATGGATTTCCCAGAGGACAGCGCGCAAAACCGGGATCGAGATTCATCCGGGAGCTACGATCGGGAAAGGACTCTTTATCGATCACGGCACAGGGGTAGTGATCGGCGAGACTGCGATCCTGGGCGACAATGTAACTCTGTATCAGGGAGTGACTCTGGGCGGCACCGGAAAGGAGCACGGGAAACGCCATCCTACGCTGGAAGACAATGTAATGGTCAGCGCAGGAGCCAAGATTCTGGGGTCTTTTACGATTGGGGAGAATACCAAGATCGGAGCCGGAAGCGTGGTGCTGGGGCCGGTACCGGCCAACTGTACGGTAGTAGGCGTGCCGGGACGTATCGTGAAAAAGGACAATGTTCGTATTCCCAGAAATGACCTGGATCAGGTGAACCTGCCGGACCCGGTGCTGGACGCGATCCAGGGGCTCAGGGAAGAAAACAGGAAATTACGGGAAGAATTAGAAATGTTAAAAGAAACGTTAAAAGGAGGAAATGCAGAATGATCCGTATTTATAACACATTATCCAAAAAGAAAGAGGATTTCATCCCTCTGGAAGAGGGAAAGGTGCGCATGTACGTGTGCGGACCGACCGTTTATAATTTTATCCATATCGGCAATGCCCGTCCGATGATTGTATTCGATACGGTGCGCCGTTACCTGGAACACAAAGGTTATGAAGTGAACTTTGTGTCCAACTTTACAGATGTGGATGACAAGATCATCAAAAAAGCCAATGAAGAAGGCGTCAGCGCGGAGGAGATCTCTCAGAGATATATCGCGGAATGCAAAAAAGATATGGAAGGCATGAATATCAAGCCGGCTACGACTCATCCTCTGGCGACTCAGGAGATCGACGGGATGATCGATATGATCTCGGAACTGATCGATAAAGGGGACGCCTATGCAGTGAATGGCACGGTATATTTCCGGACCCGCCAGTTTAAGGATTATGGAAAACTTTCCCATAAGAATCTGGATGATCTCCAGGCGGGGAACCGTTCACTGCTGGTATCCGGTGAAGATGAGAAGGAAGATCCGCTGGATTTTGTACTCTGGAAACCGAAAAAAGAGGGAGAACCATACTGGAAATCCCCCTGGGGCGACGGACGTCCGGGCTGGCATATTGAGTGCTCGGTCATGTCTAAAAAGTATCTGGGCGAGCAGATCGATATCCACGGCGGCGGAGAGGATCTGATCTTCCCCCATCATGAAAACGAGATCGCCCAGAGCGAATCCTGTTCGGGAAAGGAATTTGCCAGATACTGGATGCACAATGCCTTCTTGAATATCGATAACCGGAAAATGTCCAAATCTCTGGGAAATTTCTTTACGGTAAGAGAGATCAGCGAGAAATACGACCTTCAGGTACTCCGCTTCTTTATGCTGAACGCCCACTACCGCAGCCCGCTGAATTTCAGCGCGGAACTGATGGAGTCTTCCAAGAATGCGTTGGAGAGAATCCAGACGGCAGTGAATAATCTGAAGTTCCTTGCGGAGCATGCTTCTGTGCAGGAGATGACTCCGGAGGAAGCGGCAAAGGCGGAAGAAGCAGGAAAATATGAAAAAGCCTTTGACGATTCTATGGATGACGACTTCAATACTGCCGATGCCATCGCAGCCATTTTTGATCTGGTGAAATTTGCCAATACCACTGCGGACGAGAAGAGCAGCAAAGCCTATGCGGATACGCTGCGTGAGAAGATCCAGGGATTGTGCGATATTATGGGACTGATCACCGAGAAAAAAGAAGAGCTGTTGGATGCGGATATCGAGAAACTGATCGAAGAGCGCCAGGCGGCCAGAAAGGCAAAGAATTTCGCGCGGGCAGATGAGATCCGGGCGGAACTTCTGGAGAAGGGAATTATCCTGGAAGATACCCGCGAGGGAGTAAAATGGAAGAGAGCATAAAATATCTGAAAGAGCAGTTTGAGCTGGGAGAGTTGGATATCCGTACCTGCTCTCCCGTGGTGCTGGCTTATATCGGAGACGCAGTCTATGAACTGGTGATCCGGACTGTACTGGTATGCAGAGGAGGCCGTCAGGCCAATACGCTGCATAAAAGAGCCAGCAGTTATGTAAAAGCTTCCGCCCAGGCAGCGATGATCGAGGCCTTGCAGGAGGATCTGACAGAGGATGAGATGCAGGTCTATAAGCGCGGGCGTAATGCCAAGACAGTCAGTATGGCCAAGCATGCCACTATGCATGATTACCGTCATGCCACAGGTTTTGAAGCATTGATGGGCTATCTGTATCTGACAGATCAGATGAAAAGAATGATAGATCTGGTAAAACTGGGTCTGGAGAAGACGGGAGGTACACCGTGAGATATGAAGAATTGACGGTAGAGGGGCGCAACGCCGTACTGGAGGCCTTTCGGTCCGGCAGGACTATTTACAGGCTGTTTGTCCTGAAAGGGTGCCAGGATGGCCCCATAAACAGTATCCTGCGGGAAGCGAGGAAACGGGATACGGTGATCAGCTACGTACCCAGAGAGCGTCTGGATCATATGAGCGAGACCGGGAAACATCAGGGAGTGATCGCCTACGCAGCGGCCTATAAGTACGCACAGGTGGAAGATATCCTGCAGGCGGCCAGGGCGAAGGGGGAGGATCCGTTCCTGATCCTGCTGGATAATATTGAAGATCCGCATAATCTGGGGGCTATTATCCGGACCGCCAATCTGGCGGGCGCCCATGGGGTGATCATTCCTAAAAGGCGCGCAGTGGGGCTGACCGCCACGGTGGCGAAAGCATCTGCAGGCGCGCTGAACTACACACCGGTGGCGAAAGTGACCAATCTGGGCACTACTATTGATGAACTGAAAAAACAGGGCATCTGGTTTGTGTGCGCGGACATGGACGGGACGGTCATGTATGACGTGAATCTGAAAGGGCCCATCGGGCTGGTGATCGGCAACGAGGGCGAAGGGGTCAGCCGGCTGATCCGGGAAAAATGCGATTATCAGGTCTCGGTTCCTATGAAGGGAGATATTGATTCTCTAAACGCTTCGGTGGCGGCTGGCGTACTGGCTTATGAGATTGTGAGACAGAAAAGAGGATAGTCTGTCAAAAAAATTAAAAAAGGTGTTGACACTGGGATAAGCCTGTGATAATATAATCAAGTCGCGAGCGGAAGCGACACGACAGGCTGCTGTGGCTCAGTCGGTAGAGCGTCGCATTGGTAGTGCGGAGGTCACGGGTCCGATTCCCGTCAGCAGCTTTTGAGAGCGGAGATTCGATAGAATTTCCGCTTTTTTAATATGTAAAAGTTGAGAAGGAAAGGCAGGATAAAAATGCTTATAGGAAACTATTTGAAAAAAGGAGTGAATCTGATTCAGAATTCTTCTGTCCAGGTAAAGGCTTCCATGGCTTTCATGGCAGTAAACTTTATGCAGAAAGGCATATCCTTTTTGACGGCACCAATATTTACAAGGCTTTTGACGACGAGTGAATATGGCGTAATTACGATTTATTCTTCTTGGCTTGATGTGATTGGTATTTTTGCAATGTTTGGTTTATATAACAATGTTTATTGCAGAGGAATACTGGAATTTAAAAATGACCAAAAAAAATTTACATTTTCTCTTTTGTCTTTGTCAAATATAATTACTCTAATAACATTTGCTGTGGTCTGGATAATCAATAAATACATATTTACTTTTTTGAATGTTCCGGACACTTTGATTTTTTTCATGTTTTTTTCATTTTTATTGGAACCGGCATTTGAATTTTGGAAAACAGATCAAAGATTTGCTTATAAGTATAAATTGTTATGTGTATTTATGCTTTTGGTAATGATTTTTTCTCCTATTTTATCTGTTGCAGGCATCTTTCTGTTTCCGTCATACAAAGTAGAGGCACGTATTATAGGGGCGCAATTAGTAACGTTATTGATCAGTTTGGGCTGTTATTTTTATGAGGTAAAGGCTGCACATGGTTTGCCCAAAATCAGTTATTGGAAGTATGCGCTGGCTTATAATATTCCGTTGCTTCCCTACTTTTTGTCGACATATGTTCTGAGCAGCAGCGATCGACTGATGATAGGATATTTTTGGGGTGAAGATAAGGCGGGGATATATGGAATAGCTTATACAATGTCTGCGGTGGCTAATATTGTCTGGACATCAATAAACGCTACTTTAGTACCGACTATCTATAAAAGATGCGATGAGGGGAGGAGGGGAAGCCTTTCTAAGCTGGTAATTCCAATTATTGCCGGGTATGGTGCTGTATGTATTCTGATAATGCTTTTATCACCGGAGATCATATGGTTCCTGGCTCCCTCCAGTTATGGTGAAGGAATGTATATCATTCCCGTTATTGTAGGCGGAGTATTTTATATGTCCATTTTTAGTATATTTTCAAACATTATTTATTACGAGAAAAAACCGAAGTATGTGATGGGGGCTGGCGTGGCAGCCGCAATTGTAAATATTATTCTTAATTATATTTTTATTCCTTTGTGTGGATATTTCGCGGCCGGTTATACTACTTTAGTCGCATATTTGCTTCAAGTAGTTTGGAGCTATATAGCTGTCCGGAAAGTAACAGGAGAATCTGTATACGACATGAAAAAATTAGGAATCATTGGGCTGATTGTGTTGGTTATGTCCATTTTTTCACAGTTCTTGTATCCTTATACATGGATAAGGTGGGGATTACTTATAGTAATTGGTTTAGTTATATGGAAAAACAGGAAAATTTTGCTGGAGGGTATTTTTGGTGCTAAATCGTAAATGTCTAAATCGTAAATGCTTGTTTTTAGGAAAAACAATTGGAAGAGAAATTTCTGGCTTCAAGAATCTGCATCACGGATATTCGGATGAAAAACATATTTTATTGTTTTGCCAAAGTAAAACGATGGAAGAGCATCTGCTGAATTTTATGGAGCAAATAGAAGATGATTCCAGATACAGGATGTATTTGTATTTTGGACAGAGTTTTATTAATATAAATAATACTTTGTTTCGCAATAAAAATGTGATAGTTATAGAAAAAGAATGGAAACTGTATTTTATGAGATGGGATTTGATTGTTTGTCCGGATATGGATTATCCTTTTTGGATAAAAAAGGGTACAATTCCTGTCCTCTATATTGGGCATGGATCAGGTGGAATCAGTTATGACGGAGGAGAACATTCGTATGACTATAGTGATGCAAGCTTGGATAGTCAAGGGCATCCGTTATTCAATATCATGCTGGAACCCAATAAAGAAACTGCAGCCAAAATGAAACAGGATCCAGTATATGGGAGAATAATCCGTTCGGCAGGTTACCGTTTTTCCGCAAGAATAAAAGAGGCTTCTTTGAAAAAAAGTGACTATCGGGTACAATTAGGGATACCACAGGATAAAAAAGTAGTCAGTATTTGGGGATCATGGAATAAAGACAGTTTATTTCATACATTGGGAATGGAACTTTTTGATGTATGTAAATCGTTAAAGGAAAAAGGGTATATTTTTATTTTGTCTATTCATCCTAAAGAATATGAACAATATGATGAAAATATCAAACCTCTTGGATCAATAGTTGAACAGCAAAGAGAAAATGGGTTTATTGTACGGTCACCTGGAGATGACTGGCTGCCATATATGATGGCAAGTGATATAATATTGGTAGATTATTCCGCAATGCTGTCGCTGGCGATTCTTTCAGGGAAAAAAATAATATTAAGTAATTTCTCTGATGAACGGGTTTGGAAAAAATCCATGTATTATGAAGTAAAACATACTTTTCCAGTGATAAATAATGCATGTGAGTTGGAAGAAATGCTAAAAAAGATAGAGGGGGATACTTCCTATAACGAAAAAATGCAGCGATTTCAAGATCAACTATATGTGACGCGGGAGGAGTATAAAAAATTTATTCAGAACGTGGTTATTGAATTAACAGAAAATAAACAGTAATAATGGAGAGAAAGATGAACATTGCGGTTATATTTGCTGGCGGGACGGGGACGCGAATGCATACAAAGGATATGCCAAAGCAGTTTTTGTGCATGCATGGTAAGCCGATCATTATACATACAATTGAACAATTTGAATTCCATGAGAAAATTGATAAAATTGTTGTTGCATGCATTAAAGAATGGGTTCCTTATCTGAAGGAACTGATAGAAAGATACAATCTAAAAAAAGTGGCGGAGGTTGTTCCCGGCGGTTCCAATAGTCAGCAGTCTATTTATTTCGGATTATGTGCGGCAAAAGAAGTTGCGCGCGAGGGGAAGAATATAGTGTTGATTCATGATGGGGTTCGCCCTTTGATTAATAAAAAGATTATAAATGATAGTATAGAATCGGTAGAAGAGCATGGGTCGGCAATTGCATCTGTGAAGGTCAAAGAGACAGTGTTGTTAGTGGACCAATTTAATGAAATTGTGGAGATACCAGAAAGAAAGGACTCAAGACTTGCACGGGCGCCACAGAGTTTTTGGCTGGATGAAATATTAGCTGCACATAAGAAAGCAATCAGCGAAGGGAAAACGGAGTTTATAGATTCTTGCTCCTTAATGCAGTACTATGGTAAAAAATTATATTTGGTTGATTCGCCGGAACAAAACATAAAAATAACCACGCCAGAAGATTTTTATATCATGAGGGCAATGCTAGATGCACAAGAAGATATGCAGATTTATAGGACGGGAGAATAAAGAATGTATAGAAAAGAATTAGAAGATATGGAAATTCTTTCCTCCAGCAGCCTTCCTTTTAAAGAGTATCGAAATGCCGTATTTTTGGTTACAGGGGCAACTGGATTAATTGGATCCTTGATTGTCAAGAATTTGCTTTTCTGCAATAAACGGCATAATCTTGGCTTGAAGATTGTCGCTGTGGTTAGGAATGTTCAAAAGGCAGAAAAAATTTTGCAGGATTTCAAGAATGATAGTTCTTTGATTTTTGAAGTGTGTGATTTGCTGAATGAAAAAATAAAATATAAAGGGAAGATTGACTATATTATTCACACAGCAGCGGTTACACAATCACGGCTTATGGTGGAAAAACCAGTTGAAACAGTACAACTTTCTCTGTACAGTACAGATCGGCTTTTAAATTTAGCGGCAAAGAGACAGGTCAGATGCTTCTTATATGTTTCTTCTATGGAAGTATATGGAATTATGGGAAAAAATGAAAAAGTGGGAGAACATGAACTGGGATATATAGATTTGGAATCTGTAAGAAGTTGTTACCCGGAAAGTAAGCGGATGTGCGAACTCCTTTGCAATTCATATGCAGCAGAATATAATGTTCCGGTAAAAATAGCCCGATTAGCACAGACTTTCGGAGCAGGAATATTGGAATCGGAAAACCGTGTGTTTGCCCAGTTTGCAAGAAGCGTGCTCAAGAGAAAAGACATTGTTCTGCATACAAAAGGAGAATCAGAAGGAAATTATGTTTATACACGAGATGCGATAAAGGCTATTTTTATATTGCTTGCAAATAAAGAAAAAACAGGAACATATAATATTTCAAACGAGAGCAGCCATACAACCATTGCGAAACTGGCGGAATTTGTGGCAAAAGAAATAGGCGAGGATTGTATTAAAGTAGTGTATGACATTCCGGAGAATTCCGAATCTTACGGATATGCACCGGACACAAAATTATTTTTAGATTCTGCGAAAATGAGACAGCTTGGCTGGCAACCAGAAGTGGGATTAAAAGAATCTTTCATGAGAATGATGGAAGATCTGGCCGAAATGGAAAAAGAATAATGAAGAATATAACTATGTGCATCCTTGCATTTCCAGTTTTATCTATGCTATGATATACCATAATTTACACGAGGAGGACCCTGTTATGGAAAATACGACTGTTTCCAAAAACTTTATTGAGATAGAGATCGAAAAGGACCTTGCCGAGGGCGTCTATGACACCGTGCACACCCGGTTCCCTCCGGAACCCAACGGCTATCTGCACATCGGGCATGCCAAGTCCATCCTGCTGAACTACGGGCTGGCGAAAAAGTACAACGGCAAGTTTAATATGCGTTTTGACGACACGAACCCCACCAAGGAGAAGGTAGAGTTCGTGGAGGCAATCAAGAAAGATATCCAGTGGCTGGGCGCGGACTGGGAGGACAGGCTGTTCTTTGCGTCGGATTATTTCCCGCAGATGTATGAGGCTGCGGTGAAGCTGATCAAAAAGGGAAAGGCATACGTCTGCGATCTGAGCGCGGAGGAGATCAGGGAATACCGCGGCACGCTGACCGAGCCGGGCAAGGACAGTCCGTACCGGAACCGCAGCGTGGAAGAGAACCTGGAATTGTTCGAGAACATGAAGGACGGCAAGTACGCGGACGGAGAGAAAGTGCTGCGCGCCAAGATCGACATGTCCTCTCCTAATATGAACATGCGTGATCCGGTTATCTACCGTGTGGCGCATATGA
Source organism: uncultured Lachnoclostridium sp. (assembly GCA_944376715.1). Taxonomy (GTDB): domain Bacteria; phylum Bacillota; class Clostridia; order Lachnospirales; family Lachnospiraceae; genus Hominiventricola. The sequence goes on along the minus strand of CALWDO010000001.1, from coordinate 121,253 downwards.
CTCATCACAATACTGGTGATAAATGGTGTATTTACCCCATGTACGACTTTGCCCATCCCATCGAGGATGCCATTGAGGGCATCACCCATTCCATCTGTACGCTGGAATTTGAAGACCACCGTCCGCTGTACGACTGGGTGGTGCGGGAGCTGGAATACCCCCATCCGCCGCGGCAGATCGAGTTTGCCAAGCTGTATCTGACCAATGTGGTGACGGGGAAGAGATACATTAAAAAGCTGGTGGAAGAAGGCGTGGTAGACGGCTGGGACGACCCGCGCCTGGTGTCTATCGCGGCGCTTCGGCGCAGGGGATTCACGCCGGAATCCATCCAGATGTTTGTGGATCTCTGCGGCGTGTCCAAGAGCCAGAGTTCTGTGGACTATGCGATGCTGGAGTACTGCATCCGGGAGGATCTGAAGATGAAGAGATCCCGTATGATGGCGGTGCTGGATCCGATCAAGCTGGTGATCGACAATTATCCGGAAGGCCAGGTAGAGTACCTGGATGCCGCCAACAACCTGGAGAACGAGGAGCTGGGATCCCGGAAGATCCCGTTCTGCAGAGAGCTGTATATCGAGCGGGATGACTTTATGGAAGAACCGCCGAAGAAATATTTCCGTCTGTTCCCGGGCAACGAGGTGCGCCTGATGCACGCGTATTTTGTGAAATGCGAGAGCTTCGTAAAGGATGCAAACGGAAAGGTCGTCGAAGTACACTGTACCTATGATCCGGAGACCAAGGCAGGAAGCGGCTTTACCGGACGGAAAGTAAAAGGAACGATCCATTGGGTGCCGGCGCCGTACGCCGTGGATGCGGAAGTACGTCTGTACGAGAATCTGATCGATGAAGAAAAGGGCGTCTACAACGAGGACGGCAGCATGAACATCAATCCCAATTCCCTGACGGTGATGCAGGCGAAGGTGGAGCCGGCACTGGCCGGAGCGGAGGCTTACGAGAGCTTCCAGTTCGTGAGAAATGGATTTTTCTGTGTGGACGCGAAGGACTCCAGGCCGGACGCGCTGGTATTCAACCGGATCGTGTCGCTGAAGAGTTCCTTCAAACTGCCGAAGCAGAATTAGGATATGTATGAGATTGCGCTGCATCTGAACGCACATGGGGAAAAGACCCTGTATGAGCAGATTTACGAATATCTGAAAAATGAGATCCAGCGGGGGGCCGTCCGCCAGGGAGAGAGGCTCCCTTCCACCCGCATGATGGCTTCCAGGCTGGAGGTCAGCCGCACGACGGTGCAGCTGGCCTATGAGCAGCTGGTGTCGGAGGGATATGCGGAGAATATCCCCTGCCGCGGGTATTTTGTATGCCAGGTGGGGGAGTTGTATCAGCTGGATACGCCTGTACCGGAGATGCCTGGTCCCGGACGGCAGGAGCAGAGAATATACAAGTATGATTTTTCACCGAATGGAGTGGATCTGAAGCATTTCCCCTACCCTGTCTGGCGAAAGCTGAACAGGGAAGCGCTGCAGGACGATCAGAAAGAGCTTCTCAGGCTGGGAGACGCACAGGGAGAAGAGGGATTGAGAAACGCCATAGGCAGTTATCTGCATCAGGCCAGAGGCGTGCAGGTACATCCTTCCCGCATCGTGATCGGAGCGGGCAACGATTATCTGCTCATGCTTCTTCACAGCCTTCTGGGAGGAGAGCACCGGATCGCCATGGAGAGTCCCACATACCGTCATGCTTACCGGGTATTTCAGGGCCTTGGGTGTGACTGCTGCACCGTATCCATGGACCGCCATGGGATGAATGTGCAGGAATTGTGGGAGAGCGGGGCGGATATCGCGTATGTGATGCCGTCCCACCAGTTCCCGCTGGGGACAGTGATGCCCATCCGCCGCCGTCAGGAGCTGCTGCGCTGGGCGGCGGAACCGGGGAGATATATTCTGGAAGACGACTATGACAGTGAATTCCGCTATGTGGGAAAGCCGGTTCCTGCTCTGCAGGGGATCGACGGAAACCGGAGAGTGATTTACCTGGGGACCTTTTCCAAATCGATTGCGCCTGCCATCCGGATCAGTTATCTGGTCCTGCCGCCGGAGCTGTGGGAAAGGTATGAGAGTATCGGAAGAAACTTTTCCTGCACGGTATCCCGCGCGGATCAGAAGATCCTTCAGCATTTTATGGAGCGGGGATATTTTGAACGCCATTTGAACCGGATGCGCGCCGTGTACAAAGGCAGGCACGACGCGCTTTTGTCGGAGATCCGGCAGATCGGCGGAATCCGTAAGATTCTGGGAGAACGGGCAGGGGTGCACATTTTGCTGCAGTTTTCTCCGGAGCGGTCAGAGAGAGAACTGGTGGAAAGCGCCGCCGCTGCGGGCGTCTGTGTATATCCGCTTTCAGAGTACTGTATAGACCGGCAGGAGCATGTCCCGACGGTTCTGCTGGGGTATGCGGACATGGAGGAAGAGGAGATCCGGGAGGCTGTGCGCCTGTTGGCGGGAGCCTGGAATTGAAACGTACGGACAAAAAAAGAACCGGTCACGGCCGGTCCTTTTTTAAGTCCGCTATTCTTTTTCGGTTTCCGTTTCCGAAGCGGAGACCTTATCTGCCGTCTCTTCACCGGAAGCAGACTGGACAGGGATATCTTCGTCTTCAAAGATCTCTTCCTCCGTATCGAAGGCGCTGACTTCCTCTTCCTCCTCGTCGTCAGCAGCGTTATCCTCATCGAAGACTTCATCCAGTTCTTCGTCTTTTGCAAAAAATCTGCGGTAAACATACAGACCGCCGATGACAGCGCATACAGCCGCCAAAAGAGTCATAAGCGTTTTCAAAAGTTTTTTCATTTTGAACACTCCTTTACATCATGACATTTATTTCCTCTATTTTATATCAAATAGACCCGGTTGGAAAGACAAAAATCATTAAATTTTAAGAAATTATCCGTTGAGCTTTCCGGTATTTTCTATTACACTATAAGATATGCGGCGGGAAGACGTGTTTTCGCTCTTTTCGTACGCCCGCAATTACAGAAATTACGACGAAGGAAGAATATGGTTAAATTAATTGTCAGCGATATAGATGGAACTCTGGTGCCGGAGGGATGTACGGCCCTGAATCCGGAGTATTTTACAGTGATCCGTAAGCTTAAGGATCTTGGCGTTTCTTTTGCGGCGGCCAGCGGACGTCAGAAGACCAGCGTAGACGCAGTATTTCATGAGATATGCGGCATGATTTATTATGTGTCGGATAACGGCGGTTATATACAGAAAAATGGAATTCCGCTGAGAAAAATATATATGGACCGGGCAAAGCTGGAGCAGTTCCTGGAGGAAGCCCGGAAGCTGCCCGGATGCCGGGTGCTGCTGTCCACGCTGGACGGATATTACACGGACGATCAGGACGAAGCGTTCCAGGATCTGGTATTCGGACAGTATAAAGGCAGCGGCGGAGTGACGGACGATCTTTTCCGGTATACAGATCAGTGTATTAAAGTAAGTCTGTATGGGGATAACGGCTCTCAGGAACTGAAAGAACAGCTCTATGATAAGTGGAAAGACGTCTTTTCTATCAATATCTCCGGTGAGAAGTGGCTGGATATCAACAGTCCGGAGGCCAACAAGGGAAATGCGATCCGCTATATTCAGGAGAAACTGCACGCAGAACCGTCGGAGACGGTGGTATTTGGCGATAATTTTAATGATATTTCCATGTTGAAGTGTGCGGACAGGAGCTATGCGCCGGCGGGCTCTGCCCCGGAAGTCAGAGCGGCTGCCCGGTACGAGGTGGCTTCCTATAAGGAAGACGGCGTACTTCAGGTATTGAAGCAGTTACTGGAGGAGGTCAGACATGAAAAAGAAAAATAGATATGCGGCTGCGGTTCTGGCGGCGGTGACGGGGATTTCGCTGGCAGGCTGCGGCAATACCCGGATTGTATTGACGACCGGGTTAGGGGCCGATGAATTATTCCGGATCGGAAAGGTATCCTGTAAACTTCCGGAAGCGTTGGTATACTTGAATAATCAAAAAAATCAATACGAGAACATATACGGCGTAGAAGTGTGGGACCATGATTTTGGCGGAATTACGCTGGAAGAATATCTGAAGAATCAGGTGATCTCCCAGCTGGCACAGGTGAAGAGCATGGTGCTGCTGGCGGAGGAACAGGAGATTGCCCTTTCCGATGAGGAGACTGCTTTGGCGGAGCAGGCGGCGGCGGACTATTATGCTACGCTGAGTGAAGAGGAGATCTCGCTCCTGAAAATGGATCAGGAGGAACTGGCAGGGATGTACGAAGACTATTGCCTCTCTGAGAAGGCATATGATCAGATCATGGAAGCGGTCAGTGTGGAGATCAGCGACGATGAGGCCAGGATTATCCAGATTCAGCAGATACTGGTGCCGGAAGAGCGGCTTGCCGGCGAATTGAAATCCAGACTGGATCAGGGAGAAGATTTCGAGAGTCTGGCCGCTAATTATTCCCGGGCGCCCCAGACTACCATATCCATTGCCCGGGGAGATATGGACGAGACCTATGAAGAAGTGGCGTTTAATCTGGACAACGGAGAAATCAGCGATGTGTTTGCCGATGACGACGGGTATTATATTTTAAAATGTCTCAATACCTACATGGAAGACGAGTCGGAAGCGAATAAAGCCAGACTGGAACAGGTCAGGAAGGAAGAAGGTTTCCGGGAGGCATACGATACATTGATGGCGGATACCTTGTCCGAATACCAGGAAAGACTGTGGGAGAGGGTTGATCTGGCGGACTATGAAACGGTGAAGACGGATTCTTTCTTTGAAGTGTACCGGAACTATTTTCCGGAAGAATAACAGTAAGGCCTGCGCAGAATCTGACGGCGGATTCTGCGCAGGCCTTTTTCGGTTATTCCAGCAGTTCTTTCAGACATTCCAGCAGTTCCGTATTTTTTTCCGGCATCATAAAGCAGAAGCGAAAAAAGGTCTCGTCTTCCAGGCCCGGGAAAGTGGAGCAGTCCCGGAGCATCAGTCCCTGCCGGATGGCGTGCAGAAAGACGTCGTAGGCGGTGACACCCTCTTTTAGGATGCGTACCAGGATAAAATTTGCCCAGGGGCGGTAGACCTTCACGTTTTTCCAGGATGAAAGCTCCCGGAAGATGCGTTCCCGTTCGGAAGAGATCAGCTCCCGGGTCTGTTCGATATATTCCCGGTCCGTGAACATCAGGCTCCCTGCCACGTCGGCCAGACTGTTGAGCGTCCAGGGATTTTTCCGTTCCCGGATCTCTGCCAGGAGATCCAGATCGCTGGTCATGGCATAGCCCAGACGCAGTCCCGGCGCGGCGAAGAACTTGGACACTCCCCGCAGAATAACGAAATTCTTATATTCTTTTAACAACCCCACAGCGGTAACGCCGGTATTTTCAGGGGCGAACTCCGCGTATGTCTCATCGATCATGACGAAAGTTCCCAGTTCCCGGCAGCAGTCCAGGATCCGGCGCATCTCGCCGGGGAGAACCGCGGTGGAGGTGGGGTTGTTGGGATTGCAGATCACACAGATATCCGGCTTCTGCGCGGACAGTTCCCGGCAGAAATCCTCTGTGTCCAGCTGGAAATCCAGAGCTTCCTGAAGGGCGTAGTACCGGACCGTTCCGCCGCACAGACGGATCTCCCGCTCATATTCGGAGTACGTAGGGGAGATGATCAATGCCTTCCCCGGAGGATGGATCTGGATAAACAGAGAGATTAACTCTGTACATCCGTTTCCCACCAGGATCTCTTCCGGCCGGCAGCCCGCGTACGCGGCGATATGTCCGCGGAGTTCGGTATATTCCGGATCCGGGTAGGAGGAGACTGCATCGATATGTGAAGCCAGTCCTCTGCGCATCCGGGGCGAGATCCCCAGCGGATTGACATTGGCTCCGAAAGCGGTGATCCGTTCTTTGGGAATTCCAAAATATTTTTCGATTTTTTCCAGGTCGCTGCCGTGAAAATGCTCTTTGGCCTCCAGCAGCTTATCTTTTTCTGTATTCATAAAATGGTTCCTCGCTTGTCTTATATGCGCCGCAGTTGCGCGGCGCGCCACGTCGGTGGTATAATAATATCATTAAGGTCAAAACGACATTTGGTCCCGGTACCTTAGTATAATCTTTAATGGAGAAAATAACAATAGCCAGAGCCGGCTTTTTGCCGGCAGATCATGGATGGGATCTGCATGAAAGAAAAAATCGTTGATTTTTCAAACGGAAAATTTACATATGAACAGCCAAACCTGATCCTGGAACCTTCGAGCCTGGAGATCGAGCTGGAAGAAGGAGACGGGGCGCGCGGAAGTATCCGCGTCTCGTCTTCAGACGAGAGAAGGATCAAAGGAACGGTGCTGACGGAGATCCCCGGCATGACGCTCCATGGGAACAGCTTTTTTGCCAGAGCCGCCAGGGTGGAGTTCAGCTACATGCCCAGGTGGATCCGCCCGGGAGAACAGCGGACAGGCAGGTTTTTGCTTCTGACCAGCGCCGGAGAATATGAGATCCCGGTGCAGATCCGGATCCGCGGCCAGAAAGACGCGCCGGAGAAAGAAGAGATTCCGCTGCCGCCTCTTCCGAAGAAAGAGCCGGAGGAAACGCCCGTCCGGAAAGGAAGCGGAAGAAGCGGCCAGTGGAGGGAGAAAAGGAAGCAGGAAGAAGCCCTTTTTGAGATAGAGCGGGAACTGGAGAAGGAGCGGCGCGGCGCGTGCGCTCCGAAGGAATCGGTGAAAAGACTTCGGGAACTGGCAGACTTTCTGCGCAGCGCGGATCCGGAATCCGCTTTATATCTGCTCCTGGACGCGTGGGTGATGCTCCGGGAGGACCGGAGAGAAGAGGCAGGGTGGATCCTCCGCAAATACGAGCGGACACGCCTGTTCCAGCAGAGGGAAGTCTCTGTGCGCGCTCTGTTCCTGTATGTAAATACCCTGTATCAGGGGGAGAAGAATACCTCCGGGATCACGCAGCTGCAGAAACTCTACCAGCGGTATCCGGAAAACTGGCTGGTGACCGCCTGCCTGCTGGAACTGGATCCGAAGCTTTCCGGAAACCTGCGGACCCGTTATATGGTGTTGGAACGCCAGTTTCGCATGGGGACCCGGAACCGCCTGCTCTATCAGGAGGCGTGGCGTATCTTAAGCAGGGACCCGGCGCTTTTTGAGAAGTTGGACGCGTTTACCCTGCAGACGCTGTACTGGGCTGCCTCCAGGGGACTGCTCACGGCGAAGGCGGCTCAGGCGGCGGCCAGACAGGCGTCCAGGATTAAGAACTGGTCCTGGCTGTCGGCAAAGCTTCTGAAAGCGTGCTATCAGGTACAGCCCTGTAAGGAGACCGCGGGAGCCGTCTGTTCTATCTATATTCGGGGGAACAGAACGGATTCCGACGCTTTCGTCTGGTATCAGAAAGGCGTGGAACTGGACGCCAGGATTACGAATCTGTATGAATACTTTATGTATGCTTTGCCGGAGAATTATTCCAGGCTTCTTCCGAAACAGGTGATTCTGTATTTCAGTTATCATAATACGCTTACCAGCCGCCAGAAGACTGTGTTTTACTGTAATCTGGTGAGGTATGGTTCCAGAGAGGATCCGGCATGCGAAGCGCACCGGAGACCTTTGCAGGAATTTTTAATGGAACAGCTGGCAAAAAGGAAGGTCAATGAAGACCTGGCCTGGCTGTACGAGCGGTGCCTGCGGGCGGATACGCTGGAAGAACATCTGCTGGAAGCTCTGGCAGACGTATTGTTCCTGCGGAAACTCACCTGTGGGGAAAAAAGGATCCGCCAGGCTGAGGTCAGATATGAAGAACTGGAAGAACGGATCCGCGTTCCCCTTACAGGGGGCGAAGCCTATGTGCCGGTCTATACGCCCGGGGCGCAGATTGTGCTTATAGATGAGGAAGGCCGTGAATACCGCCGTACCGTGCCGTACAGCCTGAAAAAGGTCCTGATCGAACCGAAGTTTATGCAGGCCTGCGTGTCCGGCCTGAAACATCATACGGGGCTGAACCTGTACCTGCTGGAAGGAAAAGGAAAGCACCGGCTTAATAATGAAAATGTGGAGACTGCGTACCGACTGCTGGAAGACAGCCGTATAAAAGACAGCTGGCGCCGGCATCTGAAGATAGAGCTGCTGGCATATGAGCGGAAACACGGACGTCTGGAGAAGATGGACGAGAGGCTGCGCCTGGGAGATTCAGAGCTGGGATTGCTGACAGGCGAAGAGAGAGCTTCCTATATGGATATTCTGATTGTATCCGGGGACCGGGAGAAAGCTTTTGAACTTCTGGAACAATACGGAGCGGACGGGATGAACGCCAGGAATCTGCTGCGCCTGATTCTCTGGAAACTGGGCGAAGGAGGAGATCTCAAGGATCTGGCGCCATTCGCGGCCCAGGTCTTCCGGCAGGGAGTCTATACGGAACAGATTCTGGTTCTGCTGGCAGAGCACGCGCAGGGAAGCGTGGAAGAACTGCTGGCGCTCTGGAAGGCGGCGGAGAATTTCGGTCTGTGTTTTCCGGCGCTGGAAGAGCAGATCCTGGCCCAGGCGCTGTTCACGGAGCATCAGGTCTGCCGGGTATTTCCGGTATTTGAGGCGGTGGACGACCGGGGCGGAGATCAGACCTTATGCATGGCTTTCCTGAACTATCTTGGCTGGCTGGATTTTGTAAAAGGCCGGGAGGTGCCCGAAGGGCTGTTTGCCAGTCTGGAGAATCATCTGATCTGGGAGGACCGGCTGTCGGAAGCGGCAGGACTTTCTTATCTGAAACAGCTGTCCGTACTTTTGCTTCTGACAGAGGTGCAGAAAAAGCTGGTGTGCAGGATGATGAAGGAACTGGGAGAAAAGCACCGGTATTTTGCTTTTATGCAGAAACTTACCCCGTATCTGACAGAGAGGGTGATGCCGGATGGAGTGACCGTGGTGGAGTACCGCTGCAATCCTGCCCATCGGGTGATCCTGCATTATGTACTGGAATATCACGGGAAAAAGACGTTTGACTATATGACGGAACGGATCTATCCGGTCTGCGGCGGCGTTTTTTGCCGCGGGTTTGTATTGTTTTACGGAGAGCGCCTTACCTGGTTCTTCACGGAAGAACGGGAGGACGGCACGTCCGTATCCACGGAGTGCCGGACGCTGGAAAACCGGGAAGAGCAGATCCGGGGCGACGGCAGGTATCAGAGACTTTGCCGGATGCAGCGGGCGCTGGACTGTCACCAGGATCGGAAACTGAAAAAGATGATGGATGAATATGAGGAGCTGACTGATCTGGCAGAATCTCGATTCCATAGAAAATAAAAGGAAAGGAGCGGGATGAAGATGGCGGACGGACATGGCAGGCTTTTGGCAGGAATCGATTTCCGGGAAGGATATCCCGGCGTATGTTATCAGACAGAGCAGATGAAAGAGCCGGAATCTCTCCCGCTGGATTTTGGGACATGCAGCGGAAGACAGGGAATGTTCCGCAAGATTCTTTCTACATTGAAAAAGTTCGCGCCCAAGGAGCAGCTTCGGGCGGCAGTGGTGCTTCCGGATACCGAAGAAGAAACGGTCCGGCTGTATCTGAAAGAAGCCTGCGAGGCAGGATTTGACCGGGAGCAGCTCCAGGTGATGGGAGAGGCGGAAAGCCTGGTGCATTTTACCATGCACCAGACGGCGGATATCTGGCAGCAGTGCGTATGGTTTCTGGAATTCGGGCAGGAAGAGGTACGCGCTACATGTCTGAAGGTAAATCGCCGTTCCGTGCCCATGCTGGTGGAGACACAGGAGCCGGAATACTGGCACGTGGGAAACCTTCTGGAGGGAAACCGGGATGAGCGGCTGGCGGAGACGGTCAGGGAACGGTTTGGAAAAGCGCCGGTGTCCGCGGTGTTCCTGACCGGGACAGACCTGAATGCCAGAGAGTACCGCAAGAGCCGGGAGGAGATCTGTTCTCACCGGAGGGTGTTTCTGGCGGAGCAGGTCTATGCCAGAGGCGCGTGCGTGGCGGCGGGGGACACGGGGAAGAACCGTCCGTATCTGTACCTGAACGAGCAGACGCTGTGCTACAATGTGAATATCCGGAGCCGCAGGGCCGGAAGAGAACAGTTGTATACGCTGATCAGCGCCGGCTGCAGCTGGTATGAGGCAAAAGCATCCTGTGAGGTGCTTCTGCTGGAAGAGCCGCTACTGGAGTTTGTCTTCTCCTCCATGCTGGGCGGAGAACCCATCCGGGAGGGACTGATGCTTACGGATATTCCCGGAAGGCCGCCGGGGGCGTCCCGGCTGCTGGTGGAAGCGTGGTTTTCCGGACCGCGGCAGTGTGAAGTGAAGGTGTCGGATCTGGGATTCGGAGAGCTTTATCCGGCCTCGGATCTGTACTGGAAGGAAACGTTCTGGCTGGAAGAGGAGGAACCTTATGGGCTTGGTGACGATCTGTAAGTATAAAAGAACTTCCACGCCGTTTTTCGTCGAGCAGGCGGGGATCAACCTGTACAGCCTGGAAGAACTGGCATGGTTCCTATACCATAATATTTGTCTGGCCGACCGGCAGATGTTCGGGGACCGGCTGTGCCGCTGGCTGTCGGAAGAGGCGGGATGCGCGGATCTGGCCCGCCGTATCCAGAACGGGATCGCTGCCGGCAGCAGTTTCCAGAATCTGGTGCTCTCGGTGGTGGGGGCGGCGGACCTGTATGACAATAAAGAACTCTCGGAGCTTGGAGAGCGGCTGAAAGGACTGGGCTCCCTGCAGGAGCAGGAGCGTCTCAAAATGCGGGCGGACGAACTGCTGGACAACCACAATGAGTGGGCCGCCATGGAGGAGTACCGTCATATTCTCAGGATGCATCAGAATAACCGCCTGGGCATGGCTTTCTACGGCGCGGTATGGAATAATCTGGGCGTCTGTTGCGCCAGGCAGTTTCTGTTTCAGGAGGCGGCCGAATGTTTTGAAACATCCTGCGAATATGCCCCCGACGAAGAGGTGGAGCGACAGGCAAAGCTGGCCAGGCAGCTGTCCAGGGGGGAGTTCCCTCCCCCGGAGAAGAAGCCGGCCGGGGATGTGCTTCCCCAGAAGAAACTCCTGCGCTGGGAGAAGGAATACCGTATGCGGCAGAAATGAAAAGCTTGACATATGCTGCCCCTTCTGGTATTATTTTGGCGTCATCACAGCACTTTATTGTGCTAATGTGATACCAAAGGAAATAAGAGGAGGAACTTGGATATGAAAAAGTGGATAGCAGTTATGCTTGCAGGCATGATGACCGCAGCGGCTCTTAGCGGCTGTGGAAGCACCGGAAATACCGCGGAGACAGAAGCTCCGGCGGAGGAGGCAGATGCCGCGCAGGCAGATACTTCTGACGTGGCTGAGGAAGATGCGGCTGCAGAAGACAGTGCCGCAGAAGAGAGCGATATGGCCTATGTACAGGGAAAAGGCACGCTGGTAGTTGGTATTACAGATTTCGCTCCTATGGATTACAAAGATGAGAACGGCGAGTGGATCGGCTTTGATGCGGATATGGCGAAGGCGTTTGCAGAGAGCCTGGGCGTGGAAGCAGAGTTTGTAGAGATCGACTGGGACAACAAGATCCTGGAGCTGGACGGAAAAACCATCGACTGTGTATGGAACGGCATGACTCTTACGGACGATGTGCTGAGCGCCATGGAGTGCTCCAACGCATACTGCAATAACGCGCAGGTAGTGATCGTACCGGCAGACGTGGCTGACCAGTATCAGGATGAAGAGAGCCTTGCGGACCTGACTTTTGCAGTAGAGGCGGGCAGCGCGGGAGAAGAGCAGGTGAAGGCTCTGGGCCTGAATTATACGCCGGTGACGGCACAGTCGGACGCTTTGATGGAAGTGGCGGCAGGTACTTCTGACGCGGCGGTGATCGACTCCTTGATGGCGGCGGCCATGGTAGGAGAGGGTACCGGATATGAAGATCTGACCTATACCATCGGCCTGAACAGCGAGGAGTACGGAGTAGGATTCCGTAAGGGCTCCGATCTGGCTGCAGCCCTGAATGATTTCTTTGCATCCAGCTATGCGGACGGTACCATGGAGTCTATTGCAGAGACCTACGGAGTACAGGCGGCTCTGATTGAGCAGTAACAGAACATCAGATTTTAAGCGTCGGCGGATCAGGGGGCGCAGCCCCCGGTCCGCTGTTTGTAACGATAGAAAGAACAGAGGAGAACTATGGAATTGATCATGGAGCAGATGCCGATCGTCATTCGGTCGCTGAATATAGGTTTTATACAGACTTTGAAACTGTTTTTCGTGACCCTGGCCGGCGCGCTCCCGCTGGGCCTGGTCATCGCGTTTGGTTCGATGTCCCGTTTCCGGCCGCTCAAATGTCTTGCGCAGCTGGGACTGCCCGGCTGGCTGACGGAGTTCCGGCCCATAAGCTGCGTGACACGGATCGTAGTATGGATTGTAAGAGGGACCCCGCTGATGATCCAGCTTCTGATCATCTACTATTTCCCGGGGCTGGTATTGAACAATCCCATCTGGGGCGGAGGAGAGAGCGGCCGTTTCCTGGCGGCGTCTGTGGCGTTTATATTTAATTATGCCTGCTACTTCTCCGAGATTTACCGGGGAGGCATTCAGAGCGTTCCGGCGGGGCAGGAGGAGGCCGGGCTGGTGCTGGGCATGACCAGAAGCCAGATCTTTTTCAAAGTTACGCTGCTGCAGATGATCAAGAGGATCGTACCGCCCATGTCCAATGAGATCATTACTCTGGTGAAGGATACTTCTCTCGCCAGAATTATCGCTCTGCAGGAGATCATCTGGGCAGGACAGGCGTTCCTGAAGGGATCCCAGGGAATTTCCGGGCAGATCTGGCCGCTGTTTTTCACGGCGCTTTATTATCTGGTCTTCAGCGGCATCCTGACCATACTGCTGGGAAGACTGGAAGAAAAACTGAATTTCTTCAGGTAAAGGAGGGAAGAACATGCCTATCTTGGAAGTGGAACATCTATGCAAAACGTTTGAGCGTACAGAAGTGCTGAAAGATATCAGCTTTTCTCTGGAACAGGGACAGGTGGTCTCCATCATCGGTTCTTCCGGAAGCGGCAAGACTACGCTTCTGCGCTGCCTGAATTTCCTGGAACGGCCAGACAGCGGCGTTATCCGGGTGAACGGGGAAGTGCTCCTGGACGCGGGGGATCCCAGCCCGGATCCGGACTCCGTGATCCGCAGGAAACGTCTTCATTTCGGACTGGTTTTTCAGTCTTTCAACCTGTTTCCCCAGTATACGGCGCTGGAGAATGTGATGCTGGCGAAGGAACTTCTGGCGAGAGAACAGCCGGATTATAAAGCGAGAAAGAAAGAGATCCATGAGGAGATCCGCGTGCTGGCGGAAGAACTGCTCCGTCAGATGGGGCTGGAGAACCGGATGAACAATTATCCGCACCAGCTGTCAGGAGGGCAGTGCCAGCGTGTGGCCATTGCCAGGGCCCTGGCGCTGAAGCCGGATATCCTCTGTTTTGACGAACCCACCTCCGCGTTGGATCCGGAGCTGACCGGAGAGGTGCTCAGGGTTATCAAAGAGCTGGCCGATCAGCAGACAACCATGCTTATCGTCACCCATGAGATGGCGTTTGCCAGGGACGTGGCGCACCATGTGATCTTTATGGATGACGGATATATTTTAGAGCAGGGAACACCGGAAGAGGTGTTCGGAAATACCAGAGAAGAACGTACCAGGCAGTTTTTGTCCCGTTTTAATCAGGGATAATCTAATAAAAAGGTGGCATCAGATGAATTTAAGTGTACAGAATCAGTATGGGGAAGAGAATCACGGCCTGCACGAAGAGTGCGGCGTCTTTGGCATCTACGATTTTGACGGCGGCGATGTGGCGGCCACAGTCTATTACGGACTTTTGGCGCTGCAGCACCGGGGCCAGGAGAGCTGCGGAATCGCGGTGGGGGATACGGACGGCCCCCGCAAGGTGGTCAATCACAAGGGGATGGGACTGGTAAACGAGGTCTTTACACCGGAGATCCTGGAGGGTATGCATGGTGATATCGGTATCGGACATACCAGGTATTCCACGGCGGGAAGCAGTACCCGCGAGAATGCCCAGCCGCTGGTGCTTAATTATGTAAAGGGTACATTGGCAGTGGCGCACAACGGAAACCTGATTAACGCACCCGGGCTTCGGCATGAGCTGGAATACAGCGGGGCTATTTTCCAGACGACGATTGACTCGGAAGTGATTGCGTATTATATTGCCAGAGAACGGCTGAAAACAGGGACGGTGGAGGAAGCCGTGTCCCGCGCTATGGATAAGATCCAGGGAGCATACTCTCTGGTGGTCATGTCCCCGAGAAAACTGATCGGGGCAAGGGATCCCTATGGATTCCGCCCGCTCTGTATCGGAAAGAGAGATAACACCTACATTCTGGCGTCGGAGACCTGCGCGCTCCAGACCATAGGGGCAGAATTTGTCCGCGATGTGGAGCCGGGAGAGATCGTCAGCATATCTCCGAAGTACGGGATCGTATCGGACCGGAGCCATTGTCTGCCCAGGGAGAAAGAAGCGAGATGTATCTTTGAGTATATCTATTTTTCCAGGGCGGACAGCTATATGGACGGGATCAGCGTCTACAATTCCCGGATCCAGGCGGGAAAATACCTGGCCATGGACAGCCCGGTGGACGCGGATCTGGTGATCGGAGTGCCGGAATCCGGCAACGCCGCGGCGCTGGGATATTCCCTGCAGTCGGGTATTCCTTACGGGACAGGTTTTGTGAAAAACAGTTATATCGGACGTACTTTCATAAAACCAAAGCAGAGCAGCCGGGAATCCAGCGTGAGCGTGAAACTGAGCCCGCTGAAAGAAGCCGTGGCGGGAAAAAGGGTGATCATGATAGACGATTCCATCGTCCGGGGAACTACCAGCGACCGGATCGTGAAGATGCTGCGGGAGGTGGGAGCCGCCGAGGTGCATATGCGGGTCAGCTCGCCGCCGTTTCTGTATCCTTGTTATTTCGGAACGGATATTCCCGCCAGGGAACAGCTGATCGCTTATAACCGTTCCGTGGAAGATATCCGCCAGATCATAGGCGCCGATACGCTTGCCTATCTCCGGCTGGAGAGGCTGAACGATATCGTAGGCGGCCTGCCTCACTGCCAGGGATGCTTTACGGGTGAATATCCCATGGATCCTCCTACGGAAGATATCCGGGGGAGCTACGAACCATAAACTCAGAGAAAGGGAAAGGGAAACAAAGATGAGTACAGACAGATACAACAGTCCGTTGTCAGAACGTTATGCCAGCAAGGAGATGCAGTATATCTTCTCTCCGGATAAAAAATTCCGCACATGGAGAAGACTGTGGATCGCTCTGGCGGAGACAGAGAAAGAGCTGGGGCTTCCGATCACGCAGGAGCAGATCGACGAGCTGAAGGCCCATGCGGACGACATCAACTATGATGTGGCAAAAGCAAGGGAAAAGGAAGTGCGGCATGACGTGATGTCCCACGTGTACGCGTATGGAGTCCAGTGTCCGAAGGCAAAGGGAATCATCCACCTGGGCGCGACCTCCTGCTATGTGGGAGATAATACGGATATCATTGTGATGACGGAAGCACTGAGACTGGTCCGTAAAAAACTCATCAATGTAATCGCGGAACTGGCCAAATTCGCCGACCAGTACAAAGCGCTGCCCACACTGGCATTTACGCATTTCCAGCCGGCACAGCCGACTACGGTGGGCAAACGCGCGTCCCTGTGGCTGCAGGAATTCTGCATGGATCTGGAAGACCTGGATCATGTATTGGGTACCATGAAGCTTCTGGGATCCAAAGGAACTACCGGAACGCAGGCCAGCTTCCTGGAACTGTTCGACGGGGACCAGGAGAAGATCGACAAGATCGATCCCATGATCGCGGAGAAGATGGGGTTTGAAAAATGCGTGCCGGTATCCGGCCAGACCTATTCCCGGAAGACCGATACGAGAGTCCTGAACGTATTGGCAGGGATCGCTGCCAGCGCCCACAAGATGTCCAATGACATCCGCCTTCTGCAGCATTTGAAAGAAGTGGAAGAGCCCTTCGAGAAATCCCAGATCGGTTCCTCCGCCATGGCTTACAAGAGAAATCCCATGAGGAGCGAGCGTATCGCATCCCTTTCCAGATATGTGATGATTGACGCGCTGAATCCTGCGATTACCTCCGCCACCCAGTGGTTTGAGCGTACGCTGGATGACTCCGCCAATAAGCGGCTTTCCATTCCGGAAGGTTTCCTGGCGGTGGACGGTATCCTGGATCTTTGCCTGAATGTGGTGGACGGCCTGGTGGTTTATCCGAAAGTGATCGAGAAGCATCTGAGAAGCGAACTCCCGTTCATGGCGACAGAGAATATTATGATGGATGCGGTGAAGGCCGGCGGAGACCGTCAGGAGCTGCATGAAAAGATCCGTACGCTTTCCATGGAGGCAGGAAAGACGGTGAAGGAAGAAGGTAAGGAGAATAACCTGCTGGAGCTGATCGCGGCGGATCCGTCCTTCAACATGACGCTGGAAGAGCTGGAAACCTGCATGGAACCGTCCCGCTATACCGGACGCTCCGAGCGTCAGGTTGATATGTTCCTGCGGGATGTGGTGAATCCGATCCTGGAAGCCAATAAAGATGTGCTTGGCATGAAGTCGGAGATTAACGTGTGATACATGCTGATACGAAAAGCTCCGTCGGGACGCACGAAGAGGTGCGCTCCCGGCGGAGCTTTCTGTATGATGGGCCGCCGGACTTTACAGTTTCTTTCCGGTCAGCATCTCGTATGCCTGCAGGTATTTCTCGATCGTCTTCTCTACGATCTCGTCCGGCAGAGTCCAGTCGTTGTCCGGATTCGCTTTGAGCCAGTCGCGGGCAAACTGTTTGTCGAAGGAAGGCTGGGAATGTCCCGGTTCATAGCCGTCTGCCGGCCAGAAACGGGAGCTGTCCGGCGTCAGCATCTCGTCGCCCAGGACGATATTTCCGTTTTCATCCAGGCCGAATTCAAATTTGGTATCCGCGATAATGATCCCTTTCTCCAGGGCGTAATCCGCGCATTTTTTGTAAAGAGCGATGGTGTAGTCTCTCAGCTTGGAAGCGTATTCCTCTCCTTTGCCGGGGAAGCATTTCTCCAGGTGTTCGATACTCTGTTCATAAGAGATATTTTCATCGTGATCCCCGATCTCTGCCTTGGTGGACGGCGTATAGATGGGTTCAGGAAGCTTGTCGGATTCTTTCAGCCCTTCCGGAAGACGGATGCCGCAGACTGTGCCGTCCTTCTGATAGCTTGCCCAGCCGCTGCCTGTGATATAGCCGCGGACGATGCACTCTACCGGCAGCATGTTCAGCTTTCTGCACATCATGCTGTTGCCGTCAAACCGTTCCTGGTGGAAAAACTCCGGCATATCGTTCACATCTGTGGAAATCATGTGATTCGGAAGAATGTCGGAAGTCAGATCAAACCAGAAACGGGACATCTGTGTCAGTACGGTTCCTTTTTTGCGGATGGTATTTTTCAGGATCACGTCGAAACAGCTGATCCGGTCGGTTGCCACCATTATCAGGCTGTCGCCGTTATCATAGATCTCACGGACTTTTCCTTCTTTGATGGGCTTCAAAGTCGTTTCACTCATGGAATATACCTCTTTTCAATGTATTTTTTTTAGCATAGTAGATTTTAGGGGAAAAATCAAGGATAATTGACGAAAAGGGGTTTTTGTGGCATTATGGAGGATATGATTTGTCCGGAAGGATGGAGGAGCGGTCATGTATAACTATCATTTTCAGGATTGGTTGTTATTTTTTTACTTTTACTGTATATTTGGCTGGTGCTTTGAGTCGGTATATGTATCCCTGATCAGCCGCCGTCCGGTAAACCGGGGATTCTTGAAAGGTCCCTGGCTGCCGCTGTATGGAACCGGCGCGGTTGTGGTGCTCTGGCTGACGCTTCCGTTTCGCGTGCATCCGGTACTGGTTTACCTGGTGGGCATGCTGGGAGCGACGGTGCTGGAATACGTGACCGGAGAGGCGATGGTACGTCTGTTTAAAGTCCGGTACTGGGATTACAGCAATCAGAAGTTTCAGTATAAAGGTCACATCTGTCTGAGCTCTTCTATTGTCTGGGGCTTTTTTAGCCTTCTGATGGTTTATGTGGTTCATGAACGGGTGGCAGGGCTCATATTCAGGATCCCCGTAGAGATCCGGTCAGTGCTGGCTTTCGGGATTACCGTGTGTATGGCGTGCGATACCGGAGCCGCGTTCCGCAGGGCTATGGACCTCAGGGAAGTATTGCTGCAGGCGGAACAGATCCGTGTGGAACTGGAGCGCAGGGCGGCGGAGAAAAAACGTCTGCTGGATGCGGCCGCCACTTTTACGAAGGCGGCGATGGAAGACGCTCTGCTGCAGTCAAAAGACCGTATTGCCGACCGGACCGCTTCCGTGCTGGATACGGCGCAGCTGGAGGAACGTCTGGAGCAGCTTAAAGAGCGGATGTCCCGCATGGGAGAACGCCCGCTGCTGCAGAGCCCCAGAGCCCGGTTTATGACATTGTTTGACGATACGGGAGATATCCGGGAACGGATTCGTAAAAGAAGGAAAAAAGGCTAGTGTTTTATGTGAGGAGGAGTTATGAAATGAAAGGTCTGAAGAATAACGCGATGCTGCTTTTGACGGCGCTGATCTGGGGATGCGCGTTTGTGGCCCAGAGCGTTGGAATGGATTATGTGGGGCCGTTCACGTTCAATGCGGTGAGGAGCCTGATCGGCGCTGCCGTATTGGTGCCGGTGATCTTTCTGATGGATCGTCTGGAAGGAAAGGACGGAAAAAGAAAGAAAAAAGGCGATGGGAAGACCCTGCTTCTGGGCGGCGTAAGCTGCGGCATAGCGCTGGGTATTGCCAGCAGCCTTCAGCAGATCGGTATCCAGTATACAACCGTGGGGAAAGCGGGATTTATTACGGCCATGTACATTGTCATCGTGCCGCTGCTGGGGATTTTTGCAGGAAAGAAGATACGCCCGGTGATTGGCTTCTGTGTGGCGGCGGCGGTGGTCGGACTGTATTTCCTCTGTATGACAGACGGATTCTCTCTAAGTATCGGAGATTTTATGGTGCTGCTCTGCGCGGTGGCGTTTGCGGTGCATATTCTGATCATCGATCATTTTTCTCCGTTGGTAGACGGCGTGCGTATGTCGGCGATCCAGTTCCTGGTGGCAGGCCTTATGTGTTCTGTCCCTATGCTTTTATGGGAACAGCCCGATCCGGGAGTGGTCCTGACCGCATGGGCTCCGATCCTGTACGCGGGCGTGCTTTCCTGCGGCGTGGCTTATACGCTGCAGATCCTGGGCCAGAAAGGCGCGGATCCTACAGTGGCGTCGCTGCTTCTGAGCCTGGAATCCGTATTTTCCGTGCTGGCGGGCTGGGTGATCCTGGGACAGGCTTTAAGCGCCCGGGAGCTGTTCGGCTGCGTGCTCATGTTCGGGGCGATCATCCTGGCCCAGCTTCCGGAGAGAAAGACCGCGGTAAAACCCGGGGCGGAGCCGGAGAGACTAAAAACAGAGTAGATTCTGGCAGAGAAGATGTGTATAATAAGACAGGATATAAAGAAGGAGAAATATGTAATATGAAAAAAATACTGGATCTGCTGACGCAGGAGACCGCAAAGGCGTTCGCGGCGGCAGGATATGATGAAAAATATGCGAGGGTCAGCCTGTCCAACCGGCCGGACCTGTGCGAATACCAGTGCAACGGCGCCATGGCGGCGGCAAAGGAATATCACAAAGCGCCGGCCATGATCGCGGATGCGGTGACAGAGGAACTGCGGAAATCTTCCGTATTTGAGGATGTGCAGGCGGTGAAGCCGGGATTTATCAACATGAAACTGGCGCCGGAGTTCCTGTGCGGATATCTGAACGATATGGAAAAGGACGAGCGGATGGGCTGCGACCGTACAGAGCATCCGGAGACGATTCTGATCGATTACGGCGGACCCAACGTGGCGAAACCGCTGCATGTGGGACATCTGCGTTCGGCGATCATCGGAGAGAGCATCAAGCGGATGGGGCGCTTCATGGGACACCATGTGATCGGGGATGTGCATCTGGGAGACTGGGGCCTGCAGATGGGGCTGATCATTGTGGAGCTTAAGGAGCGCCAGCCGGATCTTCCGTATTTTGACGAGTCATACGAAGGAGAATACCCTGCGGAGGCTCCGTTTACCATCGCGGAACTGGAAGAGATCTATCCCACCGCCAGCGCCAGATCCAAAGAGGATGAAGCGTATAAAGAAGAGGCCATGCAGGCCACCTATGAGCTCCAGCATGGACGCAGGGGATATCAGGCGCTGCTGCAGCATATCCTGAACGTGTCGGTTACGGATCTGAAGCGCAACTATGCGAACCTGAATGTGGAATTTGACCTGTGGAAAGGCGAGTCCGACGCGCAGCCCTATATTCCAGCCATGGTTCAGGAAATGAAGGACAAGGGCTATGCCTACGAGAGCGACGGCGCGCTGGTGGTGGATGTGAAAGAAGATACAGATACCAAAGAAGTGCCGCCCTGTATGATCCTGAAATCCGACGGAGCGTCCCTGTATACGACCACCGATCTGGCGACGCTGGTGGAGCGGAGAAAACTGTACGATCCGGATGAGATTATCTACGTGGTGGATAAACGGCAGGAGATGCATTTTATCCAGGTATTCCGCTGCGCGAAGAAATGCGGCATTGTCAAAGAAGAGACAAAGCTCAGATTCCTGGGATTCGGCACTATGAACGGCAAGGACGGAAAGCCCTTCAAGACCCGGGAAGGCGGCGTTATGCGTCTGGAATATCTGATCAAGGATATCGACGAGGAGATGCTGAAAAAGATACAGGCGAGCCGCCCGATGGAGGAAGCAGAGGCGGAAGAGACCGCGAAGATCGTGGGATTGTCAGCCCTGAAATACGGCGACCTGTCCAATCAGGCGTCCAAAGACTATATCTTTGATGTGGACCGTTTTACTTCTTCGGAAGGAAATACGGGGCCCTATATTCTGTATACGATTGTGCGCATCAAATCCATCCTGAAAAAATACCAGGAAGAGGGCGGAAACGCGGAAGACGCCAGGATCCTGCCCTGCCAAAATGAGAGCGAGAAGGCTCTGATGCTGGAGCTGACAAAATTCAACGGCGTCATGGAAAACGCGTTTGAGGAAATCGCTCCCCATAAGATCTGCGCATACATTTATGACCTGGCTAACGCGTTCAACAAATTCTATCACGAGACAAAGATCCTGGGCACTGAAGACGAGACGATGCAGAAGAGCCGCATCCGGCTTCTGACGCTGACGAGAAGAGTGCTGGAAACCTGCATCGATGTGCTGGGATTTGAAGCGCCGGAGAGAATGTAGCATGGCGAAACGCTGGAGGCCTTACTCCGCCGGAGACCTGGTGCATGCATGTGTACCGCTTATACTGTATTATCTGATTTCTTCCGCGGTATCCTTTTTCTATATGCGGATCCTGGCATTGGAAGCCGGCTTTACCATACTGGAATCAGAGGCCGGAGACGTCTATGATTACATTTTGCAGGAGTATCAGGGCAGGAGCCTGC
Organism: uncultured Lachnoclostridium sp.; assembly: GCA_944376715.1. Taxonomy (GTDB): domain Bacteria; phylum Bacillota; class Clostridia; order Lachnospirales; family Lachnospiraceae; genus Hominiventricola. The sequence goes on along the minus strand of CALWDO010000001.1, from coordinate 99,728 downwards.
AGATGGTACTTCTGACGGCAGTGATAGCCATCCCGGTCTTTTGCTGGATGTACTGCCAAGACCTAAAGGAACGGGAGGGCTTTTCCTTCAGGCGCCTGGTGATCGTGGTGGAGGTCCGCCCGGTGATCTGGGCCATGCTGGGCAGTGTGTGTCTGGCGCTGATGCTGAATCTGCTGCTTCTGGCTTCTCCCCTGCCGGGCTGGTCGGACGGTTTCGCGCAGACTCAGGAAGCATTGTATCAGGGGAGCATATGGTCAGAGCTGGCTGTGTCGGGAGTGGCTGCGGCTTTCATGGAAGAACTTCTGATGAGGGGGCTCTTCTACGGAAGGCTCCGGGAGATGATGGAGTCCAGGAGAGCCATATTCTGGAGCGCGATGGCCTTTGCCATGTTCCACGGCAATCTGGTTCAGGGAATCTATGCTTATTTGATGGGATGCTTCCTGGCGTATCTGATGGAACGGTTCCGTACCATATGGGTGCCGGTGCTGGCGCATATGTCTGCCAATATATCGGTTATCCTCATAAGTGAATCGGGAGGGCTGGAAACTCTTTTGCAGAGTTCTTTTCTGACGGCGGCGGCAGCCCTGGCGAGCGGCCTTGCAGTGTGCCTGTCTCTGCTCCTGATCTGGGCGTCCGGACAGCCTGTTCCGGGGAAAACAGAGCAGAAAAAATGATGTGATAATTTTGAAAATTTAACAGAAATCCCATTTCCAGATGGAAAACGAAGAAGTTTTTTTCTGGAAAATGGGATTTTTTTATTCTTGAATTGATTGAAAAAATATAAATTCTGAAAAATTTTTTGAATAAAAGAAAACAATATCGAGATGATATTGTAAATTATCAGATAATCTGACGATTATGGCGAAAAACGGGATTTACAAATAAAAAAAACAGGAGTAAACTTAAAATCAACAACAGCAAACGAACAGGCGAAGGAGAGGTTACCGCTTATGAAAGATCAAAAGAAAATGGAATGTCCCGCGCAGGGCATGTATGATTCCAGTTTTGAACATGACAACTGCGGCATCGGCGCGGTGGTCAATATCAAAGGTATCAAATCCCACCAGACCGTGGCGGATGCGCTCAGCATCGTAGAGAATCTGGAGCACCGTGCCGGAAAAGACGCGGAAGGCAAGACCGGCGACGGAGTGGGTATCATGGTACAGATCTCCCATAAATTTTTCAAAAAAGAGTGCGCGAAGCTGGGTATCCAGCTGGGCGGAGAGAGAGAATACGGTATCGGCATGTTTTTCTTCCCCCAGGATGAACTGATGCGCAACCAGGCGAAAAAGATGTTTGAGATCATCGTGGAGAAGGAAGGCATGGAGTTTCTGGGATGGAGGGAAGTCACGACCAATCCCAAGGTCCTTGGTTCCAAGGCATTGGAAAAGATGCCGGCGATCCTTCAGGCATTTATCGCGAAACCGGCTGACGTGGCGTGCGGCCTGGATTTCGACCGGAAGCTCTACATTGCCCGCAGGGTCTTTGAACAGTCCAACGATAACACTTATGTAGTATCCTGTTCCAGCAGAACGCTGATCTATAAAGGTATGTTCCTGGTAGGGCAGCTGCGGCAGTTTTTTCCGGATCTTCAGAGCCCGGATTATGAGAGCGCCATCGCTCTGGTACATTCCCGTTTTTCCACCAATACGCTTCCCAGCTGGGAGCGCGCCCATCCGTACCGTTTCCTGGTGCATAACGGCGAGATCAACACGATCAAGGGAAATGCGGACAAGATGCTGGCCCGCGAGGAGACGGTGGAATCCGAGTGCCTGAAAGGGGAGTTTCATAAGGTGCTTCCCGCGATCAGCGCCTCCGGTTCTGACTCGGCTATGCTGGACAATACGCTGGAGTTCCTGGTGATGAGCGGTATGGATCTGGCCCTGGCGGTTATGATCCTGATTCCGGAGCCGTGGCTGAACAACCGGACCATGTCCCAGAAAAAGAAAGATTTTTATCAGTATTACGCGACCATGATGGAGCCCTGGGACGGCCCTGCTTCGATCCTGTTTACTGACGGCGATGTGATGGGAGCCGTACTGGACCGCAACGGCCTGCGTCCGTCCAGATATTATGTGACCACTGATGACCAGCTGATCCTTTCTTCCGAGGTGGGCGTGCTGGATATCGAGCCGTCCAGGATCGTTATGAAAGAGCGGCTGCATCCGGGCAAGATGCTTCTGGTCGATACAAAGCAGGGCCGGATCATCGACGATAATGAACTGAAAGAATATTATGCGAACCGTCAGCCTTACGGCGAATGGCTGGATCACAATCTGGTAAGCCTTTCCGAGCTGAAGATCCCCAATCAGAGAATCGAGGAGTACGCTCCGGAAGAGCTGGAACGTCTTCAGAAAGCATTCGGCTACCGTTATGAAGATGTGAGAGGTTCTATCATGAGCATGGCGGCCAACGGTTCCGAGGCCACCGCGGCCATGGGAATCGATGTGCCGTTGGCAGCTCTGTCCGAGCACCATCAGCCGCTGTTTAATTATTTTAAACAGCTGTTCGCCCAGGTGACCAATCCGCCTATCGACGCTATCCGTGAAAAGATCGTTACCTCTACGGTGGTCTATGTGGGCAAGGATGGAAATCTGTTGGAAGAGAAACCGGAAAACTGCTGTGTGCTCCGGATCAATAACCCGATCCTGACCAATACGGATCTGTTGAAGATCAAGACCATGAAGAAGGAAGGATTCAAAGTAGAAGTACTTCCGATCACTTATTATAAGAATACCAGTCTGGAACGCGCCATTGACCGGCTGTTCGTGGAAGCTGACCGGGCTTACCGGGACGGAGTGAATATCCTGATCCTGTCCGACCGGGGCGTAGATGAGAACCATGTGGCAATCCCGTCTCTGCTGGCGGTGTCCGCTCTGCAGCAGCATCTTGTCCGGACCAAGAAACGCACGGCAGTATCCATCATCCTGGAGTCCGGCGAGCCCAGAGAGGTGCATCATTTTGCTACGCTGCTCGGATACGGAGCCTGCGCCATCAATCCGTATCTGGCTCAGGAGAGCATCCGTGACCTGATCGACAAAGGAATCCTGAATAAGGATTATTATGCGGCGGTCAACGACTACAATCAGGCGGTTATCAGCGGCATTGTGAAGACCGCGTCCAAGATGGGTATCTCCACGATCCAGTCTTATCTGGGTTCCAAGATCTTCGAGGCGATCGGCATCAACAAGGAAGTGGTAGACAAATACTTTACCAACACGGTCAGCCGCATCGGAGGCATCGGCCTGAAAGAGATCGAAGAGCAGGTGGAAGCGCTGCATACGGCGGCATTCGATCCTCTGGGACTGGAGACCAGCCTGACTCTGGACAGCCTGGGACTTCACAAAGAGAGAAGCGCCGGAGAAGAGCATCTGTACAATCCGCAGACGATCCATCTTCTGCAGAAGTCTACAAGAGAAGGAAGTTATGAACTGTTTAAACAGTATACGTCGCTGATCAACGGAGAGAACAACCACGGACAGATCCGTACGCTTCTGGATTTCAAATATCCGAAGAAGGGAATTCTGCTGGAAGAAGTGGAGAGCGTGGATTCCATCGTGACCCGTTTCAAAACCGGAGCCATGTCCTACGGATCTATTTCCCAGGAGGCTCACGAGTGTCTGGCCATTGCCATGAATACCATCCATGGCAAATCCAATACCGGTGAGGGCGGAGAGAGTATCGAACGTCTCACCGTGGGACCGGACGGGCTGAATAAGTGTTCTGCGATCAAGCAGGTGGCAAGCGGACGTTTCGGCGTGACCTCCAGATATCTGGTCAGCGCTCAGGAGATCCAGATCAAGATGGCGCAGGGCGCAAAACCGGGTGAAGGCGGACATCTGCCGGGCGGAAAAGTATATCCGTGGATCGCCAAGACCAGGATGTCTACGCCGGGCGTGAGCCTGATCTCCCCGCCGCCTCATCATGATATTTATTCCATCGAGGACCTGGCGCAGCTGATCTACGACCTGAAGAACGCAAACCCGAGGGCAAGGATCTCTGTGAAACTGGTGTCCGAGGCTGGCGTGGGTACCGTGGCTGCCGGCGTGGCAAAGGCGGGAGCCCAGGTTATCCTGATCTCCGGCTACGACGGAGGAACCGGAGCGGCTCCGGCCAGCTCCATCCATAACGCGGGACTTCCCTGGGAGCTGGGACTTTCCGAGACCCATCAGACTCTCCTGAAAAACGGTCTGAGAAACAAGGTCCGCATCGAGACGGACGGCAAGCTCATGAGCGGGCGCGACGTGGCGATCGCCGCCATGCTGGGGGCAGAAGAGTTCGGTTTCGCGACGGCTCCGCTGGTGACTATGGGATGCGTCATGATGCGTGTCTGCAACCTGGATACCTGCCCGGTGGGCGTTGCCACCCAGAATCCGGAACTTCGGAAACGCTTCCGCGGCAAACCGGAGTACGTGATCAACTTTATGAGATTTATCGCTCAGGAGATGCGTGAATATATGGCGAAACTGGGAATCCGCACTGTGGATGAGCTGGTGGGACGCTCGGATTTACTGAAAGTAAAAGAGAACCGTGTGGGACGCGCGGCCACCATCGACCTGACCCGTATCCTGGAGAACCCCTATGCGGGCAAGGGACAGAAGGTAATCTTCGATCCCAAACAGGTATATAACTTTGAACTGGAAAAGACGCTGGATGAGAAAGTTCTGTTGAAGGAACTGCGCGGCGCGCTGGATAAGAAGCAGAAGAGAAGCATCGAACTGGATGTGGGCAATACGAACCGCGCGTTCGGAACCATGTTTGGATCCGAGATTACCAGACGTTATCCGGAGGGACTGGAGGAAGATACTTTCACAGTGAAATGCAACGGCGCCGGAGGACAGAGTTTTGGCGCGTTTATTCCGAAAGGTCTGACTCTGGAACTGGAGGGCGATTCCAACGACTACTTTGGAAAAGGACTTTCCGGCGGCAAGCTGATCGTATATCCGCCCAAGAGCGTGACTTTCAAACAGGATGAAAATATCATCATCGGAAACGTGGCGTTCTACGGTGCTACCAGCGGAAAAGCCTATATCAACGGAGTGGCGGGAGAGAGATTCTGCGTCCGCAATTCCGGCGTCCGGGCAGTAGTGGAAGGCGTCGGCGACCACGGCTGCGAGTATATGACCGGAGGCTGCGTGGTGATCCTGGGCGATGTGGGCAAGAACTTTGCGGCCGGTATGAGCGGCGGCGTCGCTTATGTGCTGGACGAGACCCGCGACCTGTATACCAAGATCAACAAGACCATGGTGACTCTGGAGCAGGTGACGAACAAGTACGACGTCCAGGAACTGAAGGATATGATCAAAGAGCACGTGGCCTACACCAATTCTGTAAAGGGCAAACAGATCCTCGACGATTTTGAGCACTATCTGCCGAAGTTCAAGAAAATTATTCCGAACGACTATAAGCGTATGCTGAGTCTGATCGTTCAGATGGAAGAAAAAGGAATGAATACCGAACAGGCGCAGATCGAAGCATTTTATACTATAAAGAGAGGATAGGAGGCACGAAGCGATGGGAAAACCAACCGGCTTTTTAGATTATGAGCGCAGGAGCGCGAAAGCAGAAGCTCCTCTGGAAAGAATCAAACACTTTAATGAATTTCACACCCCGCTGTCCAAAGAAGAGCAGGAGAAGCAGGGCGCAAGATGTATGGACTGCGGCGTTCCGTTCTGTCAGGCAGGCGTCATGATCTCGGGCATGATGTCCGGATGTCCTCTGCAGAATATGATCCCGGAGTGGAACGACCTTCTGTACCTGGGCAACTGGGAAGAGGCTTATTACCGTCTGGTCAAGACCAGCAATTTTCCGGAATTTACCGGAAGAGTATGTCCGGGACTCTGCGAAGTGGCATGTACCTGCAACCTGAACGGGGATCCGGTAGGAGGCAAGAGCAACGAACTGGCGATCATTGAGAATGCCTACCGTATGGGATATGCCCATGCCAGACCTCCTAAAGTACGTACCGGCAAAAAAGTAGCTGTCATCGGTTCCGGCCCTTCGGGGCTGGCGGCAGCTGATCAGCTGAACCGCAGGGGACATTCGGTAACCGTATATGAGAGAGACGACCGGGTAGGCGGCCTTCTGATGTATGGGATTCCGAATATGAAGCTGGAAAAACAGTATATCGACCGAAAAATCAATATTATGAAAGAAGAAGGGGTCCGGTTCATCACCAACTGTAATGTGGGCGTGGACGTGAAAGCGGATCAGCTTCTGAAAGAATATGATAAAGTGATCCTCTGCGGCGGAGCTAAAAATGCCCGGGATATCAAAGTGCCGGGAAGGGACGCCAAAGGAATCTATTTTGCGGTGGATTTCCTGAAAGCTACTACCAAGAGTCTGCTGGATTCTAATTTCGCAGACGGAAAATTCATCCCGGCTGAAGGCAAGAATGTGCTGGTCATCGGAGGAGGCGACACCGGCAACGACTGTGTGGGAACTTCCATCCGTCTGGGCGCGGCGTCCGTGACCCAGCTGGAGATGATGCCCAAGGCTCCGGACGACAGACTTCCTTCCAATCCCTGGCCGGAATGGCCCAGGGTCTGCAAGACAGACTACGGTCAGGAAGAAGCGATCGCCAAATTCGGCCATGATCCCCGTATCTACCAGACTACGGTACAGGAATTTATCAAGGATAAAAATGGCTGCGTGAAGCAGGCGAAGATCGTCCGCCTGGAGAGCAGGAAAGACGAGAAGACCGGGCGCATGGCGATGATGCCGATAGAAGGCAGCGAGTTTGTCATGGATGTGGATCTGGTGCTGATCGCGGCAGGATTTTTGGGGAGCCAGGATTATGTGACGAAAGCGTTCGGCGTGAACGTGGACGGCAGGACCAATGTGGCGACGGAACCGGGCAGGCACCTGACCAATGTACCGAATGTATTTGTGGCAGGAGATATGCACAGCGGACAGTCCCTGGTGGTGCGCGCGATCCGCGACGGACGCGACGCAGCGCGGGAAGTGGATGAGGCGCTGATGGGATATACGAATCTGTAAATCCGGAAATATCTGAATATAAAACCCGCGCAGGGGCAGGTATGGCTTAATTGGAAGCCGTACCTGCCCCTGCAGTTGTTTTTCGTGGTTTTACAGTTTTGTCTCTCCGGACAGAATCTTTTTGTAATCCTCGTAGTTCCGCTTGAGCAGTTCGGGGGTGTCAAGGCCGTACGGACATTTTTTCTTACAGGACTCACAGTGCCTGCAGTCTTCGATCTTCTTCATTTTCTCCTGCCATTCCGGCGTCAGGTAGGATTCGGAAGGCGCCCGGCGAAGAAGCAGGGACATGCGGGCGCAGTTGTTGATCTCGATGCCGGCAGGACATGGCATGCAGTAGCCGCAGCCCCGGCAGAAATCTCCCTGCAGTTCTCTGCGGTCCTTCTCGATGACGGCGGAAAGCTCCTCGTCCATGACCGGAGGATTCTGGATAAAGGAAAGAAACTGGTCCAGTTCGCTTTCTCTCTGGATGCCCCAGAGCGGCAGAGTTTCCGGATACTGGGCCTGGAAAGCATAGGCGGCGGCCGCGTTGGTGATCAGACCGCCGGACAGGGCTTTCATGGACAGAAATCCCATATCCTGCCTGCGGCATCCTTCCAGGAGTTTCAGTTCCGGTTCCCCGGACAGGTAGCAGAATGGAAACTGAAGGGTCTCGTAGAGACCGCTTTCAATGGCTTCCTGAGCCACATTCAGACGGTGGTTCGTGATCCCGATATGCAGGATCATTCCTTTTTTCTTCGCTTCCAGCGCGGCGTCATAAAGACCGCTTTCATCGCCCGGTTTCGGACAGAAGGCCGGGTTGTGAAACTGGTAGATGTCCAGATGATCGGTTTTCAGGTTGCGGAGGGTAGTTTCCAGGTCCTTCCAGAAGCCTTCCGCGGTCTGGGCGCCGGTTTTGGATGAGATCCGGATGCGGTCTCGCCGGTCGGCAAAAGCTTCACCCAGTTTTTCTTCACTGTCTGTATAGGCGCGGGCAGTATCATAGAAATCAATGCCCCCGTCAAAAGCCTTGTGGAGCAGGTATACCGCTTCGGACTTTGTGATTCTCTGGATCGGCAGCGCGCCGAATCCGTTCTTGTTTACGGTGATCTCGGTTTTTCCCAAACGTACAGTTGTCATGTTCAGAACTCCTTTACTGATGGTTTGTTTTCGTTTATACTTATCAGTATAATACGGAAATCAGAACATTGTACAGAAAAATGTCGTTTTGTGTTTCCATAAGAGCGGAGCAACAGAAATATGGGAAAGAAATCAGGGGAAAATCTTAGAAAGTCCAGCGCGCACAACCGGGGGCTGGTGCTGCAGCTGATCGCCACGGGAGAGGCGGTGACCAGGATTGAGCTGGCCGGGCAGACAGGGCTTACAAAGATGACCATCAGCAATATTGTATCGGAGTTCCTGGAAAAAGGACTCCTGGAGGAATGCGAGGAAAAGCTGACGCAGAACTGCGGCAGGAATCCTATCTGCCTTCAGATCTCTGAGCATGCGCCGAAGATTGTGGGACTTTTGATTTTCCGAAGCAGGCTGGAAGCGGTGCTCTGTGATCTCCGGCTGCAGATTCTCCGAAGAGCGCGGTGGGATTTCTCCGGGCTGGATCAGGAAAGTCTGATCCGCCGCTCCTGCGGTCTGATCGATGAGGTCAGCGCGGGAGAAGAGCGGATCCTGGGGATCGGAGTGGCCAGCATCGGCCCGGTCAACATGAAAGAAGGCATGATACTGAATCCGCCCCGATTCTTCGGCATCAGCCATGTGCCTGTGGTGGAAGAACTCAGGAAGAGATATCCGTGGCCCGTCTGCCTGGACCATGACAGCAACAGCGCGGCGCAGGCGGAGAAACTGTTTGGAGTTGGGAAAAAGGTACAGGATTTCCTGTTCCTGGAAGTGACCAATGGAATCGGTTCCGGAATCGTCAGCAACGGGGAGGTCGTGCACAACAGCCGGGGGTATGCGCCGGAGATCGGACACATCAGTATTCATGGAAATGGAGAATTGTGTTCCTGCGGCAACCGGGGATGCCTGGAGCTGTACGCGGGCGCCAATGTGGTAAGTGAAAAGCTCTGTCGGGAACTGGGGATTCAGGCGGATTTTGAAGAACTGTGCGGGATGTGGGATAAAAAAGAAGTGGATGCTGCGCTCCGTGAGATGATGGAAGATTTGTCCGTGGCGCTGGTATCGGCAGTGAATCTGCTGCAGCCGGAACTGATCGTATTGGGGTACGAGGCGGTGTATTTGCCCGAGAGATATGTGGGATATCTGGAAGAACTGGTGAACCGGCGCAAATTTATCAAGGACGGCCAGAGGACGGTTGTTAAGAAAGCGTATTTCGGAGCGGACGCCCAGCTGGTGGGAGCGGCCGCCAACATTCTGGCGCGGATATTTTCGGGAAAAATTTTAGCTTAAACCCGCTTTTGAATTGACAATTTTGTGCGATATGTTAAAATGTTGGTAAAATAAATTTACAAATAAATATACAGGAGGGTTGTATATGAAACGTTCCAGAATCAATCAGGTAATTAAAGACATGGAAGCGCTGGCAAAGGAGCACGGCTTTGAGATCCCGCCGTTCTGCAAATGGATGCCGGAAGAGTGGGCGGAGAAAGGGCCGGAATGCAACGAGATCCGCGACAATATGCTGGGCTGGGATATCACAGATTACGGTCTTGGCAGATTCGACGAGGTAGGTTTCGCGCTGATCACGATCCGCAATGGCAATGTAAAGAACCCGATCTACAAAAAGCCATATGCGGAGAAGCTTCTGATGCTGTATGAAGGACAGACTTCTCCTCTGCACTATCACTGGAGCAAGATGGAAGACATCATCAACCGGGGCGGCAACGATATTTATATTACCGTGTACAACGGCGCGGAAGACGGAAGCAAGCTGGATACCGATGTGGAAGTGTCCACGGACGGCGTGAAGAGAGTCGTTCCTGCCGGCACCCAGATTAAACTGTCGCCGGGAGAGAGCATCACGATTACCCCGTATCTGTACCATGATTTTGTGGTTCCGAAAGAGGGCGGGCCGGTGCTCCTGGGAGAAGTCTCCATGTGCAACGACGACGAGCACGATAACCGTTTCTACGATGAGATGGGAAGATTTCCGAAGATCGAGGAGGACGAGAAACCTTACCGGTATCTCTGCAACGAGTATCCGAAAGCATAGGGGGAAGCTGCATGGAAAAGAAAATAGTAGTGGCGGGGCATCTTTGCGTGGATATCACGCCGGTATTTCCTGAAGGGAAAAAGAAGCCCATTACCGAACTTCTGACGCCCGGAAAACTTTTGCAGATGAAACCGGCTACGGTACATACAGGGGGAGTAGTTTCCAATACCGGACTGGCGCTGAAAAAAATCGGCGCAGATGTACGTCTCGCAGGAAAAGTAGGGGACGACGCGTTTGGTACGATGGTGCGGAATATGATGAAAGCGCACGGAGCGGAAGAGGACGATATCCGGGTAGATCCGGAAGATTCCACTTCTTATACGATCGCGCTTGCGCCGCCGGGAATTGACCGGATTTTCCTGCATAATCCGGGAGCGAACGACAGTTTCGGCGCCGACGACGTGCCGGATGAACTGCTGGAAGGCGCGTCTCTTCTGCATTTCGGATATCCGCCGATCATGAAGAAATTCTATGAAAACGGCAGCGGCGAACTTGTAAAACTGTTCAGGAAAGCCAAAAAGCACGGCGTGATGGTTTCTATGGATATGACTTCCGTGGATCCGGACTCTGAGGCCGGAAAGGCGGATTGGGAGCAGATCCTGAAAGACGCGCTGCCTTATGTGGACTTTTTTGAGCCAAGCGTAGAAGAACTTTGCTATATGGCAGACCGGCCGCGTTATGAGAAATGGACTGCCCGTGCGGCAGGGCGTGATGTGACGGAAGTCCTGAGTCTGGAAGATATCCGGCCGCTGGCGCAGAAGACCATGGATCTGGGCGCCAGAGTGTTGCTGCTGAAATGCGGCGTATCGGGAATGTATTACCGTACCGCTCCGAAAGACCGGATGGGCAGCTACGCGGATGCAGGACTTGATCTTGACGCATGGTGCGGGAAAGAAGGATTTGTAAAGAGTTTTATACCGGATCGGGTGCGCTCCGGCACCGGCGCGGGCGATACGAGTATCGCGGCGTTCCTGCTGGCGATGCTCAGGGGTTACCCCGCAGAGAAATGCGTGCAGCTGGCAGCGGCAGAGGGCGCTTCCTGCGTGGAAGAGTTTGACGCCCTGACCGGAGTCCGTACGCTGGAAGAACTGGGGCAGAAGATCCGTTCCGGATGGAAACAGAGAGATTAAGAAAAGGAGAGAACAAGATGCTGGTAACATTGAAAGAAATTCTGAAAACAGCGGAAGAAAAACAGATTGCCATCGGTGCGTTCAACGCGCCCAACCTGGAGAGCCTGCAGGCTGTGACTGCGGCGGCGGAAGAGATGGATCTGCCGGTGGTGATCCAGTTCGCGCAGAGCCATGAGATCTACAACCCGGTGGAGGTTATGGGGCCTTTGATGATGCAGTTCGCAAGAAACGCGAAGATCCCCATGTGCGTACATCTGGACCACGGCGAGACGCTGGAATATGTGGAGAAGTGCCTGGATATGGGATTTACTTCCATCATGTACGACGGTTCCAGACTTCCGTATGAAGAGAATGTGGAGAATACCAAAAAGGCAGTGGCGATGGCGAAGGCGAAAGGAGCCAGTGTGGAAGCAGAACTGGGAAGCATGGGAAAATATGAATCCGGAGCTGGAGACGGAAGCGAAGACGACACGAAGATCTATACGGATCCGGTTCAGGCGAAAGACTTCGTAGAGCGCACCGGCGTGGATGCGCTGGCATGCTCTTTCGGCACGACCCATGGAATCTATCTGACTAAGCCGCGTCTGGATTTCTCCGTAGTAGAGGGCGTACGCCGTGAGACCGGCGGAATCCCGGTAGTTATGCACGGCGGTTCCGGTGTCAGCAAAGAGGATTTCCATGCGGCGATCCGGGCCGGAGTGCGTAAGATCAACTACTTTACCTATATGGACAAAGCGGCCGGAACCGCTGTGGTAGAGTGGGCGAATTCTCTGAAAGAAGGACAGCCGCCGTTCTTCCTGAATGCGGAAATCGAGGCCAAGAAAGCCATGAAAGAAAACCTGAAAGAAGCTATGAAGACGTTTGCTTTTATTGATTAAACCGCAGACATGACAAATGTCATCCGGAATTCGTGACAAAGGACAGATGTACTTTGCCTGGAATTTCTTTATGATGAAATCACCAAATAAACCTACACCAAGGAAAGGGAGGAAAAAGAAATGAAAAGAAAACTCTTAAGCGCGCTTCTGTGTGCATCCATGGTTGCTGTTATGGCAGTCGGATGCGGAAGCAGCAACACGGCAGATACCTCTGCTGACACGGCTACGACCGAGGAAGCTGCAGACACCGCTGAGGATGCGGCAGCTGACACCGAAGCAGCTGATACAGAGGCTGCAGACACCACATCTTCAGAAGGCGGAAGAGTGTTCGGCTACACCTGCATGGATGGAACGAACCCGTTCTTCGTAGCGCTGGAAGGTGCAATCAGAGAAGTTGTAGAAGGCAACGGTGACACCCTGATTTCCATGGATCCGGCAAATGATTCCAATACTCAGGTAAACCAGATCGAGGATATGATCTCCAGAGGCGTTCAGGTTATGTTCGTGAACCCGGTAGACGCAGACGGTATTATCCCGGCGCTGGATATGCTGAAACAGGCTGAGATCCCGATGTTCGGTTTCGATACGGAAGTCGGCGATATGAGCTATCTGGTATCCTACGCAGGATCTGATAACTATAACGCAGGTTATGTATGCGGCGAAGACCTTGCCAAGAAAGTTCCGGAAGGCGGAGACATCCTGGTGCTGGATTGCCCGACCATGCAGTCCATCACAGACCGTACCAACGGTTTCCTGGATGCTATCGAAGAGTCCGGCGTAACGTTCAACATAGTTGGCGAGCAGGATGCGCAGGGCAACCAGCAGATTGCAAATGAGAAGGCAACCGACCTTCTGACCGCTCATCCGGATGTGGTAGCAATCTTCGGCGGCAACGATCCGACCGCTCTGGGCGCTTATACCGCGGCAGACGCTGCAGGCGTAAGCCCGATGATCTATGGCGTTGACGGATCCCCGGACGTAAAAGCACTTCTGAAAGATACCATGATGGAAGGTACCGGAGCTCAGTCCCCGATCACCATCGGCAAGACCATTGCTGAGACCGCTTACCAGTGGCTGAACGGCGAAGAAGTAGAATCTTACATCCCGATCGAGACATTCCTTGTCACCGCAGACAATGTGGACGAATACGGAACCGATGGATGGCAGTAATTAATCAGATAAGCATATGAATAGAAGGGCTTTGCTCCTGAAGCGGAGCAGGGCCCTTCTCCTTACACGGGCAATCCGTTGGAAAACAAGACAGGTGGTGGCGATTTATGAGTGAACAGTACTTACTGGAAATGAAGGGAATCAGTAAATCCTTCCCCGGAGTCAAAGCTCTCCAGGACGTAAGCCTTCAGCTGAAAGCCGGTGAGGTGCACGCACTGCTCGGAGAGAACGGCGCAGGAAAGTCTACCCTAATAAAAGTTCTGGGCGGTATCTACCATGCAGAAAAGGGAGAGATCTATATTGAGGGGAAGAAAGTGGAGATCGACGGCGTTGTGGCAGCGCGGCATGCAGGTATCTCCATCGTCCATCAGGAACTGGTGTTGGTTCCGTATATGACGGTTGCGGAGAATATTTTCCTGGGCAGGGAACCGGGGAATAAGATGAATATTAACCGCCGTCAGATGTCTGTGGAAGCACAGAAACTTCTGGATACCTATGAAATGAATATTAACGCAGACACACTGGTGGAAAAACTGACGATAGCGCAGCAGCAGATGGTAGAGATCGTGAAAGCGATTTCCCTGAATGCGAAGATTCTGGTTATGGATGAGCCGACCTCGTCCATATCCGATAAAGAGGTCGGCTTCTTATTTGAGACGATGCGTTCGCTGGTGAAAAAAGGCGTGGGCATCATCTATATCTCACATAAGATGAGCGAGTTGGAAGAGATTTGTGACCGCGTGACTGTCATGCGTGACGGCCAGACTGTCGGTACGAAGGTGGTAAAAGAAACCTCGACCGACGACCTGATTGCCATGATGGTAGGACGCGAGCTGACAAATTATTATACAAGAGATTATCTGGAACCGGGAGAGGTGGTTCTGAAATGTGAACATATTTCAGACGGGAAGATGGCGAAAGACGCCAGCTTTGAACTTCATAAGGGCGAGATTATCGGTTTTGCCGGACTGGTAGGAGCCGGACGAAGCGAGACTATGAAAGCAATCTTCGGGCTGGCGCCGCATATGACTGGCGACGTCTATGTGGAAGGGAAGAAAGTAACGATCAAGTCCCCGATCGACGCGCTGAAGTACGGTATCGCGCTGGTTCCGGAAAGTCGTAAGGAAGAGGGACTGTATCTTGTCCAGAGCGTGAAGTTCAATACGACGATAGAGATTCTTGGTCAGTTTATCAGTAAACTTCGTGTGAACTCTAAGAAAGAAGAAGAGATCACACAGAAATATATTGAAATGATGAACACCAAGACTCCCAGCCAGGAGCAGGTGATCCGCAATTTGTCCGGCGGCAACCAGCAGAAGGTAATGATCGGGCGCTGGCTGGCGACGGATCCCAAGATTCTGATTCTTGACGAACCGACCCGTGGCGTGGATGTGGGAGCGAAGGCAGAGATCTATGCCATCATGAATGAGCTGGTGAAGAATGGGATGTCTATCATCATGATTTCTTCGGAACTTCCGGAGATCATTAATATGAGCGACAGGATTTATGTGATGAATGACGGCCGTGTGACAGGATGTCTGGATCATGAGTCTGTGACCCAGGAAAGCATTATGCAGCTGGCCGCAAAGTAAGCGTAAGAGCGAAGGAGGAGAAGATATGGCATCCAGATTTGGTAATGGAGTTGTCAAATATTTCAAAGACAATATCGGTATCATCATTGCACTTCTTGCAATGTGTATCTTTTTAGTAATTTTCCCGACGACGAGAACTACGTTCCTGACCCCGAACAACATGTTTAACATTCTGCGTCAGAACGCGTCGAACCTGTTCCTGGCAACCGGTATGACGATGGTTATCATCCTGGGAGGCATCGAGCTTTCCGTTGGTTCTGTCATCGCGCTGTCCGGCTGCGTGGCTGCAGGCTGCGTCGTAAACCTGGGGCTTCCGGAGGTAGTCGGTTTCCTGGCCGCCATCCTGGTAGGCGCGCTGGTAGGTATGTTCAACGGACTGATTATCTGCAAGACAGATATCCCGCCTTTCATCGTAACCCTGGCTTCCATGAATATCGCGAAAGGTATCGCGCTTGTCTATACCCAGGGCGCGCCCATCCGCTGTATGACGGATGCGTTCAAGTTCCCGGGAGCAGGCTATGTGGGACCGGTTCCGACCCCGGTTATCCTGATGGTGATCGTATTCATCATCGCGGCGCTGATTATTAACCGGACGCAGCTTGGCCGTCATATCTACGCGGTAGGCGGTAACGCGCAGGCGGCGCAGTTCTCCGGAATTAATGTTTCCAAAGTGAAGTTTATCGTGTATACTTATACTGGAATTATGGCTGGTATCGCCGGTATGGTGACCGCGTCCCGTCTGTATTCCGGTCAGCCGACCGCGGGAGACGGAGCAGAGATGGATGCCATCGCGGCAGTAGTAGTCGGAGGAACATCCATGAGCGGCGGTTCCGGACGCCTGGGCGGAACTTTAATCGGTGTATTGATCATCGGTGTGCTGAACAATGGTCTGAACCTGATGGGTGTGGACTCTAACTGGCAGTATATCGTAAAAGGTCTGGTTATCCTTCTTGCGGTATATGTGGACTTCATCCGGAACAAGAAAGCCGGAAGATAAATATAAGGCAGTACATAAAGTCTCCTGGGCCTTTCAGGGTCGGGGAGACTTTTTCGCTGTGGAGGAGAAAATGAAAAAATACACGTTGGCAGTGCTTTTGACGGCCTGTGTCTGGACACTGTCCGGATGCGGAATCTCCGATGAGTTGGAGAACGCGCACGAACCGAGGATTTTCGGGGCTACCTATATGACGAGGAATAATCCTTACTTCGATGTGCTTAATGAGTCCATCGAAGAGGTGGTGGAAGGAAATGGGGATATATTGATATCCCGTGACCCCTGCCAGGACCAGGAAAAGCAGAACGGGCAGATCCAGGAGATGATTGAGGAAGGGATGGAGGTCCTGTTTCTGAACCCGGTAGACTGGGAAAGAGTGGAACCGGCGCTGGAGGCATGCCGAGAAGCCGGCGTGGTGATTATCAATATCGATACGGTGGTAAGAGATACGGATTATGTAGTGTCCATTGTGGAGACAGATAATTATATGGCGGGTGTACTCTGCGCGGAGGATATGATGCAGCGGGTGGACAATGCCAGAATCGTCATAATTGACAATCCGATCCAGACCTCTATTACGAACCGGGTGCAGGGATTTCTGGATACTATTGAAGGAAATGATAATTATCAGGTAATCCATACCTCGGTGGGAGCGGGAGAGATCGAGGTTTCCGCGGAGGTGATGGCGGAATTCCTGCGGAGTGCCGTAAAAGACGGAATAGAATTCAACGTGGTTCTGGGAGGCAACGATCCGTCGGCGCTTGGCGCGCTGGCGGCTTTGCAGCAGTACCGGATGGAGGACGGGATCCTGATCTACGGGATCGACGGATCTCCGGATTTCAAAGCCATGCTGGAACTGGGGTATGTGACCGGCACCAGCGCCCAGAGTCCCAAGACCATCGGAACTGTGGCGGCGGAGACGGCCTATGAGTATCTGGAAGGAAAAGAAGTAGAATCTTATATCAGTATTGAGCCGTATATGATTACAAGGGAAAATCTGGATGAATATGAAGTTAATGAATGGCAGTAAAGAGCAGAATATAATGAGTGAGATGAAAGATCGGCGTGTGACGGCCTTTCAGGGGGCAATGCTTGCGATTAATGTTGCCATGGTCTCTTATCTCTGCGTATTTATCTATGTGACGACAGAACAGATCCGGGCCCATTACAGTGCGAGAGCTTTCCTTGACAATGTGGTAACAATACCTGCGGATCCTAAAATGAATCTGATTATCTGCCTGCTTCTGATGGGGGGACTTGCGGTGACGTTCGCGGTGCGGCATTTCTGGACCAATATACCCAATTCCTGGACGGTGGCTACCTTGATCGTTGATTTCGTTATATGCGGAGCGGTGATCTACCAGCTGGATTTCAATTATAACGGACTGCTGCTGATGGTATTTGCCAATGTGGTGGCTTATGTACAGGACGGAAAGCTCAAACTGATGTTTGTTGTGCTGGCGATCTGCGGATACCTGGTGGCAGATTACAATCTGTTGTCTATCTATATGCCGCTGTACCGCGTATCTGATTACATCCAGTATTATTCTGCCAATGCCCAGCAGTATTTGTTCAGCATAAATAATATTATAGTTTCGCTGAACATAATTCTTTTCATTGCGTACTGTGTCTATGTGATCAACCGTCAGAGAGGAACGATTGAGGAAGTAAACCAGCTTTATCACGAGCTGCAGACGGCCAATGAGCAGCTGCATGAATATGCGGATATGTCGGAACGCATGGCGCAGACCAGGGAGAGAAACCGGCTGGCAAGAGAGATCCACGATACGCTGGGGCATACGCTGACCGGGATCGCCACGGGGCTGGATGCCTGTCTGGCGCTGGTGGATGTGTCCCCGGAACAGACTAAGAAACAGCTGGAACTTCTGTCCAAGGTGAGCCGGGAAGGGATCCAGGATATCCGGCGGTCGGTAAACGAGCTGAGACCCGATTCCCTGGAGAGGCTGAGCCTGGAAGTGGCGATCCGGAAGATGGTCACGGAGATGAGCCAGGTATCTGATGTGAAGATATATTTCGAGACAGATGAAAAACATCTGAAATTTGACGAAGACGAGGAAAATGCCATCTACCGTGTGATTCAGGAAGGGATCACCAATGCGGTCCGTCACGGAAAGGCAAGCCGGATCTGGATCTCCCTGAAGCGGGTGGACGGGGAAATTCTCCTGGTGATCCAGGATGACGGAATCGGAGCAAAAGAGATCAAGAGCGGCTTCGGTACAAAACATATTAAAGAAAGGATCGAGATGCTGAGAGGAACGGTGTCCTTTGACGGGAGCAATGGATTTACCGTGACTGCGCGGATACCGATCCGGTGGGGTGAGACTTATGATTAAAGTATTGATCGCAGACGACCAGGAACTGATCCGTCAGAGCCTGCAGATCGTATTGGACAGCAAACCGGACATTGAAGTGACGGATGTGGCGGCGGACGGCCAGGAAGTGATTCGCTGTATCCGGAAACAGAAGCCGGATGTGATTCTGATGGATATACGGATGCCCAAGATGGACGGTGTTCAGTGCACCAAGATTATTAAGGAGAATTATCCTCAGATAAAAATTATTATTCTGACCACATTTGACGATGATGAATATGTGTACAACGCGCTGAAATTTGGAGCCAGCGGTTATCTGCTGAAAGGCGTTTCCATGGACGAACTGGAAAACGCCATCAAGACAGTATACCGGGGACAGGCCATGATCAACCCGGACATTGCCACAAAAGTATTAAAGCTTTTCTCCCGGATGGCGAAGACGGACTATACGATTCCTGTGGGAACCAAAGGCGTAGAAGAACTGACCAAAACAGAGTGGAGGATCATTTCCCAGGTAGCCACCGGGGCCACGAACAAAGAGATCGCGGAGGCGCTGAAACTATCGGACGGGACGGTGCGGAATTATCTGAGTACGATCCTGAATAAGCTGGATCTCAGAGACCGTACGCAGCTGGCGATCTGGGCGGTGCAGACCAGGGCGGCGGAATATAATCTGGATGAGTAACCTGGAAAGGAGAAGCTGGATGAAGAGAAAAACGGTTTTGATAACGGCGGCAGCAGTCCTGGCGGTTTCCGGGGCATCGCTTGCGGTGTATGCGGGAAATACCCGGAGAGAAACTGTGCTGGAATTCGGCATGTTTACCGGCAGCAACTGGGACGTGGAAAATGCCAACAGCTTCATCATTATCGATAAGGCGATCGAGACATTCCAGGAAACCCATCCGGGTGTGCGGATCCATTATTACAGCGGCGTGCGCAAGGACGACTACTCGGAATGGTTTTCCAGAAAACTCCTGGCCGGTCAGGAGCCGGACGTGTTCATGGTGCTGGGCACAGATTTTAATCAGTTTTCTTCCATGGGAGTTATGAAGAATCTGGAACCGCTCATAGAGCAGGATAAAACATTTGAAACTGACAAGTATTTCAGCAGCGCGTTCCGGACCGGGCAGTATGGCGGCAACCAGTATGCGCTCCCTTACGAGACGGTGCCCACGCTGATGTTTGTGAATAAAACCCTTCTGACCAGGGAAGGAATCGCCATGCCGGATGAGGACTGGACCTGGGATGACTTGTACAGCATCTGTGAGCAGGTAACAAAAGATGCGGACGGAGACGGCCGTCTGGACCAGTTCGGGACCTATAATTACGGCTGGTTGGACGCGGTTTATTCCAACGGAGTGGAGATCTTTGCTTCGGACGGCTCTGAATGTTATCTGGCGGATGACCGGGTGGCGGATGCGGTGAAATTTATCGGACAGATTAATGATCTGTATCAGGGCCAGAATGCTACCCAGGAAGATTTTAACGCGGGAGACGTGGCGTTCATGCCGCTGACTTTCGCGGAATACCGCACATATAAGACATATCCTTACAGAGTTAAACGGTATGGAAGTTTCCAATGGGACTGTATCACGATGCCGGCGGGAAAAGACGGGGATAATGTTTCCCAGGTAGATACGCTTCTTATGGGTATCAGCGCTAACACCAGGCATGAGGAACTGGCATGGGAGTTTTTAAAACTGCTTACCTACAACGAGGAAATTCAGACAGAGATCTTCCGGTCGTCCCAGGGAGCGTCTGTTCTGAAGGCGGTTACTCAGTCGGATGAGATGGAAAGCATTGTTCAGGCGGATATGGAGGAAGGCGATACGGTCATCAGCGGGGAATTGCTGGGACGGGTGATCGAGGAAGGAAGAATCGTGCCCCGTTTTAAGCAGTATGAGCAGGCCATGTCGCTGGCGGACAGCGAGATCAGCAATATTTTGCAGAATGACCGGACGGTGGACAGCAGCCTGAAGACCCTGCAGAGGACGGTGAACAATTATCTGCAGCAATAAATAACAGATTAATATGTAATTGCATCTTGCATACCTGACGCGGTGTGCTATAATCAGTCTAAGACAATAGAATAATATGCAAAATAGGTTTCCATGCGTCAAGTGTTCGGTGGATGGGGAGTTGCCGCCGAAACGAAAAGCCTGTCTTACGATATGGAGACCGCACCCGTTGCAGCAATATCAGATAGCATCTCATATTGTGAAGGGATATTTCGTCATATGTTCTGTCACAAAGATAAGGAGGTGCTTTTTTAATGAATTACGAAAAGATAAAAGAGGGAGTCCGGCTGATGCTGGAAGGTATCGGAGAAGATGTGAACCGGGAAGGGCTCCTGGAGACGCCGGATCGGATCGCCCGCATGTGTGCGGAGATCTATGGAGGCCTGTACGAGGATCCGGCTGTGCATCTGAAAAAACAGTTTGCGGCGGAAGGAAGCGGGATGGTTATCGAAAAAGACATCACGTTTTATTCCATGTGCGAACATCATCTGCTCCCCTTTTATGGAAAAGCACATATTGGATATTTTCCGAACGGAAAAGTGGTGGGGTTAAGCAAACTGGCGCGCACGGTGGACGTATTCGCCCGCAGGCCGCAGATTCAGGAAAAGATGACGGCGCAGATCGCGGAGGCGCTGGAAGAAAGTCTGGATCCCAGGGGAGTGATCGTGATGCTGGAAGCAGAACATACCTGCATGACCATGCGCGGCATCAAAAAGCCGGGCAGTAAGACCGTGACATTAAAAGCGACCGGCGTATTCCTGGAAAAGCCGGAGCTTCAGGACCGGTTCCTTGCCATGGTAAGGCAGGGGTAGCGCCATGCAGGAGATGATGGAGCGTGTAAACCGGATCTGGAAACATTCGGAATACCAGTCCTGCCTTGAGAAGATCCGTGTCTGCGAGAAAGACAGGATTTTCTGCCGCCATACGCCGGAACACTTTCTGGATGTGGCGAGAATCACCTGTCTGCTGGCATATGAAGAGGATCTCCCGGTGGACCGGGAGACGGTGTACGCGGCCGCGCTGCTGCATGATATCGGCCGCCATCTGCAGTACCGGCAGGGAATCCCTCACGAGCAGGCCAGCGCCCGGATCGCGGAAGGCATCCTGCGGGACTGCGGATTTTCCAATGAAAAAAGAGAGGAGATCCTGGGCCTGATCCTGAGCCATCGGACGAGATCGGACAGAAAGGATCTGGAGGGACTGTTCTACCGTGCGGACAAGCTCTCACGAAACTGTTTTGCCTGTCCGGCACAGGAACAGTGCGACTGGCCGGAAGAAAAGAAGAACCACACTATATTGTACTGATATTATATACATCCGTAAAAGCCTGAGAGGACCAATGACATGAGAATCGGAAACAAAGATTTTGACGTAAAAAACAAAACATATATTATGGGGATTCTGAATGTGACGCCCGACTCTTTTTCAGACGGAGGAAAGTGGAGAGACCAGGATGCGGCTCTGCGGCATGCAGAAGAGATGATCGCGGATGGAGCCGCTGTCATAGATATCGGCGGAGAATCCACGCGGCCGGGGCACCGGCAGATCTCGGATGAAGAAGAGATTGACCGGGTGGCGCCGGTGATCCGGGCGGTGAAAGCCCGTTTTGACGTGCCGGTATCCGTAGATACCTACAAGGCAAAGGTGGCTGAAGCCGCCATCCAGGCGGGCGCCGATCTGGTCAACGATATCTGGGGGCTGAAATATGATCCGCAGATGGCAGATCTGATCGCCCGGACCGGCGTCGCCTGCTGCCTGATGCACAATAAAGAAAAGGCGGAGTATGAGGATTTCTATCCGGATATCCTGCAGGAAACGGCAGAGTGTGTCAGGATTGCACGGAAAGCGGGGATTGCCAGGGACAAGATTATCCTGGATCCCGGCGTGGGATTTGGCAAGGACTGCGCCATGAATCTGGAAACGGTTCATTATATGGAACGTTTCCACGTGCTGGGATATCCGCTGCTGTTGGGAACTTCCAGGAAATCCTTTATTGGCCTTACCCTGGACCTTCCGGCGGATCAGAGGGAAGAGGGGACGCTGGTGACGACCGTGATGGCAGTTATGAAAAAGTACGCGTTTGTGAGAGTGCACGATGTAAAAGCCAATGCCAGAGCGGTCCGGATGACAGAAGCGATCCTGGCGGCCGGGGAGGAATAAAGAAAATGGATAAGATACACATCAAGAATCTGGAAGTATTTGCGCATCATGGAGTATTTCCCGAAGAGAATGTACTGGGACAGAAATTTCTGGTGTCCGCGACTCTTTATACATCCACCCGGGAAGCCGGAAAGTCGGATGACCTGTCCTGTTCGATCCATTATGGGGAGATCAGTCATCAGATAGATTCCTTCTTAAAGGAACATACCTTCCGGCTGCTGGAGACGGCGGCGGAAAAGCTGGCGGAAAAACTGCTGCTGGAAACGAAGCATCTGAAGAAGATAAAGATCGAAATCAAAAAGCCGTGGGCGCCGGTCGGCCTGCCTTTGGAGACGGTTTCCGTGGAGATCGAGAGGGGATGGCATACGGCGTATATCGCTCTCGGATCCAATATGGGAGACAAGAAAGCATATCTGGATATGGGGGTGGAAGAGCTTCGGAAAACCCGGGGATGCCGGGTGGAGGCTGTTTCAGACTATCTGGTGACAGAACCCTACGGCGTGACGGATCAGGACGAATTCTTAAACGGAGTCATGAAGATCCGTACGCTGCTTTTGCCGAAGGAACTGCTGGTCCGTCTGCATGAGATCGAACAGGAAGCAAAGAGGGAAAGAATCCTCCGCTGGGGCCCCAGGACACTGGATCTGGATATCCTGCTGTACGACGATCTGATCCTGGATGACGGGGAACTCCATATTCCGCATATTGAGATGCATAAGCGGGATTTCGTGCTGAAACCTCTCTGCCAGATCGCCCCGTATGTGAGGCATCCGGTGTATAACCGCACAGCCCGGGAGCTTCTGGATGCGCTGGAGGGATGAAGAGCAGATATGTGTATGTCGGGGGCAAGATTGTTGCCCCCCTATTTTATAGGCCTTCTATTCGATAGATTTTAATGCGGCCATTCTGGCATGGATCAGCGTAGTGTCATTTTGACTGGTCCGATATGATTCCCATACATAGCTCCCCATAGATTACGCTGTTTACCACTTCAATATCGGCGCTGTTGGGGACGATCACTTCTATACCGTTGTTTATCAAAACATTTGCACTTTTGTCCCATTCCCCGCTGGATTGATATTTTTTGATTTCATCAAAATCAACACTGTAAAGGATACATTTGGCAGAATGGAGGCCGCCAAGCTGATTTTTGACTGTTTCATTGATGACCTGATAGTAAGTTACGGTGCTTTCCCAGCTCATACCGCCAATTAATCCTATTGTTTTCATAGTAATAATCTCCTCTGTCGGTATTATAGCCTTATCCTGATGTCGAGGCAATGATACAGATTGTACAGATAATATGACTTGACAAAATGTCTTTTTAACAATATTATTATATTAGATAATTAATACAATAATATAGAAGGCGGGGAATAAAATGGATAATGAAAAGATATTTCTTTGTGTGATCGCAGCGCTGGCGTTGGCTTTCGCCATTTTCAACGGAATATGTATGGCTTATATGTATAATAGGAGTGCGTGTACGAAAGGTACAGTTGTCACGCTTATGTCGCCCAGTCCGGAGAGAGTCAGACGCTGTAATTCTAAGTGGGCGCAGGTTTCGTATAAAGTTGACGGACGCACCTATACCTCCCGGAACCGTGTCCAGGTACCGATGTGGGCACAGGTGGGGACTCCCGTTACAGTCCGTTATGACATAAAACAGCCGGAAAACCTGTATCACTTTTCGGTGCTGAAGATTTTGGCAGGAACCATAATTGCGTTGGTCTGTATAGCAATAGTAATATTTTGATAAAATAGTTGTAAAAACAATGACTATATGTTATAATCTTTTCGAATGAAAGTCTAAAACCAATCTGACCGGTTCGGTCCGATTACCCCCAGAAAAGGAATAGACCGGATCTGAACCGGTCGGTGAAAAAGTGAATAAAAGAAGAAGGCAGTGGCATCTGCCATTTCAGAATGCGCTTCAGATTACATTAGAGAAAGACGAAGGGCATTATGAACTATTCCCGGAGGTGGAATTGACAATAATATTTGTCTGTTTCTCATATCCGAAAAAATTAATGGCGTATTTGCAGGCAGGACATCAGGTCAAAGAGACAGAATCCGGTGTATACCGGATTTGTGATGCGGCTTTAGAAATTACAATCATTGTGCAGAGCAGACTAAAGGGACAAGAATATCTCTGGCTGAAAAATTTGTCGGATTGTGTGTCGAAAGAGGATTTTGGTCAGATGGCAGAGCAGGCATATTACAGGCCGGAAGATAAAAGGAGAGATGAACTATTCCAATTTATAGGCGAAAACAATAAACATTTGTGGCAGGAAGGAGAGAAGGACATGTGTAAAATATTTGAGGAAATTGAAGAAAGAGGAGAAAAAAGAGGAGAAATGAGAGGCGAAAAACGTGGAATCACAAAAGGAGAGCGGCGCAGTGAAGACCGTTTTTCCAATTTGATGAAGATTCTGCTTAAAGAAGAAAGATATAAAGAAATTGAAACCGTATCCAACGACAGAAAAGCTCTCCATGAGATGTATAAGCGATACGGCATTTAGGAAAAGAGCGCAGCCGGATGCGGATCTGCGCTCTTGGAAACTTATTTTTATTTCCGCTGGTATTTCTCTTCGCAGTATTTGCAGCGGTATATCTCGCGTGCCTCGTCGGTCAGGACGAAGATCTGGTCCAGCTCCTGCTCAATGGAAGTGATACAGCGGGGATTCTTGCATTTGACGATATTTTTGATCTCCTTCGGTAAGGACAGCCGTTTCTTTTCCACCACCACATCGTCTTTGATGATGTTGACGGTGATATTGTGATCGATAAATCCCAGCACGTCCAGGTCGATCTGGTCGATAGGACACTCGATCTTGATAATATCTTTTTTTCCCATCTTATTGCTGCGCGCGTTTTTAATGATTGCCACACAGCAGTCGAATTTATCCAGGTTCAGGTATTTATAGATATCCATGCTTCTGCCGGCTTCAATATGATCCAGCACAAAGCCTTCGTGGAGAACGCCGATATTTAACATACTTTCACCTCCAGAAGTGTAAGAATAAGAGCCATACGCACATATACGCCGTATTGTACCTGGCGGAAATAAGCCGCGCGCGGGTCTTTGTCCACTTCCACCGAGATCTCGTTTACACGGGGAAGGGGATGCATGACGATCATATCGTCTTTTGCCAGTTCCATTTTTTTGCGGTCCAGTATGTAGAAATCTTTCAGGCGGATGTAATCTTCTTCGTTGAAGAAACGTTCCCTCTGTACCCGGGTCATATACAGGATGTCCAGATCTCCCATGACATCTTCCAGGCGCTCTACTTCCTGGTAGGGAAGGTGATTGACTTCCAGTACGTCTTCTTTGATGTAGCTGGGGATACGCAGTTCTTCCGGAGAAATGAAGACAAATTTTACGCCTTCATACCGTGCCAAAGCCTTTACCAGAGAGTGTACAGTACGGCCAAACTTCAGGTCTCCGCACAGTCCGATCGTAAGGTTCCCCAGTCTTCCTTTGAGGGAACGGATAGTAAGCAGATCGGTTAAAGTCTGGGTGGGATGCTGATGTCCGCCGTCGCCGGCGTTAATGACGGGAATAGAAGAAACTGTGCTGGCCACCATAGGAGCGCCTTCTTTGTGATGACGCATGGCACAGATGTCAGCGTAACAGGAAATCATACGAATCGTATCGGAAACACTTTCCCCCTTGGCTGCGGAACTGCTGGCCGCGGAAGAAAAACCAAGAACGCTGCCTCCAAGATTGATCATGGCAGCTTCAAAACTGAGACGGGTTCGTGTGCTCGGTTCATAGAACAGAGTGGCAAGCTTTTTGCCGTCGCACGCGTGCGCGTATTTCTCCGGATGGTTTTCAATGTCGACAGCCAGATCCAGAAGCTGATCGAGCTCTTCGACACTGAAATCCAACGGACTCATTAAATGTCTCATAAATACCTCCTGTATGAAATTAATATTGTCTTACGGACAGGGGCCAGGCCCTTCCCATAAGAATACACGATACAGGAGGAAAATTCAACTTGTTTTTGAAGGACTTATCATTTGCTCAAACAGAAGGCCCACCAGGAACCAGAGTGGGGCAAAATCCAGACGGATGACCTCGCGGATCTGGAAAGGACTCCGTCCGTAGTTCCAGGGACACATACCGCGCAGATTCAGCAGGCTTCCGCTGATATATTCCGCCAGGTAGATCAGTGACATATAGACCAGTCCCCGCTGCCAGAATGCATGGTGGCGGAGCCGCCGCATCAACGGTTCCAGAAAGGCGGCGCATCCGTAGATCGGGAACATCCAGAGGGAGGAGGTTCCGGTAAGCTTTGGATCGCGCACACGGAAAGCGTGCAGGCCGGTCCAGAAGATTTCCATGGCCCAGCCGAGAATCCCGCATCGAAAAAAATTTTGTTTCATCATAAGCATAGTATTTGAAATATAGGCAGAAATATACTATACTGTATAAGGCTATCAACAGGTGCAGGATGGTGAACAAAAGAATGAATTATAGAGAAGCAAGGGAATTTCTGGAAGGGTGCAGCCGGTATGCGGGAGAGGAACTTTCTCTCGGACCGCTGACGGAGATGCTGCACCGTCTGGGAGACCCGCAGGATCAGCTTTCCCTGGTACACATAGCAGGGACGAACGGAAAAGGTTCCACATTGGCATTCATATCTTCAGTCCTTCAGGAGGCGGGATACCGGGTGGGACGTTATATTTCCCCTACGATTTTCGAGTACCGGGAGCGGATCCAGGTGAATGGAACATATATTCCCGAAGAAGATCTGGCGCGTCTGACGGAAAAGCTCCGGGAGACGGGGAAAGGGATGCTGGAAGAAGGATATGGACATCCCACCACGTTTGAGATGGAGACGGCGCTTGCCTTTCTTTATTTTGCGGAGCAGGGATGTGATCTGGTAGTTTTAGAGTGCGGAAGGGGCGGCCTGACAGACGCTACGAATGTGGTAAAACATCCCAGACTGACGGTATTCGCTTCCATCAGTCTGGATCATCTGGGGGTGCTCGGCGATTCTCTGGGAGAGATTGCCGCCAACAAGGCAGGGATCATCAAGCCGGGGTGTACCGTGGTCACATACAGGCAGGAGCCGGAAGCGGAGCATGAGATTTTGAAAAGAGCAGAAGCGCTTTCGTGTCCGGTTATGCAGGCGGATCCGGCGCGGGCAGTGAACCGCAGAAGAGGGATCCGAAGCCAGCGGTTCGATTATAAAGGCTGGAAAGATATGGAGATTTCTCTGGCGGGAGAGTATCAGTTTGGCAATGCGGCTCTTGCGCTGGAGTCGGTGGAAGTCCTGCGCGGTATGGGATATGAGATCTCTGATCAGGCAGTCTATGACGGCATGAAGAATGCATGCTGGCCCGCGCGGTTTATGGTTGTAGACGAACATCCGATTTTTATTATTGACGGGGCCCACAACAGGGACGCCGCGGAAAAACTTCGCCAGACAGTGGAGAATACATTGAAAGGCCGCCGTATTATTGGAATCATGGGGATGCTCTCGGACAAAGAATATGATCGGGTGACCGCTGTTATGGCGCCCTGCCTGGAGCAGGTGTTTACGGTAACTCCGCCGGAAAATCCCAGAGCGCTTTCTGCGAAGATTCTGGCAGAAACAGCTGAAAAGCACGGACTTTCGGCACAGGCGTGCGCAGACATTCCGGAAGCGGTGGAAAAAGCTCTGGAAGCGGCAAAAGAAGAAGATGTAATCCTGGCGTTTGGTTCCCTGTCTTATCTGGGAGAACTGGCCGGATATGTACGGAAGAGGAGGCAGTAGATGGAAGACTTGCAGGAACTGAGAAAACAGATCGATCAGATCGATCAGGAGATGGTCCGCCTGTTTGAAGCGCGTATGGATGTCTGCCGTCAGGTAGCGGAATACAAGATCGCCAATGGAAAGAAAGTGCTGGATCGTTCCAGGGAAATGGAAAAGCTGGATACTTTGGGGGCAATGGCGCACAATGATTTCAACCGGCATGGGATCCGGGAACTTTTCCAGCAGATCATGGCTATGAGCCGTAAGCTGCAGTATCAGCTGCTGGAACAGGAAGGGGTGTCCGGCAGTCTGCCGTTTACTCAGATTGATCATATTGACCGGAAACACTGCCGGGTAGTTTACCAGGGAGTGGAAGGCGCTTACCAGCATCAGGCTGCGCTGGAATATTTTGGAAAAGACGTGAATGTATTCCATATGGACACCTGGAAAGGCTGTATGGACGCCATTAAAGAAGGCATGGCAGATTATGCGGTGCTTCCCATAGAGAATTCTTCGGCGGGGGAAGTGAATGATATTTATGATCTGCTGGAGGAATATGAGAATTATATTGTAGGGGAGCAGATTATTAAGATCCAGCATGCATTGCTGGCTGTACCGGGCGCGCGGCTTGAGGATATCCACACGGTATTTTCCCACCCGCAGGCGCTGATGCAGTGCGCGGGATATCTCGGGCAGCATCCTCAGTGGAAACAGATCAGCCTCTCCAATACGGCGGTGGCGGCGGAGAAAGTGGCCCGGGACGCGGATAAGAGTCAGGCGGCCATCGCGGGAGAAATCACAGCAGGGCTTTACGGGCTGGAAATCCTGGAGATGCCGGTAAATGACTGCCGGTTTAATTCCACGCGGTTTATTATCGTCACAAATCGTAAAATGTATGAGAAAGACGCAAAAAAAGTGAGCATCTGCTTCGAACTTCCTCATGTCAGCGGAAGTCTTTATAATATTCTTTCCCACATCATATATAATGATCTGAATATGTGTAAGATTGAATCCCGCCCGATTCCGGAACGCAACTGGGAATATCATTTCTTTGTGGACTTTGAGGGGAATCTGAATGACAGCGCGGTAAAAAACGCCATACGGGGCATCGCTGAAGAGGCAGTGAACTTTAAGATCTTGGGAAATTATTAAGGAGGACCAAATGAGACCATATGTAATCACAACAGACAGCAGCGCAGACCTGGAGGACAGCTATCTGAAAGAGCATCAGATCGGCATGGTATCTCTGAACTGCCTTCTGGACGGAGAAGTTTATAACGCGGAGAACCCTCTGCCGGTAAAAGAGTTTTATGCGAAGATCCGGGCCGGCGCCATGCCGACTACGGCGCAGGTGAATCCGGAACAGGCGCGCGTCCTGTTCGAACCGTATATAAAGCAGGGAATGGACGTACTGCATCTGGCATTCTCTTCAGGCCTTAGCGGAAGCTGTCAGAGCGCGGTTATCGCGGCGAATGAGTTGATGGAGGAATATCCGGACAGCAGGATTGTGGTAGTGGACACGTTATTGGCAGCCATGGGGCAGGGACTTCTGGTGTACAGGGCGGTACAGAAAAAAGAAGCGGGGATGCCGCTGGAGGAACTTGCCCGGTGGTGTGAAGAGAATAAGATGAAGATTGCTTCTTATGTAACCGTAGATGATCTGAATCATTTATACCGGGGAGGACGTATCTCACGGAGCAGCGCGGTCCTGGGCAGCATGGTAGGCATCAAACCGATTATTCGTATTAATGATGAAGGGAAACTGGAAGTGATTGGAAAAGCCCGCGGAAGGAAGAAGGCTGTCCAGACAATCATTGAGAAATTGATGGATCTGATTCAGGACGGAGAGAAGACGGTATTTATCAGTCACGGAGACTGTCTGGAGGAAGCGGAGGCTATCCGTGATACGCTGGTGGAAAAATACGGCATCGAAGAGACGATGATCAATTTCGTGGGACCTGTAGTAGGATCCCATACCGGAGCCGGTGTGCTGGCGGTTTTTGCCATGGCGAAATCCAGATAAATATGCCGGAGAAAAGGGTATTGACAGTCAACGGAGAATGATATATTCTTAACAAAGTAAGAGATTTCTGTTTATATGACCGTTTTACGGTTTTGAAATTTCATATTAAATCTATTTAAAACAGGAGGATACAAAAGTGGATTACGCAAAAGAATCTTTGAGACTTCATGAACAGTGGAAAGGTAAGATCGAAGTGGTAGCGACCGTTCCGGTTAAGACTAAAGATGATCTTTCTCTGGCTTATACCCCGGGTGTGGCGCAGCCGTGTCTGGAGATCCAGAAGGATGTGGAGAAGAGCTATGATCTGACCCGCCGTCACAATATGTGTCTGGTAGTAACTGACGGAAGCGCGGTGCTTGGTCTGGGAGACATCGGACCGGAAGCAGGTATGCCGGTTATGGAAGGAAAATGTGTCCTCTTTAAAACTTTTGGAGATGTGGATGCGTTCCCGCTCTGCATCAAGAGCCATGACGTAGACGAGATCGTCAATACGATCTACCTGATTTCCGGCAGCTTCGGCGGCGTGAACCTGGAGGACATCTCCGCACCCCGCTGCTTTGAGATCGAGAAAAAACTGAAAGAAAAATGTGATATTCCGATTTTCCATGACGATCAGCACGGAACGGCTATCATTACGCTGGCGGGCCTGACCAATGCTCTGCGCCTGGTAGGCAAGAAAAAAGAAGATGTGAAGATCGTAGTAAACGGCGCGGGCGCAGCCGCTATTTCTATCACGAAACTGCTCCTGACTGCCGGCTGCAAAGATGTAACTCTCTGCGACCGTAAAGGCGCGATCTACGAAGGCCGTCAGGAAGGCATGAATCCGGTGAAAGAGGAGATGGCTAAGATCACCAACCTGGAGAAGAAGGCAGGAAGCCTGGCAGACATGCTGGTAGGCGCCGATGTATTCATCGGTGTGAGCGCTCCGAACACGGTAACCGTAGATATGGTGAAGACCATGAACAAAGACGCCATCATCTTCGCATGCGCGAACCCGACTCCGGAGATCTTCCCGGATGAGGCGAAAGAGGGCGGAGCAAGAGTTATCGCTACCGGAAGAAGCGACTTCCCGAACCAGATCAATAACGTGCTTGCATTCCCGGGCGTGTTCCGCGGAGCATTCGATGTGCGCGCGAAAGATATTAATGATGAGATGAAGCTGGCAGCAGCAGAAGCGCTGGCAAATCTGATCACCGACGAAGAGCTGACCGAGGACTATATCATCCCGAAGGCATTCGACCCGAGAGTTGGAAAAGCAGTGGCAGCGGCAGTAGCTGAGGCTGCAAGAAAGACCGGAGTGGCAAGACTGTAACAGAAATATTAATGTAATCAGAAAGTAAAAAGCATGCTGTGGATTGCACGGCATGCTTTTTTGCTTGAAAGGCTTATAGAAGCTTTGACAAAGAAAAAAATTTGGAAAATGATTTGAAATAGTAAAAATATACAGAAGAAGGCAAGCATGGCAATAAAAAATAAACAAAGTTGACAATGAGCACCGTGCATGCTATAATGTAAGAAATTTAGGTGTATCTGCGACGTAGCAGATGCGTTTGGATTGAATCTGAGAGCGTTGAAGTGTCTTGGCTGTTTCCCCTGTCAAAGGAGAGAGGGGGAGTCCAGGCACTTTTTGCGTTTGGAGAAAGGAGGACTAGAATTGGGACAATTTATCTTGAAAACCCGTGTCTATCTGGGAAAAGAAGGACTGGATGAAATCCTGACAGGTGTAGGCCGTGCTTTCATTGTGACTGACAAGTTCATGCATGAAAGCGGGATGGTTGGATACTTGACGGAGCCCATGGAGAAGAAGGGAGTCCAGTACCAGATCTTTTCAGATGTGAAGCCGGATCCGGACATCGCTACGGTGACGAAAGGGATCGGACAGCTTCTGGATTTTAAGCCGCAGGTCCTGTTCGCTCTTGGCGGAGGATCATCGATCGATGCGGCGAAAGCCATGAACTGGCTGTCGGTAAAAGGTGGACTCGCCGAGAAGATGTCATTCGTGGCGGTTCCCACCACCAGCGGTACGGGGTCGGAGGTGACCACTTTCGCGGTCATCAGCGATCCGCAGAAATCTGCGAAATATCCGCTGGTATCGGAGGATATGCTGCCGGATGCGGCAATCCTGGATGCAGAGCTGGTTCGCTCAGTGCCGCCTGCTACGACAGCGGATACGGGAATCGACGTGCTGACGCATGCGATCGAAGCGTTTGTATCTACAAATGCCAATGATTTTACGGATGCGGCGGCGGAAAAGGCCATGAAACTGGTTAAAGCCAATCTGATTAAGGTGTACAAAAACCCGAACGACATGGAGGCTCGGCAGAAGATGCATGACGCTTCGTGTCTGGCAGGCATCGCATTCAGCAATGCCGGACTGGGCTTGAATCACGGCATGGCGCACACTTTGGGCGGGCATTTCCATATTCCGCATGGAAGAGCAAATGGAATCCTGCTTCCCTATGTAATGGCTTTCAATGCAGGCTGCCATGACGGCCTGACTCCGGTAGCGGAACGCTATGCACAGATCGCGGAGGTGCTTCGGCTGGAAGGCTCGAGCGTCCGCCAGAGCGCATTCAGTGTGGTACGCACGACCAAGCAGTACATCAATCAGCTTCATATTCCGAACACGATTGAAGCGGCAGGAATTGCCCGGGAGGATTTTGAGGCGGTATTGGATGAGATGGCAGAAGCTGCATACAACGATTCCTGTACCAGGACGAATCCGAGAGCATGCTCTGTAGAGGATATCAAGGAAGTATTCCAGCGTGCATATACGGGAAAGTTGATCTGACCTTGATGCACGCATAAGCCGGAAGAGGTGACAGGACATGCAGGAAGACAGAAAAGAGCGGATCATACAAGAGTCCGTTCCCGGTAAACAGGTGACACTGGCGCATGTGATTCCCCATCCGGTGGCGGATCTGTACCAGAAGATCGGCCTGATTGATGCGGAAGGGGCGATCGGCATCTTTACGATTACACCCAGCGAGGCCGCGATCATCGCGGCGGATGTGGCCAGCAAGGCCGCGGATGTCCGGATCGGATTTGTGGACCGTTTCAACGGTTCCCTGGTGATCACCGGAGACGTGGCGGGCGTTGAGGCTGCGCTGCGCGATGTGATGGATGTGCTGTGCGGAAAGATGGGATTTGATTCCACACCGATTACCCGGTCTTGATTTCCGAGAAAAAAGAAAGGCGTCAGATGGTGACAGAAAATGTATGAAGATAAAAAAGAACGGATCATACAGGAGTTCGTCCCTGGCAAACAGGTGACGCTGGCGCATGTGATTCCCCATCCGGTGCAGGATCTGTACGGGAAGATGGGCCTGATCGATGCGAAAGGGGCGATCGGAATCTTTACGATCACACCCAGCGAGGCCGCGATCATCGCGGCGGATGTGGCCAGCAAGGCCGCGGATATTCAGATCGGGTTTGTGGACCGTTTTAATGGTTCTCTGATTATCACCGGAGATGTGGCGGGCGTGGAAGCCGCGCTGCATGATGTGATGAGCGTGCTGTGTGATCAGATGGGATTTGCTTCGGCTCCGATCACCAGATCATGATTTTCAGGAAGGCAGGACAGACAGGATGGAGACAAAACCCAAGAGAATAATCCTGATTGGAAGATCCATGGCAGGAAAGACGACGCTGTGTCAGTACATACGCCACGAAGATCTGAAATATCACAAGACGCAGACTGTTCAGGTGATTAACGGAAATATGATCGACACGCCGGGCGAGTACCTGGAGCGCACTTATCTCAGAGGCGCTTTGACGGTGACGGCGGTGGATGCGGATGTGATCGTGCTGGTTCAGCAGGCCAATGAAGGAGGCACCATGTTTCCGCCGGGGTATTCCAGTACCTTTGCGAAACCGTGTATCGGGGTGGTGACGAAAAGCGATCTTGCCGATGACAAACAGATTGAAGACGCAAAAAGGTATCTTACAGCAGCGGGGGCGAAAAAAGTTTTCGTTACCAGCAGCTATGAAGGAACCGGATTTGAAGAACTGCTGGAATATCTGACGGAGCAGAACTGGTCGTTGGAGGGTACAGCAGAATAACAGGAAGGATTTATGCCATGCAGGTGGTCATAGCAGACGACGAACCGATTACCAGAATGGACTTGAAGGAGATTCTGGAAAAAGAAGGACATCAGGTGGTGGCGGAGGCGGCAGATGGTTTTGACGCTATCGAATGCTGCAGGAACTGTCATCCGGATCTGGTGGTTATGGATGTAAAGATGCCCCTGCTGGACGGCATTACTGCTTCCAAAGTCATTGCAGAAGAAAATCTGGCCGAGACAGTGGTCCTGCTTACGGCGTACTGTGACCGGGAGTTTATTGAGGAAGCAAAGGAAGCAAAAGTCAGCGGGTACTTTGTCAAACCGGTGGAAGAGAGAACGTTTCTGCCGGGGCTGGAAATAGCTGTGGACAGAAGCCGTGAGATGAAAAAGCTTCAAAAAGAATGCCAGGATATGACCAAGAGGCTGGAAAGCCGTGCGGTAGTGGAGCAGGCAAAAGGTCTGATCATGAACAAACGGGGCATGACAGAACAGGAAGCCTATGATTACATCCGGAATATCAGCCGCATGAAAAATATCTCCATGAAGAAAGTGGCGGAGATCATTCTGATGGGCAGGGGAAAGTAAGATGCAGAGGGCAATAAGGCAGCTGTGTCAGGAATATACCGACCTGACCGACGATGAGATCCAGGTGATCGAGATGATGGCGGGTACGCTGCAGCCGCTGGCAAATCTGGAAGCGGCGGACATCTTTGTGGACTGTCCCTGCAGGGAAGGCGATGCCATTGTTGTGGCGGAAGCGAAGCCGGAAGAAGATCCGTCCGCGTACCGGAACAGTGTGGTGGGCATGCTTGCCAAATCGGAAAACGAACCGGCGGTAGCCAGGACTTTTCGATTGGGAGTTGCCACCAAGCATATGAAAGCCCGGACACAGGAGGATAATTACACGATCCAGTCGGTGGAGCCGATCAAGTACAACGGCAGGGTGATCGGGGTGCTGATCCGGGAAAAAAGAATTACTGACGAACAGGACGAGCTAAATGAAGGCGACCGGTATATGGCGGTGGAGACGCCGCTGTCGCATATGATTAATGAGAATGAGTGGCTGACCGAGAGCATCGACGAAGGGTTGATCCTGGTGGATGAGCGGGATGAGGTCATATTCCGGAATATGTATGCGAAGAAACTGTTTCAGAATCTTGGCTATGTGCGGGACATCCTGGGGCAGAAGTACAAGAACGTATGCCTTACGGAATGGGAAGAGCATCTGGACCGGGTGGAACAGCTCCGGGAAGTCCGTTACGGGAAATTTTATCTGCAGATTCGTCAGATCCCGCTCAGGAAGGGAAATCTGAGACTGGCAGTGATTATCCGGGACATTACCTGGAACCGGGAGCAGGAAAAAGATCTGGTTCTGAAATCCGTGGCAGTACGGGAACTGAATCACCGGGTTAAAAATAATCTTCAGATTGTTGCGTCGCTCCTGAGACTTCAGGCCAGGCGTGTGGACAATGAGGAAACAAAGAAAGTCCTGAATGAGACGATCAGCAGGATCTTGTCCATATCGGTGACGCACCAGCTCCTTTCCCAGACGGGAGAGGAAAGCGTAAGCCTGATGGAAGTCCTGCGGACAGTAAAAAACAACGCGATTCAGCCTTTTCTGAAGCCGGAATTAAAATTGAACCTGGAACTCCAGGGGGATGATATTATCGTGGATACGGACATTGCCAGTTCAGTGGCGCTGACGGTCAACGAACTGCTTCAGAATTCTATGAGGCACGCATTCGACGGAAGAAGAGAAGGCACGATTTTTATTATTGTGGAGAGAGGCAACGCGTATTCCAAACTTACGATACGAGATGACGGAACCGGATTTGACCCGGAAAGCACCCGGACAGGGAGCCTGGGACTGGATATAGTCAGATCGGTAGTGCAGGATAAACTGCATGGTAAGCTCCGGATTCGTTCCGGAGAGTCAGGAACCAGCGTGAGCTTTGATTTTATCAACGAAACAGCTGATTTTGTAAGCGTTTCGGAATAAGCGGCGGGAAGGAAGTGATAGCCTTTGCAGGAAACGATTTTAAGCGTGGGGATTGATATTGGGACTTCCACGACCCAGCTGATTTTCAGCAGGCTGACCATAGAAAATCTGGCGAGCAATTACACGGTACCCCGCATCAGCATTGTAAACAAAGAAGTGATTTACCGGAGCGGCATTCATTTTACTCCTCTGAAATCCCAGACGGAGATCGATGCGGTGAAGGTGAAAGACATTATCAGGGACGAATACCGGCGAGCAGGCATTAAGCCGGAAGATCTCCAGACGGGAGCCGTCATCATTACAGGTGAGACGGCAAGGAAACAGAACGCCAACACAGTTTTGGAAAGCCTGAGCGATATGGCCGGAGATTTTGTGGTGGCGACTGCGGGACCGGATCTGGAGTCCGTGCTCTCGGCGAAAGGAGCCGGGGCAGACAAAATCTCGGAAGAGAAGAGGGAGGTGGTAGCCAACCTGGATATCGGAGGAGGCACCAGCAACATTGCGTTTTTCCAGAAAGGCAACCTGAAAGGTACCTGCTGCCTGGACATCGGCGGCAGACTGATCAAGGTGGAAAATGGAAAGATCAGCTATATCTTCCCGTCGATCCAGGAACTGGCCGACAGGCACCAGATCCGGATCCGGGTCGGAGACCGGGCGGACGAAAATGTTCTGTACCGTGTCTGCGAGTATATGGCGCAGCAGCTGGCGATGGCTCTGTATATCGAGGAACCCGATGAATTCCACAGCAGACTGTACACCAACCAGGGCAAACCTCTGGCGAGGGAGCCGAAGGTCCAGGCGGTAACATTCTCCGGAGGCGTTGCGGAATGCATGCTTCACGAAGAAGGAGATGTGTTCCGGTATGGGGATATCGGTGTACTGCTGGCGAGAGCGGTCAACCGCTGCAGCGCATTCCGGAAGGTAAAGATCTATCCGGCGGCGGAGACGATCCGGGCTACCGTGGTGGGAGCCGGAACGCACACCACGGATGTCAGCGGAAGCACGATCAGTTATTCCAGAGATAAGCTTCCAATCAAAAATATTCCGGTCATGAAATTAACCGAGGAGGAAGAGTCCGATGGAGAGGAGATGAAGACAGCGATCCGCAGGGGGATATCCCTTTACGAGTCGCAGGGCGATACAGAACAGATTGCCATTGCATTTTCAGGCAGATACCATACTTCGTTCTCTCAGATCCAGGAGCTTGCGCGCCTGGTGGTGGAGGGGGCCGACAGTATCATACGGGGGCCATATCCGTTGATCCTGGTCATCGAAAATGATATAGCGAAAGTGCTTGGCAACGCCATTCGTGTTCTGCTGGAAGGGAAAAAGGATGTGATCTGTATAGACGGAATCCATACCCGTAACGGCGATTACATTGACATCGGCGAGCCGGTGGCGGAAGGCCATGTGGTGCCGGTGGTGACAAAAACGCTGATCTTCAATTCATGACGGAGAAAAGACATCCGGTAATGAAAGATTACAGAAAAGGAGAGGTGAGACAATTTGATTCTCAAAACAAAATTATTCGGCAAAGTTTATGAATTTAAATCTCTTCGCGAAGTAATGGCAAAAGCCAATGAAGAGAAGTCCGGCGACAAGCTGGCAGGCATTGCCGCAGAATCTGCGGAAGAGAGAGTTGCGGCAAAGGTAGTACTCTCCCATATTACGCTGGCAGACCTGAGAAATAATCCTGCAGTTCCTTATGAAGAGGACGAAGTGACCAGGATCATCCAGGACGGCGTAAATGAAACTATTTACAACGAAATCAAAAATATGACGGTGGCAGAATTCAGAGAGTGGATGCTGGATATCAGTACCACCGGAGACATGATCAAGAGAGCTTCCAGAGGCCTTACCAGCGAGATGGTAGCGGCTGTCTGCAAACTGATGACCAACCTGGACCTGATCTATGCTGCAAAGAAGATTCGTATCTCTGCACATTGTAATACTACGATCGGTCTTGAGGGAACCTTCTCATCCCGTCTGCAGCCGAACCATACCACCGACGATCCGAAGGGTATTATGGCTTCCGTTATGGAAGGCTTAAGCCTTGGATGCGGCGACGCTGTAATCGGTCTGAACCCGGTAGACGACTCTGTAGAGAGCGTTACAAGAATCCTGAAGAGCTTTGATGAGTTCAAGAATAAATGGGAAGTACCGACCCAGATCAGCGTTCTGGCGCATGTGACGACCCAGATGGAAGCAATCGAGAAGATGAACGCGCCGTGCGACCTGATGTTCCAGTCCATCGCCGGTTCCCAGAAAGGAAACGAGGCATTCGGACTTACCGCATCTATGCTGGATGAAGGACGCGATCTGATGCTCCACCGCGCGACCAGCACCGGCCCGAACGTAATGTATTTCGAGACCGGACAGGGTTCCGAGCTTTCTTCCGACGCACACAACGGATGGGACCAGGTAACCATGGAAGCAAGATGCTACGGATTCGCAAAGAGATATCAGCCGTTCCTGGTAAATACCGTAGTAGGATTCATCGGACCGGAGTATCTGTATGATTCCAAGCAGGTAACCCGTGCAGGTCTGGAAGACCATTTCATGGGCAAACTGACCGGTATCCCGATGGGCTGTGACGCATGCTATACCAATCATATGAAAGCAGACCAGAACGATATTGAGAATCTGGCAACTCTTCTGGTAGCGGCAGGATGCAACTACATCATGGGCGTTCCGCAGGGCGACGACTGTATGCTGATGTATCAGTGTACCGGATATCATGAAGCAGCCAGCCTGCGTGAAGTATTCGGACTTCGTCCGATCAAAGAATTTGATCAGTGGCTGGAAAAGATGGGATTCTCCAAAGACGGCAAACTGACACCGCTTGCAGGCGATGCATCTGTATTTTGTAAATAGGAGGTAGCGGATCTTGGTAAACGAAAACGATTTAAGGACAATTATCGCGCAGGTTCTTTCCGAGATGAACCTGGATCAGAAAGAAGATACGAAAGAAGCGGAAACTTCCGGATGTGCTGCATGCAGCAATGAGCCGGTGATCGAAGATGGTTGCATCCCGGACGTAACCGAAGTGGATATCCGCAAACAGTACCTGGTAGAGAACCCGGTAAACGGCGAAGCATACTACGATCTGAAACAGTACGCTCCGTGCCGTCTGGGTATCGGCAAAGCAGGCGCAAGATATAAGACCGATCCGGTCCTGCAGTTCCGCGCAGCTCACTCTGCAGCTCAGGACGCTGTATTCTCTGATGTGGATCAGGACTTTATCG
Source organism: uncultured Lachnoclostridium sp. (assembly GCA_944376715.1). Lineage (GTDB taxonomy): Bacteria > Bacillota > Clostridia > Lachnospirales > Lachnospiraceae > Hominiventricola. The sequence continues at coordinate 60,219 of CALWDO010000001.1, read as the reverse complement.
ATAAGATGGGACTGTTCTCTGTACAGACTCAGTGCGACAGCAAAGATACATATCTGACCAGACCGGATCTGGGACGTAAGCTGAGCGACGAGGCAGTGAAGACGATCAAAGAGAAATGCCGCATGAATCCGACAGTTCAGATCTACGTATCCGACGGTTTAAGCTCCGCGGCAATCGCGGCAAACGTAGGAGATGTGCTTCCGGCTATTGAGCAGGGCCTGAAGAGCTACGGCATCGATTACGGCACCCCGTTCTTCGTAAAATACGGACGTGTGGGCGCCATGGACCAGATCTCCGAGATCACCGGAGCACAGGTTACCTGTGTACTGATCGGAGAACGTCCGGGTCTGATCACCGCTGAATCCATGTCTGCATATATCGCTTACAAGGCAACCGTAGGTATGCCGGAGGCGCGCAGAACCGTGGTTTCCAACATTCATAAGGCAGGAACGATTCCGGCTGAGGCAGGCGCTCATATCGCCGATATCATCAAGAAGATTCTTGACAACAAGGCCAGCGGAACAGACCTGAAACTGTAAAAACCGTAGAAAGAAAAGATAAAGAGGAGGATATCCATGAAACGAGATCCAGTGAGAGCATCAGTTCTTGCAACCAAAATCATCCCCAATGTCAGCCCGGATATGGCGAAAGAGTTTAATCTTGATCCGAGCATGAAATCACTGGCACTGATCACCGCCGACAGCGATGATGTGACCTATACCGCCCTGGATGAGGCGACAAAGAAAGCAGACGTAAAAGTTGTATATGCAAAGAGCTTTTACGCAGGCGCTGCAAACGCCAACACCAAGCTGGCCGGTGAAATCATCGGTATTCTGGCAGGCCCCAACCCGGCGGAGGTCAGAAGCGGACTGGAAGCAGCTGTGGATGTGATCGAGAACCAGGCATATTTTGTATCTGCAAATGAAGACGATACTATTATTTACTATGCACACTGCATTTCCCGTACAGGTTCTTACCTGTCCGAGGGCGCGGGCATCCAGGAAGGCGAAGCGCTGGCATACCTGATCGCGCCGCCTCTGGAGGCAATGTATGGCGTAGATGCAGCCCTGAAGGCAGCAGACGTGAAAATGTGCGTACTGTATGCTCCGCCTTCGGAGACCAACTTCGGTGGAGCGCTGCTCACCGGAAGCCAGTCTGCATGCAAGGCCGCATGCGACGCGTTTGCAGCTGCGGTAGAATTTGTTGCAGACAACCCGAAAGAAGAATAATATCCAGACTCGCAGAGCGGAGGATTGTGCATGAATGCATTGGGAATGATAGAAACTTATGGCTACCTTGCAGCAGTTGAAGCTCTGGACAGTGCACTGAAAGCGGCAAATGTATCTCTGGTAGATGTGACAAAAGTAAAAGGCGGACTGGTGACCGTGATGGTGGAAGGCGATGTGGGCGCAGTGAAAGCGGCTATAGACGCCTCCGCCGCCGCGGCGGAAAGGGTGGGCACAGTGGTAAGCGTACATGTGATCCCCAGACCCGCGCAGGATGTCTGGAAAATGCTGACAAGACATCCGGATGGGCCGGGACAGCCGCCGGAAGCTCCGGATCCAGAAACGGATCAGGAACCGGATGGACCGGCAGACGGATCCTCTGAAGATGAAGCAGAGGCGGAAACATCCGTGACAGAGGAAAACGGTGGCGAAACACCGGAAGCACCGCAGTCGGAAGAGCATGAAGAGCCGGAGATTCCCACAGTGGAACAGTTGGAAAAGATGACAGTGGTGAGTCTGAGAACGCTTGCCAGAAAACTGAAGATCACCAACATGACGCCGCAGGAAATCCGCTTTGCCAAAAAGCAGGAGCTGATTCATGCAATCACAATATTTACTGGACAGGAGAGGTAGGGCATGCAGTTATATGATAAAGATCTTTTGTCAGTCCAGGAAGTACGCGAGCTGGTAGAAAAGGCAAAGGCTGCTCAGGAAGAGCTCAGCACGAAAAGCCAGAAAGAAGTGGACCGGATCGTTCAGTCTATCGCGGAAGCAGGAGTTAGAAACGCAGGACGGCTGGCGAAGCTGGCTCATGAAGAGACCGGGTTCGGCGTAGAGTCTGACAAAGTAATTAAAAATGTATTCGCCAGTGAGGGCGTGTACGAACATATTAAAGATATGAAGACCGTTGGGGAAGTGGAGAGAGACGATGTGAACAAGATCCGCAAGATCGCGGTTCCTGTAGGCGTAATCGCAGGATTGATCCCATCCACGAACCCTACGTCCACAGTACTCTATAAATCAGAGATTGCCATTAAAGCAGGAAATGCCATTGTATTTTCCCCGCATCCGAATGCAAGAAACTGCATCCTGGAGACGGTGAAAGTGGTGCGCCAGGCAATTGCAGAAGTGGGAGGAAACGAGGATCTGGTATCCTGTATCACGATTCCGACCATGCAGGCTACAGATAATCTGATGAAACATCCGGACGTAGCCATGATCCTGGCAACAGGCGGTTCCGCCATGGTGAGGGCGGCATATTCATCCGGTACGCCGGCTATCGGCGTAGGTCCCGGAAACGGACCGGCATATATCGAGAAGACAGCGGATATTCCGCTGGCAGTGAAGAGGATCGTAGATTCCAAGACTTTCGACAACGGTACGATCTGTGCCTCCGAGCAGTCGGTGGTATGCGATGACAATATGAAAGAAGCCGTTCAGAAGGAAATGGAGCGTCAGGGAGCTTATTTCCTGAGTCCGGAACAGGTCGCAAAACTGGGTAAGTTTATCCTCAGGGCGAACGGAACCATGAATCCTATGATCGTGGGTAAGAGCGCGCAGGTGATTGCGGATCTGGCAGGCATCGAGATCCCGGCAGGGACCAAGATCCTGGTGGCACAGGAAACCGGCATCGGAAGAGGCCATCCATATTCCAACGAGAAACTGGCGCCGATTCTGGCGTTCTATACGGCCCCGTCTTATGTGGAGGTATGCGAACTTTGTCAGGAACTTCTTCATTATGAAGGAGCAGGACATACGTTTTCCATGCATACGAAGGACGAGAAGATGGTGGACTACTTTGCAAAGAGAGTTCCGGCATCCAGAATTATTGTGAATACACCGAGCGCATTGGGCGGTATCGGCGGCACCACGAAACTTCAGCCGGCCCTTACCCTGGGCTGCGGCGCCGTAGGCGGAAGCGCGACTTCCGAAAATGTAGGACCGATGCAGCTTCTGAACATGCGTTATGTGGCGGAAGGCGTTTCCGAACTGGAAGACATCAAAGCGGCGCTTCCGGATTGCTCCGACGGAGTATGCAGAGCTCAGAGGAAGTATGATGACATCAATATTGATGAAGTAGTCCGTGAGATCATTAAGAGACTTCAGAACAGTTAATAAGGAGGAATAAATTATGGCAGCACAGCTGGCGTTGGGAATGATTGAGACCAAAGGACTGGTAGCATCCATCGAAGCGGCGGATGCAATGGTAAAGGCAGCGAACGTAACGCTGATCGGAAAAGAGCATGTAGGCGGCGGCCTGGTGACCGTTATGGTAAGAGGCGACGTAGGAGCAGTAAAGGCGGCTACGGACGCGGGAGCAGCGGCAGCAGAGAGAGTCGGAGAACTGGTATCTATCCATGTGATTCCGAGACCGCATGAGGAAGTAGAAGCGATTCTTCCTTCTCTCGCCAAATAATTAATCAGCAAAGATCAAGGAGGAATAGATTATGGCAGCACAGCAGGCACTTGGAATGATTGAGACCAAAGGACTGGTGGCATCCATCGAAGCGGCGGATGCAATGGTAAAGGCAGCGAATGTAACGTTGATCGGAAAAGTACATGTAGGCGGCGGCCTGGTGACCGTTATGGTAAGAGGCGACGTAGGAGCAGTAAAGGCGGCTACGGACGCGGGAGCAGCGGCAGCAGAGAGAGTCGGAGAACTGGTATCTATCCATGTGATTCCGAGACCGCACGAGGAAGTGGAATCCATTCTGCCTTCTCTTGACAAATAAGATCCGTAAGAAAGAAGTGCTTCCGCCGGGTATCCCGGCGGCGGCACAGATTTTCACGGCGACATAAGGAGGTGGCTTACCGGATATGAAGGTAATCACAGAAGCGATACTGCGCAGCGAGCTGCGGGCGTCCACTCCGGAATGCTACAAAGTGCCGGAAGGGAAGATCCTTTCTCCGGCGGCAAGAGAATATCTCCAGCAGTGCAAGATACGGATCGATGACGGAAAAAGCCGTTCGGGCCCCAGGAAACAGGAAGAGGCTTCCCGGGAAGAGCCAGGCGGCGAGCAGCAGGCCAAGGTAGTGGCGACAGAAGTTCCGCCTATGCCGGAAGTGCAGGTGGAAAAAGAGGCAAAGCCTAAATATGTGGATTATGAGACCGGAGCGTATTATTACGAGAAGCCGGAGCATATGACGCATTTGTACGGCAATACGCTGGTGCCGAAGGATCACAAAAGGATCCTGTTCCGCGGCAAACTGGACAGCCTGGAGGCTCTGTTTGTTCTGAACCAGTCGATCCTTCTGGAGATGGGAGAATCGGAGAAACTGATCGAAGATCTGCAGGATATTGTGGGAAGTTTAAGAGAGATGATGCGCTGCGACGTGCTGGAAGAGCCGTTCCGCAGAGAGTTTCTCATCGGGCTCAGCCATAAAGAGCTCAGAGAACATTCCCATAATCCTATGAAATATTATAACGTGAAACAGATGGTGCTTCCGGATTATACACTGGGCAAGGCATACGCTCTCCTGAACCAGCTGCGCGCGGCGATCCGTGAGACGGAAGTGGCTGCGGCCGCTGCTTTCCATGAAGGAAAAACCTATACCAGGGAAGACATCATCGAAGAGCTGAACCGGATGTCCAGTGCCATGCACATTGTTATGTGCAAGTATCTGGCAGGGGAATATAAGAAAGATTGACCGAAGGAACGGGCATGGGAGGAACTATGGAACAGCTGATAGAACAAGTGATGGATACGATGACGAAAGCCGGACTGGTACAGGTGGAAGTATCGGCCAGACACGTACATCTGACGGACCAGGATGTGGAAGTCCTGTTCGGAAAGGGAGCGGTGCTCCATGAAAAACGGCCGCTTTCCCAGAAGGGACAATATCTCAGCGAAGAACGGGTGACTCTGATCGGACCGAAGGGTAAGAAAGAGCGCGTGGCTGTCCTGGGACCGGTCCGCAGCGCTACACAGGTGGAGTTGTCCGTAAGCGATTGTGTGGCTCTGGGAGTGAAAGCGCCGCTTCGGGAATCCGGAGACGTGGAAGGCTCGGGACCGATCACGATTGAGGGACCGGCAGGAAGCCTCTCCATCACTCAGGGCACAATAGTGGCCCACAATCATATCCATGTACCCACAGACGTGGCGCGTATCCTGAATCTGAAAGATAAAGAACATGTAAGTGTGAAGATCTTAAGCGAGCGGCCGGTTACTTTTGAAGATGTAATTATCCGGGTCAGCGATGCGTTTACTTTCAGAATGCACATTGATTTCGACGAGGCCAATGCGGCGTCCGTCAGTGGATTTACTCTGGGGAAGATCATAACCCACGGAAAAGAATAAAAGTAGCTTAAGGAGCAGACAGCGGATGGATATCAGACGTGTGGAAGAATTTATGAAACTTGTGGAAGAGTCGGAGACGAAGACTTTTCCGTTTACCGGGAAGCTGAAGGTCGGAGTAGACCTGGGAACCGCCTATATCGTGCTTGTAGTATTGGATGAGGAAAATCATCCGGTGGCATGTGAAAAACAGGCTGCCAGCGTGCTGAGGGACGGTGTGGTGGTCGATTATACCGGAGCGCTCCGGATCGTCAGTGAACTGAAAGAGAAGCTGGAGGCGAGGATCGGACAGGAACTGGTGAACTGTGCGATCGCCATGCCGGCTGGGACGGAAGGCAGCGTTAAGACCCATCAGTATGTGGCGGAAGGCGCAGGATTTGAAGTGACCGCCATATTGGATGAACCTTCCTCCGCCAATGCCGTCTATCAGATCGAAGACGGCGTGATCGTGGATATCGGAGGCGGAACGACCGGCCTGGCGCTTCTGAAGGGCGGAAAGGTAGTAGAGATTGAAGACGAACCCACAGGAGGAACCCACCTGACTCTGGTATTGGCGGGAAACTACCATATATCATTCGCGGAAGCAGAAGCAATCAAGCAGGATTACAGCCGTCACAAAGAGATCTTGCCGGTGGTAAAAGCGACGGTGGAGAAGATTGCCTCCATCATCAACCGCTATATCAAACCCGGCGATGTGGATACCATTTATCTGTGCGGCGGTACCTGCTGTCTTACAGGGATTGAGCAGATCATACAGAAGGAGACGGGGATCAGGACGATCAAACCGGCGAACCCGTTCCTTGTGACCCCCACGGGCATTGCGATGAACTGCAAGGTCTGATAAGACAAAATTATATAAAAAGGAAGGAGGGAACTGACGTGGATATGGATGCTTTGATTGACGAGATCTGCCGCAGAGTGCAGCAGAAGATCCAGGCGCTGGAAGCGAAGGCCGAAGATACGAAGCCGGCTATCTTAATCCTGACTCCGGACCATGGCACAGTCTGCCATGAAATGTTGGAGGATGAGAAACTGGCAGAGTGTTACCGGACAGAATGTGCGCTTTTGAAAGAGTACCAGTGTTCGCCTGCGGATTATGAAGCGGTGATTGCCTACGGCATGAGCAACGAGGCGCTGGGAAAGATCGCGTATGGAATCTTTGACAGCGGTTATACCAGGCTGTTCGGACAATCGCTTCTGGCAGGAAAGAAGATCTATCTTGTGGAAGAAGAAATCGAACTGTATCGTTACAAAGATACTGCGCCGAAGGCATATTACGGATGCCTGGAAGCCAGTCTGGAGATGTTGAAAAACAGCGGAGTAACCATAGCGTCCCAGTCGCAGATCCCCGACCTGATCCTTCATGGAGAACCGGAAGAAGGCGTGAAGCCGGAGGGACCGTCCAAAGACTGTGAAGTCCCGAAAAAGGATGAAAGCAGTGTGAAAGAGGCGGTGCTGGACAAAAAGGTGATTACAGAGAAGGATATGATAGACCTGGGCAATAACAGGGTTCGGAAAGTAACCGTAGGTGAGAAGGCGATTCTGACAGACCTGGCGAGGGAATATGCCTCGAAGCACCGGATTACCGTTCTGCGCAGGGGTACCTCTTCAGGAAAGGGGCATAGCCTATGAAGACAGGAAGAGTCATCGGAAATATCTGGGCAACGAGAAAGGCAGACAATCTGTCTGGTCTGAAACTGCTGGTGGTACAGCCGATCAGCCTGCTGGATGACAGCCCGGTGGACGCGCCCATTGTGGCGGCGGATATCATCGGAGCCGGGGCAGGAGAGAAAGTGATCTATGTAGGCGGCAGCTCCGCGAGGAGCGCCGCCGGCAGCAGAGAGATCCCGGTAGATGCGACGATCGTAGGTATCGTGGACGACCAGGAGATAGACGCAAGCCTGATAAACGGAAAGCGGTGATGCTATGGATTTTGTAGAAGCAGTAAAAGCGGCGGGCGTGGTAGGAGCCGGCGGAGCGGGATTTCCCACTCATGTAAAGCTGAACGCGAAAGCGGAATGGTTCCTGGTCAACGCGGCGGAATGCGAGCCGCTGATTGAAACAGACAAATATCTTTGCCGTACCTATCCGGACCGGATCGTGGAGACGGTGAAGACGATTGCCGGACATCTGGGGGCTTCCCACGCGGTGATTGCGCTGAAAGCAAAGTACCAGCGGGAGATGGAAGCCCTGCAGGGGGCGATCGACAAAAGCGGGGCGCCGGTGGAATTGTTCGGACTTCGGACATTTTATCCGGCAGGCGATGAGCAGACTTTGGTTCAGCAGGTGACGGGCCGGGTGGTACCGGAACGCGGACTGCCTTTGGATGTGGGATGCGTTGTGGACAACGTGGGCACGGTCCTTGCCATCGCGGACGCCCTGGAAGGAAAACCGGTGTCGGAAAAGTTCCTGTCAGTGACAGGCGCTGTAAGTAAGACCCGGATGTTCCATGTGCCTCTTGGCACTCCGATCACAGAGATCCTGAAAGAAGCAGAGATCACGGAGCATGACTATGCGGTGATTGTGGGCGGCCCCATGATGGGACGCATGCTGAAGGATAAAGAAGCGATCCAGCAGGCAGTGGTTACGAAGACCACAGGCAATCTGCTGGTACTGCCCGCGGATCACTATCTGGTGAGAAGATCCGAGCTGACGGAGGAACAGATGATTCATCGGGCGGCGACGGCCTGCATTCAGTGCAGGATGTGCACCGATATGTGTCCGCGTTTTATGATCGGACATGAGGTACGGCCCAATATGATTATGAGAAATCTGTGGAGGGAGAAGAGCATCAGCTCCAACGAGGAGTTTGAAAAGGCATTTGGCAGCGCGGTCAACTGCTGCAGCTGCGGCGTCTGCGAGATGTTCGCCTGTCCTATGGGCCTGTCGCCGAGAAAGATGAACGAGTACGCCAAGAAGCTCCTGAAGGAGAGAGGAATCAACCCGGAACGCAATATGCATCCGGCAGCCAGAGAAGCGGTCGAGTATCGGAAGATTCCTACCGAGAGGCTGATCGCCAGACTGGACCTTTCCCGGTACGTGACGCACGACCTGCCTCAGTTTACAGAGGTGAAGGTAAAAGAATGTATGATACCGTTGTCCCAGCATATCGGAAAACCTGCTTTGCCTGTGGTGAAAGCGGGGGATCATGTGGAGAAAGGGGCTCTGGTGGCTGCAGCGGCCGAGGGGCTGTCTGTAAATATCCATACAGGAATGAGCGGCACTGTGGCTGAGGTCACGGACAAAGGGATCAGAATCTGTGGAGAGGAGGAATAAACGATGAGCAAAGCGATTGGCATGGTTGAATTGTCCAGCATTGCAAAAGGAATTGAAACCAGTGATTACATGGTAAAAGCTGCTCAGGTAGACTTGATACGCTCATCCACAGTCTGCCCCGGAAAATATGTGGTGATTGTGGGAGGTGATACCGGAGACGTAAAGGCATCCATGAAAGAAGGCATGGAGAGAGGCGCAGAGTATGTAGTTGATTCACTTATCATCTCAAATGTACATGAGCAGCTGATCCCGGCGCTGACCGGAACGGTTTCGGTGGAGAACCCGGGAGCAGTAGGGGTGATAGAATTCTACTCCATTGCTTCTGCTATACTGGCGGCGGACGAGGCAGCCAAAGCAGCGAATATTACGTTGATCGAAGTACGTATGGGATATGCGATCGGCGGAAAAGGATTTGTAACCCTTACAGGAGATGTGGGAGCAGTCAGAGCTGCAATAGCGGCTGCAAAACAGGATAAGGATCTCTATGTGGCAAGCACGGTAATTCCAAGGCCGTCGCCGCAGGTCTTCCAGTCCCTGCTGTAGGGAATAGAGACACACTTCAAAGACAACAATGGGCCGTCCGGGCGGACGGCGAGAGGAGGAAAGTATGTTTCAGGAATTAATTGACAACATTACGAACGTGAGTGTATTTACGGACAGTATTTCAGAATGGATCAGCAATATTTCCATCAACTCTGTGATCATCCTGATTATGATGATTTTCATGCTGGTGGGCGCTATTGACAAGATCCGCGGAAACAAGCTGGGATATGGAGAAAAATTTGACGAAGGATTCAATGCCATGGGACCTCTGGCAGCATCCATGGCCGGCGTTGTGGCGGCTGCTCCTGTGCTTGCAATCATCCTGAAGCCAATTATTGTGCCGATTTATGGTTTGTTCGGCGCGGACGCTTCTATGTTTGCAACCACGCTGCTGGCGTGCGATATGGGCGGTTATCCGCTGGCAATTCAGCTGGCAGGCGATAACGCGGCAATTGGTAACTTCGCAGGCCTGATCCTGGGAACCATGATGGGCCCGACCCTGGTGTTCACGATCCCGGTTGCTCTTTCCATTATTAAGAAAGAAGACAGACCGTATCTTGGCGCTGGTATTTTCGCAGGTATGATTACCATCCCGATCGGCTGTATCGTCGGCGGTCTGGTAATGAATCTGACTCCTTACAAACTGAGTATCCTTACGATCATCCAGAACCTGATTCCGGTTATCATCATCGCTGCCCTGATCGTTGTGGGCCTGTGGGTAGCTCCGCTTAAGATGATTAACGGATTCAGCAAATTCGGTACAGGCGTTACGATTGTCATTACTGTCTTTACCGCAATCGCTGTATTTGAATATGAGACCGGTATCAAATTCCCGCTGCTCAACATCATGGTTGAAGCAGATGCAGACGGCGTAGTTCCTCTGGAAAATGGTCTTCTGACCTGCGGTATTATCTCCATCGTACTGATCGGCGCGTTCCCGATGGTTGAGTGGATCACCCGTACCTTCGGCGGCGCTCTGAAAGCTCTGGGCAAGAAGTTCGGCATGAATGAAGAGAGCTCTGCAGGTCTGGTGGCGACTCTGGCAAACAACATTGCTATGTTCAATATCATGGGCAACATGAACCCGAAAGGAAAACTGCTCAACGTGGCATTCGCAGTCAGCGCGGCATTCGTATTCGGCGATCATCTGGGATTCACCGCAGGCGTGAACCAGGATATGATCCTTCCGATGATCATCGGCAAACTGGTTGCAGGTATTACTGCATTCATCGTAGCCAACGCCCTGTCCGGCAAGCTGCTTGAGAAGGTGGACGAGAGCCTGAAAGCACAGGAAAAGGAAGGCTGAGAATCAGACGGACGTAGAACTGCCCTTGAAAGAAAGGAAAAGATATGAACGTTAGTGAAGAACTGATCCGCGAGGTAGTAAAGCGGATCCTGGAGGAGTCCGCGAAAGCGGATTCCCCCAAGGAAGATTTTGTAAAAGAAAAAGATCCCAGCGGTATTATCAAGATTCAGACAAGCACTGTAAAGTGCGAGCCGTTCAAACAGGACGGCGTAACGCTGAAAGATGTGGTTACGCTGGAAGAAGCTCCGCGTATGGGATGCGGTATCATGGAACTGGATCATACCAGTTTTGAGTGGACGCTGACCTATGACGAATATGACATGGTCATCGACGGCGTGCTGGAGATTGAGATTGACGGCCGGGTACTGACCGGAAATCCGGGGGATATCATCTATATTCCAAAGAATTCCCATATCCACTTCCAGACTCCGTCTAAGACAAGATACGCGTATTTTGTATATCCGGCAGACTGGCAGTAAAACAGGGACTTAAATATCAGAGAGAGAAGGTGCAGGAGAGATGGAGATTCGTTTTGTAAGACCGGAGGAGGAAGCGCAGCTGGCAAGAAATGTGCTGACGGCTTTTCCTTCCAAGACACCCGAGTCTCTCTTAAACAACATGGGAAGCGAACTGGTTAAGCCTGACGAAGGCCGTTACCTGGGCTGCTTCGACGATGACGGTACGCTGATCGGCTCTACGCTTCTGATGGATTTCCAGATGAACGTGCGGGGAAAGCTGATGAAGATGGGAGGCACTGCCTATGTGTCCACCAGTTTCCTTCATAAGAAGGAACACATCGCCAGAAATATGATCCGTGTGGGCATCGGCGTCTTTGCGAAAACAGGCACCCCGGTAGGGGCGCTGCATCCTTTCAATCCGGCATTTTACGGAAAGATGGGATTTGGATACTGTAATGAATCTGTGATGTATTCTCCGAAACCTCAATATATCCGTTCCTACGGAGATAAATCCGGTCTGGCATATGCCGGACCGGAGGATGAGGAGGAGATTCTTAAGTTCTACCGGAATTATGCCGCGAAAACACACGGTGCCACCATACATCCTTATATGGATAAACACAGGATTTTCGATATGCCTTACGTGGTGGTGTGCCGCAGGAACGGCAGGATCACCGGTTATCTGACTTTTGAATTTGTGGAAGTGGATCACTATACAGACATGTATCATGATCTGGCAGTCCGCGAAATCGTATGCGAGGACATGGAGACCATGAAACAGTTTCTGACCTTTTTCGCTTCCCAGGTGGATCAGATCGACCGGGTAAGGATCTATACCTATGAAGAAAATTTCCACATGCTGTTCACCAATCCGGACAGCGGCGAGAACCGCGCCTTCGACGGGGCGATTCAGGAAGTGGGAAGGAAGAACATGGGTTACATGTTCCGGATCTTTGACATAAAAGAATATTTCCGTCAGCAGGATCACTGCGAACGGCCGGCCAGCCGGGAGTTTACGCTGGAACTTAAGGTGGATGACAATTTCGTAGTGGAAAACAGCGGAGAGCTGTATCTCCATGTGAAAGACGACCGGGTGGAACTGACGGACGGTCCCCGGGCAGATGTGGTTCTGCAGACAAACATTGCGGATCTTTCCTCCCTTGTGATGGGGGCGATTCCGCTCAGTGCGTTTCTCTGGACCGGAAGGATGACATGCAGTGACAGAAGCTACGAGCAGGATATCCAGAATGCCATTGGATGGAGCCAGAAGCCGAAGAACTATACTTATTTCTGATGGAAGAGGTGATGCGGATGATAAAAGCAGGTGCAGGAACGGGACAGATTGAGATCCTGTCCAGATATCTGGAAAAAGATTATTTCCTGAACCGTTATGTCCGCAAGGATGGTTCGGAAGAAGACTGCAGGCTGTGTCCTTATTATGGAAAACGCTGGTCCTGTCCGCCCGGACTGCCTCATGCTTACAGTTATCTGGAGAAGTATCAAAATCTTTGTCTGGTGGCGCTGAAAGTGAGCTATTCACAGGAAACGCGCAGAAAGGCGAAGGAAGATACGGAATATGCGGATCAGGTCCGCGAAGAGCTGTATGAATCCGCCAAGCGGGAACTGCTGAAGAAGCTCCTGAAACTGGAGAAAGAGATCCCGGGAAGCAAGACTTTGGGGGCGGGGCGATGCATTCTCTGTGAACACTGTACCAGAGAGGAAGGAAAACCCTGCAGGCATCCGGAACTGAGGCGGTATTCTATTACAGGTTTCGGCCTGGATTTTGGAAAAATTCTGGAAGAAGTCTTCGGATTTCCCCTTTTGTGGGCGGCCGGGGGCCTTCCGGAGTACGATGTGGCGGTAGCGGCGCTGTTTTTTTAAAAAACCTTTAAAAAACCTTTGATTTTGTGCTTGCATTTGCCGCAAGTTGTGCTATACTGGAAAAAGCATGATATGTAGACTGAAGAAAGGGGTGGACGAAAAGTCCACTCCTTCTTATGTAAGCGGGTTTTTATGATTCTTTTACATAAGAAGGAGTATAAAGGAGGACCGCAATTGACGAAGAAAGAGATTTACGAACAGAAAACAGAAGCGCTTCTTGCGCCGCTTCTTGACGAGCACCAGTTTGAACTGGTTGACGTGGAGTTTGTAAAAGAAGCCGGAACCTGGTTCCTGCGCGCTTATATTGATAAGCCCGGAGGAATCACCATCGACGACTGCGAACTGGTCAGCAGGGCCCTGTCGGATCTGCTGGATGAAAAGGATTTTATCGAGGAAACCTATATCCTGGAAGTCAGTTCTCCGGGACTGGGAAGACCCCTGAAAAAGGACCGGGATTTTGAGAGAAGCCTGGGAGAGTCCGTGGAAGTGCGTCTGTACCGGGCGCTTGACCGGCAGAAAGAATTTACAGGTATTTTAAAAGCCTGGGATAAAGAGACTGTGACTCTGGAATTTGAGGATGAAGCTGTTCTGGACATAGACAGGGACAATATAGCCCTGATCCGTCTGGCATTTGATTTTTAAGGAGGAAAAAACAGAAAATGAACACAGAATTAAAGATGGCTCTGGAGACGCTGGAGAAAGAAAAGGATATCAGCAAAGACGTCATGCTGGAAGCCATTGAGAATTCACTGATTACCGCATGCAAAGGCCATTTTGGAAAGGATACGGATAATTTCCGCGTGGAAATCGACCGTGACACCTATGATTTCCATGTGTATGTGGAGAAAACTGTGGTGGAACAGGTAGAGAATGACGTGACAGAGATCAGCCTGGCGGATGCGAAACTTCTGGACAGTAAATACGAGATCGGCGATATTGTCCGCGAAGAAGTGAAGTCAAAGGAGTTTGGCAGAATTACGACTCAGAATGCGAGAAATGTGATTCTGCAGAAGATCCGTGAAGAGGAACGCAAAGTATTATTTAACCAGTACTATGCGAAGGAGAAAGACGTTGTCACCGGTGTGGTGCAGCGTTATATTGGAAAGAATGTAAGCGTGAATCTGGGCAAGGTGGATGCGATCCTGAATGAGAACGAGATGGTAAAGGGCGAGGTTTACAAGCCTACGGAGCGTATCAAAGTTTACATTCTGGAGGTCAAGGATACGCCGAAAGGGCCGAGAATTCTGGTGTCCAGGACACACCCGGAACTGGTGAAACGGCTGTTTGAGTCCGAAGTAACCGAGGTCCGCGACGGTATCGTAGAGATTAAGAGCATTGCCAGAGAGGCGGGGTCACGTACCAAGATTGCCGTTTGGTCCAATGATCCGGATGTGGATCCGGTGGGCGCATGCGTGGGACTGAACGGCGCCAGAGTGAATTCTATCGTCAACGAGCTGAGAGGCGAGAAGATCGATATCATTAACTGGAATGAAAATCCGGCTCTGTTGATCGAGAATGCCCTGAGCCCGGCGAAGGTAGTCGTGGTACTGGCAGATCCGGAGGAAAAAACCGCGAAAGTGGTGGTTCCGGATTATCAGCTTTCTTTAGCAATCGGTAAAGAGGGACAGAACGCGAGACTGGCCGCAAGGCTGACCGGTTTCAAGATCGATATCAAGAGTGAGAGCCAGGCAAACGCCATCGAAGGATTCTATGAAGGATTCTACGATGACGACGAAGATTATGAGATAGAATACGAGGGAGAGTACGAAGACGGCGAGACAGATCCGGAGGAGTCATAAAGAGCAGGAGTGATAGATTGAGCGCAGTGAAAAAGATCCCGATGCGTCAATGCATCGGATGCGGTGAGATGAAGAGCAAAAAAGAGATGATACGCGTTTTAAAGACGACGGAAGGCGACATCGTGCTGGATGCTACAGGCAGAAAAAACGGCCGGGGCGCTTATCTCTGTAAGAACCCGGACTGCCTTGAAAAGGCGATGAAGTCCAAAGGTCTGGAACGGTCGCTGAAGACGGCGGTTCCGGAAGAGGTATATGAGAATCTGGCGAAGGAGATGGGGCAGTTTGCAGAACCGTAAGGTGTGGGGCTATCTCGGACTTGCCGCCAGAGCAGGCAAGGCAGTGAGCGGGAGTTTTTGCGTGGAACGGTCAGTACGCCGCAGGCGTGCAAAACTGGTGATCGTGTCACAGGAAGCTTCCGAGAACACGAAAAAGACGTTTCGGGATTTATGTACTTACTATAAAGTGCCGTTATATATTTTTGGAACCAGCGATGAGCTGGGGAAGACTTTAGGAAAAGAATTCCGCATGCTGGCAGCAATTGAGGACGAAGGACTGGCAAAGGCGGCAGCCGGCCAGCTGGAGCAGGAACCTAATATCGGAGGTAGTAAGTATGGCGAATAAGCATATCCGCGTGTATGAACTCGCGAAGGAACTGAATAAAACGAGCAAAGAAGTCATGGCCGTACTGGCAGAGAAAAATATTGAGGTGAAGACACATATGGCAACATTGGATGATAAGCAGGCAGAAATGCTCCGCGCGGAACTGGGCGGAAAGAAAACTGAGAAAGAGGCGAAGCCCGCACAGGCAGCCGAAGGTTCTCAGGAAGCAAAGCCTGCACCCAAGAAAAAGAAATTTATTGTGGTGCACAATCCGGAAAACAGCAGGGATAAAAAGAGTCCTGAGAGAAGAATTCCGGTGAAACAGAGCCGCCCGCAGCCTCCGAAGAAAGAAGCGGCGGCAAAAGCGGAGCCCAAGGCAGAAGCAAAGGCGGAGCCTAAAAAGGCTCCGGAGGAGAACAGACAGGGGAACCGTCCGGCCAGACCGGCCGCCGGCGACCGTCCCCAGGGAGACAGAAATAACCGTTCTGATCGCCCTCAGGGAGACAGAAACAACCGTTCAGACCGTCCCCAGGGAGACAGAAACAACCGTTCCGGCCGTCCTCAGGGCGAGCGCGGGAACTACAGCCGTTCCGATCGTCCTCAGGGAGAGAGAGGCGGCTATGGACGTCCTCAGGGAGACAGAAACAACCGCTCTGACCGTCCCCAGGGAGACAGAAACAACCGTTCAGACCGTCCGCAGGGCGGACGCGGCGGACAGGGAGGAAGAAACACTCTGGGCCGTCAGATGAACAAAGCTTTTGATACTCCGGTGGAGACCAAACCGGAAAACAGAAGGTATGACAACCGGAACCATCAGAAGCAGGAGAAGCAGTATAAAGACGAGGACATCAGCAAGCTGAAGAACCGTCCGGGGCGTTTTATTAAACCGGAGACGAAGCCTCAGCCTAAGAAAGAGAATACGGAACCGAAGAAGCTGCCGCTTCCGGAGACTATCAGTATTTCGGATCTGGCAGAACGTATGAAGATTCAGCCGTCTGTCATTATCAAAAAGCTGTTCCTAGAAGGGAAGATGCTGACTGTCAATTCTGAACTGGATTTTGAGGCGGCAGGCGAGATTGCACTGGAATATAATTTCGATCCGGAACCGGAAGAGAAGGAAGACGTGATCGGAAAGATGCTGGAGGATCAGGAAGATCCGGAAGAGTCCCTGAAGCCGCGGCCGCCGGTAGTCTGCGTCATGGGCCATGTAGACCATGGAAAGACCTCTCTGCTTGACAAGATCCGCCATACCAATGTGACGGACCGGGAGGCAGGAGGTATCACTCAGCATATCGGCGCTTACACGGTGACCGTGAGCGGAAGACAGATTACCTTCCTGGATACGCCGGGTCATGAGGCGTTTACAGCCATGCGTATGCGCGGCGCCAACGCCACGGATATTGCCATCCTGGTAGTGGCCGCGGACGATGGAGTTAAACCGCAGACGATAGAGGCGATCAACCACGCGAAAGCCGCGGAGGTAGAGATTATCGTGGCGATCAACAAGATCGACAAACCGGGAGCCAGCGTGGACAGGGTGAAACAGGAGCTGACAGAGTACGGCCTGGTTGCGGAGGACTGGGGCGGCAGCACAATCTGTGTTCCGGTATCCGCGAAGACAGGAGAAGGTATTGGCGATCTTCTGGAGATGGTACTTCTGACCGCCGACGTACTGGAACTGAAGGCTAACCCAAAACGGCAGGCGAGAGGTCTTGTGGTAGAGGCAGAGCTGGATAAAGGAAAAGGCCCGGTGGCGACGGTCCTGGTACAGAAAGGTACGCTGCATGTGGGCGACTTCATCGCGGCAGGCGCTTCCTATGGAAAAGTCCGGGCTATGATGGATGATAAAGGACGCCGTGTGAAAGAAGCAGGACCTTCTACTCCGGTGGAAATCCTCGGACTCTCCGATGTGCCTATGGCAGGCGAGATCTTCGTATCTCCGGAGACAGATAAAGAGGCGAGAAACTTCGCGGAGACCTTCATCAAGGAGAGCCGTGAGAAGATGCTGGAGGACACCAAGATGAAGATGTCCCTGGACGATCTGTATTCCCAGATCCAGACCGGCAATCTGAAAGAACTGAACCTGATCATCAAGGCGGATGTGGCCGGTTCTGTGGAAGCGGTGAAACAGTCTCTGTTGAAACTTTCCAATGAAGAGGTTGTGGTAAAATGTATCCATGGAGCAGTCGGAGCCATCAATGAGTCTGATGTGACTCTGGCCAGCGCTTCCAACGCGGTGATTATTGGTTTCAATGTGAAACCGGATGCTGCGGCGAAGGATACGGCAGAGCGCGAGAAAGTAGATATTCATCTGTACCGTGTCATTTATGACGCGATTGCCGATGTGGAGCGGGCTATGAAGGGCATGCTGGATCCGGTATACGAGGAAAAGGTAATCGGCCATGCGGAGATCCGTCAGATCTTCAAGGCGTCCGGCGTGGGCAATATCGCCGGTTCCTATGTGCTGGACGGTGTATTCCAGAGAGGATGCAAGATCCGGATCAGCAGAGAAGGTAAACAGATTTACGAAGGCGAGCTTGCTTCCCTGAAACGTTTTAAAGATGATGTAAAAGAAGTAAAAGCAGGCTTCGAATGCGGACTGGTGTTTGAGAAATTCAATGATATCCAGGAGCTGGACATCGTCGAGGCCTATATAATGGTAGAGGTGCCAAGATAGAATGAGAAAAAACAGTATAAAAAATACCCGGATTAACGGTGAAGTACAGAAGGTGCTGGCCGGGATTATCCGGGGAGAGATCAAGGATCCGCGTATCCATCCCATGACTTCCGTTGTGGCGGTGGAAGTGGCTCCGGATCTGAAGACCTGCAAGGTCTATGTCAGCGTATTGGGGGATGAAAAAGCCCGCGAAGATACGCTGAAGGGGCTGAAGAGCGCGGAGGGTTATATCCGCCGTCAGCTGGCCCATGAACTGAACCTGCGCAACACACCTGAGATCACATTTATTATGGATCAGTCGATTGCCTATGGAGTCAGTATGTCCAAACTGATCGATGAAGTGACCAGGGATATGGATATGGAGGATAAAGAAGAATGATACGGCTGGAAATGATATTGCAGGACGTACAGACTGTGGGGCTGGCCGGACATATACGCCCGGACGGAGACAGTGTAGGAGCATGTGTGGGACTCTGGAATTATATCAATGACAATTATCCCCAGATTCAAGCGGATATCTGGCTGGAACAGCCTGACTCTAAATTTTCTATTCTGGAAGGATATGATAAGATCCAGCAGCCGGACGGGCAGGACCGGAAGTATGACCTGTTTATATCATTGGATGCTGCCGATCTGAAACGTCTGGGAAGCGCGCTTCCGTATTTTGAAAATGCAAAAAAGACGCTTTGTGTCGACCATCATATCAGTAATAAGGGGTTCGCGGATGAGAATGTGATCATCCCTGATGCCAGCTCCACCTGTGAGGTGCTTTTCCGCATGATGGAGCCGGAGCAGATATCCCGGGCGGCGGCGACTGCTGTTTACATGGGAATTGCTCACGATACGGGAGTATTCCAGTACAGCTGCACTTCGCCGGATACCATGCGTATCGCGGCGGTTCTGATGGAGAAAGGGATTCCCTATTCTAAAATACTGGAAGAAACCTTTTATAAAAAGACCTATCTTCAGAATCAGGTCCTGGGAAGAGCGCTGCTGGAGAGCATGCTTCTCCTGGATGGAAAATGTATTGTCAGCGCAACCAGAAAAAAAGACATGGAATTTTTCGGCGTGGGACCGGCTGACCTGGAAGGAATCGTCAGCCAGCTCAGGCTTACAGAAGGCGTGGAAGTGGCGATCTATCTCTATGAGATCGGCAACCATGAATATAAGGTGTCCCTCAGGTCCAAAGAGCTGGTGGATGTGAGCGAGATCGCTTCTTATTTTGGAGGAGGCGGCCATGTGCGCGCGGCAGGAGTGACTATGCAGGGAACCTTCCATGACATTGTCAATAATCTGACGCTGCATATTGAACGTCAGCTGGCAGAGCAGGAGACAGAGTGAAAAACGGAATTATTAATATTTATAAGGAGCGCGGCTTTACTTCCCACGATGTGGTGGCGAAGCTGCGCGGAATTTTAAAACAGAAAAAGATAGGACACACAGGAACTCTCGATCCGGATGCGGAGGGAGTTCTTCCTGTATGTCTGGGAAAAGGGACGAAACTGTGTGAATTGCTTACAGACCACGACAAGACATATGAAGCGGTGCTCCTTTTAGGCCGGTCTACCGATACGCAGGATGTATCAGGGACCGTGCTGGCTCAGGCAGAAGTACGGGTATCCGAAGGCCAGGTGCGCGATGTCATCGCCGAGTTTGTAGGGGATTACGACCAGGTGCCGCCTATGTATTCGGCATTGAAGGTAGGAGGGAAAAAGCTCTGCGATCTGGCACGGGAAGGCAAGGAGGTCGAAAGGAAACCCCGCCGTGTGGAGATCTACGGGATCCGTATCCTGGAAATTCAACTGCCCAGGGTCCGGATGGAAGTGTCCTGTTCCAAGGGGACCTATATCCGTACATTGTGCCATGACATCGGAGAAAAACTGGGATGCCATGGCTGTATGGAGAGTCTGGTGCGGACAAAGGTAGGCCGGTTCGCCCTGAAGGACAGTTACCGCCTGACGCAGGTGGAAGAGCTGAGAGATGAAGGAAGGCTGGATGAGATTATCCTTCCGGTGGATCAGGTGTTTGCGTCCTGCCCGGAGACAGTGCTGCGCAAAGGATCTGAGAGGCTGGGATATAATGGAAATCCTTTTTCCGCCGCGGATCTGGAAAAAGGCGCGGATGCGAAAGGACAGGTTCGTGTCTATGATCAATCGGGGATTTTCATCGGTCTGTATGAATACCGGCAGGAAAAACATCTGTTTTATCCGGTGAAAATGTTTTATGAAAAGCAGGAGATGTCATGATCTATCAGACAGGAAAGACAGAATTTTATATAGAAGGACCCTCCGCGGTCAGTATCGGGAAATTTGATGGTCTGCACCGCGGGCACCAGAAGCTGATCGGCCGGCTGCTGGAACAAAAAAAGAAGGGGCTTCAGGCTGTGATCTTTACTTTTGAAAAGAATCCCACCAGGCTTTTATCCGGCCTGTCGGGGAAAAATATCCTGACCAACGAAGAACGCCGGGAGATGCTGGAAGAGGCAGGAATAGACTGCCTTCTGGAATGTCCTTTTGTTCCGGAGATCTCTCACATGGAACCGGAAGACTTTGTGAAAGAAATATTGGTGCATCAGATGAAGGCCGCTTATGTGGCCGTGGGAAAAGACTGCGGCTTTGGATATCGGAGACGGGGAGACAGCGCAATGCTGGCCGGTCTGGGCAAAGAATACGGATTTCAGACGGAAATTGTTCCGAAGGAGCAGAGTCATGGACAGGATATCAGCAGCAGTTATATCCGGGAGGCACTTCACGAAGGCAATATTCCTCTGGCAAATGAATTGCTGGGATATCCGTATTTTGTCAGCGGAGAGGTACTTCACGGCCATCAGATCGGCAGGACGCTGGGGCTTCCGACCACAAATCTTCTGCCGCCGCCGGATAAGCTCTTACCCCCCAACGGGGTGTACCTGACCAGAACCGTTCTGGAAGAGGGAGATTTCTGCGGCATTACCAACGTAGGGTATAAGCCCACCGTAGGAGGAGAGACGAGAAAAGGCGTGGAAACCTACCTCTTTGATTACAGCGGGGACCTGTATGGAAGATTTTTAAAAGTGGAATTTCTGGAATTCCGGCGCCCGGAGCGGAAATTCGGATCGCTGGATGAACTGAAAACACAGATATTGTCCGACGTCCATTGGGGAAAGAACGTCCTTAAAAACGAAAAATAAAAAACACAAACCGATCTTGACAAAGACAGGGAACTGTGCCATATTAATAACAGGATACCCCGGTGGGGTATATGAAAGGAGATGGCACAGGTGAAACAAAAGTTTGATGTGACCGGCATGAGCTGCAGTGCCTGCAGCGCCCATGTGGAGAAGGCAGTCAGCAAAGTGCCGGGTGTGGACCGCGTTCAGGTCAATCTGCTCCAGAATACCATGGAAGTGGAATATGAGCAGGGAGCTACAGACGCAGATAAAATTATAAACGCCGTACAGGAGGCAGGATACGGAGCTTCTGTGCGCGGAGGAAAGAAAGACCAGACAAAAGAAAAGAATGAGCTTCAGAAAAAGACCGCGGATGAGGCCCGGAAAATGAAGCATCGTCTGGTATGGTCGATCGTTTTTCTGGTTGTACTGATGTATGTATCCATGGGACACATGTTCGGGTGGCCGCTGCCGGGTATACTGCTGGGAGAAAAAAATGTGATGATATTTGCTCTGACCCAGCTATTCCTGACGCTTCCGGTTATGTACCTGAATCGGAAATATTTTGAAAATGGTTTCCGGTCGCTGCTCCATGGCGCTCCCAATATGGATACTCTGGTAGCGATGGGGTCTACGGCGGCGGCAGGATACAGCGTTGCCCAGCTTTTTGTCATGGCATACCAGCTTGGAAGAGGAAATCTGGAAGCGGCGCATATGAGCGCCATGAATCTGTACTTTGAGTCGGCTGCCATGATCCTGGCGCTGGTGACCATAGGGAAATACATGGAGAGCCGCTCCAAGAGCCACACCTCCGATGCATTGACCAGGCTGATGGATCTGGCGCCTAAGACGGCTCTGGTTCTCCGGGACGGGAAGGAGATGGAGATCCCTTCCGAGGAAGTGCAGCTGGGGGAGACGGTTATTGTAAAGCCGGGACAGTCGATTCCGGTGGATGGTATTCTTATAGAAGGAACCGGTACCGTCGATGAATCAGCGATTACCGGCGAGAGTATTCCGGTAGAGAAGAAAGCCGGAGACCGGGTGACCGGGGCGACTGTGAACCGGGCCGGATATTTCCATATGAAGGCAGACCGGGTGGGCGAAGATACGACGCTTTCCCAGATTATCCGGCTGGTGGAAGAGGCAGGTGGATCTAAAGCGCCCATCGCCAAACTGGCAGATAAAGTGAGCGGCGTCTTCGTGCCGGTAGTGATCACGATAGCGCTGATCACCATCGCGGTCTGGCTGCTGGCAGGTCAGAGCTTCAGTTTTGCGCTGGCGTCCGGAATCGCCGTACTTGTGATCTCGTGCCCGTGCGCTCTCGGCTTGGCGACGCCTACGGCGATCATGGTGGGAACCGGACGAGGAGCAGAACAGGGTATCCTGATCAAGTCCGGAGAGAGCCTGGAGACGGCTCATCTGGTTGACACCGTTGTCCTGGACAAGACAGGAACCGTTACCCAGGGACGTCCGGAACTGACGGATATCCGGACTGCGGAAGGCGTCCGGGAACAAGATCTTCTGATGCTGGCAGGCTCGTTGGAACAGGCGTCGGAGCATCCATTGGCGGAAGCCATTGTGGAAGGCGCGAAAAAACGCGGAATATCTCTGGAAAAAGTGGAAGATTTTTCCGCTGTCGCCGGTCAGGGCGTGTTGGGGACTGTCCAGGGCAGGAAAGTACTGGCCGGAAACCGGAAGATGATGGAAGAAAACGGCATCTCTGCTGACAGCCTGGAGGAAGCGGCCGGCCGTCTGGCGGAAGAGGGAAAGACGGCGCTCTATATTGCAGCGGACGGCGCGCTGCTGGGACTTGTGGCCGCGGCTGACCAGGTGAAGAAGACCAGCGCCCAGGCGATCCGCGAGATGGAAAAGATGGGGCTTTCGGTGGTCATGCTCACCGGAGACAATGAACGGACGGCGAAGGCGATCCAGAAGCAGCTGGGCATCAGCCGGGTTGTGGCAGAAGTGCTTCCCCAGGATAAAGAAAGGGAAGTGCGCAGACTGCAGGAAGAAGGCCATAAGGTAGCGATGGTAGGCGACGGCATCAACGATGCGCCGGCCCTTGCCAGAGCAGATGTGGGTATCGCCATCGGCGCGGGTACGGATGTGGCGATCGAGTCGGCAGACATAGTGCTGATGAAGAGCGACCTGCTGGATGCGGCGGCAGCCATCCAGCTCAGCCGGGCGGTGATTAAGAATATCAAAGAGAATCTGTTCTGGGCGTTCTTTTATAATGCACTGGGTATCCCGCTGGCGGCTGGCGTCTTCTATCCGCTTCTGGGATGGCAGTTGAGTCCCATGTTCGGAAGCGCGGCCATGAGCTTCAGCTCCGTGTTTGTAGTATCGAACGCGCTGCGGCTGAAGGGATTCCGTCCTTCCTTCCGGAAGAAAAAAGAACTGACGGCATGCCCGGTCCCTGCAATGAAAGCTGAGGCCGAGGCTCCGGATACAGAACTGGAAAACAACGCAGAATATAAGGAGGAAAAGAAAATGAAGAAGACCATGAAGATTGAAGGTATGATGTGCGGACACTGCACCGGCAGAGTGGAGAAAGCGCTGAACGCGCTGGAAGGCGTACAGGCTGAGGTCAGCCTGGAAGACAAGGCGGCTTATGTGACTATCGATGGAGACGTCAGCGACGACACACTGAAAAAAGCAGTGGAAGACGAAGGCTATCAGGTCGTGGACATCGCGTAAGGAGAAAAGCATGCAGGCAGACCGTAAAAAGATTGAGCGTCTGTTAAAAACCGCCAAAGGGCAGATCGACGGGATACTCCGTATGGTGGAGGAAGACCGGTACTGTATGGATATTTCAGCTCAGGTCATGGCTACAGACGCTATCTTGCGCAAGGTAAATAATGAGATTATCCGTGCCCATATGAAGGGGTGTGTAAAAGAAGCTATCCTGGAAGGCAATGGAGACGAGAAGATCGACGAGCTGATGGCGGTGGTAGATAAGCTCACGAAGTAGAATGAAGCAGAAAAATAGAATCAGACATTGACAAAAACTCCTATGTGTTATAGAATTGTATTCGAAATGTAATAAATGTAATAATTCTGTAACAACTATAGGAGTTTGTCTATGTTTATAATTAATAATCGAAATAAAAAATGGATTGGGAGTATGGGAGCAGTCCTTATGGGGGCAGCCGTCATATGCGCACCGATGGATGCGCAGGCGTCCGGCGCGCTGGGCAGCAGCAGCCAGATCGGTATATCCGCAGACCTGGAAGCAGTAGAAGATACTTCCGTTCTGGAAGGCGCCATGAACGATATTGTAATCTCCGAGTTTAACCTGGAAGGTTATTCCAATCTTGGAATTGTGACAGTTTCCGAAGGAAAGGTCAATATTCGTGAAACTCCTTCCACAGACGGCAAGATTGTCGGGAAGATCGGAAAAGATGCGGGGTGCGATGTGCTTGGTCAGGAAGGCGACTGGCTCCATGTCAGGTCCGGAGAAGTGGAAGGCTATATTAAGACAGAGTATGTGCTTACCGGTACGGACGCGCTGCAGCAGGCTTCTACGCTGCTGAAAAAAGTGGCGAAAGTAACCACCGATGGGCTGAAAGTGAGAACAGAGCCGAACACCGACTGTGAGATCCTGGATATGGTTGGATCCGGACAGACCTTTGACGTGCTGGAAGAGCTGGACGGATGGGTCCGCATCGATCTGGACGGCGAGACCGGATACCTTTCCACAGATTATGTAGACGTGGGTTCCCAGCTGGATGAAGCGCTGACGATTTCTGAACTGCTTTACGGCGAAGGCGTATCGAATGTGCGTGTGGCGATTTCCGATTACGCGAAACAGTTTATCGGCAATCCGTACGTATGGGGTGGTACCAGCCTGACGAAAGGCGCTGACTGTTCCGGATTCGTACTTTCTATCTTCAGCCATTACGGCATCAGCCTGCCGCATTCTTCCAGAGCACAGGCGAACTGCGGTACGAGGATCAGTACCAGTGAATTGCTCCCGGGCGATCTGGTATTCTATGGGAATGGTTCCGGTATCAACCACGTGGCTATCTATGTGGGCGGCGGCCAGGTGGTGCACGCCAGCAACGCGCGTGTGGGCATCACGATCTCCAGCGTGAACTACAGAACTCCGGTGAAGGCAGTCAGACTGATTCAGGATTAACTGCTATTATAGTTACAGAAAAAAATACCCTGCGGCAGAAGTTATTTCGGCGTTATTTTTGTAAAAAGCCGGAACTGCCGCAGGTTTTTGTTTGCACAGAAAATTTTTGGCAATCGTCCTCTTTTAAGAGAACTTGAAAATCTGTGTATTGAATTGTGAAGGAAAATGTGATATCTTTGTATCTATGTTGAAAGAATTCACGGCTTTATACATTGAATGTGCTATTAATTTAAATTGATAAAGTGATAGCGAAGTCCAATGGTCAGGCCATACAGAAGTACAGTGGAAAAGAACGAGAGGAAATCATGAAGCAGTCGGAGACAGTATTGGAAATCAAAGATCTGTGTGTGGAATTTCAGACGGTGGAAGGCAAGGTACATGCAGTCGATCATCTGAACTACACCTTACATAAAGGAGAGAAGCTGGGGATCGTAGGAGAGAGCGGAAGCGGCAAGAGCGTATCTTCCCTGGCAGTCCTGCAGCTGATCCCCAATCCGCCCGGACGGGTGACAGGAGGGGAGATCCTGTACAAAGGAAAGGATCTGGTTAAGCTCTCTGAAAAGGAGATGCAGAAGCTGCGGGGAAATGAGATCTCCATGATCTTTCAGGAGCCTATGACCTCGCTGAATCCCATTATCCAGTGCGGAAAACAGATCGCGGAGTCTTTGAGACTTCATCGGGGTATGAATAAAAAAGAAGCCATGCAGGAGGCTGTGAATATGATGAAGGCCGTGGGAATCGCGAATCCGGAAGTGCGCGCCCATGAATATCCTCATCAGATGTCCGGCGGTATGCGTCAGCGTGTGATGATTGCCATGGCGCTGGCCTGTCAGCCGCAGATCCTGATCGCGGACGAGCCTACGACAGCGCTGGATGTGACGATTCAGGCACAGATTCTGGATCTGATCCGTGATCTGAACAAGGAGATGAATACGGCAGTGCTCTTCATCACCCACGACCTGGGGGTGGTCAGCGAGCTGTGCGATACGGTAATCGTTATGTACACGGGCCATATTGTAGAACAGGCTCCGGTCAGAGATCTGTTCAAGGATCCGAAACATCCGTATACAGTGGGTCTTATGAACGCGATTCCGACGATCACAAAAGAGAGAAAACCCCTGCAGACTATCGAGGGCATGGTGCCGAATCCTACGGAAAAGATCGAGGGATGCAGTTTCTGGCCCAGATGTCCCCATGCATCGGAGAAATGTAAGAAACAGGAGCCTCCGGTAGTGCGCATGGGCGAGGAGCGTCTGGTCAGATGCTGGATGTATGCAGAAGAAGAGAAGACAGGAGGTCCGGACAATGGCGGAAAATGAGAAAGAAACGCTTTTGCGGGCGGATCATGTAAAAGTATATTTTAAAGGAAAGAGCCGGAAAGACGGAACGGTCAAGGCAGTAGACGATATAAGCCTGGATATCCGGAAAGGCGAGACCTTCGGCGTGGTTGGCGAGAGCGGCTGCGGCAAGAGTACGCTGGGACGGACGCTGATCCGCCTGATCGATCCCACGGAGGGACATATTTATCTGAACGGAGAGGATATCTCCGCTCTGAAAGGCGCGGAGCTGAAAAACATGCGCCGGAAAATGCAGATTATCTTTCAGGATCCTTCGGCCTGCCTGAACCCCAGGAGAACGGTACGGCAGATCCTGATGGAACCCTTTGAGATTCACAAGATGGATAAGGGAGAGAATGTGGAAGAACGGATTATGGAGCTGCTGCAGCTGGTGGGACTGGATTCTTACCATCTGAGCCGTTATCCCCATGAGCTGTCGGGAGGACAGAAACAGAGGATAGGGATCGCCAGAGCTCTGGCGCTGAAGCCGGATCTGATCGTGTGCGACGAAGCTGTTTCCGCTCTGGACGTATCCGTGCAGGCTCAGGTGCTCAACCTGCTTCAGGACCTGAAAAAGAAACTGGGTCTGACCTATTTCTTTATTTCCCATAATCTGAATGTGGTTTATCAGGTCAGCGACCGGGTAGGCGTGATGTATCTGGGAAAAATGGTGGAAATTGCAGATTATGATAAATTGTATGAGAAACGTTATCATCCGTATACAGAAGCGCTTCTTTCCGCTATCCCTCAGGTAAATCAGGAGGACCAGAAGGCGCGGATCCATCTGGAAGGAGAAGTTCCAAGTCCTACAAATCCGCCATCCGGATGCAGGTTCCACACCCGCTGTCCGAAGGCCTGTGACCGCTGCCGGACAGAAGAACCGGCACTCAGGGAAGTGGCGCCGGGACATCTGGTTGCCTGTCATTTGTATGATAAATAAGGAGATATTGCCAGATACACTGGCGTCTCAATAGATTTAAGGAGGTTTTGTTATGAAAAAGAAACTGTTGGCTGCAGTGTTGTGCCTGGCTATGGCCCTCACTACTGTCGCATGCGGAAGCAGCAATACGACAGACAGCACGGAATCGTCGGCAGATCAGACGACGGGAGATACTGCTTCTTCCGGTGAATCCGGATCCAATACGGTAGTAGTTGCTATGGGTTCCGGTTTCTCTACGCTGGACCCGGGATATGTATATGAGAAATATCCGCCTCTGGTTATCAATGCGTGCTATGAGAATCTGTTCAAATTCTATACCAACGACGGGGCTCCGGAACCGTGTCTGGCAGATACTTACGAGTTTTCTGAAGACGGTCTGACTCTTACGGTGAATCTGAAACAGGATGTTACCTTTGCCAGCGGCAATCCCATGACGTCCGCGGATGTGGCGTTCAGCATCAACCGCTGCAAGAACCTGCAGGGAAATCCGTCCTTCATCTGCGATACCATTGAGAGCATTGAGACTCCGGATGACTACACGGTAGTATTCCATCTGACCCAGCAGGACAGCGCGATTCTGTCTAAGCTGACCTACAGTTCTCTGGCCGTGCTGGACAGCGAAGTAGTAAAAGCAAACGGCGGAACGGATGCAGAGGATGCGTCTACCACAGATACCGCTCAGGATTATCTGAATACCACCAGCGCAGGTTCCGGTATGTATGTCATGACCAGCTATATTCCGGATCAGGAAGTAGTGCTGGAGAAGAATCCGAATTACTGGGGAGAAGCAACCAATGTGGATAAATATATCCTGCAGATCCAGCCGGATTCCAATACCCAGATGATGACGCTGTCTACCGGTGATATCGATATCGCCATGAACATGACGGACGATACGATGGCAGAGCTGGAAGGACAGGAGAATGTAGCTCTTATCAACGCACCTACGAAGACGGTAGGTTTCGTGATGATGAACATGAATGAAGAGTATGGCGGACCGGTATCTGATCCTCAGGTACAGCTGGCAATCCGCAAAGCCCTGAATTATGAGAACTTCAAAACGATCTGCGGCGAAGGTACAACCACTCCGTATTCCATCATCCAGGTGGGATTCATGGGCAGCAAGGGCGAGAAAGCTGCAGATTACACCAACGTGGAAGAAGCAAAACAGATTCTGGCAGATGCGGGATATCCGGATGGATTCGACATCGATATGACCGTAACGGACCTGGATATGGAAGGTGTTCCGCTGACAGATCTGGCACAGCTGATCAAGTCCGACCTGGCGCAGATCGGCATCAATGTCAATATCGTATCTGAACCTTGGGCGGCAGGTTATGGAGACGCATACCGTGACGGTACCCTTGGATTTACAGTTATGTATTGGGCAACGGACTATAATGACCCGAACGTACAGCTGGAGTTCCTGCCGGGCAAGACGGTAGGTCTGCGTGCAGGATGGACTGAGGAGATGGATCCGGAACTGTCCGCACTGTATGACGAGGCTATGGCTGCTACGGATAATGACGCGCGTATCGCAGTGCTGGAACAGATCCAGGATGATACTTACGAAAACGGCCCGTTTATTATGGTAGCCCAGGCTCCCGCGCATATCGCGTATAACACGAGACTGGAAGGCGTTACGAATTCCGATCCGTATTCACTGGATC
Organism: uncultured Lachnoclostridium sp.; assembly: GCA_944376715.1. Lineage (GTDB taxonomy): Bacteria > Bacillota > Clostridia > Lachnospirales > Lachnospiraceae > Hominiventricola. Next base: position 30,925 of record CALWDO010000001.1, on the reverse strand, counting down.
TGACGCTGATCAATATCGTAGAATAATTTTTCTGAAGAAAAATATTTTGCCGTCGTGCGGAGAACCTTTTTGGTTCTCCGCATATAAGGCGGATGACGGCGGATCCTGCCGTGAATGCAGGGGTTCCCTGCGCTGACGGAAAGATCCGGCTTGACAGATTTTCAAAAGAAAAAGAGAGGTGCTGTATGGAACAGTTGAAATTCATAGGAAAAAGGCTGGTCTACCTGGTGATTATGCTTCTGGGAGTGGCCACGCTGGTATTTATCCTGACGAAAATGATACCGGGCGATCCCACGGTGGCCAATTTAAGCCAGAGGGCGCTGAGCGATCCGGAGATCGTGGCGGCGTACCGTGCCAGATACGGACTGGACAAACCGTACATAGTTCAGTATTTCCTGTATATCAGGAATCTTCTCCAGCTGGACCTGGGGACTTCGATCCGCACCAACAATCCGGTGCTGCAGGAACTGATGCGTTGTTATCCGGCCACGATTGAGCTGGCTTTGTTCGCCATCATTATCGCGGCTCTTCTGGGTATTTTGTTTGGCGTTATCTCCGCGATCCGCAGGAACAGTATCCTGGATCAGATCGTGCGTGCGATCTCGGTTACGGGCGTCAGCATTCCCAGTTTCTGGTTTGCGCTGCTGATGCTGTACTTTTTCTATTATAAACTGCATATTTTCCCGGGACCGGGGCGTCTGAGCAATTCTTTCTCCGCCCCTGCCACTGTGACAGGCATGTATGTGATTGACAGTCTTCTGGAGGGCAATCCCGCGAAAGCGCTGGATGCGCTCAGCCATCTGTTTCTGCCGGCGCTGGTGCTGGCCATGTTTACGATGGGCCTGATCACCAGGACGACCCGTTCTAATCTGCTGGACGTTATGTCCACAGATTATATCCGCACGGCGAAAGCGAAAGGTCTGGGAAGGGCGAAACTGATCCTTCGCCATGCGCTGGGCAATGCGTTGATCCCTGTCCTGACGGTAATCGGTCTGGGCCTGGGCAATCTGCTGGGCGGCATGGTTCTTGTGGAAACTATCTTTAACTGGCCCGGAGTGGGACAGTTTGCCTATGAATCGGTTATGTCGGCGGATTATCCTTCGATCATCGGTGTGGCACTGCTGATCGCGCTGAATTATATGGTGATCAATACGATTGTAGACATCTTGTATGGACTGATCGACCCGAGAGTGAGGTGTAAGTAATGCTGCATGCGATAAAAAAACTGTTTAAATCCAACTACCTGTTTACTTTGGGTGTGATTATCTGTCTGGCCTGGATCCTGGCGGCTGTTTTCGCACCGTTTATCGCCCCTTATGATCCGATTGCGCAGGACATCACCCTTCGTCTCCAGCCCCCGTCTCCGGAGCACTGGTTCGGAACGGATTCCTTCGGACAGGATATTTTCAGCCGCGTGATCTACGGCGGACGGTACTCTCTGCTGGCAGGATGCCTGACTGTGGTGATCGCCGGCATCATCGGTACATTTTACGGAGCTATCGCCGGATATGTGGGCGGCACGACGGATAATGTGATGATGAGAATCTCCGAGATGATTCTCTCTTTCCCGTCCCTGATCCTGGCTATGATCATCAATGCGGTGATGGGTTCCAACCTGTTTAACACTATGTTTGCGCTGGTTATCGTGGCGTGGCCTACATATGCCCGCCTGATGCGAAGCGTAGTGCTGAGCGTGAAAGAAAATGAATATGTGACGGCGTCTGAAGCCCTGGGAGCGTCAAAGCTCCGCATTCTGGTCAAGGAGATCATCCCGAACAGTATCAGTTCAGTGCTGATCATGGCAACTACGGATATCGGCAATCAGATTCTGATGTTCTCTACCTTGAGCTTCCTGGGTCTGGGAAGCGCTCCGCCTACGCCGGAATGGGGTATGATGGTGTCCGACGGCGTGGACTATTTCAATAAATTCTGGGTAGCCGGATTCCCGGGACTGGCGATCTTCACCATGGCCGTGGGCGCGAACTTCATCGGCGACGGACTTCGGGATCTTCTGGACCCGAAACTTAGAAAACAATTCTAATAACAGTTCAGGACGGCATATCGTTTTTCCGCCGTCCTGAACTGTTGCCTATTTTAGATATAAAAGGAGATGCGTATATTTATGAAACAGAACAGAGTGAATCGTGTGCTGAAAGCGCTTGGAGACATGGGATTATCCCAGATGCTGATTGTGGATCCCATGTCCATCTATTATCTGACGGGCGTCTATATAGCGCCGTTTGAGCGTTTTTACGGGCTCTATCTGAGAGCGGACGGAAAGCATGTCTATTTCCTGAATCGTCTCTTCCATGTGCCGGAGGATGTGGGAATTGAAAAGGTATGGTACTCCGATACCGATCCGGTGACAGATCTGATCGCCGGGAGACTGGATAAAGATACGCCTCTGGGCGTAGATAAAGATCTTCGCGCTTCCTTCCTCCTGCCGCTGATCGACCGGAAGGCGGCGGCAGGGTTCGTAAACGCATCTATTGCAGTAGACCGTACCAGAGGCGTGAAAGACGCGGAAGAGCAGGAACTGATGAGGACGGCTTCCCTGATCAACGACCGGGCGATGGCGCAGTTCAAGACACTGATCCATGACGGCGTGACAGAGAAAGAGGCGGCGGATCAGATGCTGAAGATCTATCAGGATCTGGGAGCCGACGGATTCTCTTTTGAGCCGCTGGTGGCTTTTGGCGCCAATGCGGCAGATCCCCATCACGCGCCGGACGACACGGCTGTAAAGCCGGGAGACTGCGTATTGTTTGATGTGGGATGCATCAAAGACGGATATTGCTCGGATATGACGAGAACCTTTTATTATAAAGAAGTGAGTGGGGAGCACCGGAAGATCTACGACATCGTGCGCAGCGCCAATGAGAAGGCGATCTCCAGAATCAAACCCGGCGTGCTGCTCTGCGAGCTGGACAAAGCAGCCCGTGATCTGATTACGGAAGCCGGATACGGCGAATATTTCACACACCGGCTGGGACATTTCATCGGCCTTGCCGAGCATGAGTACGGAGACGTGTCTTCCGCCAATGACTGGAAGGCGGAACCGGGCATGATCTTCTCGATCGAACCGGGAATCTACCTGTCCGGCGATACCGGAGTACGGGTAGAGGATCTGGTTCTGGTGACAGAAGACGGCTGCGAAGTACTGAACCACTATTCCAAAGATCTGGAGGTGATCGGGTGAATCCGAGAGTAACTTTGCATATGGCCAATGGTTCGAAGATCGTGATGGAACTTTTGCCGGATGCGGCACCCAATACTGTGAACAGTTTCCTGTTCGCGGCGCTGGGAGGTTATATGGATCATCATGCCATCGAGAGAATCGTACCGGGCGACTGGATCGATGTGAGCTATACGGCCTTCGGGCAGGAAGCCTGCCGTTATCTGATTCCCAATGAGTTTGAACTGCATCCGGAGATCGAACCGCTGGATTCTCATCCGGGCGCAGTCTGCATGGGCGGTTATGGAGAAGCAGGACTTGCCAGCTGTGAATTTTTCTTCCCGCTGCGGGACTGCCCGGAACATAAAGGGATCTATCCGGTATTCGGAAAAGTCCTGGAAGGCATGGACGAGCTTTACCGGCTGGAAAAAGTAGAGACGGTTCCGGTGACGGATTTCCCCATTGAAGGCGTGGAAGTGAACCGTCCTGTGGAACCGCAGGTGATCGATCATGTGGAGGTTGAGCTTTTCGGAAAAACATATCCGGAGCCTGTACGTGTACAGAATCCGAAGCTGCCGCCCTGCTGGAAGTAGGAAAAAACGACTTTACAAAATATAGGGTTTATGCTATTGTTATAAAGTATGAATTCAGCCGTCATTCAGGATCAGGATACTCCGACCGGTTCTTAATGACTGGCGTTAAGGAGAAAAAGGAGGAGAAACACATGATTTCCAAAGAGAAGAAACAGGCGATTATCGCAGAATACGGACGCACCGAGGGTGACACCGGTTCACCGGAAGTACAGGTTGCCATCCTGACCGCAAGGATCCAGGAGCTGACCGAGCACCTGAAAGCAAACCCGAAGGATCATCACTCCAGAAGAGGTCTTCTGAAGATGGTAGGTCAGAGACGTGGTATGCTTGCATATCTGAAGAAGATCGATATCGAGAGATACCGTGCGCTGATCGCAAAACTTGGACTGAGAAAATAACAGTCATAAGGGCGGAGGGTTCCTCCGCCCTGTTTTCGTGGAAATTTAATATTATCTGGCAGAAGATAAACTCCGAGACCACTGAAAAGCGCAAAAGACGCTGTTTTGCATTTTTCAGTAGTTTCGGTATCTTCTACAGATAGGCACAAAGAAAGGAGATACAGCTAGTATGTACAAAAGTTACACAATGGAACTGGCAGGCAGAACACTGAGAGTGGATATCGGCCGTGTGGCTGCCCAGGCAAACGGCGCGGCTTTCATGCATTACGGGGATACGGTAGTGCTGTCTACGGCCACCGCCTCTGAAAAACCGAGAGAGGGCATCGATTTCTTCCCTCTCAGCGTAGATTATGAAGAGAAAATGTACGCGGTAGGAAAGATCCCGGGAGGATTCAACAAGCGTGAAGGGAAAGCGTCCGAGAACGCGATCCTGACTTCCCGTGTGATCGACCGTCCCATGAGACCGCTGTTTCCGAAGGACTACCGCAATGACGTGACGCTGAACAATATGGTTATGAGCGTGGATCCGGAGTGCCGTCCGGAGCTGGTAGCCATGCTTGGCGCCGCCATCGCGACCAGTATTTCAGATATTCCTTTTGACGGCCCCTGCGCTATGACCCAGGTGGGAATGATTGACGGAGAGTTCGTTATCAATCCGTCCCAGCGTCAATGGAAAGAGGGAGACCTGAACCTGACTGTGGCTTCCACAAGGGAAAAGGTGATCATGATCGAGGCCGGAGCCAATGAGATTCCGGAGGAGAAGATGATCGAGGCCATCTATCTGGCGCATGACGTCAACCAGACGATCATTAAATTCATCGACCAGATCGTGGCGGAAGTAGGAAAGGAAAAACACACCTATGAAAGCTGCGCGATTCCGGAAGAGCTGTTCGCGGCGATCAAAGAGATCGTTCCTCCGGCAGAGATGGAGGAAGCCGTATTCACGGATGATAAACAGACCCGGGAAGGCAATATCCGCGCTCTGACCGAGAAGCTTGAGGAGGCGTTCGCCGAGAATGAAGAGTGGCTGGCAGTTCTGGATGAGGCTATCTATCAGTATGAGAAGAAGACAGTCCGTAAGATGATCCTGAAGGATCATAAGCGTCCGGACGGCCGTGAGATCACGCAGATCCGTCCGTTGGCGGCAGAAGTGGATATTATCCCGCGTGTACATGGTTCCGCCATGTTTACCCGCGGACAGACCCAGATCTGCAACGTGTGTACGCTGGCACCCCTTTCCGAACAGCAGAGACTGGACGGACTGGATGAGAATGAAGTCAGCAAGAGATATATGCATCATTATAATTTCCCGAGCTATTCGGTAGGTGAGACAAAACCGTCCAGGGGACCGGGACGCCGCGAGATCGGACATGGCGCTCTGGCAGAGAGAGCATTGATTCCGGTACTTCCCAGTGAGGCAGAGTTCCCGTATGCGATCCGTACCGTATCCGAGACTTTCGAGTCCAACGGATCTACGTCTATGGCGTCCACCTGTGCTTCCTGCATGTCTCTGATGGCGGCAGGCGTGCCGATCAAGAAGATGGTGGCAGGTATCTCCTGCGGTCTGGTGACCGGCGAGACAGACGACGACTTTGTCCTTCTGACGGATATCCAGGGACTGGAGGATTTCTTCGGAGACATGGACTTCAAGGTAACGGGTACCACCGACGGTATCACGGCGATCCAGATGGATATCAAGATCCATGGACTGACCCGTCCGATCGTGGAGGGCGCCATTGCCAGATGCCGTGAGGCAAGACTCTTCATCATGGAAAACTGCATGAAGAAAGCCATTGCCGAACCGCGTCCGCAGGTTGGACCGTACGCGCCGAAGATCATCCAGATGACGATCGATCCGCAGAAGATCGGCGATGTGGTAGGTCAGAGAGGAAAGACCATCAATGCCATCATCGAGCAGACCGGCGTGAAGATTGATATCGACGACGACGGAGCCGTATCCATCTGCGGCACCGATCAGGCAATGATGGACAAGGCGAAAGAGCTGATCGAGATCATCGTGACTGATTTCGAGGAAGGCCAGGTGCTCACCGGTAAAGTGGTCAGCATCAAAGAATTCGGCGCATTCCTGGAGTTCGCTCCGGGCAAGGAAGGTATGGTTCATATCTCCAAGATCGCGAAAGAGAGAATCAACCGCGTGGAAGATGTGCTGACTCTGGGCGATGTGGTGAAGGTAGTATGCCTTGGCAAAGACAAGATGGGACGCGTAAGCTTCTCTATCAAGGACTGCAAACAGTAATATCATCATAATATAAAGAAGCAGGGCTTCCGCAGAGACTGAAATCTGCGGAAGCCCTTTTTGACGTTAATTTGTCATTTTTCTTTTTCTATGCAGTTAAAATAAAAGACAGTTTCCAAACCCGGAAACTGTTTCGTGGAATACCTAATTCTGTGAAAGAGGGATGATCTTATTCATCTGTATCTGCTTATATTCAAATGAAGAGTGGAAATAGTACTCCATTGTAATCTTAATATCAAAATGTCCCAGCACTTCGCTCAGAGTCTTCATATCCCACCCAAGCGTCACGCACCTGGTCGCGAAAGTATGTCGCAGACAATGGAAATTCAAATATGGGACACCTATTTTTTGCAGCATTTTCTGATAATGATACTGAAGCGTCCGAGGCTCCATAGGCGTATATATTTCATTGTTCAAAATATATGCATGTTCTGCTTTATGGGAAAACTGCTTCAGATATTTCATAAGGAAGTCCGGCAGAGGAATCAATCGGTTTGACGCTGCACTTTTAGGATGTGAAACCAGCAGTTCTGTCTTTGCCTTTCCGCTTTCATCTATCCTTTTCAAACGCTGTACAGTTTTATTGACATACAGTGAATTTGTTTCAAAGCTGATGTCTTCCCATTGCAGCGCGCAGATTTCACCGAGTCTCAATCCAGTGAATAAAGCCAGCATCACCGCCAGAGAACATTCATCATTATGGTGAAGTACATAATCTTCAATTCTTTTTTGGTGTTCCTGTGAAAAGACCTGTACTACTCTTCTTGGACGTGTTAATCTTGGGCGTATATAATACCTTTGGTCCAGTATACGGGAATCATATGCATAATCCAGTGTATTATTCATAATCATAAAAATTGTCCTTTGATTTCCGACGGACAAAGTTTTTCTTGAAGTACTTTCTTTTTGGTGGATTATATTGCAAAAACGATGCAGTTGATTATTATCTAATTCTTTGCATGTCATTGTGTCAAAATATGGCACAATATAATTTCTGGCCAACTGCTCATACTTTACATATGTTGATCTGGCAATTCTAGACTCCACAGAAGCCAACCACTCATTTACAAGTCCTGATATTTTTCTGTTCTCGTTCATTGTCTTCTCCTTTCAATATGCCCTGGAAAATACCTTATATTGGTTAGAAACACCCTATTTTTCCATTGATTTTTTCCACTTTTTGGTGTACTATTTAGTAGGGTTTTCATAGTATTAGGTATTCTATGAAATTTTCATAAAAGTATACCAAAATCCTATGAATTCCTCCAGAGAGAAAGAGTTTATGAAGGAGGAAAAAATGAACGGGATGAAAAAGTTCATGGCAATGCTGTTGGCTGTTGTTCTTGTTGCACAGAGCGGATTTATGACGTTTGCAACAGAAGACACAGGGGCTGCGGATCAGATTACTGTAGTAAGTGAAGATTCAGAAAACAGCGAACAGTCTGAAGTAGTCGATGTGAACGATGAAACAAAGGACGAGTCATTATCTGATGTGAAAACACCGGTTACGGAAGAACCAGCAGAAGAAAGCGATTCAGAGACTGAGGATATGCTTGTTGTGACTGACACGGAAGAGGGCAATGATTCACCGGTTGATGAAACGCAGGATATTGTACAGAATGATAACGTAAATTCAGGGGATGCAGATGAAAATAATACGGATCAGGAAATCCCTGGTTCTGTAGACGAAGATAAAGCACTATCTGAAATGGAAAGGGAAGAAGAGAAAACTTCCATAGTTGAAACTGAGGAAACAGATAAAAAGGATGAAGAAGTCCAAGATCCAACGAAGGTAGAAGGAGTGGAAGTGCCGACACCTGTTACAAATGAGCTTCCGGCGGATAATACCTTAAATGCATTAGAAATTGACCTTCTTGCCGATGAAGGTGTTGATGCTTTGGCGGATGGTGTGTTGAATGAAGGTGTCACTATTCTTACAGAAGGTGCTGCAGATGTAAATTATAATATTGCTGAAGGTAAGGCATTAGTAATTTCGGGACAGGGTGCCTCTGCTGAAAATCCAATTGTGTTTGAAAACTGTAAATTTATTTTATCTGGTGGAACAGTTCCTATTCGAGGAAATATTTCAGGGGTGACACATGATAATGCTGCTGTAACAAAATTGTGGATTGGCGGTAATGTTCAATTTGTTAACTGTACGTTTGAAACTACAGAAGGTGCTACAAAAACAAATGGCGCAGGCAACGATGCGGCGATTTATTTTTATAGTGGTGACATCAACTTAAATGAATGTACATTAAAAGCTGAGGGTTATAATGGACAGTTTCTTGGTTTATATGGTAAAGCGGGAAGTACTGTTACATTTAACAACAGTAATATCTCCACAGTTGGAAACAAAAACGGTTGGAGCTATGCTTTATACGGTGACTCCGTGATAAAACTGAATAATTCTTCTATGGCATCAACAGGATCAATAATAACGGATCCTAGTATAAGGAATATAAATGTGTTTTATGTTGGCTCTAAAGGTGATGGAAGAAAAGAAGTATGGGATGCAGTTTACTTAAATAATTCTACTATTAATTTTAGCGATAACGGAGCAGGCGGATTTGTTATTAATGAATCCAATATCTATATTGATAATTCTAAAGTAACTGTGAATAACAATTTAGGTAATGGATGCAATACGGGATATTGGTATGTATCAAATGGTTCAGAAATTACTATTAATGGGAACCGCGGCGGTCATGGCCTGTCTTGTATTGGCTTTGATATGATGGATTCCAAATTGGAAGTTTTACATAACGGATATGCAGGAGTGTATATTCAGTCCAAAGATTCTTCGTTGACGAATTGTACGGTAGATATTCGTTGTAATGGAGAAAAGTTATTAAGTTATAGTGCCGGAGATACTTGGACAGGTAGATTGTCAAGCGGAATATATCAAAGATATACTCTGAGTATAAATAACTGTACTTCTGAAGCGCAGCCAGGCTCAGCATGGTTGGGGGCTGTTGGAAGGATGGGAAGTGTTCAAACGACAGATTCTGATATTGAAACAATTGGAAGCAGTAGCGTTGTAGCATATGATTTAAATGATAATAGCACTGACAATTTAAAGAGCAACACAGAACCGGTTTTAGAAGATGCGAATGTGTTGGAGGTAGCTTCACATATCTTATTCCTGAATCCATTCATGGAATCTGATTATGCCCGTGGAAATGCAGAGAATAAGGCAAGCAATAATGATGCGGATTTGTTCGATGATGATCATGTTGCAGACAGATCGGATATTATCGGCAAAGATAATGCGAAGATTGGCAGCTTGACAGAAGCACAACTGGCTCACCACAAATACGATTGGGAAAATGGAGAGATCACTGATAACGCTACAGAAAATACTTACGGTGTAATTCGCTATTCATGTACAGATACCTGTGCAGATTATCTTGATCATGCAGCAGAGCACTCAAATAGTTTTGACTGCATAGGAACTTATGTTTATGCACCGTTAGTAGGGCTTACGTTTGATGCAAATACCACGGATTCCGTGACTAATATGCCAGAATCTCAGACACAGATTGCATATGAAGGGGTTGGCACAAGACCTGATTCAGTCCCGGTGCGTGAGAGCGGAAGTGAGCAGTACAACTATGTATTTGCGGGCTGGTATACGGATCCGGAATGCACACAGGCGTTTGATTTCAGCGAGCCATTGACTGCTAACTGGACTGTAGCATACGCAAAGTGGAACAGGAGTTATGCCCCGGATGTAAATCCGGACGGCTTCGATGTCAATATTACGAAAAAAGCAGAAGAACTGAATGCAGATGATGAAACGACGGTACAGCTTGGCATTGGAAGTACGGAAAACCAGAACAAAGTTGCCGTACTGTTTGTACTTGACTATTCTACCAGCGTAAATGTTCGTGATGAAGCTGCAGCTATGTTGGAAGAACTTGCATCGAAAGACAAAACGGATGTAAAGGTTGGAGTAATCAACTACTGGGCAGATGCAGATTCAGGAGAGTGGACAACCATAACTCCGGAGACAGATGTAAACAGTTTGTTGTCACAGACTCAGACCGGAGGAACTAACTATCATGCAGGACTTCTGTCCGCGCAGGAGCTTCTGGCTTCGGACGAGATTGATGGTTATACGACATATTTGATTACAATCAGTGATGGCCTTACGTATTTGTGGACAGATGAAGACACTGGGGATACACTGAGCGTCTGGTATCAGCAGGGATCGAATGGTGAATACAGCATTCAGAATGGAAACAGCGTAGTAGAAATGAAATATCCAGGTGAACTGCCGGGAAGCAGCGCTGAAATCCCCAATACTATTTTTGAAGCATTAGTAAATGGCAGCAATGATATATTAAAAAAGTACGAAGCAACAAAACCTTATTTTGCTTCTTACTATAATTCGGATGGGACAACTGCGTCATGTGAAAACAACAAATATATAAGTTTCCAGCCTGATTGGACTGATAATGGAAAAACGGCAGATGACTTTTTGATTGGCACAGAAATTGCCATTTATAAGAGCGCAGCAGTTTACCGGGATTTGGTTGATGAAGTTGATTATGCTTTCGCATTAAAAATGGATGAAAATCATTGGGGACAATATCCATATGGAGAACAGCTGATGGACTATCTGATTAGCCAGTCTGATGCCGGAAGCGGGGAGATCAGCGATAGTACAGCGAAGACGGTATTTCAGGGTATTGAGAACCAGATCCTTTACGCAATCAATAGCGGAACCGTAACAGACGTGATCGGCAATGACTTTGACCTGAAAAATGTAGATACTTTTAGACTGACTGTCGGAGGAACAGAAGTAACAGGAACGAAAGATTCTTCCAATGCGAACCTGGTGAACTTCGGAACTGCAGATGAGAGTGGAGTTTATCCATATACAGTGGAATACGTACCGGGGGCAGCCGGTGAAGAACACTTTGTATGGACAATCAATGTTCCGGTGGAAAATGCCAACGATCTCACATTGTCCTATGTGCTGAAGCTGGTCAATAAGAGCAGCGAGGCAGGTACATACGGTCAGTATGACAGGGATGGAAGCAAGGGATACGAGAGCATCCAGACCAACGAATCGGCGATTCTGGAATATAAAACGACAGAAGGAGATATCGGAAGCAAGACCTTCCCGAAGCCCACCGTCAGCTACACCGTACCCGAGACTCCCGTACCCGAAGAGCCGACAGCCGGAACCGCCACACTGAACATCACTAAGAAGGTACAGACGAATAAGGGCGCTGCCAAGAAGGTAAGTACGTCCTTCTATGCATCTATCTTTACGGACAACAAATACCAGAACCGTTACGGTGATGTCATTGAGCTGAAACTGACAGACGCCAGCGAAGTAACGGTAAAAATAAACGTGGAAACGCCCGCGGACGGAAGCAGCCGTACTTACTATGTAATGGAGACGGATAAAGACGGAAATGTGGTAAGCAGCGGAAAAGACTTTGGCTACCAGATTGATGTGAAAGGAAGCCAGGTGGCAGTATCCAAGACTGCCGATACGGCGGATATTGTGATCACCAATCAGCAGGTGAAGTCCGGAAGCGGAAGCCACTCGGGCAGCGGAAGCGGTGGAAGCAGCGATAACGGTACAGGCAGCGCAGCATCAACGCCGCAGCAGGTTGGCACTGCTAAAACAGGAGATACCGGAAATATTACGCTGTATGTCGTTCTTGCGGCGGTTGCAGTGATTGCTCTGGCCGCGTGCGGAGCTGTTATATACAAAAAGAGGAAACTTACGAAATAAAATACAAAGGAAGTAAGAAAAATGCCAAGAACCGTTAAAGATATTACAGGACAACGGTTTGGAAAACTGGTCGTAACCGGATTTGCCGGTTACGGCCAGACTGGCAGACAGAGGATTTCTCTGTGGAACTGCCAGTGTGATTGCGGCAACATTTGTGTTGCGCCAGGATATTTGCTGAAAAGCGGCCGCAGGAAAAGCTGCGGCTGTATTCGTTCTACACCGGAGCAGATGATTGGCAGGCGGTTCGGGAAATTGACCGTAATAGGAGAGGATTTAGATAATCATACGACACTGCAGAAAGTCATTTGCCGGTGCGACTGCGGGAGAGAAAAAAGCGTTGCCACCAGGGACCTGAAAAACGGTCATGTAAAAAGCTGTGGATGCGACAGGTCTGCAATTAGTAAAAAATGGGGACAGCGGACAGATGAAAAGCTGGAAGAAAAGAAAAAAGCATTTCGCCAGGGAGATTCGAATGCCGCTGAAACTTTGGAAGAATGGGCATATATCTGGCTTCAAAGCATATTGCCTAACGCTGTAAAAGAGACGACCATATGTATGTACGCGGAGATAATGGAGCGGCATATTCTTCCGTATCTGGGTGAAGAGAAGCTGACAGACATGACAGAAGAAGTTGTTGGACAATGGGTGAAACAACTGCAGGATACGCCGATTTCAGGAACAAAGGGCGGTTATATGACAGAAGGAACGCTAAGAAATACTTTATCGGTTTTAAGCGGCTGTATGCGTGACGCCCAGAAAGCCGGCCTGATAGAGAAGAATCCTTGTACAGATCCGGCATGGACACTGAAAGGAAAAAATATCTGGGAAGAAAAGAACTGGCTGGATGATGCTCGGCTGGATATCTTGAAGCCATCCTTGTTTGGATACAAAGATGAAGATGGTTACCCGTTGGGGCTGGGATTTCAACTGATCCTGTATACCGGAATGACGTTGAGCGAAGCGGCGGCTTTACGCTGGAAAGAGGTAGATTTTGAAAATGGCGAATTCCATCTGGAATACTTTCTGGCGGTAAGAAGAGATACCGCTCCCGGAGAGAACCGCAGGTATGAATTGGAGCAGCTGACCGGAAGAAAGAAGCGTACGATACCGGTGCCTGAATTATTGTTAAAAGAACTGGAGGAAACGCGGCGGCAGTATCAGGGACAACCTGAAGAATTTGTTCTGCGTAAATCAGAAAAAGAACCTGTACGCATGGACCGGATGCGGGCGGCGTTGATGCGCAGAGCCAACGCCTGCGGCCTGGGAAATGTGACTCCCAGAATGTTGAGAGATACTTATGCGATTCATGCGGTGAAGGCAGGAGCCAGTTCGGACGCGATTGCGGAACTGATGGGATTTGCTTCTCCTCAGCAGGTGATCCGCAGATATATGCCCAGGACTGTAAGCGATAAGAAAACATTAGTGAAAAAAATGTTCGAGAATTTATAATTGATATCAATCAGGAGAGCTGATGGATTTGTTCCATTGGCTCTTTGACGTATAAAGCATAAAACCTGTCCCGGCCTCATATATTTGGGTAAGGAGTGGGAAACATGCAGTGTGACGAAGTATTATCCATATTTCCAAGGGAGATCCGGGATCTGATACAGTCTCTTCATCTGTCTTCGGAGGGCCTGCAGGAGATCCGGATCCGGGCGGAGCGCCCGGTACTGATCCGGTACCGGAACAGGGAACTGGTGACGGGCAGGACGGTGAGCCGGGATCAGGTGGCCGAGATTCTGTCGTATCTGGGAAGTTATTCGCTCTATGCCTATGAGGATGAGATACGGCAGGGCTTTTTGTCCCTTCCAGGAGGACACAGGGTGGGACTTTCCGGAAAAGCAGTGATGGAAGCCAGACGGGTGAAGACATTGGGGGAGATCTCTTCGCTGAATATCCGGTTTGCCCATCAGATCAGGGGCTGCGCAGATCCTCTGATGCCGTATATATGGGATGGAGTAAGACTGCTGCATACACTGATCGTTTCTCCGCCGGGCAGAGGCAAGACGACTTTGCTCCGGGACTGTATCCGCCAGATTTCCGACGGATCCGGACTATGGCCGGGCAAGACGGTCGGTGTTGTGGACGAGCGTTCAGAGATCGCCGGATGCTTTCGGGGAGTGCCGGGAAACGATGTGGGGATGCGTACGGATGTGCTGGACGGCTGCCCGAAAGCGGATGGCATGATGATGCTGATCCGGTCCATGGCGCCGGACGTGGTGGCGGTGGATGAGATCGGCAGTAAAGAAGACGCAGGAGCGCTCCGCTATGCCATGAACTGCGGATGCGTCCTGCTTGCCACGGTTCACGGAAGCTGTATGGAAGAGCTTTTGCTGAAACCTGTATTGAGAGAGATCATAGAGCAGAAAATGTTTGAACGGTATGTGTTTCTGGAAGCAGGGAAGGTTCCCGGCAGAATCGGGCAGATCCTGGACAGACAGGGGGAGAGAGTATGCTGAAAGCAGTGGGAATCCTGTGTATTCTGGCGGGCAGTACAGGGCTGGGTATGTCCATGGCGAGAGAGCTGGAACTGCGGATCGAAGAATTGCTGCAGCTCCAGAAACTGATGCTGCGGCTGAGAGGCGAGATCCGGTATATGCACCGGACCCTTCCGGAGGCTTTTTTTAATCTGTCCGGCAGTACGTCGCCTCCTTTTTCCGATTTCTTCCGTCAGACCTCTCTGGAACTGCAGAACCGGAGCGGACAAACGGCGGAAGAGATCTGGACGCGGAATCTGCAGAAATATTTTTCGGGTCTGCATATTACCAGGCAGGAGCTGACAGAGCTGGAAAAGCTGGGAAGCATGCTCGGTTGTCTGGACGTGGAGATGCAGGTGAGCACGCTGGATTATTATCTGGAACAGTTGAGACAGTCCGCCGGGCAGGCGGAGCAGGCAGCAGGAAGCCGCAGAAAACTGTATCGGTATCTGGGTATTTTAAGCGGCGCGGCGCTGGTGGTTCTGATCATATAAAGGAAGGACGGGAAACGGAAGAAAGATGGATGAAACCATGATTTTCAAGATTGCCGCGGTGGGTATCCTGGTGTCGGTCCTTTCTCAGGTACTGAAGCACAGCGGGAGGGAGGAACAGGCATTTCTGACCAGTCTTGCCGGACTGATCCTGGTGCTCCTGTGGATCATCCCTTATGTATATGAGCTGTTTACCACCATGCAGCGGCTGTTTACTTTATAGGAGGGACAAAGATGGTCCGGGTAGCTTTGCTGGGGATCGCCGGTGTGCTTCTGGCGCTCCAGATGAAATCATTAAAGTCAGAATATTCCATATATCTGTGTCTGGGAGTCAGTGTGCTCATCTTCTGGTATATGACAGAGCAGCTGGGAGTGATTCTGGAGGGACTGGAAGCGATCCAGGACAGTCTGCCGCTGAATGCGGGATATATCCGGACGCTGATCAAGATTGTGGGAATCACATATATTGCGGAATTTGCTTCCGACCTATGCAAAGACGCGGGATACCAGGCGGTAGCCGGACAGATTCAGATGTTTGGAAAGTTATCGGTACTTGCAGTCAGTATCCCCATTCTGACAGCGCTCCTGGACACTGTGCGCACATTCCTGGGAGGCTGATATGGAGGATATAGATTTTTCGGAGATCCAGCAGCTGTTGGACGAACTTCTGGGAAACAGCCTGGATTTCGGGAATATGGTAAAACAGGGAGCACAAGGAGGACGGCTGTTTTCCTGGGAGTCGCTGGCTGCTTTCCTGCAGGACGTATTTTTAAAAGAACTCTTGCAGCAGAGACAGATGTGGGTACATATTCTGGTTTTGGCCGTCGCGGCGGCGGTCCTGGTCCATTTTGCCGATGTTTTTCAGAACCGCAGCGTTTCACAGATCAGCTTCTGCATGATTTATATGCTTCTTTTTCTGCTTCTGTTGACGTCATTTCAGAACAGCATGGGGATCGCGGATCAGGTTATGGGGAATATGCGGGATTTTATGACGGTTCTTGCCCCTGCGTATTTCCTCGCCCTGACCTTATCGGCGCGGGTGGCGTCGGCAGGATTATATTATGAATTTATTCTCTTGTTGATCTCGGCTGTCCGCTGGCTGGCGGAAGTATTCATACTTCCCTGCATTGAGATCTATGTGCTGCTGACGCTGGTCAACGGGATGTCAGGAGAAGCCAGACTGGGACGTCTGGCGGAACTGGTGGAAATGCTGGTGGGATGGAGCCTGAAGGCGGTGCTGGCGGCGGTTATGGGATTTCATATGATACAGGGCCTGATTACCCCGGCGGCGGATGCTTTCCGGTCTTCCGCGGTCAGCAAGGGGATTGAGATGGTGCCGGGAGTGGGAGATGCAGGCAGTTCCATCACGGATCTGGTGCTTGGTTCAGCCATGCTGATCAAGAATGGAGTAGGAGCCGCCGCTCTGGTGGTGCTGATTTTTCTGTGTCTGGTTCCGCTGGCGAAGCTGGGAGTGATCATGGCAGCGTATTATCTCCTGGCAGCCATATTGCAGCCGGTGTCCGAAGAGCGCATTACTGACTGCCTGACCGGAATGGGGCATGCGGTCCGTCTGCTGTTCCAGGCTGTTTTTACGGTTCTGGTGTTATTTTTACTGACGATTGCTCTGGCGACGGCGGCGTCCGGATAGAGAAGGGAGAGGCTGGAATGCAGGAGATTCTGGATATGGTGAGATACGTGGCCGTTTTTTACTTGCTGGAACAGACGGTGTTGAATCTGCTTCCCGGCAAAACTTATGAAAAATATGTACGGTTTTATCTGGGGCTTCTGTTGGTACTGTTATTGCTTCAGCCGGTTTTAAAGATTTTCCGGCTGACCGAAACACTGGATGCGGATGCATTGGTGTATGAGACCGTGCAGGAAGCGGAGGAATTTCGGTAGATGTCTGAGAGGAGGCAAAGACTGTGCCGGTAAAATGGAATGAAATAAAAAAGAAATACTGGCCGCCGAGAAAAGACCAGCTCCTGATCCTGGTGCTGTTCGGACTTTTGCTGGCGGTAATAGCCATTCCGGTAGACAGAGAGGAACCGGTGGCAGAAGAGGAAGAAGAGATACAGCAGGAAGCCGCGGAAGACGGTTATGAAGCCCGCATGGAACAGAAATTGCAAACGCTCTTGTCCCAGGTGGAAGGAGTAGGAAAAGTAGAAGTCATGCTGACCTTTGAAGGCAGCGGAGAAAAGCAGGTGGAGAAGGATCAGACGGTCACAGAAGACAGTGCGCAGGAAGAGACGGTATATGAGGAGAATGGAAGCAGCGGCCGGGTTCCATATGTGGCTTCTGAGACCAATCCAAGAGTGGAAGGCGTCCTGGTGATTGCAGAGGGCGGGGATTCCAGCAAAGTGAAACAGGAGATTATAGAGGCCGCGCAGGCATTATTTGGCATAGAGGCTCATAAAATTAAAATAATGAAAATGGAGGGAAGCAAGTGAAGCAGATATTTAAGAAACCGGTATTCAAGAAAAATCAGATGATTATCACCGCGCTGGCCGCCATGATCGCAGTAGCCGGGTACCTGAATTATTCGGGGACCGGACTGGACGAAGATTTATTGAGCGCCAACAGCTCGGCGATCGAAGACACAGAGGATGCGAGTGTGGCTGAAGATATTTCGGCGGAAGATATCTACGCGCAGACCGGGACGGAGGAGACCGGAGATATCGCCAGTCTGGATGAAGATACAGATGCAGAGGAAGAGACAGAGCCTGCGGCGGAGGAACAGGCGGAAGCAGAAGTCGGGGATACGGTGATGGTGGGCAGCAGTGTGGGTGTGGGCCTGGTGTCGGAAGCGAAAGTGACCAGAGAACAGACTCGTTCCAGGAATAAGGAAATTCTTATGGAGCTGATCAACAGCACCAATATCACGGACGAACAGAAGCAGGGGGCCATCGACGAGATGGTGGAGATGACCGACATTGCGGAGAAAGAGCTTGCGGCAGAGACATTGCTGTCTGCCCAGGGATTCAACGACGTGGTGGTCAGCATCAATGACTCTTCGGCGGATGTAGTAGTCAGCAATTCGCAGGTCAGCGATGCGGAGCGAGCCCAGATCGAGGATATCGTAAAACGGAAAACCGGTATCGAAGCGGCCAATATCACCATTACCCCTGTGACTGCGGCTGAGTAGCCGGGCCCGGTTGCATAAATGATAAAAATTCGCTATAATGCAGCTGATAAATATTATCGGCTGCATTATATTGTTGTGCCCCGGACGGCAGAAAGATACAGGTATCAGCGTAAATCTACCGGGGCGGACGAGTGAGAGGTGTACAGATGAAATTAAATGAAGGAGCAAAAGGAAGCAGACTCAAAGTGCTGCATATGGATCTTCCCGTCCAGACGGAACGCCGCCTGGAAGTGCTGGGAATGCTGGAAGGAACCGTGATTTCTGTGGTGAACAGAAAGAAAAAAGGGGCGATGATCATCAAGATCCGAGGAACCCGGTTTGCAGTAGGAGAACAGATCACAAAGAACATCGAGGTGGAACCAGTATGAGCAAGAAAGAATTGACGGTTGGATTTGTAGGGAACCCAAACTGCGGGAAAACGACATTGTTTAACGCCTATACAGGCGCGAATTTAAAAGTGGCCAACTGGCCTGGAGTAACGGTAGAGAAGAAAGAAGGAGCCATGCGCTTTCACGACGATACCTTTCGTCTGGTGGATCTGCCCGGTACGTACAGTCTGACTTCCTACACTATGGAAGAGACTGTGACAAGGCAGTACATATTGAGCGATGAGGTGGATGTGATTGTTGATGTGGCGGACGCGTCGGCGTTGGAGAGAAATCTTTATCTGACGCTTCAGCTGATAGAATTGGGTAAACCGGTGGTTCTGGCGCTGAACATGATGGATATCGTCCAGGAACGGGGGATGGAGATCGACCTGCACCGTCTGCCTGAGATGCTGGGAATCCCCTGCGTGCCGGTATCCGCGCGCAAAAAGACAGGGCTGGAGATTCTGATCCACGCGGTTGCCCATCACAAGGACAAGGTTTTAGGCGAGAAGCTGATTCATCACCATGAAGAAGAGGAAAAAGAGAGCCACCACAAGGATGTGGAAGAACATCATAAAATGTACGCTATGGTATATTCGGATGATGTGGAAGATAAGATTGACGAGATCTCGGAATTATTGAAGAAGAACTATCTGAAAGTGGATAACCTGCGGTGGCATGCGATTAAAATCATGGAGAACGATGTGGAAATCCGTAAAGCCTATCCGTTGGATTGGGACAGCATCCTGGAGCGGGATTATGAGAAGGAAATTATCAATCAGAAATTTTCTTTTATTGAAGAAATTATGGCAGAATGTGTGGTAAACCGGAGCCGGAAAGCGGAATCTACAGACCGTATTGACCGCGTTCTGACCCATCCGGTATGGGGGCTGCCGGTATTTCTGCTGATTATTGCATTTGTATTTTTCCTCACATTTACGGTGGGAGACTGGATTAAAGGATATTTTGAAATCGGGCTGGACAACCTGACGGCAATGGTAAGGACGGGTATGGAAGCAATTCACACGAATTCACTTTTGGTATCCCTGGTTGCCGATGGTATCTTTGCCGGCGTAGGCGGTATCCTGACCTTCCTGCCCAATATATTTATTCTGTTTTTGGCGCTCGCCATATTGGAAGATAGTGGATATATGGCAAGAGTAGCCTATGTGATGGATGGCATTATGGGAAAGATCGGGCTGTCCGGACGCGCGTTTCTTCCAATGATATTGGGATTCGGATGCACAGTGCCGGCGGTGATGGCTTCGAGAGTGTTGGAAAATCCCAAAGACCGGCTCAAGACAATCTTGGTTACGCCGTTTATGTCCTGCAGTGCGCGGCTGCCCATATATGTGCTTTTCTCGGAGATGTTTTTCGGCGATATGGCCATGGTTGCGGCGTTTTCCATGTATGTTCTGGGACTTGTGGTGGCGATCCTTGCGGCATTTATTATGAAAATGATAGATAAAAGCAAAAACAGCAACATGCTGCTGATAGAACTTCCGGAATATAAGACTCCCAATGCTCATACGATCTGGGTCTATGTATGGGAAAAGGTAAAAGATTACCTGACAAAAGCGGGAACCACTATTTTCCTCGCTTCCATGATTATGTGGTTTGTAATGAATTTAGGACCTCAGGGCTTTACGACAAACATGGATCAGAGTTTCGGCGCTTTGATTGGGAAAACGCTTGTGCCTGTATTTGCTCCGCTTGGGCTTGGCTATTGGCAGATTGTACTGGCGCTGATCGCCGGCATTGCACAGAAAGAGGTTGTAGTTTCCAGCTGCAGCGTCTTGTTTGGAATCGGTAATGTAACCGGCGCTTCCGGTATGAGCGGCCTGGCAAGCGTATTGGAAAGTATGGGATTCGGCGTCGTAAATGCTTATGCGTTAATGGTGTTCTGCCTGCTTTATGTACCGTGTCTGGCAACGCTCGCTACGGTGAAACGGGAGACCAGAAGTTGGAAATGGACCGGCGTGATGGTGTGTATGCAGCTCTTGGTCGCATGGGTCATGGCATTTCTGGTGTTCCAGATTGGGTCCGCTGTTTTTTAAAAACAGGGTTGACAAGAGGACTGTGGTATAATATTATTGCATTATACAAATAATACAATAATACGCGGCAAAGGAGTGAGCAGATGGAATGGAAACTGGATGACAGCCGCCCGATCTGGATCCAGCTGCAGGAGCAGCTGACCAGGATGATTCTTACCGGCCGGTTCCGCGCAGGAGAGAGACTGCCCAGCGTAAGGGACCTGGCTTCGGAAGCAGGAGTGAATCCCAATACCATGCAGCGTGCGTTGGCAGGTCTGGACGCAGAGGGGCTCACAGTAACGAACCGCACTGCGGGCCGGACAGTGACAGAGGACGATTCAGTGCTGGACGGCATGCGGGCAAAACTGGCGCATGAACTGATCCGGCAGTTTTATGAAGCGGCGGAACAGCTGGGTTATACCAGGGAACAGGCGCTGGAGTTGTTAAAGAGGAGTGGAAGCTAGATGGGTGAGATATTGATACAGTGTCAGGATGTCTGGAAATATTATGGAAAAAAAGAGGCTCTCGGCGGCTTGAATTTTCAACTGTCCAGCGGTCGGATCGTGGGGCTTCTCGGGCCTAATGGATCAGGAAAGACGACTCTGATGAAAGTGCTGAACGGTCTTCTGCATCCAGAGAGAGGAATGGTACTGATCGACGGGGAGACGCCGGGAATTTATACCAAGTCTGTGGTCAGTTATCTGCCGGATAAGACTTATTTCGCGGACTGGATGAAAGTCAGCGATATGTTTGATCTGTTTCAGGATTTTTATGAAGACTTTGACAGAGAAAAAGCAGAACAGATGTGTGATGTGCTTCAGATTCAGACAAATCAGAAGATGAAGACTTTGTCCAAAGGTACCAGAGAAAAAGTACAGCTGATCCTGGTCATGAGCCGCAGGGCAAAGCTGTATCTTCTGGATGAGCCGATCGCGGGTGTGGATCCGGCGGCAAGAGAGTTTATACTGGCGACGATTTTGAATAATTATAACCCGGAAGGAACCGTTCTGATTTCCACCCATCTGATCGCGGATGTGGAACGGGTGCTGGACGAAGTGCTCTTTATCCAGAATGGCAAGGTGGTCCGTCAGGAAATGGTGGACGACATCCGCGAAAAGGAAGGAAAATCAGTGGATGAACTGTTCCGGGAAGTATTCCGGACGGTGCCCTATGGCGGAGGTGCGGCAGATGTTAGGTAAACTGATCAAATATGATATGAAATCTATATCCCGGACATTGATACCGCTCTGGATACTTGCTCCGGTGATCGCGCTGCTGTTCAGCGGCTCAATAAGGTGGCTGATCGGCGCGACAGGATATGCAGTTCAAAATACCGTGGGAAATCAGGCGCTGATGCAGGGAAGCACCGTTGTGGCAGGGATCGTCATGCTGGTGTTTTTTGGAGTTATGATAGCGATTCTGGTCATGACGATCCTGTTTGTGATTCAGCGATTCTGGAACGGTCTTTTAAAAGAAGAAGGCTATCTGATGTTCACGCTTCCTGTGGAAACATGGGAGCTGGTATTGTCAAAAGGGATCTGCGCCACGGTTGTAGGATGCATCAGTTCCCTGGCAGCGGTGCTGTCCTGTGTGATGATAGCGGTAGGCGCCATAGGCGCGGCGGATGATATATGGCGGCAGATTGGCAGCCTGATCGGTTATATTGTGGAAGAGGAAGGCGTATTCTGGTGGTCCTGGTGCGTAGTCCTGTTTGTAGTGCTTTCCATAGCGGGCATCGCCGAAAGTGTTTATCGTGTATATGCGGCCATGGCGCTGGGGCAGCTTTTTGAAGGCCACCGGGTAGTAGGGGCGTGTGTCTCCTATATCGGTATCGGCGTGGCCTGGTCAGTGATCTCCGGGATTTTTATGATGGCTGTTACGGTGCTTGCGCCCCAGTGGGTATATTTTTTCAACGGGGAGAATGCAGGGATGTTCAGCGCCTTTTATCTGCTGTTTTTGCTTCTGGTCACGATCCTGCAGATTGTGGTCTGGCACCTGATTACCGTGCATATTCTGTCCCGGCATTTAAATCTTGAATAAAAAAAGAATTTCCAGTACAATAATAAGAAATTGATATGGAAAGGGAAAACACATATATGGACTATAGTATTTTTGAGCTGCTGTTTTTTCTGTTCATTTATTCTTTTTTGGGCTGGTGTCTGGAAGTTTTGTACATGGCTGTAAGGACCGGAAGGTTCTGCAACCGCGGCGTACTGAATCTGCCGCTGTCCCTTTCTTATGGGATAGCGGCAGTTTTGCTGATTCTGATCCAGCCCACGCTGAGAGAACACTGGCTTTTTCAGCCGGTGGCATATATGGTGATCACTTCAGCGGTGGCGCAGCTGGCTTCAGAAGTATCCTACCGTCTGACAGGGAAAAAGCTGTGGAACCAGGATGAAAAATCAGTCTATGCAGGCAGGGTAAAAGGCTTCCTTTATATGGCGGCGGCCGCGGTATGCGCCATGCTGGTGATACTGCTGGTTCATCCGTTCCTGTATCTGGTGGTTCACGCCCTTCCGGATCTGTTGGTGCAGATTGTATCCATCGTGCTTCTGGTGCTGGTGATCATAGATGCGTCAGCCGTCTATCTGGCGTCCAGGAAGAAGCTTCAGTCAGGTACGGTGCGGACGCTGGCGGCAGGGCTGCAGGTACAGAAAAAGACTGTGGGAAGCCGTCTGACGGCGCATATCTGGAACCGTTTGAAGAAAGCATATCCCAAGCTGCAGGCGGGAGATGACGGAGAAGAAGAGAACCGGAAAAATTATGTGTTCGCGAAAGGAATCTGTCTGGATAAGGTATTCTGGATCTTTGTGATCACAGCGGTAGCCGGAGTCGTGATCGAGACCGTCTTTGTCGGGGTTACGACTGGGAGATGGATGAGCCGGGCCAGCCTGCTTTACGGTCCGTTCAGCATCGTATGGGGAGCGGGCGGAGCGCTTTTGACGATCCTCCTTCATAAACTGTCCAATAAAGACGACCGGTATATCTTCCTGGGAGGATTCTTCCTGGGAGGTACATACGAATATATGTGCAGCGTGATCAGCGAGGTCTTTTTTGGAACAGTATTCTGGGATTACAGCGATATGCCGTTCAATATCGGAGGGCGGACAAATCTTTTGTTCTGCATCTTTTGGGGAATACTTGCGCTGGTATGGGTAAAGATCATCTATCCGAAGCTCAGCGCCCTGATTGAAAAGATCCCGCCCATGACGGGCAAGATCGTGACCTGGATCTGTATGGTGCTGATGGCCTGTGATTTGATCATATCCGGTATGGCGCTGCTCCGTTATGTGGAGAGGAAGGAAGGCATTCCCGCGAGAAACGTCGTAGAAGAGTATGTGGATTATCAGTGTCCGGATGAATACGTGGAAATAATCTGGCCTAATATGAGGATGCGCTAAATATCAAGTTTCTGAAGAGCGCCGGTATCTGTGATTTCAATGGTTCCCCGTGAAAGGCGTACATATCCCTCGCCCTGGAAATACCGCAGCATCCGGGTGACGACCTCCCGGGCGGTGCCCAGATGGGAGGCGATCCGCTCATGTGTGATCTTCAGCACAGGACTTCCTTCTATAGAGCTTTCTTCCAGCAGAAAAGACGCCAGGCGCCGGTCCATGCTTTTCCACATGATCTGTTCGACCAGCCACATGACTTCTGAGAATCTGGAAGCCATGATCTGATTGGTATAATTTGCCAGGACGGCGGATTCCTCCATGAGTTTTTTATAGATGCCGGAGGGAATGACCCAGAGATCTGTGTCCTGTTCCGCTTCGATAAAGATATCAAATTGAATATTCTGCATGATGCAGGAAGCGGAAAAAAGGCAGATATCCCGGGGAAAAAGCCGATACAGAGTGACCTCCCGGCCGTCTTCAGAAGATAAGAATGCGCGCAGGCGCCCTGTACGTATGACGAGCAGGCCGATACAATCACCGGAACCGCTGTGGAGCATAGTCCCTTTGGAAATGGAACGGGAGGAACAGGAACTGGAAAGCGTTTCCTGTTCGCTTGGCGTCAGTTGTTCCCAGATCGGGAAATAATTGGAAATGTCCATGGTAATCTCTCCTTTATGGGATCAGTATAGGACATTTTCGTGATAATGTCACGGAAGATTTTCCAGTACCCGGGTATTCTATGAACAGAAGAGACAACCGGAAAACGGTACAAGAGAGGAGATATCAATATGGCAGCGATAAATATAACGAAAAATGATTTTCAGGATTATGTGGCAGAAGGCAAAGGAATGGTTCTGGTGGATTTCTGGGCGCCCTGGTGTACTTACTGCAGGAGAATCGGACCGGCTTTCGACAAGATTGCGGATCAATACCGCGGAAAACTCGTGGCAGGCAAAGTAAATATTGATGAAGAGCCGGAACTTGCCGGAAAGTATCAGGTGGAAGTAATCCCGACTCTGATTCTGTTCAAAGACGGGAAAGCGGTGGGAACGGTAGTAGCGCCGGATTCCAAGGCGGCAATAGGAGCGTTTATAGAAGAATATGGAAATAACAGGTGATACGTATGAGAGAGATTTATGATGTAGTAGTGATCGGCGGAGGCCCGGGCGGATATACGGCAGCGCTGTACTGTGTGCGCGCAGGCCTGAAGACGGTCCTGCTGGAAAAACTGTCTGCAGGAGGACAGATGGCATTGAGCACACAGATCGATAATTATCCCGGATTTGAGGAAGGAATCGATGGTTTTACACTGGCGGAGAAGATGCAGGCCCAGGCGGAGCGTTTTGGGGCCAAGACAGAGTTGGCGGATGTTTTTGGGGCGGATCTGACAGGCCCGGTGAAGACGGTGCATACCAGCGAAGGAGATTTTCAGGGGCGCAGCGTAGTTTTGGCCGCGGGAGCGTTTCCCAGGAAGCTGGGAGTCCCGGAAGAGGACGCGCTGATCGGCCGCGGGGTCAGCTACTGCGCGGCATGCGACGGCATGTTTTTTAAAGGAAAGACGGTGGCTGTAGTCGGCGGAGGAGATACCGCGGCGATGGATGCGCTGGTGCTGTCACGGATCTGTGAAAAAGTCTATCTGATTCACCGGAGAGATACTTTACGCGCTACCAAAGTTTATCATGAACCGCTTATGAAAGCGGAGAATGTGGAATTTATCTGGAACAGCGAAGTGACGGAACTTCTCCATGGCGATAAGCTCACCGGGCTGCGGATCCACAACAAGAAGACTGGAAAAGGGTCCGTCCTTCCTGTGGACGGCGTCTTTGTCAGCGTCGGCAGAGTCCCGGCGTCGGAACTGTTCAAAGGCGTGCTTGAAACGGACGCGTCCGGGTATATTGTGGCAGACGAGTCTACCAGGACTAATATTCCGGGGGTCTTTGCCGTGGGAGATATCCGTACGAAAGCGGTGCGGCAGGTGGTAACCGCCGCCGCAGACGGCGCGGTGGCCGCTCATTATGCGGAGGAGTATCTGGCGGAGCACAGATGAAATGGCGCATTTTCTTGCCGGCCAAGGCCGGACAAGAAACCGTCCCGAACCGTTACGCAAAAAAATTGTAAAAAAATGAAAATAGGACTTGTCAAAAAAATGTCAATAGATTAGGATATATGTTGTGGATATTATACAATTCATGAACCATGCAGTTATCTGTAAGAGAGACGATTGCGTGAGAGAAAGGAGCTTACTTATATGAAAAGCAAAGTTACAATTATCGGAGCGGGCAGCGTAGGATCCACTATTGCGTATACCCTCTCAACGATGGATATCGCATCTACAATTGTCCTGATCGATATCAATAAGAAAAAAGTAGAAGGAGAAGTGATGGATATCGCGCAGGGAACCTGCTTCCGCGATCCGATCTCCCTGGTGGCAGGAGAGTACGAGGATGCAAAAGATTCCGATATCGTCATCATCACTTCCGGTATCGCGCGTAAACCGGGTCAGACCAGAATCGAGCTTACCCAGACGAATGTAAACATCATGAAGAGCATCGCTCCGGAGATCGCAAAAGTTGCTCCGAACGCACTCTATGTGATCGTAAGCAACCCGGTAGATATCATGACCTATGTGTTTACGAAGATTTCCGGTATTCCGGAGAACCAGATCATCGGTTCCGGTACTCTTCTGGATACTGCAAGACTCCGCAACAGCCTGTCTGAGCATTTCCAGGTAGCACAGGGCAATATCCACGCTTATGTATTTGGCGAGCATGGTGACAGTTCCTTCGTTCCGTGGAGCTGCGCGTCTGTATCCGGCGTAGAACTGGATGAATATTCTGCATTGATGAAGTCCTTCGGCAAAGAGGTAGAAGATCTGGATAAGGACGGCATGGTTGATTTCGTACACAAATCCGGCGGAATCGTTATCGCTAACAAAGGGGCTACGTTCTATGCAATTGCAGCTTCTGTATGCAAGCTCTGCTCTATCCTGACAGCATCTTCCGATTCTGTGATTACAGTGTCCTCTATGATGCACGGAGAGTATGGCATTGAGGATGTATGCATCAGCACGCTGACTCTTGCAGGCCCGAACGGAATTCATGGTAAAGTTCCGATGAAACTGAACGATGAGGAAGTTGCAAAACTTCAGGCAAGCGCAAACGCACTGAAAGAAGTTATCGCTCAGATTGAGTTATAAGTTTTTATATTTCGAAAGAAAAAGGAGACATGGGCATTTCCATATGCCGTGTCTCCTTTTTTGCAGCCATGTGTCATGTAATAAAAGCTCTCAGTTCAGTTCGTCTTCCGAGACCAGTTCGTCATATTCCATAGAATCCAGCAGCTCGTCAAAAGCGTCGGAAGCGATCTCATATTCTTCGTCGCTTTCGATATTGTCCAGTTTGGGCTGCCCGTTTGTGTCAACGGTATAGCGGTACAGGTAGACTTCTCCGTCTTCGTTCTGTCCATTTTCATCCAGAGGAAGCAGGGCGATATATTCTTTGCTTCCTGCATCGAAAATGCCTACAATGGCGCATTCTACCGTGCTGTCATCATCCAGAGTCAGGGTGACCGTGACTCCCTCGCCGCCGCAGGAAGCGCAGTCGCCGTTGCATTTGGTCTCATCACAGTTATTAGACATAGAAAAAACCTCTCATTTCTTTGTGTTTTCTGAAGTATCCCTATCAATGTAGCAGAATATGCTTTTATTTGCAATAGCCTGAAAGGCAAAACTTGACTTTCTGTACGGTTCCGGTACAATAACATGTAAAAGTTCAGGACGGCAGGACAAGAAAATATGCTGTCCTGAACTATTGCCAATAATAAAGAGAACAAGGAGCGGATAAGATGAAGATGGAATTTTCCAAAAGATCCCAGGCTTTCCCCGAAGGGATCTTTTCGGTGTTGAATAAGAAAAAAGAGGAACTTTTGAAAGAAGGAAGGACGGTCTACAATTTCTCAGTGGGGACGCCGGATTTTCGGCCTCCTGTCCACATCATGGAAGCTTTTCTGGAAGCGGCGAAGGATCCGGAAAATTATAAGTACGCGCTGTCCGACCGTCCGGAGCTGTTGGAGGCGATGCAGGGATTTTATCGGAGACGGTTTGGCGTAGAGCTTGGAACCAATCAGATTATGAGCATGTACGGATCCCAGGAGGGGATGGCGCATATTGCGCTGGCACTGTGCGATCCCGGAGACGTGGTGCTGGTGCCCAATCCCGGATACCCGGTATTCGGCATAGGCCCGGAGCTGGCCGGAGCCAGAAGCGTGACCTATCCTCTGTACAAGGAAAATAATTTTTTGCCGAACTTTGACGATATTCCGGAGGAGACGGCAAGGGAGGCCAAATTTATGATTATTTCCGCGCCGGCCAATCCGGTGTGCGCGGTGGCGGGAGATGATTTCTATGAGAGTGCCATCGCATTCGCGGAGAAATATCATGTGATCCTGCTTCATGACAATGCTTATGCGGATCTGGTGTACGGCGGAAAGACCGGAAAATCATTTTTGTCTTATCCGGGAGCCATGGAGACCGGCATCGAGTTCTTTTCCTTGTCCAAATCCTATAATGTGACCGGAATGCGTATCTCTTTCGCGCTGGGAAATGCTGAAGTGATTGAGGCGTTCCGCAAGGTGCGTTCCCAGATCGATTACGGTACGTTCCTGCCGGTTCAGTATGCGGCGATCGCGGCGGTGACAGGTCCCCAGGACAGCGTAAAGGATCAGTGCAGGGAATACGAACGCAGAAGCCGCGCGTTAAGCCGCGGGCTGACTGAGATCGGCTGGGAAGTGCCGGACTGTGACGGAACCATGTTCGTATGGGCTCCGATTCCGAAAAACTATGACAACAGCGAGAAATTTGCCATGGATCTGGCGGAAAAAGCCGGAGTGATCGTGGTGCCGGGCAGCAGCTTCGGGGATCTGGGAGAAGGTTACGTGCGTCTGGCGCTGGTATATCCGGTGGATACGATCCGGGAAGCTGTGAAGGCTGTCGCAGAGAGCGGAATTTTAAAATGAGTGTTCTGGATGCATTCACGGAATTTATATTCCTGGAAGACAGGCCGGAGCCATCCGATATTATCTTTATCCCCGGTTCGGATGAAGGCATGCTTGCCATACATGCTGCAGAACTCTGGAAAAAGGGATATGCTCCGGTGATCCTTCCTTCCGGCAGATACGGGAAGTTGACGGGAAAGTTTACCGGTGATCCTGCTTATGGCACGGAGTGGGAGTATCTTCATCATATGCTCAGAGAGCAGGGAGTTGCGGAAGAGGCGATCTGGAGAGAGGACAAGGCGACTTTTACATATGAGAACGCTCTGCGTTCACGAGAGGTGACAGATGCGACGGGAATGTCTGTCAGAAAGGCAATTCTCTGCTGTCAGGCATATCACGCAAGAAGAGCAAGCCTTTATTACCAGGCATGTTTTCCGGAGGCGAAGATCCTTGTCTCTCCGGTGGTGACCAAAGGAATCAGCAGAGAAAACTGGTATTATACCGACGAGGGGATCCGTCTGGTGCTGACAGAGATGGAGCACTGCGGTTCCCAGTTTGGAGAAGTTGTGCGCAAAGCGGCGGAAAAAATGCTCGCAGGATGTCCGTAAAGTAAGATATGATCTTGAAATGTGCGGAATTTGTGGTATGATAAAAATGTATAATTTTGTATGGAAAGGGAGAGAATCATGCAGACTTTAGAATTGAAGAAAATGGCAAATGAAGTCCGTAAAGGCATTGTGACTGCCGTACACAGCGCAAAATCAGGCCATCCGGGCGGATCTTTGTCCGCAGCTGACATTTTTACCTACCTGTATTTTGAGGAGATGAATATCGATCCGAAAAATCCAAAAGATCCGGACAGAGACCGTTTTGTACTGTCAAAGGGTCATACGGCTCCTGGCTATTACAGTGTGATGGCACACAGGGGGTATTTCCCGGTGGAAGACCTGGTGACTCTTCGCCATGTTGGTTCTCATTTACAGGGACATCCTTGTATGCAGCATCTTCCGGGAGTGGACATGTCTTCAGGATCTCTGGGACAGGGAATCTCCGCGGCAGTAGGTATGGCTATCGCCGGAAAGATGGATCAGAAGTCCTATCGTGTGTACACCCTTCTTGGGGACGGAGAGATTCAGGAAGGACAGGTATGGGAAGCTTCCATGCTTGCAGGACACAGACATCTGGACAACCTGGTAGTGATTGTGGACAATAACGGTCTTCAGATCGATGGAAAGATTGAGGATGTAAACTCGCCGTACCCGATCGACAAGAAATTCGAAGCGTTCAATTTCCATGTGATTAATGTGGCGGACGGCAACGACATGGATCAGCTCCGCGCGGCGTTCGAGGAAGCGAAGACGGTGAAAGGCAAACCGGTGGCAATCATCGCGAAAACAGTAAAAGGCAAGGGAGTTTCCTTCATGGAGAACCAGGCTTCCTGGCATGGAACCGCTCCGAACGATGAGCAGTATGCAGTCGCTATGGCAGATTTAGAGAAGGTAGGTGAAGCGTTATGTCAGAAGTAAAGAAGATCGCAACAAGAGAGAGTTACGGTAATGCATTGGCAGAGTTGGGTGCAGAGTACCCGAATATCGTGGTACTGGACGCAGACCTTGCAGGTGCTACGAAGACGGGCGTATTCAAGAAAGCATTCCCGGACAGACATATTGACTGCGGTATCGCAGAAGGAAACATGATGGGCGTGGCAGCAGGACTTGCAACGACCGGCAAGATCCCGTTCGCTTCCAGTTTTGCCATGTTCGCGTCGGGACGTGCTTTTGAGCAGGTCCGCAACTCCATCGGCTATCCGCATCTGAACGTAAAGATTGGCGCTACTCATGCGGGT